>JAWPMT010000005.1:0-722500 GCA_033344775.1 Cytophagales bacterium | reverse complement strand
AGCGTGTGGAGATGTTTGTTAGAGGTAGAGCTACCGATTGGACTAGGGGGAGTCACATCCTACCAAATCCAGACGAACTCCGAATGCTAATAAATTATCCATGCAGTGAGGGTTAGGGTGCTAAGGTCCTAATCCGAGAGGGAAAGAACCCAGACCTACGGCTAAGGTCCCTAAATCCGCGCTAAGTTGAACTAAGGAGGTCCAATTGCTTAGACAGCCAGGATGTTGGCTTGGAAGCAGCCATTCATTTAAAGAGTGCGTAACAGCTCACTGGTCGAGCGATAGGGCATCGATAATAATCGGGCATTAAGTGCGGTACCGAAGCCTAGGATAGTAATATGGTAGGGGAGCATTCTCTGTGCGGCGAAGGTGTGCTGTGAGGCATGTTGGAGCGCAGAGAAGCGCAAATGTAGGCATAAGTAACGATAATGCGGGCGAGAAACCCGCACACCGATAGACTAAGGTTTCCCCGGCAATGCTAATCAGCCGGGGGTTAGTCGGGGCCTAAGGCGAACCCGAGAGGGGTAGTCGATGGATAATCGGTTAATATTCCGATACTACCCATAACTGCGATGGGGTGACGGAGGAGTGAAAGTCTCGCGTACTGACGGAATAGTACGTTGAAGCGTGTAGGTATATTGGATGTAGGCAAATCCGCATTCGATGCTGAACGTGATAGTACCACAACGCTACGGCAGCGTGGATAGTAGACCTAATCAGACTTCCGAGAAAACCCTCTAAGCTACAGGTTATGGGTACCCGTACCGTAAACCGACACAGGTAGTCAAGGAGAGAATCCTGAGGTGCTCGAGTGATTCATGGCTAAGGAACTAGGCAAAATGACCCTGTAACTTCGGGAGAAGGGGTCCCTACGTGAGTAGGGCGCAGCGAAACGATCCAGGCGACTGTTTATCAAAAACACATGGCTTTGCGAACTTGAAAGAGGAAGTATAAGGCCTGACACCTGCCCGGTGCTGGAAGGTTAAGGGGGGGAGTTAGCTTCGGCGAAGCTCTGAACTGAAGCCCCAGTAAACGGCGGCCGTAACTATAACGGTCCTAAGGTAGCGAAATTCCTTGTCGGGTAAGTTCCGACCTGCACGAATGGTGCAACGATCTGGATACTGTCTCGGCCATGAGCTCGGTGAAATTGTAGTAACGGTGAAGATGCCGTTTACCCGCAACGGGACGGAAAGACCCCGTGAACCTTTACTATAGCTTCACATTGGTATTGGGTAAATGATGTGTAGGATAGGAGGGAGACTTTGATCGTGCGTCGCCAGGCGTATGTTAGTCATTGGTGAAATACCTCCCTTTGTTTATCTGATGCCTAATCTGGAGACAGAGACAGTGTGTGGTGGGTAGTTTGACTGGGGTGGTCGCCTCCAAAAGCGTAACGGAGGCTTTCAAAGGTACCCTCAGCATGTTTGGTAATCATGCGAAGAGCGCAATAGCATAAGGGTGCTTGACTGTGAGGCCAACAAGCCGATCAGGTAGGAAACTAGGATATAGTGATCCGGCGGTTCTGTATGGAAGGGCCGTCGCTCAAAGGATAAAAGGTACTCCGGGGATAACAGGCTGATCTCCCCCAAGAGCTCACATCGACGGGGAGGTTTGGCACCTCGATGTCGGCTCGTCACATCCTGGGGCTGGAGAAGGTCCCAAGGGTTGGGCTGTTCGCCCATTAAAGTGGCACGCGAGCTGGGTTCAGAACGTCGTGAGACAGTTCGGTCCCTATCTGTTGTGGGCGTAAGAAGTTTGCGTAGATCTGACCTTAGTACGAGAGGACCGGGTTGGACTAACCGCTGGTGCACCAGTTGTCTCGCCAGGGGCATTGCTGGGTAGCTACGTTGGGAAGGGATAAGCACTGAAAGCATCTAAGTGCGAAACCCACTACAAGATGAGACTTCTTTAAAGGGATGTTCTAGACGAGGACGTAGATAGGCTGTAGGTGTAAAGGCAGTAATGTCAAAGCTGAGCAGTACTAATTACCCGTAAGCTTTCTTTAAGCGACTATACTTGTAAAACGATTAATGATCAGAATCTTTTACTCTGACAACATGTTAAGGATATTAATGTGTGCTGATAAGAAGTATCAGCAGACTAAGATTTTATAGTGATGATAGACGGACTGCTAGTCCGAGGGTGTCTGACACCCGTTCTAAGTTGCTAAAGACTTTATGGTGATTATAGCGAGGGTGTCCACCTCTTCCCATTCCGAACAGAGAAGTTAAGCCCCTCAGCGCTGATGGTACTGCCGTAACAGGTGGGAGAGTAAGTCGTTGCCAGCTTTTAACAAGACCCATTCATTAATTTGAATGGGTTTTTTTATGCCTGAACGTAAAGGCTACATTCGATACAATCCACGATGGATTGTTACATCGGATCAAATATGACGTAGAGTTCTTCAGCTGGGCCTCAGAGCTGATGGTTTCGTTCCACTACGGCTGCCGTAGAAGGTGGGAGTGTAAGGCTACGCGCCCCGGTCGTTTCCATGGATCAAGCGGAAAACCTGTGGAATAGCTTCGAATAGTCTAATTTCGATTTAAAAAAGAGGATTGGACACATCAGCTTGGGAGTTATTGTTGCCGGAAGGCATGCTGACCTACTTTGAGGTCACTGCAGTTGAAAAATCAACAGAAGGATACTGGATCAGTTTAGTGGAGAAGGAATTGACTCCTACTGAATTTTTGGGTCATAAACTTAGTTCTAAAGGCTTCTTTGAAGAGTAACCATCAAGGACTTCCCTATTTGTGGTAAAGCCTGCTATTTGAAAGTCAAGCGTCGACGTTGGCTCAATGAAACAATGAATGAAGTAGTTTCCAGAAATTTGGAGCTAGTTGCAAAAGGCACCCGCATGACCAAAGATTTTGAGGCTTTTTTAAAAGCAGTGCATCGATACCAATCCGATAAGTTGTAAAAGCCTGGGTAAATACTTCCATGTCAATGGCAAGCTCTTAGAAGAGCAGTACTTCTCTCACCAGAGTGATTATACAGCCTGGGACCAACTGTCACATGCCGAAGACTATGTTGTCTTCCCGGATAACATTGGTCCCTATCTAGCCATTGATGAAACATCTGTATCACAAGGAGAACTCAACACGATCATAACCAATAAAGCAGCAAAAGGTAACAAAGGTTGTTTGGTTGCTATAATAAAAGGCACTGATAGTGAGCGAGTAAAGTCTATTATCAAACGAAAGATAATCATTGGCTGAAAATTAGCCGTCGATTGACTTATAAGGGAGACCCTTAACTAATCATCTCTTAGGATAGATGCAGGATTCTTACTTGAGTTCACCTTTGTGATGGAATAGGTAATGATCATAATTAGACTCAGAACCATGAGTCCAGAGATTAGAAATATCGATGCAGATATAGATGTCTGATAAGTGAAATTTGACAGCCAGTCAATTCCAAAATAGAGTGTTATTAATATTCCAAATGCAAATGCAAATGCTAGGAGTCTTAGAAATTCGTAAGAAATGATGCCCAACAGGTGCCTGAATTTTGCTCCTAATACTTTTCGAATACCAAACTCTTTTGTCCTTTGTTCTGTTGTGAAACTTATTAATCCAATAAGTCCCAAAATAGCAATTGAAATGGCCAAGACTGTGAATACATTCAACACAGATGCAAATTGTCTTTGTCCCTTAAAGCTTTTATCGAATTCCTGATCAACAAAATGATAATTGAATGGGATTCCTGGATTGAGATCGTTCCACAGTTTTTCCAGGTTATTAACGACATTATTATAGTTTCCACTTAAGACACGGCCAACCAAAAAGTTTTCATTTCTCCACATTGGTGAGTCTTTATGTAACAAAGCGAGGGGTTCAACAGGGCTGTGAAGTGCCCAAAAATTGAAGTCTTTCATCACTCCAATAACTGTGAACTGGAGATCATCATAGTACGAAACTTTTTTCCCAATTACAGATTCTATATCCTGATCTGGAGAAACCCATTCCATCTGCAGGGCACATTTTTCGTTGATAATGATACTTTGGATATCGCCTTCTCCTTCGTCAAAGAAATTTCTGCCGGCCTCAAGTTCTATTCCAAGTGTAGGCATGAATTGAGGGTCCGTTAATATCATTGTGACTGCTAAATCTTCAGTTTTTGGTGAGTTTAGAGGCTTTAAGTTATCCTGATTCCAGCAATTAGGGGGAACATGACTGGTCAATGAAGGGTTTTTGAGTAGGCCAGAACTAATCACTTGATCCCTAAATAATTCACCATCGTCGGCAAGCCATTCCAGGTGTTCAATGGCTATCAGGTTCTCACTCTCAAAACCCAACTCTTTCGTATTCAGAAAATCTAACTGATCTTGTACCAACAGGGTGGAAGAGATTAATGCTATTGAAATTGTGAATTGAAATATGACGAGGCCATTTCGTAGGTTGAATTTATCATGAGATTTCATTTTGGAACCTTTTATTGCATCGACCAGGTTGAAACGGGTCATAAACCAGGCTGGGTAACTTCCGGCTAATAGACCTATGATCAGGATCATTAATATCATGATCATCAATATTGTAGGGTCTGAAAAAAGATTAAGTGAAATAGATTTATCTGCCAGGGAATTGAAATATGGTTTTGCCAGCTCAGCTATTCCAAATCCTAATAGAACTGAGATTGAACTGAACATCATAGATTCCATTAAAAATTGTTGACTAATCTGACTTTTGGACGATCCCATCACCTTCTTAATGCCTATTTCTTTTGCTCTTTGTCCAAAACGAGCAGTAGATAAATTCATGAAGTTGATGCATGATAATAGCAAAATCAATATTGCCACAGAGATGAAAATATTCACTCTAGATTGGCTACCAACGGGACCAAGTCGGTTGGGGATTGCCCCTGAGCGAAGCCTAATGTCCGTAATATTTTGTAATTCCAGTGTCCAGTTTTTTTGGCGAGCCTCTTCGTCACCTACGTATTGTGCCGGTAATGAGGCCAAAGCGCTATTCACTTTTTCGGAACTTGCATCGTCATGAAGAAGTACATAAGTCACGAAAGCGGTCCATATCCAGGAATCGGAGCGATCGATTATGTTTTTGAAGGTGTTCATCGAAATCAACATGTCAAAATGAAAATGACTTTGGTCTGGTATGTTATCGATGACGGCCGTTACTTTAAAAGTCCTGAGATCGGAGCCAACCCCAATTGATATCTGTTTACCTACGGCCGATTCTAAAGGAAAGTACTTCTGTGCATGGTTTTTTGTAAGGACTATGGATTTTGGGTTTAAAAGGGCGGTCTGTAGGTTTCCTTCTATGGCTTGAAATGTAAAGATGTCGAATAGCTCAGGGTCAGATGAAAGTATTCTTTTTTCTTTGAAGCTTTTTCTTTGACCCGCATTATCTAGCACAGAAATAACTTGTTCGCTACCAAAGTAGGGTGTATGAAGTCTGATGACTTTATCAACTTCTGGGATATTAGCTTTGATTGCTTGAGCCACAGCGGGACTAGTCGACCCGAACATGTCATTACTTTCAATCCATATGTTGGTCATATTGATTCGAAAGACTTCATCCTTATTTACATGAAATTGATCATAAGAATACTCATCATCTACATATAAGTAGATCAACAGGAAGCAAGCAGCACCAATTGCTAATCCAAGTAGGTTTAAGATGGTGAAAAATTTCTGCCGTAGCATTAACCTCAAAGCGATTTTGATCCTGTGATAAAGCATGACTTTCTTGATTTGCTAAGAGTGAAATAAAAATGCTGCCATAATTCGTAAGGCGTTGATAATTAGGGTATTAAATATTTTTTGAAATTTCTTTAATTCAAATTGTTCAATAGTCGAACATAATTTAGTTCGATTTTAATACAGAATACATCTCTTTTTTCTACAATATTCGGATTGAAACCTACATAGGTATTCATGAGTTTAAAGATGAATTAGCTTTACAAAGAATTACTGTAAAAAATAGCGATACATGTCAGATACTAACCCTTTGTTGTTGCCCTTCGAAGCTCCATACGAGGTGCCACCATTTAGTGATATTGATAGCAACAACTATATTCCGGCAATAGAAAAAGCACTTGCTATCGCCAGGGATGAGATCAAAGAGATCAAAGAGGATCAAAACAAACCCACTTTTGACAATACAATTGAAGCATTGGAGAAATCCGGTGAGCTACTGGGTAAAATAACTCCCATCTTGTTCAATTTGAATTCTGCAGAGACAAATGATGCGTTGCAAAAAGTAACTCAGGAGGCTTCTTCTATTTTAACGGAATTTGAAAGTGAAATCAGTCAAGACCCAAAGTTATTTGAGCGGGTTGAGCAAGTGTTTGAGGCTAAGGAATCCCTCGGCTTAAGCACAGAGCAAATGACTTTATTAGAAAAAACATATAAGGATTATGTAAGAAATGGAGCTAAACTCGACGCTGAGCAGAAGGCGGAGTTTAGAACGATTTCTGTTAAGCTACAAACGTTGGGATTAAAGTTTGGTGAGCACGTTTTGACGGAAACCAATGCTTTTCGTTTGAAAATAGATAATGAAGCAGATCTGAGTGGTTTGCCTGCAGATGTAGTTGAGAGGGCTGCTGAACTAGCAAAATCTGAAGGTAATGATGGTGCCTGGCACTTTACCTTACAAGCACCCAGTTTCATTCCATTTATGGAATATGCAGATAATCGCACCTTGCGTGAAAAGATGTATAAAGCTCACATGACCAAGTGTTTTACTGACAATGAACAGAACAACACAGAGATCATCAAGGAATTAGTGTCATTAAGGAATCGGAAGGCCGAGTTATTAGGGTACGATTCATATGCCGCGTACATTCTTGAAGAAAGAATGGCTGAAGATCCCGGAAAGGTTTATGATTTTCTTGAAGACTTATTAGAAAGGTCACAGAAGAAAGCGCGAGGTGAAGTAGAGGAATTACAGGTATTTGCTAAGGAGCTTGGCTATGATATCACTATCGAACGATGGGATTGGGCCTATTTTTCAGAGAAGTTGCGCAAGCACCGATATGATTTTGATGATGAAGTTATTAAACCTTATTTCCGATTGGAATCAGTCATTGAAGGGGTTTTCAAAACTGCCGAGAAGCTTTACGGAATAACCTTTGCACAGCGAACTGATATTCCAGTTTATCATTCTGATGTTCAAGCCTATGAAGTAAAAGAGAATGGAGAAACCATAGCGCTATTCTTTGCGGATTTTTTCCCCAGGGATGGGAAGCGTCCTGGTGCCTGGATGACTAGTTTTCGTGGGCAAAGTAAATTGGGAGATAAGCGTGTAATTCCTTTGGTGAGTATCGTTTGTAATTTCACTCCGTCTACAGCGAATAATCCTTCTTTACTTAAGTTTGATGAGGTCAAGACATTGTTTCATGAATTCGGGCATGCTTTACACGGAATTCTGTCGGATACGACGTATGAGGAATTGGCAAGTCCTAATGTCTTCTGGGATTTTGTTGAATTACCCTCTCAGGTATTTGAGAATTGGTGCTATGAGAAGGAATGCCTTGATCTATTTGCCGCTCATTTTGAAACCGGGGAGCCTATTCCTTCGGAGTTAGTGGATAAACTAAAAGCATCTTCTACTTTTCACGAAGCGTACATGACGGTAAGACAATTGTCTTTCGGGCTATTGGATATGGCGTACCATCATCTGTCCTCAAACCGACTGGGGGAACTGTCAGACATCAGGAAGTTTGAGCAGGATAACATCAAGAAAACCGACTTATTTAATGAGGTTCCAAATACATGTATGAGTACACAGTTTAGTCACATTTTTGCTGGTGGTTATGCTGCGGGATATTACAGCTACAAATGGGCAGAAGTATTGGACGCAGATGCTTTTGCAGCTTTTCAGGAAAACGGAATATTTGATCAAGAGACAGCCAGTGCATTTAGGAAACATGTACTAAGTGCCGGGCGTACTGAACATCCTATGGTACTGTATAAACGTTTTCGAGGTAAAGAACCTAGTCCTCAGGCTTTGTTGGTTCGAGCTGGGTTGAAGTAATTAATACTTGAATGAGTGATCGATGGTTTTTTGATCACTCTTCAATTCGTCTTTCAAATGGTTTATAAGTTGGTCTATTTGGAGCTTTAATTTGATTAATTCTTCTCCTTTTTCTTCTTTGTTACCAAAAACTAATTCTTTTCTACTTGGAGAAATAATCCGGCGATACATCCCTGTTTTCCCAAGTTTTTCAAGATAATTGGCCACTGCGGGCAACATGGAAACGAGGTTTTCAGTGGGTACCGAAAGCTTTTTCTCATGAATATTGTAGAGACAGCAGGCTAATTCATAGTCTGACAAGTCTACCTTATCTTCTGCGTCTAGCTGGATATTTTTAACTAAGCGGATCAGGCGTTTAAGGTTACCATCTACTTTGGTGTCCTTCACATTGATCCGGGCCATGTTCCGGAACGGCAAGAAGCTTCTTCTAGTCTTGTTGAGGAAATCATATTCTGCGATACCTCGATCAATTTCTCGCCTTGACTCTCTAAATGCAGATGTGTCTACCCAGATGGTCGGAAGTACATTTAATTGTATGCTTGGCCTTCTGGTGGATAGCTGGATGTAGATTTTATTGCTGAAGTCAACTTTGTCGAATGATTCTGGCTCTCCAGAAAACAAGCCCATGAGTAGCGTTCCTAATTTCTCTACACTTTTATAAGCTTCACCTTTTTCCCTAGGTCGGAGAATGGCCAGAATATCTAATTCATTGTTTAACTGAATTTGAGTGCCTGTATGGACTGCTCCCTGGTATCTCAAATCAATATTTACAGATCGTTCGTCGAAGAATCCTCTAATTCGTTGAAGCACTTTTCCTGCTACTGTATAGATTCGTTTGGTGTGTGATGTATCCAAAGCCTGCATCGACTCCAAAATATATTTTAGATAGGGGCCGTATTCGGAATGCTCGTATCCAGTTGATAATATATGCTCATCACGAGCACTATCAAACCGGCGATCTAAGAGTTTGTCAAGGGGTGTTTTCGGCGAGTTATCCATCTAACAGGTTATGCAAGCGCGACCTATATTTTAATAAAGGTAATGAAAATATGATATATGCAAAATGCAATTAGATCATGCTTCAAATCTCATGGATCGCTAAAATCCTTTAAAATGGTCAATTTTGGAATGAAAAATGAATTTAAATGATATACAGGCTGTGCGTAGAAATTGTGGATTTTAATTGATGGAATTGTATGATCTGTTTAAAAACTTCTTTTGGAGAAAAATCTGGTAAATGTTTTGAAGAACGCAAATTCCGTTACATTTGCATTATTATGTTTAGTCTCAAGAACATATCGGTGGGAAGAGTAAAGTGATAGTTCGCCCGAACTAGTCTCTTTCCCAAATAATCTTTTTTATCCACACTTATTATTTCTTATTATTATGCTTTCTGTTTTTACAGGTGCTAAGCGTTTATTTCAATTCATATTAGAGGCATTGAAAGGCTCAGAGAAGGATTTCACTTCAGGTGGCATCAATAGAGCTATTTTCATGTTGAGTATTCCCATGATCATTGAAATGGGAATGGAAGCCGTATTTGCGGTTGTTGATTTGTTTTTTGTATCACGTGTAAGCGTGAATGCCGTAGCCACAGTCGGGCTTACCGAATCGGTGTTGTTTATCATTTATTCTGTGGCGGTGGGACTAAGTATGGCTCTTACAGCAATAGTGGCTCGGAGGATCGGAGAAAAAAACCCGGAACGAGCTGCCAATGCAGCATTTCAAGGTATTCTGGTGTCTTCGGCTATAGCCATTGTTTTAGGCCTTATAGGCTTTGTGATGGCAGATGACATTCTCCGATTGATGGGTGGTGACGAGAGTCTGATTTCAGAGGGTGTTGGCTATACACGAATCATGTTTGCCGGTAATATTAGCATCGTGTTGATATTCGTCATTAATGCAATCTTTAGGGGGGCAGGAGATGCCTCTATTGCGATGAGAACGTTGATGCTTGCTAATGGTCTTAATATCGTTCTTGATCCTATTTTGATTTTTGGCCTTGGGCCTATCCCTGCTTACGGGGTAGAAGGTGCGGCAATTGCAACAACTTTGGGAAGAAGTATTGGCGTAATCTACCAACTGGCTAGTTTGTTTAGGGATAAATCGATCATTAAGCTGACGGTTAAGAACCTAGTCATTAAGGCTAAAACCATTTCAGAGATCATCAAGGTATCGATCGGGGGAATGGGTCAATTCCTTATAGAATCCGCCAGCTGGATATTTCTGGTGAGGGTGGTTTCAATATTCGGAACTGAAGCTATTGCGGGCTATCAGACTTCCTTTAGGATCATTGTTTTTACGATTCTACCAGCCTGGGGAATGGCGAATGCAGCAGCAACTTTGGTTGGACAGAACCTGGGAGCAGGTCATCCTGATCGCGCAGAGAAATCTGTATGGCACACAGCTAAATATTGCATGATATTCCTGGTTGTTGTGTCCGTCATATTTTTCTTGTTAGCGGATCCGATAATTGGCTTGTTCACGCAACAAGCGAAGGTTATTTCTATTGCTAAAGAATCCCTTCAAATCATCTGTTTGGGGTATCTGTTTTTTGCATATGGCATGGTCGTGATACAGGCTTTTAATGGAGCGGGAGATACCCGAACTCCTATGGCAATTAATGTCGGGGTATTTTGGTTGTTTCAAATTCCGTTTGCCTATCTGGCCGCCGTTCATTTTGACCTTCGCGAGACCGGAGTTTTCATATCCATCGCAGTTGCACATTCACTGCATGCGATTGTAGGGGTATTCATTTTCAGGAAAGGGAAATGGAAGAAGACTGTTGTATAGCACTTCGAGAGACTCACCCTTCGAGAGCCTCTGGGTCCGAGTAATTATGATACTATTGAAAAACGGGGCGTTTATGGCGCTCCTTTTTTATTTAAAAGCTTGATAGTCTTAGTTTTCGGAGCTCTTTTTTGTAGGCGATATACAGGTCTGCTATATCTTCTTTCGAGTTGTATACCAGGCTAATTTGTTGCGATCCTTCGAGTGGTCCACCTGTAAGTAATCTACCTTCGAGGTTGAAAATATGAATTCGTTCGTTTTCCAGGTCTCTAATGACCACTAACTCTTTTCCCGCTGTGATGCGGTAGAACTGTTGATCTGATTCCACATCTAAATAGCTTTTAGAGAATAGCTCTTCTCCTTTTGGATCTAATATTCTCAATGCCAGTTCGTCTTTTGAGGTGATCAAAAAATGCTCTCCTGACTGGTCATTAAGAATTGAAAATGTGGTGCTTGCGGCTGGTTTGAATAGTTGGTCTCTTCTAATGATTTTACCATTTAAATCGACTTCAATCCATTCTCCTTCCTGAGTGGTCCAGGAAACGGATGAATTCTGAAAATTGTTTCCAGACTTCAAATGATAGGACTTCATTATCGGAGATTTGAAATCAATTGGAAAAGATGGGAAAGATTCCCCTCTTCGGTTTTTCAGGTGAATTTGACCTGGTTTGGTGAAGGCCATCATCACATCAAGTTTACCTATTCTGGCGTGATATAGAGGACGGAGCAATTCCTGACCTACTGGATTTGGATTCCATCCATCCAATATTTTTCCATTTTTATCTGATAGATAAATGTTACCTGACTGATCTGAGAAGCTAAATCGATAATTTTTGCTGCCATTATAATCGATGACGCTGAAATGGCTGATGGTATCCAGGCTTTCTACAGTTTTTGGGAATCCAGGTAGGTACAACCCATTTTGATCAATAATGTGTAGTTGGTTTTTAGTCGTGAAGACAAATTGTTGATTGTTGTTTTTGTAATAATCAATCTGGTGGATGTCGCTATTTATCCTACCGCTTACAGGAACCTCCCAATTCAATTCCAGCTCTTCGTTGAATTGATAAAGTGTAGTGGAAGAGTCCTGGATTAAAATTTCTATTTCATTTGTGATAGTACTTCGTTTCAGGTAAGGTTTAGAGATGATCTTATCTACTAGTATTGCTGTTTTTAATCGTTCAGGGGAAACAGCAGAAGAAACAGGTGTTTCACTTTGTGAGATGACGAAATTGGTGAAAAATCTTCCATCGATATTGCTGAATTGTATGGCTACATTATCCAGGCTTTTCAATAGTGTGCTATTGTCTGAAAAACTACTTTTCCAATATGGATTGATGCTTTTTTGCATCCTGGACCAGAATTCCGGGGTATTGACAAAAATTGAGAAGTTGGAAGCTTGATTAATTCTGCTCAAAAACTCATTTTTTCTTAGGGATTTGGCCCAGGTGTTTTCTTCTCTGATGGCATCAATGATCTTCTGTAATTGATTGGGGGAATTGCTGAAAACGATAAAATTATTGATCGTAAAGTAGAATGCTGACGGAAAGCCGAGTCCAGATTCTCCTAATAAGGTACTTGGGAATTCTTCGGCCATCATGTGCTTTATTTCCAGCCCTCGGTATTGTTCGATGTAGAGTGTGTCTCCCTGGGCATTGGCCAATTGTCTTGAAATGTCGTCAAAGTAGCTGGTTGCTAATTCCTGATCGGATACTTCAAGGATCATGGCTTTGTCTGTACCGGCTAACCGTTCAAAGTGGAGTAACCCGATCTCTTCATCTAACAGGCTATATAAATAGTTGATGTCCAAATCTACTTGATCTTGCAGTTTTGCTGCCGACGACCAAATATTAGGTTGAGTTCGTTTAAGGTAAGCTTGCTGTTTTGTTCCCCATGATTCACTGTCACTAAAGGAATAGTGGAATACGTAAGAAGTTTGCATGGGAGTTATGCTGACCAGATCAAATGCCCCAGGAGTAATACCTACATGCGTTGATAAGAATCCATCTTCGTCGTTTAGAAAAGTAAAGCCATTGAGTTGGATGGATTGATTAGCAGACTGTATGTCAAGAAAAGCAAAATTACCGGGAGAGAACGATGGTATTTCTGAGAAATTGTCAATCAGGTCCTCAAATACTTGGATGTTAATATAAAGATTCCCTTCGTCGTTTTGAAGCTTAGCCACCGTATTCATTTGTGGGAATTGCTCGACAAATGGAGAGGTTTCATTTTGTAGACTTCTAATGGCATCTTCAACCAAAAACGCAGAGAAACTTCCGATCAGGTAGTTCTTATGAAACATGAATGTGAAAGTTTCTTCCAGTCCAATTATTTCGACCAGTTCAAACCCAAGGTAGGTGCGTCTTTTTTTAGGGAATTGCTTTTGGAAATGTTCCTGGATGGTGGCCAATACACTGTGCGTAGGCAATGAATTGATTTCAAGCACAAATAAGAAATCAATTTCATCTCGTGAAATCGGATTCATACTGATCAACAGCGGATTATTATCTAGCAGTGATGCCAGTTGATTGTTTGTGATCTCTTCTAGTTGATCGATGTTTTGTCCTAGTTTTTCAAATCCCTTGATATTATTCAAGGTTTTCCAAATCTCTTGTTCTTCCAACCGTAGCAGGGTATGATAGGCCTGATTGGACTCATAAATTACCGCAGAGGATTCGGGGATAAAACTCCAGGGTGTGAGATTTGAGGGTTCTGACCATTTTTCATAGGTAAAATAGCCAGCACCAGCTAACAGAATGATCGAGGTTGTGATTAAAAAAATTCTCAAGCCGGAAGAATTGCTACTAGAAAATGGTTGACTAACAAAAATATGGAACTTCAGAAAAGAGGCAGGGTCCGATGATGATTATCTATTGTGTTTTTACGCATGCGGTTGATGGGGATAAAATTGAGACTATTTAAATTCATGATAAATATGTTCTTTCAGCGGGTTTTTTGAACTCAATTCGTCGTATTCACATTAAATGCTTATATCTTGAAGCCAAAAGTGATATCTGCATGTCAAGTCCGGTAACGGCACAAAAAATTTCGAAAAACACATTCCTGGAACGATTCATTCAGGTACGTCATCAATCAAACCACTTGTGTGCACCTCTTGAGATTGAAGACTATGTGGCTCAGCCCATGACTGATGTCAGTCCTCCGAAATGGCACCTTGCACATACTACCTGGTTCTTTGAAAATTTCATTCTTGTTCCCTACGCCAGAGAATACAAGGTTTTTCATTCGGAATACTGTTTTCTTTTCAATAGTTATTACGTGAGCGTAGGCGCAAGATGGATGAGAGGTGAGCGTGGACACCTGACCCGACCAACGGTTAAAGATATCTACGCATATCGAGCTCATGTTGACGAAGCAATGAGGCAGTTTTTTGAGGGGGAAGTAAGTGAAGAAGTGTTGAATGTCTTCGAATTAGGCTTGCAGCATGAGCAGCAACATCAGGAATTGCTGTTGTATGATATCAAATATATTCTGGGACAAAATCCGTTATTTCCACAATATACTGAAAGAGAGAGGCCATCTGCTTCAAAAGAGACAGCATCTCGTTGGTTACCTGTAAATGAGGATGTATATGAGATAGGTCATCCAGGAACAGATTTTCATTTTGATAATGAAAAAGGGTATCATAAAGTTTTTTTAGAAGCATTTGAAATCTCCAGTCACACCGTAACGATTGGTGAATACCTGGAATTTGTTAAAGATGGAGGTTATTCGGAAACAGGTCTTTGGTTATCTGAAGGATGGGATTGGGTGGTGAATAATGAAATTCAAAGCCCTCTATACTGGATCAAGCAAGATGGCGGATGGTATTTCTATACGCTACATGGTTTGATTCCTTTGAAGCTTAATGAGCCGGTTAGTCATGTTTCATTTTATGAAGCAGATGCTTTTGCGAGGTGGAAGGGACTTAGACTGCCAACAGAATTTGAGTGGGAAATAGCCAGTGGGTTATACGGAAATGCTTCGGGTAATTTTGTTGAGAATAATGAGTTTCGGCCAGTTGCGATGGAGCAGCCAGACTTTTTCGGAAATCTTTGGGAATGGACAGCCAGTGCCTATCGACCTTATCCAAGGTATGCTCCACCTGCAGGAGCTATCGGGGAGTACAATGGCAAATTCATGATCAATCAGATGGTACTGAGAGGTGGCTCATATGCAACACCAAAAGATCATATTAGAAAGACATACAGAAATTTTTTTCACCCGCACTTACAATGGCTGTTCAGTGGTTTTCGCCTGGCTCGGTCAATTGAAGCGTGATATTAGCAATTTAGATGAGTTTTGAACTCGAGACGAAGGTCTCAACCACTATTGATCCAAGTTTTGCCCAAGATGTCGATGCAGGCCTGTCCTCCACGCCAAAGACTTTGTCGTCAAAATATTTCTATGATGAAATAGGAGATAAGATCTTTCAGGAAATTATGGCCATGCCTGAGTATTATCTGACCAGAGCAGAACACAGCATTTTTGTCAGCCGAAAACAGGAAATTCTTGAAGCTGTTTTTCATGATGGACGGAAGTTTCGTCTACTGGAATTAGGAGCAGGTGATGGCCAAAAAACCAAAGTATTACTTGAGTATTTTTCCGGGAAAGAGGTGCCTTTTACCTTTAGTCCTGTTGATATTTCAGGTCATGTACTGAACATTTTGGAGGACAGGATTCGTGAGACTTTGCCAGATCTATCTATCAATTCACTGGTAGGTGATTATTTTGATGTATTGTCCAAACTCACGTATGAGGAAGGAACCCGAAATGTGGTGCTTTTTCTGGGATCTAATATTGGGAACTTTAATGATGAGCGTGCGATATCCTTTTTAAGTAAGCTCAGTAGCTATTTGAATAAAGGAGATTTGATGCTTGTTGGATTTGATTTGAGAAAAGATCCGGACAAGATTTTGAGTGCGTACCACGATAAAGCAGGTATCACTAGAAGATTCAATCTGAATTTGTTGCATCGAATCAATAAAGAACTCGGAGCTAACATTGATGTTGACAGTTTTCAGCATTATCCGATTTATAACCCTGCTACAGGTGAATGTAAAAGTTACCTGATCAATACTGAATATCAGGAGTTTACGATAGATGCGACTGAAAAGACCTATAAACTGGAGGCTTGGGAGCCAATTTATACGGAGGTTTCTAAGAAGTATTTGGACAGTGAGATCACTCTATTAGCTGAGAAAAGCGGATTCATACGAATCAATGACTTCTACGATAAAGACCGGTATTTTGTGGATACCCTTTGGGAAGTGGTTTAATCATTTGATTATTTAGATTATCTTATAGGGATTAGTTAAGAATTATTACTTCAGTAATCACTAATTCATATACTTTGCGATCCCATCTAGCTGCTCACGTGGTGAAACGGGTAGACACGCCATCTTGAGGGGATGGTGGGAGCAATCACGTGGAAGGCGGTTCGCCGCTGCGATCGAATCTTCTCGTGCGTTTTCCAAAATTCAATTGCTCAATTTATACTAATTACTTCGGTACTCTTTGGAGTGATAAAGAGTTTACAATCTTTATTAATTCCTGCTGTATATCACCTCAAATCGTATACTTTTGCGATCCCATCTAGCTGCGCACGTGGTGAAACTGGTAGACACGCCATCTTGAGGGGGTGGTGGGAGCAATCCCGTGGAAGTTCGAATCTTCTCGTGCGCACATTTTAAATTTCTTGAAAACTTTGTGAACAAAGATTACTGGATCCGTGGAATTGAAACGCCGTTGAGACGGTGGTTTATCATCGAATCCCTGCCGGCCGGCAGGTTCTCGTGCGAACATTTTTCTCTTCAATCATTTATTTCAAAACCAAATTAGCTGTCTATGTCGGTTGATGTCGCTTTACTGAAAAGATTATGTGAAACTCCAGGCGCTCCCGGATTCGAAAAACAGATCCGTGAAATTGTCTCTGAAGAAGTGGAAAGTTTTGTTGATGAGCTGCGCACTGATAATATGGGCAATTTAATCGCCATCAAACGTGCTTCCGTAGAAAATGCTAAGCGCGTCATGCTTGCGGCTCATTTGGATGAGATTGGGTTCATGGTTACACATATCGATGATCAGGGATTTATTCGGTTTCATACCCTGGGAGGTTTCGATCCGAAGACGCTCACTGCCCAACGAGTGATCATTCATGGGAAAGAGGACATAGTTGGCGTATTAGGAACTAAGCCTATACACGTAATGAGCCCCGAGGAGCGTAATAAGATCGTGAAAACGCAGGATTTCTTTATTGATTGTGGCATGTCGAAGGAAGAGATTGAAAAAGTGATTGATATTGGAGATCCAATTACGAGAGAACGTGATCTCATTGAAATGGGTAACTGTGTCAATAGCAAATCTCTGGATAATCGAGTTTCTGTATATGTGCTGATTGAGGCGCTCAAACAATTGAATGAAACAGATGTTGATGTATATGCCGTTTTTACCGTGCAGGAAGAAGTGGGTATCAGAGGTGCGCAAGTTGCTGCACATCAAATCAATCCGGACTTTGGTTTAGCGATCGATACCACAATCGCTTATGACTTGCCGGGAGCTCAACCTCACGAGAAAGTTACTTCCTTAGGTGGAGGTGCGGCGATCAAGATCATGGACGCATCAACCATTTGCGACCCTAGAATGGTGAGTTACCTCAAATCCATTGCGGGTCAATATGAAATCTCCTGGCAGCCGGAAGTGCTTACTGCCGGGGGGACTGATACTGCTGGCGTGCAAAGAACAGGTAAGAATGGATCCATTGCAGGAGCTGTTTCTATTCCTACGCGTCATTTGCACCAAGTGATTGAGATGGCAGACAAAGATGATATTGCTGCCTGTATTGATTTGATCGTGAAAGCACTACCGGAGATGGGTGCTCATGATTGGTAAGCAGGATCAGTTGTGGGATTCGGAATATAACTGGTGTTCCTTCTCATGATCCCGTTTTTTGGTTCTTAGAATTAAACGTTAAGTTAATTCCGTCAATTGCTCTGGTAAGCAAATCTTAGTTAAGTATTAAATTATCTTTATATCAAATAAAAAAGGCTCCTGGTGGAGCCTTTTATCGTTATATCATGGAAAGAACTTCTAATGTTCTTCTTCATTTGATTCTTCTTTAGGAGCTGCTTGATGTCCATGCTTGTAACTGTGAGTCACCTTCTCCGTTTGGGCCAACAGCAAAGCTGATACGATGAAGACCATGTGAATGGCGATCTCCATTATTACCTCTTCCGAATTCTGCTTCTTCGCTGCTTCGGTTTCTCTGTAGTCAATGAAAGTCTTAAGCAATTGAACTCCGGAGATAGAAGCAAGAGAGGTAGATAATTTAATTTTCAACTGGCCTGCATCGAGATCTTCTAGCCACAATGGCTTGTCTTCATGGTGGTCCACGTCGATTTTACTGGTAAATATGGAATAACCTCCGATGGTCACCATAACCACGAGGTTCATTACCATTGATATATCTACGAGTCCCAAAATCTCGAGCATCATGTCGTTTTCCTTCAAGGTGGAAAAGTGATGCCAGACGTGGAACAGAACTTCGAAGAATTTGAAAAGGTAGAGCACAGCGCCTATGATCAGGCCAACATAAAGTGGGGCCTGTACCCACCGGCTCCAAAACATGAATCCTTCGAAAAAGTTCTCAAATTGCTTGAGTCTACTCATTGCAGTGTGTATTTTCTCTGAAATATAAGTTATTCTAACGCGAATGTAAAACTTTCGTGGATTCTTACACGGAAATCACAGCACTTCCTGATAGCCAATCGTGTAGGCCTTGCCGCTTCATGTTGAATCTAATCATCAGAAACCCACCAAAAAGTAATACCAATGAAACGAACTTCAGGCTGTTTCTAAGTAAGCTGCGCCACAAGGAACCTTTCACCCCCTGATCAGGCGTGACCTTGATCGATAGTAATCTTTTACCAAGACTTCCTTGCCAGGAGGTAGTCTCGAGTATTGTATTATATAATACATATATACCCCCAAGGATGCCATATAAGCTGAAGTCACTGATAACTAATTCTGAAATACCATAACCAATCGGAAGGAATAGGACCAGATCGATATTATGCGCTAATAACCGGGACCAAAAGGGAGCATATTGTTGGCTTTCCATAAGTGCAAAAATGCATGATTCATCACTTTTCAATGAGTTCCGAAAATATCATTGTCAATCTCTCAAAGGCGCCTTATCCTAGTGTATTATTCTTGGAATAAATGTAATTATATAAAGTATTTGTTATGATAATTATAATGAATTCAGCGCCATTAAAAAGATGAAAAAGGTAAACGTTTTCCATGGTTCTGAATTTCATTTTAAGAGGTGATTTCTGGCTTATTTTAGATGAAATGTAAACTTTTGATATATTCATTGCTTTTTTCATATTGAAGGGATCTTTTTGTTGCGATCATCATGTTTGTTTGTTCATATTTGCATCAACAAACAATAATTGATCAGACAATTATGAGAAACATGGTAAAAATCATGGCAACGCTTTTAATAGTTTTAAGTGCTGCCGCTTCTAACGCCAATGCTTCACGAGATTCTCTTTATGCAGGACCTCAGTGTAAGTTATTCTCCCTAGACGATCGACAATTTCGCATGATCTATGCCGGTTCTGCTGCGCAGAATGTTCAAATACAAATAAAGGATGACCAAGACAGATTGCTGTATAAATCCAAATTGGAAGCGGATGGCTTCGCTAGGGATTTTAACTTGTCTTTTCTGCCTGATGGTGATTACACCTTTGTATTAACATCAGGTGAGTTCACGTATGAAAAGTCAGTTTCTGTCTCTGAAGCAGCAGAGCTATCAGCTCTTCAGCAAAGATTCCAAGCGTCTCAGCTTGTGTTGTCTTCTGTTGAAGGTGGGGCTTATGCACTGATCGGGACAAACAATTCTGGTTCTGTTTTGGAGTTTTCTTTGAACGACGCGGCAGGTCAGCACCTTTACACTGGAACTTATAATACCGATGAAGAGATCAAGGATCTATTCACATTCCAGGGTGTAAATGGTGACGTGACCATGAAGTTCTACCTGGATGGTAGTCTGGTTGAAGAGAAAACACTCGCTTTTAATTAATTTTTTGGTAAATAGATAGATAGTTTGAATCCCGTCATTACTGGCGGGATTTTTTTGTTTACAGGTATTAGCGGATTTAAAAGTTGCTAGCTGTAAGCTTCACTTTCTAAATCGATTTTTTAGATTCTGTTGTCCGTTCTCCACTTAGATGTGACTTTTCAAGGCTTTCGGTTTGTCCATTTTTCATTTTGAAATTGATGCGGTAGGTGGCGGCCACTTCCAGATCGAAAAGGGTGTTGCCGATCCTCTTTAATGGGGCATTTTGATAATGATCGTCAGAATAGGTGAGCTGGTCATTTACGAGCTCTACGATGCTATTTTCGAATGCGCCGGTAAACAAAGCAAGTGGAAGTTCTTGTGATTCTTGCATCGCTTGAGTGGCTTCATTATACCAGGGAAAACGAGGCATGATCTGTCTGGAAGATTCCGGGTCCATTTCCATGGCTTTCTGATAGCTTTCCCAGGATTCGATGTATTCACTTTTGAATCCTAAGATTTCTCCCAGACGGATGTATGTGTTGGCGGTGTTGGGGAAGTTCTCCAGGTGAAGTCGAGCCAGTCTTTCTGCTGGGTTCAGTTCATTTCGATCAATGAATGACCAAATAACATTATTCATCAAAGCATCATTCAATGCTTCAGGCTGGTTGATCAATATTTGACTGTATACTTCCTGGGCTTTTTCTTGATCACGGAATGCAAATGCACTTTCCAGATTTCTTCTTGCCTGCCATTCGGGATGGTCGTAGGATTCAAAATCCAGCCAATTCAATGCCGCCAGATTTTCTTCGAAGAACAGTTGAGCGATTGACTTACTGATAGCAAGCCCATTTTCGCTGTTAGTTAGCAGTACAAAACCTGTCTGACTTTGAGGAAAGACAATCGCAAAACTTCTCATGGTTTGTTCATCACTGTATTGCCATAGTGCAGGCCCAGCAGTTCCTGATTGAATACCTAGTCCAGGCCCCCACGATACAAGGCTTTCTTCCGTTTCATCCTCCCAAAGGCTCACCTTAGCTAACGTTTGTGTTTGTATGTTCTTCGTTTCTGGTTTGAAGAAATCATTGCTAAATGCATTCAGGATCTTCATATAATCACCTGCATTGGTGTAAAATATGGCAACATTGGTTTTATCAGAATTTCTATTTCTTCCGATCAGATCATGCCCCACTGCTGCTTTTGGACTTTTTTGATCTCCAAAGAAAGAGTTAGTAATCTTCAAAGGCTGAAAAACCCATTGATCGGCCAAAGCTTGAATGGAGGTGTTGAATTTTGCTTCCAGTGCTCTCATGATCCATTCAAATCCTAAATGGGAATAATTCCATAATTCTCCCGGTACCTGAATGATCTCAATGACATCATTGGTGTCTGCCCAAATGGGAAGGCCACTGGTATGCGAAAGAAGATGATTGTAAGTGATCAGGTGATTGTATGTTCCGGTCGCAAGTCGAGGGTCCAGATAATCTGTTGTGATTGTTTGATTGAGGTCTAATTGGTTCTCCTCTGCCAATCGGAAACATATTGCGGCAATGACTGAATATCCCAAATCATTGGCTCGAAATGGGGTATCATCAGCAACTTTTAGGGATGAACCAAGGTTTGCAAACCCACTTGAAAAAATAAACTCTTCCTCCGCATTGAAATAACCGACCTGAATACCTGGGATTTTCGCGACTTCCATTAGGTTTTCAATGGCTGTCTTTTGTTCCTGTGATAGTTCTGTTCTTGTTTTTTGCCGATCACAACTTATCAGGGTGATCGCTATGAACACGATGAGTAAGCGTTTTATATTTGAATGGTTCATATTGTTTCCTTAAGCATTGTAATTGTAATGATACAGATTTATCATAACCCAAGATGTGGTAAGAGTCGTTCTGCGCTGAAAATCTTAGACGAAAAAGAGTTGTCTTTTGATACGAAATTGTACTTGAAAGCGCCGCCAACTTTTGATGAACTGAAAGATGTGCTGTCGAAGCTGTCTATGAAACCAGAAGCATTACTGCGAAAAGGAGAAGCCATTTATAAGGAGCAATACAAAGGAAAGTCCCTTTCTGATGATGAATGGATCAACGCGATGGTTGAAAATCCTATTCTAATAGAACGACCTATTGTAATCAGTGGAGACAAGGCTGTTGTCGGCCGGCCTCCGGAGAAGGTACTGGAAATTATCTGATCCATGAATAAAGTAAGATGGGGCATTCTTGGTCCCGGAAACATCGCGGCGGATTTCGTCAATGATTTTCAGTTCGTTTCAAATGGTGTCGTTCAAGCGGTGGCCTCACGATCTAATGAGCGATCCCAGGTTTTTGCGGACAAGTTTCAAATTCCGATAGTCCTGGATTCCTATGAAGAATTAGTCGCTCACCCGGCAGTGGATGCGATCTATGTAGCTACGCCTCATAACTTCCATTTCGAGCAATCAAAATTGACCTTGAATCAAGGGAAAGCGGTGCTTTGTGAAAAACCAGTTACGACCTCATTGGCAGATTTTCAATCCTTACGCTCCATTGCTATAGAGAAGGAAGTATTGTTAATGGAGGGCATGTGGACGTATTTTCTTCCTGCGATTCTCAAAGCCAAACAGTGGGTGAATGAAGGACGAATTGGTGCGGTCAAGCATGTGAAATCAGATTTTGGATTTTATGCCCCTTTTGATCCGGAAAACCGCTTGTTCAATCCGGCATTAGCTGGAGGAGCGCTGTTAGATATTGGTATTTACCCCATTGCTCTGGCGAATTATTTCCTCGAAAAAATGCCCACGGACATCAAGGTTCGATCCCGAAAAGCCGAGTCGGGTGTAGATAGTGATTTGATGATGTCTTTTGAATATTCTGACGCTTTGGCCACACTCCATGCTTCGTTAGAATGCCGGTTGCCTAACCTTACTTATGTGATTGGAGATAAAGGCTACATCACGATTCCTAATGGTTGGCAAGCCCGTGAATGTTCTTTGTTCATCGAAAGCGACCAAGTGGACCATTTCAATGATGGCCGAACCGGGTTTGGTTTCAATTATGAGATTGAAGCATTCAATTCGGATTTGCTCACCGGAAAGCTCGAATCAGCTGTTGTTACTCACAAGGTGAGTGAAAGATTGCAGACTTTGATGGAGGAGGTTAGGAAGTTGTTTTAGGTAGGTTTTGAGTACCTCAACCTACCTTGGAGAACCTCAACATACCATTAGTTCTGGCAGATTGAGGTCCTCAAAATCTGATATTCTATTCACCACCCTCCACGTAAGGAGCTCCGGCGGCTTTTAGCTTCTCATCTAATTCTTTCATTTTTTGCATAGCAGCTTGCATGCTTTCGTTGATGCTGTTCAATGCGCTGTTGACCAGATCTAATGATCGTTTATGGGTTGGAGTAGGGCCGTAGGTAGAACGACTGATCCCGCGATCTACCGCAAATAGCCGATCTCCAATCGTGGGTTTGGTTTTTTCTCCAATCTCTCTTTTGGTTGCCATTCCGTACATATCTGCATCTATTGCCAAAATTTGCAGCTTCAAGTCATGTAGCTCTTCGTCTAGCGTTCCGGGAGATGTGGATGCTTGACTCAGTGCTTTTTGCATGGCATCAACACGCTTCATCATGTTCGCCAATTTCAGATCTGTTGCAGAAACATTTCTGACCGTTTCGTCATAGGCTCTCCAGAATGTAGCTGTAACTGCTGGTGATGAACCTGTGAGTGCTCCTGGTCTCATGCGTTCCACTTCAAATCGGACTGGTTCTGATAACGCTGTTATTGCTCCACCGATTTGTTTGTACAACTGTGCGGTATAAGTTCCGGGAGCGGCCATCATTCCTTGAGGTTGGAAACTGCCACCTCCTGATGTTCTCAATGCGCTTGGGGTAGGGTATCTTAAATCCCAGGTTGCGCGGTGCATTCCCTTTTTGGCCTTTCCTTCTACTCTTCTGATCACTTTGCCACTTTCATCCGCAATAGCGATCCAAACTTTTGGGACAGCTTCTCTTTTTTCATTCTCTACCGCATCCCATCCTGGAAAGGAGGCTGTTTTCCCTTTCTCAGCTGCTTGTCTTTTTTCCGCCAAGGTGGTGTAACCGTCTTTTAAGTAGTAGGTGAAGGTGGCGCCAAAATCCGGGTTAGGTGCTACGAAGTGTTGCGCTCCCTGAGATCCTTTTTGGTCATCAAAACTCAAATGTGAACGAGGAATGTACCACCAGGCTTTTCTGGCACTGAAAAGTGCTGCTTCTTGATCTAGTTTGGCTGTCGAAACTTCTCGTAAAAAGCTGTAATCGTCGAAGATGAAAAAGCCCCGGCCAAATGAAGCGCCTACCAGGTCATTTTCTCTTTTTTGGATGGCCAGGTCTCTGAACGAGATCACAGGAACTCCTCCTTCGAGCTTGGTCCAGGTTTTGGCCGCATCTACGGTGAAATAGATCCCGAATTCAGTTCCCAGGAACATTAATTCTGGCTTTTCATGATCTTGTACAATTCTCCAGACCAACGTTCTGTCCGGAATATTGCCTCGAATAGAAGTCCAGGTAGCACCACGATCGGTACTTTTTGCCAGGTAAGGTTGGAAGTCGCCGTACTTATGGTTGTCCAGCAATACGTAGACCGTATTTGCATCGTGAAGGTCAGCCTTGATGTCATTGACAAAAGCAGTTGCCGGTACACCAGGTAGTGCACTTACATTGATCTTACTCCAGTTATCTCCACCATTTTCGGTCACCTGGATCAAGCCGTCATCTGTTCCGATGTAGATCAAGCCTTCTTGCTGTGGCGATTCTGAAACGGAAGTGATGGTGTTGTAATTGGACATGGCCAATACATCCCATGGGGAGTCCCAGCTTTGTGTACTGCCCATGATGGGTAGCTCCAACCGGTTCTGGTTCTTGGTAAGATCACCGGATATGGCCGTCCATTCATCACCACGATTGTCAGATCTCCATACCCGCTGAGAAGCAAAGTAGATTCGAGACGATTGGTGTGGACTTACCAGAATGGGAGCATCCCAATTAAATCTTTCATAAGGCTCATCCGGACCAGGTTGGGGCTGAATGTCTACCACTTCACCGGTGGTCATGTCGATACGAGATAAGTTTCCTTCCTGACGTTCTGCGTATAATATGTCAGGATTGCCAGGCTCGGTTGCTGGTTGGTGTCCATCCCAATTAAGGACTACTTTCCAGTCGGAATTTTGGATGCCGTGTACATTGTCCGTTCTGGAAGGACCACCTTCGGTGCTGTTGTCCTGGGTTCCGCCATAGACGTTGTAAAAAGGAGCAGCATCATCTACTGCTAATTTGTAGAACTGTGTGATGGGCAGGTTTTCCATGTAACGCCAGTTTTTGGCATCATCAAAACTTTCATAAACGCCCCCATCTGAACCGATCATGATATAATCGGGATCACTCATCTTAAAGGCGAGTGCATGGTCATCACCATGTCTGTGTTCTCGATTGAAAGGCTTGAAAGTCTTACCACCATCCAATGAAATTTCGGACGTATTACTCATCATATAGAGTCGATCGAAATGGTGCGGTGAGGCGAATAATTCCTGGTAGTAATGTGGTCCGGTTCCACCGCCGACAGCATCGGCACCTTTGACCCAGGTTTCGCCTCGATCTGCAGAGCGATAAACGGCACCTTTTCGTCGGTTCAACTCAATGGCTGCATAAACCACATCAGGCTGTTGAAAGGAAATGGCAAGGCCAATTTTACCCATCGTTCCTTTTGGAAGTCCGTTGCTGAGCTTTTTCCAGGTTTCTCCACCATCTTCACTGCGGTATAAGGCTGTTTTTGGCCCACCACCCATATAGGCGGCTACATTTCTATGATGTTGCCAGGTAGCTGCGTAAATTCTATTCGCATTTCGGGGATCAACGACCATGTCAGCTACACCTGTCCATTCTTCATCTCCCAGGGTCTTCTTCCAGGTTTTACCACCATCTGTGGATTTGTAGAAGCCTCTTTCGCCACCTGGGCTCCACAGCGGTCCCTGGGAAGCGACATATATGACATCTGAATTTTCCGGGTGAACGATGATCTTTGAAAGGTGCTCCGATTTCTTAAGTCCCATGTTGGTCCAGGTATTGCCACCGTCTTCGCTTTTGTAGATACCATCACCATAGGCAATGTGACGGCCACCAACGTTTTCTCCGGTGCCTACCCAAACCACATGCGGATTCTTTGGGTCAAGGGCGATGCATCCGGTTGCGAAAGAGCCCTGATCGTCGAAAATAGGTTTCCAGGTAGTTCCGGCATTTACTGTTTTCCAGACGCCACCAGAAGCTACAGCTACATACCAAATACTTTCATTTTCAGGATGAATGGCCAGGTCAGTGATCCGCCCGGACATGAAGGCGGGGCCAATGTTTCTGAACTTGATGTCTTTGAAGGTCTCTGCAGGGATGGGCTGTGCTGCAGGTGCAGTATTACTACGTCTTCGTCGTTGGGCCGTAGCGTCAAAAGCCATCAGGACAACCAGAGAAAAGAGCAAAACTTTCGATAGAATTCGCATGATTGATTTTATAGATGAATGACCCAAGTTAATTTCCAGATGGCTTACATTAGTTGCTGAAATATTTGAGCGGTCGAGCCGATTGATAGAATTTTGCAATTGAGCTGTCGTTCATCTATTTAGACAATACCATCAACATGACGAAACAAACTAAAAGCACCTTTTACAGCACACTGACAAGTCCGTATTTTTTGTTGTCGCTGACCCTATTGGTTTTGAATGATCATCTGTTCAAGTATCAGTTCCATAATTTCCTGACAGGGAAAATTTCAGACTTTGCCGGGGTATTTTGTTTTGGGCTTTTCTTCGCAGGATTATTTCCAAAGCATGCTAAGGGAGTACTATTTGCGGTGGGGCTCTTCTTCTTCTATTGGAAATCAGAGTTCAGTACACCTTTTATTCACTGGTTCAATCAGCATACGATTTTCAACTACTCCAGAGTGGTTGATTACGGTGATCTTTCCTCTTTGGTGATGCTTCCATTGGCTTATTTTAAGCTTCAAGATATCGTGAATGCTCCAACCGCCATCCGGATGTCGCCAGTGCTTCCACTTTTGCTGACGAGTGTGTCATTTGTAGCTACTTCACAAGAAGAAGTTCCGATCAATTGTTATGCCGGAACTGGTTATGATCTTCCTATTACGCAAGAAGAGCTCATTCGTAGGATAGAAAATAATTTTTATACGGATGATCGCGGTTTTGAGCTTGGTTCGGACGAGACATTATTGGAATATCGTACGGGCATTTGTGGTGATACCATACGTGTTCTAGTGCCCGTGAGGACTGCCTTTATCACGGATAGTACTTCTGCTATAATCGCATTCGATATTTGTTTGGAATGTGAGGATTTCATTGACCTGGGAGATGTGCTAGATGATTTTGAAGAACGAGTGGTGGACGTGCTGCGCTCGAACTAACTATTCTGTTTGGATTAACTTGCTTGCGTGAACAGGCTGAAACTTGCCCGACTACTTTTATCTTTCGTAAAGAGGCTTCCTCGACGTTATCCTGTTCATTCAAGAACGGAACAATTACCTTTTTTCATTTTAAATGCCGGTAGGAGCGGGAGTACCTTGCTCAATCGAATTTTGAATGAACATCCAAAGTTGGGCTTGCCAACGGAGCAATATTTCTTAGGACCAGCCATTTTTAAATATCATTTCTACAATTACATGATCTGGCGCGACCTGATGCAGGTGATTGTAGGAGAATTGTGGGACCAACGCAAGCATACCTGGGAGCTAGATCTACAAGCAGTCATTCGAGAGATCATCGATTTACCTAAGCGTAATAGATCATTGGTACAGATGGTTGATCAACTTTTCCGGCATGTGGTGGACAAACCCCGGTGGGGCGATAGTACTCCCTTGAATGTGTTCTATTACAAAGAACTTTACCATCTGTATCCGAAGGCAAAATATATTTTCCTGATACGGGATGGCCGTGATGTGGTAGCTTCTTATAAAAATGGGGGAGAAGCCGCCTTTGGTGAACTGGCTCAAGTGGAAGAGAGTACAGCAAGATGGTTAATACACGCCAAGGCAATGAATTGGTACAAGCAACGAACTCAGATATTAGAAGTAAGCTATGAGGCTTTCATGAAAGATCCTGATCAACAACTGACCTTGATTTGTCAATTTCTCGAGATCGAGGAGATGCCCAGGGATTGGAGAAACTATACCGAACATGTGCCGAGTGCAGAATTTTTTGAACCTTCACATCATGATGCGGTGAGATCTACTCCTTTTATGGATTCAATTGGGAAATGGAAATCCGTTTTATCCGAATCGGAGGCTGAGTACTGTCAGGGCATCATGTCGGCCCAGTTAAAAAAGTACGGTTACCTTTAACAGGATGCGCGTCTTCATCATTCCTTCCTGGTTTCCTTCACCGAGCCACCCTAATGCTGGGATCTTTTTCAGGGAACAGGCTGAAATGTACGCGGAACAATTTTCGGAGGATAAGGTAGGTTTAGTAAGCTGGGGTCAGAATGATCAGCGCCTTTTACTAGAGAAAAGCCAACTATTCAGAATACCGGAGAAGTTATTGGGAGCCAGAAAAATCAAGTCATCCGAATGGGAATATGAGAGCAATTTTATTGAATGGTTTCTGCCTCGATTCACCTGGACCAGGAGGTTTTTTCAGGGCAATATCCATCGAATCATTCATGCATGTGATCAGGCGTTCTCCATTTTCGTTGCCAGATATGGAAAGCCTGACCTGATCCACGCGCATGTCGGTTATCCTGCAGGGTTCATTGCCTGGAAGCTGTCAGAACAACACAAGATCCCTTTTATGATTACAGAGCACATGGGACCCTTTCCATTTGCTGATTTTAAGAAGGGGACGAAACTGGATGATAAGCTTTTGGGGCCGCTGATGCACTCGCACCGAAACCTGGCCGTCTCAGCACATTTGCAACGAGAATTGAATCGGTACGGAATTGCCTCCTCCGTTTTCAATAATTTCATTGATGATGATCATTTCCAGGTAGGCGAGAGACAGCAGTCAGTTGATAGAATCCAATTACTGCATATTGGTCGACTGGCCCCTGAAAAGAGACAGGTTGATTTGCTTCATGCCATGTTTTTGTTGCCGAATGAGATTGATTTTGAATTGGTGATAGCTGGGGAAGGGCCTCTCAAGTCAGATTTGATACAATTGACCAAAACACTTGGACTTCAAGGGAAGGTCATTTTTAAAGGAAACTTGAACCGTGAAGGCATCAGGCAACAGCTTCATAGAGCGGACCTTTTTGTGTTAAGCAGTAGCTATGAAAACTTTCCGGTGGCGCTTTTAGAAGCGCTGGCCTGTGGAAAACCGGTAGTGGCTACCCGTTGTGGTGGACCCGAGGAAATGGTTTCTGATGTGAATGGATTGTTGGCCAATCCATTTGATCCTAAAGACCTATCTCAAAAGATCATGCAGGCTATTGCTGACTTGAAAGCGTATGATGCTCAGATGATCAGAGGGGATTTCATGGATCGATACAGTCGAGATCAATCATTGAAGAAGCTTCGGGAAATTTATGCGGAGGTAATAACTGCTTACCACTCCAAATAAAAGGTGGATTTTGTGGTTTGAACTGCCCCTAATCGCTGCTTGAAATCATAGAGTCCTTGTTGTAATTGTCCATCGATGGAGGAAATCCCCAGGTCAAGATACTGGATGTTTTCATCACGACAAGTTTCGTAGATCAATTCCAAGAGTCCAACCATCGGGCTGTCTCTTCGATAGCGATTATCTGTAGCCGGGAGGTAGTAATACAAGTGATTTTGATCTACCCGACAGGCGATTACCGCCGCTACCAAGGTCTCTGCGGCACGGGCAGTAAACACTTCATATCGCCCATCCATGCTGAAGCATAATTCCTTAAGCTTATCGATGCTGATGTTTATTTTCAAACCTTGTTCTTGCCTGCACTCATCGATAAAATCATGGCACTCTGACAGGAGGTCGTTCGAAATCAGTTCTCGTGCAAAATAGATTTTTCCTGAGCGAAGTTTTTTAAGTTTTCTACGTTCCATTTGATGCAATCCTGCGTCAAAGGCACCTTTTACAATGAGGTGTTGGTTCGTTTCATGGGTAAATGCCCTGAAGCCTTCTTTTATCCAAAATTCAGCTGTTGGAGCATGCGCATAGATCGGAGAAGGGCATATGATCTGTATTTTTTGGATTCCCATTTTTGCTAACTCCGTTTTGATGAAATCCAGGAATTGATGTAAGGTCTCCTTTGAAAGCTTGTTATTCATCCAAATTGACCCGAAAGGACTTCTGTTCAAACTTGTCGCAATTCCGTCATTACAGTTCAAGGTGATGGCTGCACTCAACTTCGATTGCTCGAAGACCGTAAATGCTACAGGATTCTCATAATTTTGGGCATTCAGGTATTCAGGTTGGTAAAAAAGTAACGCTACTGCTTTGAGCAGATCAAAGTCATCAGGCGTGATGATGTCGGAAGTGATGATTTTGAATTCCAATTGGCGAGCTTTTTGCAAGTGTAATATGAATGAATACCAGAATACGCATGAGATCGTTGTTCTAATTTGAGAAATTAAAATTCTTTTGAGAAGGTTTCTGATCATTTGTTTCTACCTGGCGTCCTTTGGGGTGCATGCTCAGTTTGAGTTCTTCGGACATCCGGATCGCATGGAGTTGGTGCGAAGAGGTGGGGACTTTATCTATAACCTTGAAGTAGATTCTGCTAACGTCTACATTGAAAAGGCCCGAGAGGTACTTCCTAATCACCCGGTAGTACCATTGATGGAAGGCCTACAAATTCTTTGGCTTCATATTCCTGTTCTAGATTCTGTGTTTGAAACGTTCATCGCGAAGATGGATGAAGCGGTTAAGCTTTCGGAAGAACTTCCCGGAGGGATCAAGAAAAACGATGAAGCGTTGTTTTTTGCCCTCGCGGCAAGAGGGCTCATGGCAGAGTATTTCGCCGATGTGGGCCAATATATGCGGGCAGTCGGTGAGGCGAATAAAGCGTATGGGCTGGTCAAACGAGGATTTGAAAAAACGGACTCGATCAATGAGTTTTTGTTCACATCGGGGCTTTATAATTACTTCCGGGTGAAGTATCCGGAAATCAATCCGGTTTATAAGCCTTTTGTTTGGCTGTTTAAAAACGGTGACAAAAAACTGGGCCTGGAGCAATTGGATGAAGCCACTCGGAATACGATTATTTCGAGGATAGAAGCCAATATTTATATTTCTTACATCTACTTAAGGTATGAAGATACGCCGGAAAAGGCCCAGGAATATTTGTCTTACCTCGTTGAACAATATCCCAATAATTCTTACCTCATTACCAAGTACCTGGAATCACTAAGATCCGATGTGTATTTCGCTGAAGCTCCTTTAGACCTGATCATTCAACTTCAGCAGGATGAAAACGCCTATTCCAAGATGGCGGGATTTATCTTTCGGGGGCTTTATATAGAAAAAGTACTCAACCGACCGGAGGAAGCAGTACAGTATTATGCGCGAGGCATTGATATTGGTCGTCAAATCCCCAATCACGGTGAATTTTATAAAAGCCTGGGTTATCTGGGCATGGGTAGGATCACCAGGAAGGATAAACCAGGGACTTCTAGTGCATATCTCAAAAAATCACTGGAATATGCAGAAACCAAAGATGTAAAACGTGAGGCAAGGGCTTTGCTAAGAGAAGAGTGACTAGCTACTGGACCATAACCCAAAATTCGGATGGATTCTTCAAGGATCGGGGTAGTAAGTTCCACAGCTTTGCTTTTCCTGTGGATTCGGAGGAAGATGTGAAGATGGCACTGGAAGCGCTTCGTAAGGAGTATTATGATGCCAGACATCATTGTTATGCATATGTCCTGGGCATGGAGCAACAGCAAACGCGTGCCAATGACGATGGAGAGCCAGGCCATTCTGCAGGCGATCCTATCCTCGGTCAGATTCGTTCTTTTGGCCTGACCAATGTGTTGGTTGTGGTGATCCGGTATTTCGGAGGAACCAAACTTGGTGTGGGAGGATTGATCCAGGCTTACAAAACAGCCGCGGAGGATGCCCTGCAGAAAGTGACCAAACATGAGATTTATCCGGTTGTTCGATTTGAACTGAACTACGCTTACGATGAAACCACTGCAGCCGAGCGCCTGCTGGGGCTTTTTGAATTGAAATTCATTGAACGGGTCTATGAGGCCTCTTGTCGTGTGGTAGCGGAGATCAGAGCTGAACAATACGAACAACTAATCGCCGCGAATGAGCCACCGCATCAGTTGTCGATTCGGGTGGTGTAGGTTTCGACAGGCTCAACCTGACAGGTTTCGACAGGCCAATCTTCCGACGAGTTAGGCTCAATATCAGAGTCCTTTTCAAGTGACTCTGATTGGCTAACTGTCATTCTTTGAAGACGCTGAGGAATTACTCTATCTTATGAATGGTCAATGGAATGGCGAGTGGTCCGGGGCCTTGATGATTCGGTGCAAACCATGCGCCTTTGTATTCCTTCCAATCTTCCCAGGTAGTTCTAAGGCCTTGCACAGGTATAATGCTTGTCCACATTTCCCAGGCGACAGGCTTTCCTGATTCGTCCAGGTACCATAGGTAACTATCGCCAGGAGTTACTCCTCCTGAGGTGTAAGTGATCAGCAGCGCAGGACCTTCTTCCGTTTCAATGACACTTCTTTCCGTGCCCGGATCACGTACTTTGTACGGAGCCACCAGCCAAAACGAGTCGTTCGCAAAGTAAGCCCAGGCCGTCTGGATGGCTTCTTGTTTGGTATCACCAACCAAAGCGACGCCATTTTTCTTGGCTTCGCCAGTTAGTTCATCTGGATTAAGCTGTACCTCAAAGTCCTCCCATTTTACGATCACCTCATTGTCCTTCTTATTCCAGGAGAAATGGTGGCCGTCCCGGAAAGTCCATTCCAGGTAGTTGAGTTGCTCGTAGGCATCTGCATTGATGGCATTCAGCATCTTGTCGGTCAGTACTTCCGCAGCTGGTCCCTTGGTGCCTTCCGGTAAAGATTTACTTGAAATATTGATGGCTGCAAAAATGATGACCACAATACTTACGAGAACAATTGCGAACCACTTTAGGATTTTCATGATAGGTAGGGTTGATCTTTAAATTTGGATCCTTTTCAATCTGTGACAAAACTAAGCATTACCCTTTGCTCTAAGAACGTTCTTTAAAATTGGATACGCCGTGACAGGTTTTGGTACTTTTGGATCAATCAATTTTTTTATGGGAAAAGATCTTAAGCAGCTTCAATATCCGATCGGTTCATTTGAGTCGCCCGCCAACTATGAAGAGGCACCGATTTCAAACTGGATCGAGACCATTGCCAGATTTCCATCGGATCTCACTTCACTGGTTGAGAATCTGGATGAACAACAATTGGATACTCCTTACCGACCGGGAGGATGGACCATTCGACAGTTGGTGCATCATGTAGGTGATAGTCACATGAATAGCTACGTTCGTTTCAAATGGACCTTAACCGAAGATCAGCCGGTGATCAAGGCCTATTACGAGGACCGATGGGCGGAGTTGCCTGATTCGAAAGGAGATATTCTTCCGGGATTGGCATTGGTTAAAGCGCTGCATGAAAAGTGGGTGATCTTGCTTCAACACCTCGGAGAGGAAGAGCTACATCGTTCTTTTATTCATCCTGAGACCAAAAAAGAGATACCCCTATGGCTTAATATTGGTTTGTATGACTGGCATTGCCGACATCACCTTGCCCACATTTCTGGTTTGTTGCAACGTAAGGGATGGTAAGTTTTTGAATGGTACGGGTAAACCTAATTCGCTCTGAATTCATGGACATCTGTGATGAAATTAGATAAGTCGTATTATTTTCAGGGATTAATAATGTTTATACAGATATGAGATCACACGAAATAGATTACGAAATACACGGGGATGACATGCAAATGGTGGAGGTGGAATTGGATCCACAAGAGACGGTCATTGCAGAAGCCGGAGCTATGAACTGGATGGAACAGGGCATTGCCTTTGAAGCTAAAATGGGTGATGGTTCAGAGCCTAACAAAGGGTTTTTTGGAAAGGTGCTGGATGTTGGCAAAAGAGCCCTAACCGGTGAATCTATTTTTATGACCCATTTCACCAATGAAGGTCATTCCAGAGCCAAAGCTGCTTTCGCTGCACCGTATCCTGGAAAGATCATTCCGGTGGACCTGCCTAAGATTGGCGGAGAAATCATGTGCCAAAAAGATGCTTTTCTTTGTGCAGCCCTGGGGACCAAAGTGGATATCGCATTTTCCAGGAAACTAGGTGCAGGATTCTTCGGTGGAGAAGGTTTTATCCTTCAGCGATTAAGTGGTGATGGCAAGGCGTTTATCCATGCCGGTGGCACGGTTGTGAAGAAGGAATTGAACAATGAGGAACTTCGGATCGACACAGGATGTATTGTCGCCTTTTCTTCGGGTATCGATTATGATATTCAGCGTGCAGGGAATTTAAAATCGATGTTTTTTGGTGGAGAGGGTTTGTTCCTGGCGACTTTGCGAGGGACTGGAACAGTTTATTTACAAAGTTTACCATTCTCCAGACTGGCAGATCGAATTTTGCAGCATGCACCATCGACTGGAGGATCTGATAAAGGTGAAGGATCAATTCTCGGAGGTATCGGCCGAATGATCGACGGAGATTAATTCCCGATTCAATTGGAGAATTGCCGGCTCTTTTGAAATAACACTCGTTCAGGTCGTTTCATTTCGATCTGAACGTTTATCGCATTTCTTTTGTAATGTATCCGAGGATTCAGCCCCTCAGAGATAAGGACTGAATAAGAAAATTTTGAAATTGGGTCCAACCAGATTATAGCATTAGTAAGAATCCCCGTACAATGACTGGGATTTTTTCTTTTATGATATTTGACAACAGATCAACCGGAAAATGTGATTAACGCGAAATGAAGTTTTAACTTCATCTTAATATTATTTATTTTGCTTTTGCCTAAGAGTGAGTGATGGGAAACTGGCGGATAATTTACTTCTTTTTATTACTTATTTTGGGACCGGTAGCGGCTTCAGGGCAGGAAACCTATCTCAATATCAAGGATCGCGGGAACAAGGTCTTCTCTGTAGTATTCAAGGCGGACTATCAGTGGGATGTTTCCATTCGATTGACCGATGACAGTGGTAGGACCCTGGCTACCGAAAAAGTGTTTTCAGACGCGTTTGAGAAACCTTTCAATTTTTCAAATTTGCCAGATGGCGTTTACAAATTCCAGGTGAAGTTCAGTGATACCAAGTTTGATTATGAGGTATATCTCGGAGAAAAGACTGCAACCTATCTAACAGAACAAAAGGTAAAGAAGGATAAGCAACGTGAGAAACGTAAAAAGGACAAAGAAAAGAATCCTGCTTCCAAAGATCGTGTACTGATTTCTGCTGCGGGGGAGGATGTGACCATTGAACTGGTAGACGAGCAAATCGAAGCGATCAGCGTGTTTTTCTATGTGAACAATACCGATGAATTTGAATACTACTACTGGGAACCCAAGGATAAGAATAGCTTTTCTTATGACATGTCAAAGTTTGGTGCTGTTCCGGTGCGTGTTGAGGTTGTAGAAGATGGAAAGATCCTCGCAGAGAAGGAAATCGCTCTAAATTGACATTCCTCGGAGTGTTTGAGTAACTGATCAATACTCCTCTTTTCCTAAATACATAAAGTCCACTTCCCAAACTCGTACTGTGTCCGGTGTGAAGGGTTTCAACGTTGGTTTGATTCTGGCTTTGAGAAAGCTTTTGCCTTCCAATAAAATGTTGCTGTAAAGCGCACTATCATTGCCCATTTCCGGACTTTCGATCAGAAACTGCTCAAACGAAGATCTCCTGACTTGATTGATGATCTGGTCCACTTTTTCACTCTCTGGTTGATCTTCTTCCACATTCAGGATGGTTTTTACCTTTTCCCTTGAGTAATAGCGAAGTGATTTAGCGTAAGTTTCGTTTGAAGCGTTGTTTGAGTGGTCAATCAATTCCCGAAGCTGCTCTGATATATAATTTTTCAAGATGTTGATCACCTCTTCATTGAGCGACTTATAATTAATGAGTTGGTCCTTGTATCGGGTATTCGGTATTTCGGGATCATTTTTCCAGACTGTCGAAGCACAAGCACTCAGGGTGATTAAGAAGAAAAGCGATCTCCAATTCATGATGCTTTGATCTTAAAACGTAAAACAGCAATTTTTTTACCCTGGTAGTCTATTTCCATTACCTCCAGGTTTTTTAGTGCTCTGGTAGGAGAAGTAAGCTTATCAATGAATTCGTCACGGTTCAGTATGTCTACCGTATAAGATTCGTCTGCATTGTAATGATAGATGCGGGCATTTTCGTTAAAGACTCCTCGTAGATAGGAACGGCAATGTTTCCATTCTTTTTGGTCAGGCTGAGAAAACATGCGAATGGCTCGGGCATAGTCGTCAGTTCTCAAAGCAATGCTCTCGTGATAATTCGGTTCATCTACTTTTCTTGTGATCGTATCTTCCAGATAATAAGGTGAATTGACCTGTAAAGTGATTACGGGTTCTTGTGTTTGAAGGCAGACGCAACCTTCTTCATTGACTGGGGTCAGAATAGGGGACTCATCTGAGCGTAGCCAGGATACCGTCAATTCTTTGGCGGGTATCGATTGCTGACTATACAGGTCATGAAAGCAAAATTGAACGGTGTTAGGCTTCATGCTAAGCGCAATTCCAGCAATGACAAATAAGAACAAGCTGACGATTGCAGCCATTAACCCTCGCCTTTTTATAGATGTTTTGGGTTGATGTTTCCTTTTAAAGCTGGCCCAACTGGCTTCACCGATATAGCGCGATAGCATATCGAGCATGTCTATCCTCGGTAAGCTTCGATGTTCACCTTTTATATGGGTATAGAACCACTTTTCACTGATTCGTCCATGAACATTTGTTAAAAGTTCCCCTTGGAACAATTCGATTTCACGCTTTTTCCAGATTGAAGTATCCTCGGGAACGTCCGGGTGGTTATCCCTGAGCTGTTTTGAAATGGCCGCTTTCAAACGTGAAAATAGTTGTTTGTCAGTTGGAGTCACTTGGTTCAGTTAGATTGAATTACATCGGAATAACGTTTGTAAAACGATTTACAGTTTGTTTACAACGAAATTTTCAGAAAAAAGATCAGAGTTATACGTTTTAGTTGTAAATCAAAAGAGTAGTGACCATGAAGAATCCCATCAAGTTAACTCGGAGCAGGACCGGCTTGCGGTGGCCACCTGGACTTTCGTTTCGAACAAGCGATTACGTTCCTGGCTGCTGTGATTATGGAGAGAATAACACTATGTTATTTGGCCATGTCGCCTCTTACATAGCCTGATTGCTCTCAAAACAACTTCAATCCCACGGGTCATTTGGTTCGTGGGTTTTCGCATTTCTTACAACTAAATGAAAAGCACCTGCCAGTTCTTTATTCAGGTTAGCATAGTTTCGATTAATTTTATGCCATTAAATCACTTTCATGGAATACAACACGGGGAGGGAATCACTTACCCTCAAAGAATACGGTCGCAACATCCATAAGCTAGTTGAATTCGTCAAGACCGTAGAAGACAAGGAAAAAAGAAATAAATACGCGGCCACCCTGGTCGAACTGATGAAGCAGATCAATCCGAATGTTAAAGATTCGAACGACTATCATCAGAAAGTTTGGGATGATCTTTTTATCATCTCTGAATTTAATCTGGATGCGGAGGGACCTTTTCCTGTCCCCAATTCAGAGATTCTGGATCGCAAGCCTAATCGGGTGCCTTACAAATCGAATGAGATCCGTTTCAGACATTATGGAAGAAATGTTGAGATCATGATCGGTCAGGCGATCGAAATGGAAAATGAAGAAGAGAAGCAGGGTGCCATTGTTGCGGTAGGACGGTTGATGAAATCATTTTGCCTTACCTGGAACAAAGATTCTATAGAAGATCGTGTGATCCTCGAGCACATCAAAAAATTATCAGGTGGTAAGCTTGACATAGATTTGGCTTTCGTTGAAGAGCATAAATTGTTTGATTCCAAGAAAGAGAAATCCGGAGGTCACGGTAACGGTCGCCAAGATCATAGTAACAATCATCATCACCAGAAGCGTAATAATAAAATGGGTGGTGGCAAACGCAAAAGAAAGCGTAACTAATCTCTAACAGAGCGAATGGCGTCTTTTCGAGTCGAGGGAGGAAATAGATTGAAAGGATCTATTGTCCCTCAGGGTGCAAAAAACGAAGCCCTACAAATTGTTTCGGCGGTGCTGCTTACGGCCGAAGAAGTAGATATCCATAAAGTGCCCAATATTCGGGACGTGATCAAACTCATTGAGCTCCTGAGTGACCTGGGGGTGGAGGTCACCAAAATAGGACCCGAATCCTATCGCTTCAAAGCAGCCAATGTCAATCTGGATTATCTGGATACAGACGCTTATAGAGATCAGGCAGCTTCCCTGCGGGGATCCATGATGCTCTTGGGGCCAATGCTTTCGAGATTTGGTATTGGAAAAATGCCAAAGCCGGGTGGAGATAAAATAGGACGGAGAAGAGTAGATACGCACTTCATTGGTTTCCAAAAACTAGGTGCGGAGTTCAACTACGACAATAAATCATCTTTCTACACAGTCGATGGAAAACATCTGAAAGGTGCTTATATGCACCTGGATGAAGCTTCTGTGACAGGTACGGCCAACATTGTAATGGCTGCTACGCTGGCTGAAGGGTTGACGACCATCTACAATGCTGCCTGCGAACCCTACTTACAGCAATTGTGCAACATGTTGGTGCGCATGGGCGCACAAATTGAAGGAATTGGTTCGAATTTATTGAAGATCACCGGTGTGAAGGAGTTGAATGGTACTTCACACACCATGTTACCCGATATGATTGAGATTGGTAGCTTCATTGGTATGGCTGCAATGACCCAGTCGGAGTTAACCATCAAAGACGCTCGTGTAGATCAACTCGGTTTGATTCCTGATACCTTCCGAAGACTGGGTATTCAGATCGAGGTGAAGGGTGATGATTTGTATATCCCTGCGCAGGATCATTATGAGATCGATACATTCATCGACGGATCGATCCTTACCATTGCAGACGCCATATGGCCAGGTTTTACACCCGATTTGCTCAGTGTTATCCTCGTGACGGCTACGCAGGCAAAAGGAACGTGTCTGGTACATCAGAAAATGTTTGAGAGTCGGCTGTTCTTCGTAGATAAGTTGATTGATATGGGCGCACAGATCATTCTTTGTGATCCACACCGTGCGACGATCATTGGACTTGATCGCGTAGTTCCATTAAGAGGTATTCAAATGACTTCTCCTGATATCCGAGCAGGTGTTTCTTTGTTGATCGCAGCTATGTCGGCAGAAGGCTCCAGTGTGATCCATAATGTTGAGCAAATAGATCGTGGCTATCAGCACATCGATACACGACTCAATGCGCTTGGGGCGAAAATCGAGCGATTTTAAGGCTTAGCTGAACCGTTTTCGCGTTACTTCGTTTTCAATACCATGCGTCTCAGACTGATCATCATCATTTCCGTTGTGGTATTATCGGTGGTGGCTTACCTGTCATTCAGCGGGAAAAGCATCGCCTCATCTCAAAAGAAAATCCCGGTAAATGGAGTGAGCCTGGTCTCTCCACCTCAAAAAGTATCACCTTCTTTGTTTGGAGGGGTAGAGAAAACCAATGCCAATTGGGTAGCGCTGATCCCGTTTGGCTTTTCTCGGAAAGGGCAACCGAATGTATCCTTTGATCACGAAAGACAGTGGTGGGGCGAACGATCAGACGGCACTTGTGAGTTGATCAAATGTTCCCAGGATTATGACTTGAAGGTATTATTGAAACCTCATGTATGGGTGATGGGGCAGGGCTGGCCAGGTGAATATGATCTTACCACTGAAGAAGACTGGCAGATATGGGAGCAGGGATACCGGCAATATATCCTCAATCATGCCCGGATTGCAGATTCTATGAAAGTCGACATGTTTTGTGTAGGAACTGAGTTCCGTATCGCGGGGGTGAAACGCGAAGCTTTTTGGCGAACGCTCATCCGTGATGTAAGGCAAGTGTACCAGGGGCCACTCACTTATGCATCGAATTGGGATAATTATGATAAGATCCAGTTTTGGGACGAGTTAGACTACATCGGGATCGATGCCTATTTTCCTGTTTCAGAAAACCCTGCACCCAGTGTGACAGAATTGGAGGCAGGATGGCAGCCGGTTAAAAAGCAACTTGAGCAATTCAGTAAAAGAGCAGATCGACCAATCCTATTTACCGAATATGGGTATCAGAGCCTGACAGGTACAGCCGGTAAACACTGGGAGATTGATAAAGGAAGTGATGCAATCAATATGCAGGCTCAGGCAGATGCCTATCAGGCGCTGTATAATGTATTTTGGGATGAGTCCTGGTTTGCCGGCGGCTTCCTGTGGAAATGGCACTTACGGAAGAATTATGGTGGACCTTCTAATGGGGCTTTTACACCCCAGGGAAAGACAGCCGAAGTGGTGATCCAATCCCACTTCGGAAGTTATCTCAATTAATGAACCTTCGGTACTCATCGGCAGGACAAATGCCGATGGGGCCTTCATAGATGCCGGCATTCCCGCCCATGTCTTCTACTTGTATGGCAATTACGTTTTTGCCGTTTCGATTCAAGTACTTTTCAAGCAACCCATAGATGCGATATTCCCGGTAGGAATTAGACCTCCCAAATCTTTCGCCATCATTGGTCCATCCAATGAGGTGTCCATTGAGGTAAGTTTTGTCAAAATCATCTATGCGTCCGAGGACGAGAACCAGTTCCTCTACATCCTTTAGATCATCGCTTAAAGTGAATTCTTTGCGATACCAGGCAAATCCCCTGCGTGGTTCAAACTTATATTTCAGGCTTTTCCAGTAGCTAGGGACCATGATGTCCGTCCATCGTTCATCATCAACATCTGTTTCTTTCCATTCCTCGCGATCACCTTCTCTGATTTTCCAAACGCCATTCAGCTGCATGCTGTTGACTCTTGAATACTTTTCATGGTAGATGCCAACATTGCCACGGATGATCCCACCTTCGAGCACGGTATCAAAGACTCGCACGGCGATGGTGTTAATACCATTTTCATTGATGACATGTGCGGGGATAGGGTACTTTCTAAAGGCATTATAAGCGGTGTAGAAATCAGGGGGGAAACCACCACTAAATCCGACTAAATGTCCGTTGATGTAAACCTCATCCACATCATCGATGTAGCCTAGTTCGATGTTCAATGTGCCCAGGTCTATATCTCCGTCTATTTCGAAATTGACCCGATACCATGCGAATCCGTCATAGCCATTAAATCCTTCGTCTTCCCAGGTAGAAGGGACGTAGATGCGCTCCCAGTTGGAATCATCGTAATTGGGATCAGCCCAGTCCATGTTGTCACCGATGGAAAACTTCCAAACTCCTCTCAGGTTCACGATACGCTCTTCATTGTAGCCTCCACCGTATAAGCTGAAGCTCAAGAATATGCCATAGACCGTTAATATTTTCTGAACCGTTTTCATTTCTTCTGCAATATAGTTTTACATCGAATTCTCCTCAATATTACGCAGTGCAAAAAGCGCAGGGGTCATCCCCCAGTCAATGAATGTAAAAAGATGTAACGAGGGTGAAAAATGGGTGAAATTATGCTTCAACGAGCTGTGAATGAAAGTATAATCGGTCTTCTTATTATAGAAGCGGTATATTCTTTTTCAGAAAGAATATTGAGGAATTAATTGTGAATTAGTGGTTTTGGTTTCTATAAGCCACAAACAAAAACTCCCGACTAATGTCAGGAGGCTTTGTAATAGTATGAAGAAGTTATTAATGCAAAGTACCGATTAAATTATTTATCACAAACCTTTAATTAGGTTATTGAATTGATAATGATTTAAATGGTTTGTTAATTAATTGGTAATTTATTCGTCGGTTACTTGAATTTCTTGAATGTAGGTCACTTTGCTGTCTCTGACCTCTACACTGTAAGTGCCAGCTTCTTGTTTTTTGAAGTTCAGTGGCAATGCAAAACCTTTCTGAGGGTTGTTGATTTTGTCATTCCAGATTTCATTGCCATCTGCATCCAGCACCCGGACTTTTACTTTTTGGTCCGTGCCTTCGTAGAACAATCGGTGAATCTGAGACTTCCATTTGATGACGGTGATTTTTCCATTATTGATGGCCTTCCCGTTTTCACCAGTATTGGCAAATGCAGTTCCTACCATTAACATAAGAGCGAAGAAGAATGTGATTGAGCTTTTCATGAGTTTTTTATTTTGAGTGAATTTTGAGTTTTTAACCTTATGGTAGTCTCTAACGCGGGTTTGGCGCCAGGTTTGTCATTGCCCGGTAAACCTGTGTCATGAGATGTCACCAATGCGTCATAAAAATGTTATTTGGGGATTTTTTTCGTCCTATTCCCTTTTGTCCGATGAGAAATGGTCTCGAACGCACCATTTGACCACTTAATAAACGCGCTTTGTGTTGGGTCCAACCAAAACATGTAATTTTCCGTAACTGAAGACGGAACTTAACCATAATTCATATTTTTAAAGAAATGAGAAAATCACTACTATCAGCGCTTTTATTAACGGGCATCATGTTTATCGCCGAAGCGCAGATCAACACCCCTATTCCTAGTCCTGCTGGTTCTGTAAGCAGCACCGTTGGATTGACGGATATCAAAATCGATTATTTCAGACCTGGTGTGAAAGGAAGAAAGATCTTTGGATCAGGAGATCAGTTCCTGGAGCAATATGGTGTGGTATGGCGTACTGGAGCCAACAGCGGATCTATTGTATCATTCAGCACAGATTTAAAAATCGGTGGTCAGGATGTAAAGGCCGGAGATTATCAAATTGTATCTCGTCCTGGAAAAGACGAGTGGGAAGTAATGTTCATCACTGAGATGATCGGTGGCAACATGACTAACTACAATGAAGACATGGTAGCGGCTAAAGTAACCGTAAAACCTATTGAAACGGCATGGACGGTAGAGCGACTGACTTTCCAGATTGCGAACATCAGTGAGGACAATATCTCAGCGGACATTCAGTTTGCCTGGGCGAATGTGATGTGGAATGTGCCTGTGACGGTGGATTTCGATGAGGCAGTAATGAAAGAGATTGCTGAGAAAACTCAGGTGAATCCAGGGAACTACATGCAAGCCGCTAACTACTACGTCTCTGCAGGTAAAGATCTTAATAAGGCGTTGGAGTGGGTAAATGCTTACCTGGCAGTTGGAAACAACAGTGCGCAATTCTGGAATGTACACACAAAGGCCCGCATCTTATCTATGCTTGGCAAAGACAAAGAAGCGATCGCTGCCGCTGAAGATTCTATGGCTAAGGCGAAAGCTCGTGGTGAAGGAAACGATTTTGGCTACGTGAAAAGAAACGAAGACCTGATCAAAGAGATCAAAGGAAAATAAGCTTTTCAGCTTTTTAAGATTAAAAAAGGGCTACTCCTCATTGGAGTAGCCCTTTTCTTTTTTAGAGTTGATCGGTCTATCTCCTTTTGATCAATCTCTTTACTTTTTCGACCACACCAGTCGATGGATTGATCACCCGGAGTACGTAGTAACCTCTTCTTTCACCGGTCAGGTCAAAAGTGAAGGGGTTATCACCAACAACGACACTCACGGTTTCATCAAGTACCTGACGTCCATGGAAGTTGGTTACTGTGATCTGTAAGTCACTGTCTGCCCCTGCTTCCACGCTGATGCTTAACTCATTTAGGAAAGGATTAGGATAAACCGATACGGAGGTGGTAACGATCTCAATATTCTCCGCACAATCACAATCGCCCACAATCGCTCCCTGGCTACGGAACCACTCAACTGCAAATTCCTTCACACAGATGTCACGACCTTTAAAGCACATTTTAACACCAGGTTTACCCCACTTGGTGCAACGAACATCCTTCGCATTTACAACAATTTCATGATTTACGACTTGACCACTACCATCCGATACAGTTACGGTATAGGTGGTGGTTACATCAGGTGTTACGTTGATGCTTGCGGTAGTTTCACCTGTGCTCCATGCGTAGCTGAACGGAGCTAAACCCCCCGCTATGTCAACTTCCAGTGTTGCCGTGGCTTCCGGCTCATAGCCAGCAAGTACCGTTTGCGCTTCACCGCTCGTCACAACTAGTGGAGGGATAGGGTCTCCCAAATCAAACCTTAGGATTACTGGAAGGTGATCAGAAGTCGTGTTGGCATAATTATCGATGAGATTGAATGGGATGAACGTCTGCTCCGATCCGTCAATGGCCAGGTCAAACAATTCGTCCGAGATAGCAATGTGATCGATCATGTTGTCGGAAAATACGAATGAACGGAAACCAGCTAGACTTAGCGAACCAGTAGGGGCATTGTAGTTGGTCGTGTCATCGAGGAATACCTGATACGAAGAAGGGCCACCTCCGATAGATTCGTCCACATCATCATTGTAATCACCTAAAAGGATCAGGTTGTCATTACCATACATGGCGTCAAGTGTATCCTTCAATACACCATTATCATACACTCTTCGTGCCAGGTCATTGGTACTGGAACCAGACTTAGCATGGATGTTGACTAATGTAATCCTTTCGGTTACGCCGTTTACGGTCGCGTCCACTTCCAATAAGTAAGGCAGTCGTCCACTGGACCAGAAGGATTGCGCGCCACTTGATCCGGGATGATCATCCAGGTCGCTGATCAGGCCAGTTCTGGCATCGGTATAGAATTGATCGAAAACTACCCGATCTGCCACAAAATCTACTACTGTCGTATCATACAAGTAGCAAAGCTTTTGAGGGGGGAATGGATTGTTGGGGTCTGGTGCCTGAAATGAACGTGAAAATACTGGCGAACATACCCGCTGATATTGGGGCAGCATCGTCAATGCTTCGTCCAAAATGGCCTCTTCAGAAACTTCCTGTACGGCAATGATATCCGCATTGAGGTTCTGGATGAGGGTCACTGCATTGTCCCGTTGCGAAGTGATGTCAGAAGGACCGAAATTGCTAATGGTGGTTCCGAAAAACTCCATATTCCAGGTGGCAATGTCCAAAGTTTCATTGAAAGGAATGTCTGATCCGGCAGGTACGAACTCGCCAGCGTCGGGGATGTCAGATTGGAAACGAGGCAGGATCTGTAGGCTAGTTTGGAATCGGCCTACCACACCAGTGACACTAGTCACTCCCGTTGGGATCAGTCTGCCAACCAGGTCTACATCCGCATCTATTCTAACATCCACAGCTCCGGTATTGTCGGAAGTGCCATAATTCGAATTAGGATACAATAAGCCTTGTTGCGTGTCAAAAGTCAGGTCAAGGGTAACTAACTGACCTTCCAGATTGATCAAGTCAGCCACTGTAGCAGCCGTTGGAGTGACAGGGCTGTTGCCCACCAATACGGCAGTATCTACATTCACCAACTGGATCTGGTTGTTGAATGCGCCGATCGCCCCTGTGATCCAAAGTTGATCGCCAATTTGGAAGTTTCCATCACCGTGTACTTGTGAGTCAAATAAAGCAATGCCTGCGGTAGAGTCTTGCAAGTAAGCTGGTCCGCCAAATTGATCAGCCGCGGTGAGGGTTGCCAGTACCACTACTGCATTACCTTGAGGCAGTGCGCGTGCTTGTGCTACGGTTACGGTATCCGAAGTTGGAGTCGGAGGTTCTATCACACCACCAAAACTTTGTCCAGTATTGATGGCATCAAAAGTAGCAGCGATAGGAGCGGACCAGATAAAGTCCGCGGCTTGTGATCCGGTACCTGTCAGTTGTAACGAGAAACCAGCTGGAGTGCTACTTGTTTCAACTACTCCGATATCAGTACTGGTCACACCATCTGCATTACCACCTGAGCCAATAAAACTTCCTTCATAGCTCAGGAATTCGATGAGCATACCATCAGGGTCCGACAAGGCAACACCGTCAGGGGCGCCATTTTGAATACCAGCGACCGCAAATGAAAGTGTACCGAAACCATTATCCTGATCGGGTAATGTTCCGGAAAGATTGGTCACATTGTATACTGCACCGCCATTGCCATTGTAAAACTCAAGGGTGTAGCCAGTCAGGTCCGTCCCTGCAGTTCCTGCAATTTCAACGCCTTCACCTACATCCGTGCTGGCATTGTCATAGTGGATCTCGTTGATGAAAACCACAGGAACAGGTGAAACAAATGTCTGGCCATTGTTGATGGCATCATACGTACTCGTTGCTGCAGCAGCCCAGGTGAAGTCAGCAGACACAGAGCCTGTTCCGGTCAACTGAAGTGAAAAGCCTGCTGGTGTGCTGCTGGTTTCTGCCACGCCGATATCGGTACTCGTGGTGCCGTCTGCTGCTCCGCCAACGGCAGTAAAACTTCCTTCATAGCTCAGGAATTCTACAACTGCACCTTCGCCATTAATAAGCGCGATCCCATCAGGAGCGCCATTTTGTAAGCCTGAAATGGCAAAGAGTATGGTTCCAAATCCTGCTTGCTGATCTGGGATCGTGCCTGACAGATTAGTTGCTGAGTATGGTGCACCACCGTTTCCATTATAAGGTTGTATCGTCCATCCGGTCAGGTCCAGGCCTGCGGTTCCCGCGATTTCAACGCCCTCGTTTACATCTGTACTTGAATTGTCATAATGGATCTCATTGATGAACGCAATACCTGTTGCCGGATCGGGATCAGGATCAGGACCTCCACTACCAAAGCTTTGGCCATCGTTCAATGCATTATAAGTGCTAACCGCAATAGTCCAGGTGAAATCAGCAAATGCTGTGCCAGCACCAGTCAATTGTAAAGATTCTCCAACTGGAGTAGAGCCCGTTTCGCTGATGCCAATGTCTTCACTGGTCAATCCGCTGGCAGGTCCATTAGTCGCTGTGAATGATCCCTCATAGCTGAGGAATTGAACAACTGCTCCCTGGTCATCTACTAAGGCAACGCCATCAGGAGCGCCGTTTTGCAAGCCGGAAATAGCAAAGAAAATGAATCCAAAGCCATTGTCCTGATCAGTGAAGTTTCCGGATAGGCTAGTCGCAGAATAGGCAGTTCCATTACTGCCATTGTAGGGCTGAAGTGTCCAGCCAGTCAGATCCGTTCCTGCTGTTCCAGCTAACTCTACACCTTCATTTACGTCAGAGCTTGCATTATCGTAATGGAGCTCGTTGATGAACACTACCGGAGTAGCATTTCCAAGGGTCTGGTTATTGTTGACCGCATCATAGGTACTCGTACCGCTTTCCCAGGTGAAATCCGAAAAGACAATTCCTTGTCCTGCCAACTGTAGGGAAGTGCCTACGGCAGTTCCGCCATCTTCAGCAATGCCAATATCGGTACTCGTGATCCCGTCGGCAACTCCGCCAACGCCTGTAAATGCGCCTTCGTAGCTTAAGAACTGTACGACAGCAGTACCATCAAACAGGGCTATGCCGTCAGGAGCTCCATTTTGTAGGCCAGAGATCGCGACGAAAGTGGTTCCGAAGCCATTTTGCTGATCGGAAATCACCCCGGAAAGGTTGATAGTATTGTAGTCGGCGCCACCATTCCCATTGTAGGCTACCAGGGAATAGGTGGATAGGTCGGTTCCCGCAGGACCCGCAATTTCAACTCCCTCATTGAGGTCAGAACCTGCATTATCATAGTGGATTTCATTGATAAATACTTGTTGACTCCATAAAGGAAAGAAGAGACCAATTGCTAATAAATTAAGCAAGGTTTTTCTCATGATTCAAGTGATTTTAGGTTTATGCAAAATTGCGGAAACAGGTAGTTTCTATTATTTCCTGAAGGTTACCAAAGTGTGAAGGAATCTAATGATTTGATAACACAGACAAGCATACACTATGTGTAAATGTAAATACCTGATATTGTGGGTAAAACGATGAGAATTAGGTCATAGAATTAGGTTGTTCCTAGGGGCGGCTTTTTAGTTTTTCCAGTTCGGAGAAGACGGGTAAATGATCAGAAGGCCAAAGCATATTTGGTCGCAAGTCGTCAATATGTCTTTGTCGGAGCACCTTGATGTTCTTGACAAAGACAAAGTCAATTCTGTCTGTCAGTTCTGCATCCTTATCAAAGGCATTGAATGTGCCTTCCGGACCGAATGATCTATTGCCTGAAACGAGACGAGTATCAACAAGAGATTCATTAAAAGTTTTGATGGGTTTGCTCTCAGGTGTACTATTGAAATCTCCCATGACAATGAGTTGTTCATCGAGCAGGTTCCATTGGCTGATTTGCTCCAGAATCAATTGAGCAGATCTTTCTCTGGCCTCTACTCCTATGTGATCAAAGTGGGCATTAAAAACGTGAAATTGTTCTGCTGAAGCTCGTGCTTCAAATCTAGCATAGGTAGTAATCCTGTTGAGCGCTGCGTCCCAACCACGCGATACTTGATCAGGGGTAGGAGAGAGCCAGAAGGTTTTTGATTCAATCAATTTGTATTTAGTCGTGTCGAAAAAGATGGCGGTATATTCGCTGGTGATACCTGCTCCATCACGTCCAATTCCTACAAATGCATACTCCTCTAAAATCTGGTCCAGATAAGTTACCTGATGGTCGAGTCCTTCCTGAATGCCCATGAAGTCCGGACGATAGCGAAGGATCAAATCGGTCACATCCTGCTTTCTGTTTTCCCACCAGTTTTCGCCATCATTAGGAGTGTCATATCGAATGTTGTAAGTCATGACACTAATCTGAGCAAGGCAGGCCATATGAGCTGAAATAAGAAGCAGGAAGAAAGTGATCCGCAGTTTCATCAGGTAATCTCAAAGTACTGAAGAAAATTGTCCCTATATTTCCGAAATAACAAATCAGACTAAGGAAATCCCAGGCATTTTTTAACAATACACTGATTTGCTAATACCTACTTTCCGTTCTCCTCAATTAATGCATCAAATGACATAACGTATCTATCAGTGAATGAGAAACATAAAACGTGTGCCGTTTAATGTGAATGATTTGCATTTATTGTATTTTTTTAATAAAATTATTAATATATCTAATAATTAATGGTTTATTATGTCTTTTATATTGACTGATAATGGTACTCGGGATATATTTATCTACACACAATAATCAGCATTTAGACTCACTCGTTTTTGATACTTTTTTCAACGATACAATTTGTCAGGAACAAACTCAACGCCTATTTCCGAAATACCTCACGTTGGGCGGAAGATAAGGCGATTGTGGCTAATGTAGCGGGTGTCCAGGCGGGGAGTGATCCCGAATTTTCGGACAAACTGCTCATTTCCCTGGCCCATATGAACATTGAATATTCCCTGTTCAATCAACATGGAAAAGTTTCCAATGGCGAGCAGTTCAATCGAGTACCATCCCCATTGACCTTCAACGTAGATCTGCTGTTTTCGGCGAGTGCCAATAAGTACGAGGAATCACTGAAGTTGCTTTCGGATACGATTGCTTTCTTTCAATCCAATCATTTTTACGATTCCTCGAATAGCAGCGGATTGCCGGAGGGGGTGCAGAAGTTAAGCCTTTCAGTCCTTGACCTGGATTATCATGAATCAAGCCAGCTTTGGAGTAGACTGGGAGCCAAATATGTGCCCTCGGTTCTCTACCGAATGCGTCTTGTGGTATTTGATTCTGCAGAAGTCAAAGAGGTTGTACCATCTATTTCATCGGGGAGGGTGAGTGACAACTGATGAGTGGCGTTTACCAAAAACTGATATCGGTCACGGTCAAAAGTGAATACTTCGGTGAAAGCACGGAAAGCTTCGTCAATGTGCAACCCACGTCAGAATGGATCGATTTATTCCATAAGTATCAAGTCATTTTCAAAGCCACATCCAATGGGCTTTTCGTTTCGACCACAAGTGTGGGACGTGAACGATTGAATAGCCTCTCCACGGAAAGGCCCTATCTGACTTTTGAATTGACCAGTAACTATCCTGGTATAAAGAATGTGGTGGATGTGCGGCAGTACACCAATAAATCCACACCTTATTTAGTCAGCTCGACAGGCACAGATCAATTTGATCAGCAATACCTGTTACCCATGCGTCGTTCGCTCGGTGCGTACTACGCTAGTCCTGAAGTTACGATCACTAGAGAGAATCCACCTTCAAAGGAACCTTTGGACATCCTTCATGACACAACCTTACGTTCCACTGATCGGGCATTTCCCATGCTTTTAGCGGAAATGCCTGATGGAAAATACAACGTTCGTGGCGTTGATCTCTATTTGTCCAAACAAGGTTTGAAACCTGGTCATTGTGCCGTAATTGCTGTCAGTTTAGCTGAAGTTTTGGCCGCAACAGAGGTCGTGCGAAAAGAGTTGGTCGTTCCTACACGAGAAGTTTACTTGAAATACTGGATCAATTCTGGTCATCATGACCTTAATACCCTTTCTGTCAAAGATCAGGAAGGGAAAATTAGTTTTGAATCGCGAGGGATCGGCCCTTATGGCATGCTGTTTCAATCTAGTTCCAGGTTGAAGCTCATGCAACAATCTCCTTATCAGATAAGGCTGGTCAATGGTAAGAAAAAGCCCTTGATCGACAAGCTCCCATTGGGCAATGCGACAGCCATGAAACCAATGGAGCAACAACCAGATGAATATTTTAATGAAGTTTTTATAAATGTATAATTCTTAACCTCACTATTCTAACTTATGGCTGTATCATACAAAACGCCTGGCGTTTATATTGAAGAGAAAAATGCCTTTCCTAATTCCGTCGTAGCAGTCGCTACTGCGGTACCGGCATTTATCGGCTATACCCAGAAAGCAGAAAAACTGGGTAAAGTAGTTACTAACAAGCCCATCAGGGTTACTTCACTCGTGGAGTTTGAGCAATTCTTTGGAGGAGCACCGGATTATCAGTTTTCGGTAGTGCCTAAAGAAGATCAGGATAAAGATGTATTTCCGCTGGGTACGGCTCGCGATGAATACAAGATCCAGTGGACTGGAGGTGTTTTCCGTTTGTACAATTGTATTCGTCTGTTTTATCAAAATGGAGGTGGTACTTGTTGGATCGTTTCTGTGGGAGATTATTCCGGGGATGTTGCGAAGGATCCTATGATGGAGGCTGTGGGTAAGTTGGCCGACGAGCCAGAACCAACCATGGTGCTTTGCCCGGATGCTTTGACTTTGGAGCCTGGTGATTGCTACAGTATCTACACCACTATTCTGGCGCATTGCAAAAAAGAACAAAGCCGCATTGGCGTATTTGATGTGCCTAAACTGGATCAGGAAGTGGCTTTTGATCCCAGAGAGAAAATCAATGATTTCCGAAATGGTATTGGTGCCAATTTCCTGGATTACGGTGCGGCTTATTTCCCCTGGTTGGAAACCAATGTCGTGTCGGATCGAGAGATCACTATGCTCAATTTTGATGATACACTGGATCCGCTGATCACTCCAGCTGAGCCCGCTGAACTCAATGCAGCCATCGCAAGAGAGTTGAAGACAGCAGCCGTTGAAGGATCTCCAGGTAAGTACAAAGTATTCCTGGAAAAAGACGGGGGCGAAGAAGAGGCCGAAGTTGAAGAAGCTGGCCTCTTGGCAGCAGAAGCTCGTTTGAGAGGAATCTCTTCCGTTTATAAGAGCTTGATCGTCAAAGAAGCAGTTAAAAAGATCAACTTATTGCCTCCTGCTTCAGCAATGGCTGGACTGTACACAGCAGTTGACAATACCAGAGGGGTGTGGAAGGCACCTGCGAATGTGAGCTTAAACTCTGTTCTAGAGCCTAATATCAATATCAATAATGACCTGAATGATGATCTGAACATGCCATTGAATGGTAAAGCGGTCAATGCGATCCGCTCGTTCCCTGGTCAGGGTGTGATTGTTTGGGGAGCCAGAACTTTGGATGGCAACAGCCAGGATTGGAGATACATCAACGTTCGTCGTACGATGATCTTCCTGGAAATGTCCATCAAAGCAGCGGCCAGAGCGTACGTCTTTGAACCAAATGATGCCAATACATGGATCTTGCTTCAGGGTATGATCTCGAACTTCCTCAATAATGTTTGGAAAGCGGGTGCGCTATTTGGATCTACCCCAGGCGAAGCCTATGATGTTCAGGTTGGTTTAGGAACTACAATGACTGCCAACGACATTCTCGATGGATACATGAGAGTGACGGTAAGAGTAGCTGTAGTACGACCTGCAGAATTCATTGTGATCACGTTCCAGCAGAAAATGGCTGAAGCTTAAATCGCAGATTTTTCGACTTATTGATTTAAAGACTTAAAAAATTTAAAAGAATAAAACTATGGCAGGAGAAGCTCAAAGCCCTAGAGAAAATATGTGGCCGATCCCTAAGTTCTACTTCAATGTAGACATGGGATCAGATAGTGGCCTCGGCGAAGTTCCTTTTCAGGAGGTTTCGGGAATGGACATAGAATCACAGATCATTGAGTACCGTGCCGGTAACGATCCACGGTTCAGCACGGCTAAAATGCCAGGATTGGTGAAGTCCAGCAACGTGACCATGAAGAAAGGCATGTTCAAAGACGACAATGCTTTCTGGGAGTGGTATGGTAAGATCAAGATGAACACCATCGCTAGAACGACCATCACCATCAATCTTTTGGATGAATCAGGCTCACCTTTGATGACCTGGGTGCTTGAAAATGCATGGCCTACTAAAATTACGGTAACGGATCTAAAAGGAGACGGTAATGAAGTAGCGATCGAAACCATTGAGATTGTGCATGAAGGCATTACTCAGAATGGAAAAGGTAGCTTGAAACCATAATCTGATTTGACAGGCGTATGATCACCAATATCCTGGGACAAGAATACTATCCACCGGTAGGGTTCCATTTTTCCGTGAGTGTGCTCGATGGGTTGGGCGCCCTTATGGCGCTGACCAGCTCAGTTGATAATGCTTTTCAGGAAGTCTCCGGGGTTTCTGTTGAATTCGATACAGAATCTGTTACTGAGGGGGGAGAAAATAGATTTATACATAAACTTCCAACCCGGACCAAGTATCCAAACCTCGTTTTGAAGCGAGGTTTGGTTACTACTGTTTCCAGCCTGAGTACGTGGTGCATGAATTCACTGCAATCCAACTTTGATCTGGAAGTAGAGCCCAAAAACATCGGTGTGATGTTGAAGGATGAAAAAGGTCTGCCCTCCGTATGTTGGTTCTTTGTCAATGCCTGGCCAATCAAAATGCAAGCGTCTGATATGAATGCCATGGAAAACAAGATCATGGTGGAAACCCTGGAGTTTTCCTATCAATTTTATGAGACAGTTTCACTGGCATCACTTCCTTCGCTGATAATGAGATATGCTTGAAATTCGGGAATTAGTGGTGAAAGTCAACGTTACGGATGACATGAACCGCTCAAAAGACAAGGTATCATTTGATAAAAATGAATTGGTCAACGCTTGTGTTAAAAAAGTGTTGCGAAAGCTAGATAAACGGAATAAACGGTAAATGGCGCTTACTAAGCTCAAAATACAGGCCTGTAAAGATCCCGCGTGCAAACAAAAAGACGGGAGTCCGTTCACGGTGATGTTCAATCCGGAGAAGTACACGCGTGAGTATAAAATTGACCTGAAATCCGTAGAGACCATCGGAGGCGAGAACAAGCGAATATTCTGGGGAATGCAACCGGAAACATTGAAGTTTGAATTCGTGTTTGATGCCACAGGAGTGGTGGAAGCTCCAACCGGCCTGAAAGGAAAATCTGTTCCGAAAATGCTGGATACTTTTCGGAAGATGGTCTTTAAAATCAATGGGCAAACTCACCGAACTCCGTTTTTACAATTATCCTGGGGGACATTGGTTTTTAATAGCCAGATGGAAACCTACAAAGAGGAATATACCTTGTTCAAGGAAGATGGAACTCCGATCCGAGCGAAGATCATAGCAGAGTTTATCGGTGCCTCAGACGAGGAAGAGACCAAGAAGAGAATAAAATTAAGCTCTCCTGATATGACCCATACCATTACGGTTTCGGCAGGAGATACTTTGCCAGCTTTATGCTATAAGATATACAAAGACATTTCTGTCTATCAGCAAATAGCTCGTCACAACAAGCTGGATACGTTTACTTTTCTTAAGCCAGGGACCACCTTACAATTTCCACCTCTAAAGCAGTAACATGGCTAATTCCCCAGTTGAAGATTTAGGCGACCCGTTTACCTATGAGATCATGGTCGGTGGCAAAAATGTGGCTACTGCTTTTGCGATAATGCATGTGGAAGTAAATAAGGAAATCAATCAGATCCCTACGGCTACTATTACAATCGCTGATGGAATTCCTTCACAAACGGACTTTCCTGTAAGTGCCGGAAAAGAGTTTTTGCCAGGAGCAGAAGTGGAAGTGAAGCTTGGCTATGAATCCAAAAATACTTCTGTTTATAAAGGAGTGATCATGAAGCATATGATCACTTCCGATGACAATGGTTCCAGCCTTGTAGTAGAGTGCAAAGACAAATTGACGAAAATGACCATTGGTCGTAAAAACGCTTTTTTCGCGAAGAAGAAAGACAGTGACATTATTTCTTCGTTGGTGTCTGACGGAGGAGGAAGTGCCACGGTGAAAGCAACGACCTACCAGCACAAAAACATGATGCAGTTCAATGCGACCGATTGGGATTTCATGTTGATGCGAGCAGATGCCAATGGCATGTTGGTCAATGTTGATGGAGGTAAAGCGACTGTCGAACCGCCAGATACCTCTGTTTCTCCTGAAATAAAGGCGTCGTTTGCCGATGGTTCGATTTTCGATTTCGAGGTGGAGATGAACGCAGAGGACCAATTGGAAAAAGCAAGTGGCTATGCCTGGGCAGATGGGGATCAAAAATTAGTGGATGGCGCCGGGAAAGCAAGTCTGAAAATGCCCGGTGATGTTACACCTAAAAAACTCGCTGGAGTATTGGGTGTAAGTGAATTTAACATGCAGTCCGTAGGGAACATGGAATCAGCAGACCTGAAGAGTTGGGCTTCTGCCAAGCTTACACGTGCGCAACTGGCTTCCTTTACCGGAAGGGTAACCATTGTTGGGTCTTCCAAAGTAGTTCCCGGAGGCATGTTAGAACTCGCTGGTATGGGAACACACTTCAATGGTAATGCATTTATCAGAGGGGTAAATCACATCGTTGATGACAAGTGGAAAACTGAAGTGCTACTGGGCATGCCTGCGGATTGGTATCATGAATCGAAACCAAACGTGGCTGCACCTCCGGCTGGTGGGCTCTTACCCCCGGTTGCGGGTTTGCAGATAGGCGTGGTGAAATCCATCGAAAAAGATCCCGACAATAATTTTCGGGTAGAAGTGAAAGTCCCGATCATGCAACAAGACAAAGACACAGTTTGGGCAAGACTTTCTACTTTTTATGCCACGAATAAATCAGGAGCTTTCTTTTATCCTGAGGTGAATGATGAAGTGGTACTTGGGTTTTTGAATGATGATCCTCGATATCCGATTATCCTCGGCTCAGTGCATAGTTCCAAACTACCTCCTGGAGAGACCCCCGAGAAAAAGAACGAAACCAAAGCATTCATTAGCAAAGAAAAGATCAAAATCACCTTTGATGAGAAGGACAAAGTATTGACTCTGGAGACACCTGGTGGAAACTCATTGGCAATCAGTGATAAGGACAAAGGACTCGCACTGGAGGATCAGAATGGGAATAAGATTGTGATGGACAACTCCGGTATTGAAATCAATAGCGCTAAAAAACTGGTATTAAAGTCCGCTCAGGATACGGAGATTACCTCCAGTGCCAAGTTGACGGAAAAGGGCACTTCTGGTGTTTCTGTAAGCGGAATGAAGATCGAGCAAAAAGCAGACACCACCTTTTCGGCTCAGGGTAGTGCTTCTGCAGAGCTCAAAGCATCTGGTAATGTGACGGTAAAAGGAGCCATGGTGATGATTAATTAAAGGAATAGAGATATGCCCCCAGCTGCGAGAATAACAGATATGCACACTTGCCCGATGCAAACCCCTGCGGTACCACCGATACCCCATGTAGGTGGCCCGATCATTGGACCAGGCGCTCCCACGGTATTGATAGGTAGCATGCCTGCTGCTGTCATGGGAGATTCCTGCGTGTGTGTAGGTCCGCCCGACTCCATTGTCAAAGGTTCGGCGACTGTCATGATAGGAGGAAAACCTGCCGCCAGAATGGGAGACACCACGGCACATGGGGGAAGTATTGTTTTGGGTTTACCCACGGTAATGATTGGAGGATGAGCGATGAAAAGTCATTTTTAGGTAGGGGATGGAGTTTTCCCCCTACGTTTGAAAGAGGTGCCGGAGGTGTGAAAATGACCGAAGCGGATGAGGATATTCGTGAGAGTATCTGGATCATCCTTTCTACCAGGCCTGGTGAAAGATTGATGAATCCGGATTTTGGATGCGGTATTCATGACATGGTTTTTGAAGACATCAATACCACACTAAAGAGCCGATTGAAAGATACGGTGGAGCGAGCATTGGTCATATATGAGCCCCGAATCGAGGTGCTGGAAGTAGAAGTTCATACGGATAATAAACTGGAAGGATTGGTCAATATAGATGTGTCGTACAATGTGCGGCAGACCAATACACGATCTAATATTGTCTATCCATTTTACTTTTTGGAAGGAACAGATCTTAAAAATTGAGTAAGACACATACAAATATCAAACACGAAGGGACGACCCAAAAGCAGCGACTTCCGGAAGCACTCGCCGAGGATTTCGTGAAAATGGAGGATCGTACCAAATATGCCCGTATCAGGTATTTGTACGAAATATCCAAGTACGTCAAGTTCTACGATGAAACCAACAAAGAAAATGGTCGGTGGAGTCGATTGCTTGAAATGGACGAGATCATACCTTTGGCTGAAGTCCGGAGTTTAGATGTCAAGACATTTCAGGATCAGTTTTCGCGTCACATGCTTTGGGCGAAAAAAGGCAGAGGTCATGCCCGGCAATTGTTCTTGGGACGAGCGGCTTCAGTAGCCAATAATCTGGTCAATAAGTTCTCGGATTATCGTACCCGTATCGAACGGGCCAATGTGCCGGAATCAGCGCAAAACATCAATAAAGAGTGGAAAATGGCGCTGGATGAGATGCATCGTTTTCAGGAGCAGATCAAGGCCAAGATCCGTTTGTTTCATGGTGCGGATGAATTCCAATCCAATGAGTACTTTGATCAGATCAAGCGCCTTTTCAGGCAAATGACGCATAGTGTTGTTTTCTTACAGTCGCAGACAGAGAAGTTTCTGGAACTCTCTTTTGGCCATGACGGGCATCAACCCCATTTGGCCATGCTGATCGCATTCGCAGATCTTTTGCACCATTCGGGTGAAAGCATCAATACCTTCCCAGCCAGGCATAAATCATTTTATTTCAAAGACTTATTGAAATTTCGTCCCAGGGATGGTAATGCGGATCAGGCCATTGTCAATCTACAGTTGGCTGAAGGGTTCAATAGTTATGAAATACCCAGGGAAACCGCCTTCATAGCCGGACAGGATAGCGAGGGCCGCGATATCATTTATCGCAGCATCCAATCCACCGTCTTAAACAGGGCCACCATTGGCGCATTAAAAGGTATTCATGTAGAGCGAAGTGAAGACAGCAGCTCGGAAACGTTGAACCTGCATCAATTTGAATACCCCTTGCAAGCGACTGATGAAGATTGGCCCATTTTGGGAGACCTTGGAGCCAGTGGACATGAAAACGCTCATTTTGGATTCGTTATCGAGAGTCCTTATCTATTGCTAAAGGAAGAAAGCCGTAACCTGGAATTTGATATCCACTGCAGCACCCGTGCTTTCGGCTTGGTAGAGGTTTTGAAAAGCAGTTTGAAGGATATGGGCAAAGTCCGAAATTTCGGTAATGTTCGCCTTAAACACATATTGTCCACGGAGCTAAATCAGACAGAAAGGGGCGTGGAAGCTACCATTGGTAATTTCTTTTTGAAAAACATGGCCATTCTGTCGATCGATGATAAGACGGAGGTTTTGCCAGAAGAAGACTATCTCGTTAGTGATTACTTCTTCAATTCCATTTTTAGGATCAATGGAGGAGATTTTGCGGCGACACCAGTCAAAGCATTTCTGGAAACGGCGGCTGATGACGGAGAGACGCTCGCCGAAAAAATGATGGATGTTCGGCTGAAAGATTTCATCAGGCTCATTGAGCGCAAAATCCGGATCCGGCATGAATTGAATCACCTTGATAAGTTTCTGGCCACCTTCGAAGGAAAAAAAGACCCATCATCCATCAAGCGGTTGTTCCGTGATTGTCTCAATATCTATTATACATCAGCAGAAGGGTGGGTCAAGATTGATCCAACGTTAGTTACATGTCCGGAACTGTATCCCGGAAGTAAGAAAAAGAACTATACCATCAAGGTGCTGTTGGTGCTGGATGAAAACTCACCCGGACTTGAGCCACTGGTCTATGAAGAAGATGATATTTCATACTTCCATTCACCGGCAGTTCGATTTGAGCTCAACCCTACGGCCTTTGTTTATCCCTACGATTTCTTTTCCAGCATCAACCTGGACAAAATAGATTGTCGGGTATCGGTGAGAGGTCTGAAAAGCCTGGTAGGCTACAACCAACTGGGCCCCCTTGATATTTCTATGCCGTTCGCACCCTTTGGACCTACACCTAATCTGGATTCTTATTTGATCTTAGGAAACTCTGAGTTGTTCAGAAAGGATGTGAACCATTTGGGAGTCAATATTGAGTGGATGGACCTGCCAAAAGATTCCGGTGGATTCAGGGCTTATTATAACCTCTACGATTTAGGGATAGAAAATCACTCTTTCAAAGCCAAGTTGTCCGTTCTCAAAAATGGAGATTGGGCGCCTTTGACAAATGAGCAGCAGGAATTTAATTTGTTTGAAAACGAAGTAGAAAGTCAGGAAAACAACACCCTCAGTACGCATGTCTCATTGGAGGATGTAGACACTTCACGGCTGGCCTTTGAAAAAGATTTCAGCTGGAACCCGGAAGAATTGCATTACGATCATCGCTCAAAACGTGGTTTTTTGAAACTGCAATTGTCAAATCCGAGTGATGCTTTTGGTCATCAATTTTATCCTAACCTCTTGTCGAAACTTGCCTTTAACAATGCAAGGAATGCTACCCGCTGGTTGTCCAATATGTTCAATCGCGATGAGGAGATGGAGTTGCCGGAATTGCCTTACACGCCCAAGATCAATCGGGTGACGCTGGACTATGATGCAAGTTTTTCTTTAGAATTCACGAAAAATAAGAAGGCCAAAGACTTCAAAACGAGATTCCATCACTTGTTGCCATTTGAGGGTTACAATGAGATTCCGATTGGTGGACGCAAAACCGGAGCCACCTTCATTCCACAATTCCGGCAGGAAGGTATTCTTTATATAGGAGTGAAGGACCTAAAGCCTTTTGATACGCTCACCCTCTTTTTTAACATGAAGGAACGAGTGACTGAGCAGGTGACGGATAAATCACCTAAGATCTACTGGGCGTATTTGGAAGACAATTCCTGGCGAAGGTTTCAGTCGGACCAGATCATCAAAGATTCTACCGATCGCTTGTTGCATTCCGGGATTGTGAAACTGGATGTCGGACCCTTTGATACGTCTAATAATACCATTTTAACAAACGAACTATACTGGATCAGGGTTAGCGCATTGGAACACACCGAGGTGCTTGGAATGGTCACAGAAATATCGACCCAAGCCATTGAGCTGACCTATGATCGTAAATCAGAGGGGTTCAGAGATCTGGATGAGAATCTTGCTCCTGGAAGTATTGCTGCTTCAGAACAAGAGCTGGTTGGAATAGATACCATCTCTCAGGCCCTGGAATCTCAAGGTGGACAGGGAGCCGAAAGTGACCTTTCGTTAGATGCACGTATTTCGGAACGGCTTCGTCACAAAAATCGCTGTGTAGACCTCTATGGTTACGAAAGAATTGTGCTTGACCATTTTCCTTCGGTGAATAAGATACTTTGTCTAAGTGCGACGGATTTAGGGATGATGGGCTTGTCACCGGGAAGAGTAATTCTCGTAGTGATTCCAAAGACCAATAATCGGGCTTCGTTGTATCAGGAAACGCCTACGGTAAGCATCAGCGAGCTGCGGGAGATCAGGAAGTACCTGGAGACAATGACTTCTCCGTTTGTGAAATTAACTGTGATCAATCCCCTATACGAAAAACTGCGCGTCTTTGCCAATGTCAAATTTAAGCGAGGTGTGGATGTTGGTTTTTATCACCAGCAGTTGAATCGGGAATTGAAGTCCTTTATCTCCCCCTGGCTAAAAGGCACGGAGGAAGCACCATCCTTTCAAAGAAAGATCCCTGTTGCGCAGGTGGAATCATTTATTCAATCACGAGATTATATTGAATTCGTCACCAAAGTTTCCCTCCTAAAAGTCAATCAGAACCTGGAGGGCGGTGAGGAAGAATTGTTGCCCCCATTGCAAGCGGAAACCTATGCAGGAGATACATTGGAATTCAATGTCACGAATCCTAAGGATGAGGCTCAGTTATTTTCTATTCGTGTGAAACTTGGTAGAGGCGAGGAAGTAAAGGAGCGTAGTAATATGTTGCTTTTCACATTAAAGGAATTTGTAAACAAGGAAACGGGGAATTCGGATCTGGATGAGCTTTTACTCCGAATTGAGCGGTTAGTTTATGAGCAAGATTATGTGGCATTTGTGACCAGGAGCAGTTTGGTAGAAAAGGTAAATGGTTCATCGGACCGAACCGAGGGCTGGTGTGTGCTTCCGGGAGAAGAATGGTTGCACTATGAAGTGTTGGATACCGGAGAAAATACACCGGAAATCGAAATGGAAGAAGAGGAAGTTGACAAAGAAAAAATACAGGGAAAATACCCCTGGTCTTTATTGACTACTGCTTCTAAACATGTGATCACCACGATTTCCATTGATCAGTACGAAGCGCCGGATCAGGCTGGCATTGAAGAGCTTTACCTGGATGAGGATTTTGTAATTCGAAACGATGAGTAATGGCTAAACAGGGAAGAGAGAAACTAAAAGAACTGTTCCGAAAAGGATTAAAGCCGACTGAAACAAGTTTTGGTACGCTCATAGATTCATTTTACAATCTGGAGGATGATAATCTCGAAGATTGGTTAAGTGAAAACTTCACGATTGTTGCGGACAAGGACAAGCAGCGACTAATCTCATTTTATAAAGACCTCAAATCGAGCAAGAAGCCGCCCCACTGGACTTTAAGGCTTTCGAGTGATGCCAGCAAGTTGATTTTCTCCAACCATCAGGGGAAAACTATGCTGTTGCTCAAACAAAATGGCCACGTAGGGATCAATACCAACTATCCGAGTACACCACTGGACGTAAGAGGGACCATTACTGCGACTGGTCGTCGTGGGTCTTATCGATCAACCCCGGAGAAACTGGAAGCTCCGGCGGATGGTGATTGGCATCCGATACTCACCAACCTGAAGGGGGCGCAAGTATTTGAAATCGTGGCTGGCCTAGGTAATCGCTTCGATGAAAACGGACGGTACGCTTTGATGCACGCCATCGTGACCTGTGTGCCTAAACCGAAAGGATTACTTTCGATGATCTTCGGAGCACGGAACAAGATCAAGGTCACCCAGTCCTTTACCCATGACCTCCGGAGTAAAATGGACTTGCGCTGGGTTTATTCCAAGGCGAACGAAGCTTACAACCTGGAAGTGCGCACCCGAATGAATTACGGGGGTGGCCTTCATATTGCCTACCACATTACAGATCTATGGTTTGATCCTTATATGGAAGGTGCCCTACCCAAACGGCAATGATTGAGTGCGTATGTTAAGTGGGCCGATCCATACAACCAGTCATTCGTCACCAGTGGTGTTCATCCGTATTATTTTTGATGTATGAAGGAAGCCAATTTCATACAGAAAGACGAGCAGTCCCCTTTTCATAAGGATTTCAAGGCGTTGCAGGAAGAAGCGATTGAGGGGATTCAGAATCTGGCTGGTGATCTCTGGACGGACTACAACACGCATGATCCGGGGGTAACTATTCTGGAAAATCTGGTTTTTGCCATCACAGATCTGTGTTACAAGCTCGGATTTGATGTACAGGACTATCTGGTGGATGAGGAAGGCCAATTGGATCATGAGCATCTGGGACTTTACACACCGGGGCAGATCCTTACGACAAACCCTGTTACCATTCAGGACTTTAGAAAAGTACTGTTCGATCAGATCGATGAAATTGAGAATGTTTGGGTCGAGCCTGTTCCTGCTGGAAAAGGAGAGGTAGAGGGACTTTACAATATGTATGTTTATCTAGATCCTGCTTCCTGGAATCAGGGCCGTCTGCACTCGGAGGAGCTAAAGAGCAAGGTGGAAAAAGATATCCTGGGTCAATGGCCTGGCATCCGCAGTTTTGGCGAAGACCTGAACAAGATTGTTTTTCTGGAGCCGCAATACATTTTTCTGCGTGGAGAGCTGATTTTCAAAAACACCGATTCTCTGGAAGAGACCCTGGCTGAAATTGTCTATCAAATGGACAATTACTTTTCTCCAAGTGTGGGTCGGAAAACGCTGGAAGATCTGGTGGAAGCGGATGAACGGCTGGAAGATATTTTTGATGGCCCACTATTGAATACCGGATTTATTTCCAATTTGCCGGCAAGACCAACGGAAGTTTCCAGGGCCCGGGTTTTGGCCATCCTGTCTAATATTTCCGACATAGAACGTGTAGAGCGTCTGCGGTTGATTGAAGGAGAATACGTTGATGGAAAGTGGGAAGAGAAAGAAAACACGGATGACAATATCAATATTGACCGGATCAAGGTAAAAGAAGGTTTTATTCCGCGGTTTCGTTTTGAGAAAAATGTGAAAGGAGATCTGACGGATCAGCCAGTGGTTCGCAGCAGTGGCACGGATTGGATCATGACCTTGAAGCTTAGGAAAAAAAGTTCTTCCAAATACCTGCCAGTCAGTTATGACAAGATGATCCGTTCCTTGAGGAAAATGCAGGCACTTCGAAATCGTAGCTATTCCATCAAAGAATCAAAATCACAGCAAAACCAGCATCCCGTTGGACAATACCGGGATTTTGGTCGTTATTTCAGTGTCCGTGAGGTTTTTCCATATATTTATGGGGTCAATCGTTTTGGCTTGTCCCGACATGAAAAGGAATTGAGGAAAGCTCAGGTCAAGCAGTTAAAAGGATACTTGTTGCTGTTTGAACAATTATTGGCTAACACCACCTCTCAGATCCAAAACCTTAAAAACATCTATTCTACGGCCGATGAACATGCCTCGCGGTTTTATTACCCGAAGACTTTTTCTGAGGAAGAGATGGAGGACATTGCCGTATTGTATGACCTGGAAAAAGTAGCAACGGTAGATGATGCAGCGCTAGATCCAAATTCAACGGTGCTGAATCTGGCATTTGAAGGGTTTAAAGATGGACTTTCTGGTGAGCAGGCAACCAGATCCGAAACAGAATTATTGACTGAATTCAAAGAAAGTTTCTTCGAAGATCCGGTCGATTTTTGTGATCATTTTGAAAAAGGAATGGCCGCATCTCCCTATTCAACAGATGATGCTTATGCTCATCTGGATGAGTTTTTGAAACACACGGGAATAGACTCCAGAGTGGCGCAAAAAGCCTTCGAAATGCTGGAAGCAAACCTTACTGCCAGTTCGGAGAAAAAAGCCAAAGGAAACTTGTTAGCGTTCAATGAAGGAAAAGAGACGCAACAGGTAAATACGGAGAAAGTGTTGCAGAACCTGATGGATCGGCTAAGTCAGCACTTACCTCATTTACCACATAAAAGCAAGGTGTTGGACTATATGCTGGGTCTCTACGGTGAGCAATTTCGACAGAAAACCCTTCGAAGAATAGGGGGGCCGCGGAAAGGAACATCAGAAGAGCAGGATATCATCGAAAACAAACTTCGGATGATCCGAAAGCTACCCAATTTCAGCGCCAACTTATCGAAAGCGCCCAGCTATCCGGCAAGTAGGGAACCTTCAGAGATGAATGGTTTCGAACTCAAAGTTCAGGTGCTATTAGGGCTTATCGAAAATGACCTGGATGGAAGTGAAGGGCGGTCTTTGTTCAATATTTTTAATCCCAGAACCTTCGTATCGGATTTCGCTATCAGAAAGGAACCGTACTATTCTATTGAACAGAAAAGTAGGATCAAGTCAGAGCAAATTTATTCCCTGATCGAGAAGAGACTGATTCCTTCTTTGAGTGATTTTGAAGAGCCAGCCGACCACAGCATTTTGACAGATGAAATTAAGCGACGGATCAAATTCTTCAAGCATGACTACTTCAGTGAGTCCTTTTTGAAAAATGGCGTTGACCCTGAGGCGTACTTCATTTACCCGATTACGAAGAGAAAGGTGAGAGAAGAGCAGTATGAGGATCAGGCCAAATACTATTCACACGTATGGAAAGAGGAAGGTGGCGTAGAGGAGTCTCATTCGTTTCACTTGTTGCTGAGGACCCGTTTCTATGATCGAACGGAGTGGTTTGATCTGGGTACTTTGGATTCTCTCGAACATGCGGTAAATATGGGCTGGTACCTGATTGATATTTGTGGAGACCTCAACCGTTCCACAGAAAGGTTTACCCTGATTGATCACATTATGCTTCGGCCAGATACCGATGAAGAGGATGTGGATTTTCGGGAGTTTTTTAAAGACAATCAACAAGTTTCTATTACCAAGGAATTTAACTTTTACAACTTCACCGCTAGCCTGATTTTGCCCAAATGGAACCGTCGATTTGGCGATAGGGCATTTCAACAATTGGCGGATGAGACGATCCTTCTTAATCTTCCTGCACATATCCTTGGCCATGTCCATTGGCTGGACGTAGAGCGATATCAGGAGTATGAAAAGTATTATGAGGCCTGGATATCAGACTTGGTTTCTGTCGAAAACAGGCGATTGGAGTCGCTGGATGCCAAACCCGACAATAGGCGAATGAAAGAGCGGCAGCTGGAAGAAGTAAAAGCGAAGCTTCAAAACAGCAGAAAAGCCTTTGTGCTGTTCTTGCTCAAACTACAACAGGATCGTTTCCACGAAACCCTGTAACTGGTGGATTATCGCATTGACAAGGTTAAGTTCGATGTGGACTTCTATGATAAGGAGGATGCGAGGGATCTTCAGGATAAGTTTTTCAGGATTTGCAGGAATGGCCTGGACCGGGCACTGGAAGGAGTATTAGAGAAATATGAACTGTCCATAAGTATTCCGAGCATAGAGTTGGACCTTGGAGATATAGCGCATCGTGACCTGGATAATGAGTTGCTGGACTTATTAGTTGAGAAATTTGAGGAGGCCTTAAAAGACCATTTGCAAGACTTTCATTTGCATCAGTCTTCAGAACAATTCCAATTTGAAGCACTCACCCTGTTCCTTGAAAAAGGATTGAAACATTGGAGCGATGTAGGAAAGTTGTCCCTGCTCGAGCTGTTCCGGGAAGTACTGAAGCGTTCGGCCGGTTCGCTGATTCGGTTCATGGTCAATACCAGACATAAGCTGACAGTGGTGTCACGTTTGGTCGCCCTCATTCATGAACAGGATTATTCGGCATTAATCAGGAAAATGAGACCTGCTGAGGCCAGTTTCATCCTTAAATTCATCGAAGAAGTAAAAGAAGTCAACGCGATCCGTGCTTTTTCACCAGCTACTACTGGTCAGCAGTTAGATGATTGGCTGCGGCAACTGGTGCTGATTGACCTGATCAAAACATATGGTTCTGCTTTCAATCGACGGATGTTCATTGAACGGAATTTACAGGGATTGGCAAAGCAATTCAACCTGTCCTATTTAGAATTGCTCGAACGTTTTCAGCAAATCCTGAACGAAGACATTCCTTTCAATATGACCAGTACCTTACCTGGAATCATAAAAACCATTTCTGAAAAGTATCAAAAGGAAGAAGCGATAACAGAAGAAGAACCATTTGATAAGGTACTCGTTTTTGGTTCGCTGATTGCCATCAATGCGTCGTTGCACCAGTTGCTACAGGAGGATTTTGAATCAGTCATTGAAGCGTATTCAGGTGAGGTGAGCGTTTATCTAACGAGGCATACACGAACCTTAGATCAGGTGAAATCGCTGGTAGGTAAACTAAAAGAGCCGCAGCTGGAGAAACTGATCGAGGTGGTGGAGCCTGACGAACACGGCTACATTCAAACCTACATTTCGGGGGCGAAAGGCATTGCGCACGAACGATTAGAATTCCGGTCTGATCAGGACATGCATGCACAGATTTATCAAATTGTGATAGCCTATCTGTTGATTGATCGGGGTACGAGGTTCAATCAAAAAGCATTCCTGAAGTACCAACTACTGGAGATGAGTCAGGCCACTGGCATCCGATACAAGGAAATTCTCCATTTGCTTCGTGAATCGCTTGAATTAATGGGGTCCCATATGAGTTCAGGGATGCTTTTATTTCTGAAAGAGTTTTTATCGGAAGAAGAAACAAAGGTTATTGATGAAGCGCTAAGTGATGAAATAGCCGTAGATGAACTGGAGTTAGTTAAAGAATACCTTAAATCAGGAGCACTTCCGGTCCATCTCAGGTCCCAGCTTCATGCTCCAATGACCATAACGATTCAGGAGTTGCTCGCAGATGAGCAATCCAGGGTGGATCTATTTATTTTTTTGGAAGCAGAGCAAGCCAAAATGCTTGAGGTCATGGTGGATCTGAAACAAAGCGAATTTGAGGTATTGATCCGCATTATTCTGATGGAACATTGGGCCTTGCCAGAAGCAAAGGCCGAGCAGTTTTTTCAGCAGTTGAAGAGGTTGGAACGTCAGGTGGTCTATCCGGTAGCCTATCGGAAAGTAGTCTTCCAATTGTTGATGAGTCCTACGTTAAAAGCTGGACAGTTCTCACAAGCGGATGTCACTACCATCCACGCATCTGAAGTTTCAGAAATGTTAGTCTACCAGCTTCAGGAATACCTGTCGCTACCACGGATCCTGGCGCACCCCGATTTTGAGAACACCCTTGAATTCAAAGGTGACCGGGAAACTTCCTTTTCCATTGCTCGAAAGCGATTGCTCGCGGCGATTGAGGACACCATACAAGTTTCGCCACCTTACGAAAAAGAAGCCATACGCCGTGCCTTTCTTAAGGTGCAGGAAAGTGATATCGAGACTTTTACCTTGCTTGATCATCTCAAAGAAGCCGAGGTGCAATACCTTTTTGCCAGTCTGGATAAACAGCACTTCCAAAAACTCATTGAGCAATTGGCGCTTGGCAAATGGCAGGCTTTAAAGAAGACATTATTACTCGTTGTAAAAGGAGGGGGAACTCAGCATCAGGAAGTAGCCCGTTTTTTTGCAGCACTTGTTCGGCAAAGGAATGAAAGTATTTCGCAGGTGTTTATTTGGATCAATGAGCAATACACTACACTCAATCTGCCTGATTATTACGTTGCACAAATCGCTAGCCAGCAACAAGAGATTCAAGCTAAGCTTGATTTATCCCTAGTTGAAACTAACGAGGTGCGAGGACATAGCGAAGCGCATGAATTATTGATTAGCCTATTAAATGATCATGAAGCAGATGCGGCTCAAAAAGAAACCGTCGATACGATTTTTAATCAGTTGCTCAAGAAAGATCCTAAGACATTGTTCAGGTTGTTGCATGAAATTTCGTTCAGTTCGGTTGCTGTTGCGCGTTATATTGATAAGTTGAGTACTGCTAGTATTGAGCATTGGATCAAGTACGAGACCGGAGCTGGTTATCAGGAGTTTCAATCTTTTACCAGGAATATTGAACATTTCCTACTGGCTGTCTTCAAAATTGATCGGTCCATTCATGTAGATCAAAACAGATTGTTGGCCATTCGATTGATGCTCGCCAATCGGGTAGGGCATTATGCCATGAATTTTGATCAGGTGTTCCGTTTCTATTTGCAGGAACTAGCGGAGCATTCGGCCTATAAATATCAGTTGGTTCAGAAGTGGTTGTTTCAGGGACTCAAGCGACGTTATCAGCAGTTCAGTGAAGTGCTGGAACCTAATCAACTTGCCTTGTTGGAGGAAGAGCTAAAACCACCAGGGGAGAAGTCACAATATAAGGAGGAGGAAACATTGGAACTTCTTGAAGAACCAGCAGAAGCCCTTTCCAATTTGAAGGTTCCCAATTCGGGATTGGTGTTGATCTGGCCCTTTTTTCAACGACTCTTTTCTATGCTGGGTTATCTGAACGAGGAATTTACATTCAAATCCAATGTTGAGAAAAGTCGAGCTGTGCGATTGTTGCACTACATCTGTGGGTTCGACTGGGATGAACCTGAATACAACCTGACTCTCAATAAAATTTTGTGCGGCATGCCCTTTTCTGAACGGATGGAGCCGGGTTTGGAAATCACCCAGGAAGAGGCAGATACCGCCCAGCAACTATTAGAAGGAGTGATCCAGAATTGGGATAAACTGGGTCAGACATCTGTTGTCGGATTTCAACAGTCCTTTTTACAAAGAGATGGTTTTCTCGAAAAGGAAGATGAAAGCTGGAAATTAAAAGTAGAAAAGAGTGGGATAGACGTCCTGATTGATCATATGCCCTGGTCCTACGCCTCTGTGATCCTAAGATGGATGCCCGGCGCAGTGTATGTGGAGTGGAGGTAGTGGTTGGATCAGAGTGTGTCATGCTGAGCCTGATCGCAATTTCATTGCGATTATGTCTTTTCAAATGCCCAAAAGATCCGACAGCATTGCAAATGCTGCTGAGCGGAAAGTGGCAGGAAATAGGCATAATAAAGAAGAGTGATATGACTCCAGCAATTGACCTGGAAGTATTCTAATCTTTTGGAACGAAAAAGAAATCCAAACCCCTATAAAAAAAGAATGGCTATCACCTTTAGCAATAGCCTTTCGAGAATTATACTACTTAGTTTGTGTTTTTATCTTATCCAGTGTAGGCGTCTGTTGTTATTGCGTCGCCTGAGTAATTAAACCCTGAATGCAATTTTAGGGTTTCGTAAATTTTAGAAATTGTAAAAAAGGCCGAAACCCCAGATAAGGGGTTCTTTTTTTGTCTCAAAGTTGGACAATAAAAAAGCCGACAGAGATCTGCCGGCTTTGAATCAAAAAACCTAGACTTAATTGGTCCTATCGTAGCCTAGTTCGTTAGATTGAAATCACCCACATTCAGGGTGTTTCCAGCTAAATCTTCAACTGTCAGGCTCAAGACAGCTGCACCTGTCCCGTCATAAGCGTAATCAAAAGTGAAACCATCTTCATCGATATCGATATCAAGGGCCACCCCATCCAATGTCGCGCTCGCCGAAGCGATCTCTTCATTGAATACCAGCAGTACACGATTGCCAACGGAAGCGTTTCCTTCTACGGCAGGAGCAACATTGTCAATGGTGAATACGGCTCCAAGGTCTACCACCTCCATCTCAAATCCAGCTGGACTTACCGCAGAAGCATCACTGATCTCAAAGCTGATAACATCACTGTCCGCAGCACCCGCAGTATAGAGGAAGTAGTGTCTCACGATTTCACCATCTTCATCTTCCAATGACCGAACTTCACCGATTACATCGTCTGTGTTTCCAGAAACAGAGGTTCTCGTAATGGTAGGCAGGGTAGCCAGTACCGCTCCGAGATCACTGGTAAACTCAAGGAATACCGTATCCGATTGTCCGTTACTGATGATACCATCTGAAGCGATTGAATTATCATCCAGTTTTACGGTTTCGACAAGGATCACCTCTTCGTAATCAGCCACTGCATCAAATTCACGTGTATTGGCATTACTCGTGGTATAAACGATGCCATTGCTGGTGATGGTAGAGGTAAACTCAAAACCATAACCCTCAACATAATCGCTGACGTTCGTACCTAGTGCCGTAGCAATGTCCTGCAGTGAGAATGAACCACTGTAGTTGCCACTGATCGCGGCAGTAATCAGCACGCCTGAAGTCGTGCTGTCAGCTACTGTCAGCTCATATTGCTCAACGGCTGTTCCAATGAACTCCATCTCAAATGATACAGTTGCAGATGGATCAGACAGGCTTAGACTTCCGGAAGGAGAAGTCACCCATGCAGCCGCTGCCGCAGGTGTAGTCCCTTCATTGAAGTCCTGAAACTGACCCGCCCGGTCACATGACCATACCAGCATTGCCAGAACAGTCACCATTAAAATATTTCGAATATTTCTCATCGTTAAAGTCATTTGATTAGTTATCCCAGTCTACACGTTCGAACAGAATGTTGGCATCCTGAGCAGGCGCATTGGAATTGAACAGATATTCATTGAAGCTGTAATCCCATCTTCTAGGCACCTCAGTTCCGGAAACCGGAGATAAGGTCGGAATGCCTGTTCTTCTCCAATCACTGAATACTTCTGCCTGCGTGAACAGTCCAATGTATTTCTGGATCATGATGTCCTCCAGGGTGATGTTACCTTCACCTGGATCAACAGCACTCTGAGCCGCATAAGCCGCATAGGCTTCTGGAACGCCTGCTTCTGCGAAAGAAGCTTCGATACCATTCAGGTAAGCTTCTCTGATGGTAGCCGCAGACCCGCCGGTACGGAATGCCGTCTCAGCAATGATGAATTGGATCTCACGATAAGAGATCATTTCCTGGCGATAGGTAGCAGACAGATAAGGATGAGATCCATCAAATGTGATGTCCCATGCATCTAGTCTCGCTTCGTCGTTGAATCCTTCCATGATGCCTCTCAGCGTAGGATGGAACTCGATATCACCTGTTCTTCCGATGTTGAATCTGTACCAAGGCGCACCAGCAGCCACACTTGGATAAGTGTAAGCCATGTTATCTGCAGCACCTTCGTAAGCAGCTTGTGCATGTGTCAACGCCTGGCTGTAATTGCCCTGATGCAAGTGAGCTCTTGCCAATAAAGCATTCGCAGACTTGGTCCACAAGTCAATGTCACCACCATGGAACACATCTTCGCTACCAGGGACTACTGAACCAGCGGTGCCATTGAATAAAGTGATGGCCTCTTCCAGTTGTGCGATGATCGCAGGGTAGATCACTGTCTCCTGATCTTCGAAAGCAGGATTGAAGTTCTCAGAACCCTGAACTGCTTCCTGAAATGGGATGTCTCCCCAAACGTCAGTAGCCATCATCCAGGCAGAAGCTTCCAATACGTTAGCTACACCGAGATAGTGGTTGTAGCCATTGTCGATAGACTGCTGCTTGATGCTGACCAATTCTACGAGTGCATTCTCATAGATCTCAGCCCAGGCATTGTCAAATCTGTTTGGCGTAAGCACGTACTGATCGAAAGAAGTCCACTGACGTGCGACACCTTGTACTTGCTGCATGAACATCGTGTTGAAGCGTGAGAATGCTCCGCCCCACACGTCTACCAGAATCAACTCTACATTAGCCAATTGACCAGAGACGGAGACATTGATCGGTTTGTTAGGATCTACATTTTGATCCGAGAAAAAATCCTCACATGAGAATGCTGTCAACATCAGTGTCAGCATCAACAAAACTTTATACTTTCTTAATTTCATGATCTGATCAATTAAAAGTTTAGTGAGAGTTTGAACAGGGCAGTTTTCGTGCTTGGCTGGTTGAAGTAGTCAAATCCCTGACCATTTCCAGTTCCTGTCAAGCTCGTCTCAGGATCAACCCCATCGTACTCGGTTGTGAACCAAAGGTTTCGACCGATGAATCCGATAGATCCACCCTTGATGAAGCTCTGTCCAAAGAAAGTAGAAGGAAGCGCATAAGAGACTGAAACTTCTCTCAAACGTACCCATCCGCCATCTTGTACGAACTGCTCTCCAACTGCACCAAATCCACCAAGAGATGACTGCCAGTAGTTTTGGTCTCTCACGATAGGAATGTTGTTGGCTACATAATTAGGATTGTCTGTATCGCCTACGTTGATCACACCAGGCAAAACGATAGGAGCTTCTTCTCTGGTTTCAGCAGTCAGCTGAGATCTTCCGAAGAAAGAAAGCGCCCATGCCGTACCATTCCAAAGGTCACCACCTTGTCTCCAGTCCAAAAGGAAGCCAACAGTGAATCGCTTGTACGAGAACGTGTTATTCCATCCTGCGATCCAATCCGGGTTAGGATTACCAATCGCCCGCTGCGTTTGGTCAACTAACTGGTAGCCATATTCACTTGAAGTAGGATCGCTGTTGATCACGATCGCACCACCAGGGATGTTCAAATCAGTATCTCTATCGGTTCCTGCATCTTCTCTCAGGTAAGCACCTCCGAAGATCGCACCATACTGGTTACCAGTGACCAGGTAGCTACCTGCACTGTTGAACCCAGCCAGGAACAATCGCTCAATACCGGGAGCCAACTGCTTCACGATGGACTGATTTCTGGTCCAGTTGATCTGCGTATTCCACTCGAAATCTCCAATGCTCACAGGCGTAGCATTCAAAGTGATTTCCCAGCCTTCAGACTCGAGGATACCTGCATTTTGCCATACACTGGAGTAACCAGTAGATCGAGGCAAAGAAGCGTTCAGGATAGCATCTTCCGTTTCACGATTGAAGTATGTCACGTCCAATCCAACTCTTCCGTCAAGGAATCTCAAATCCAAACCGAACTCAACAGTTGTAGAAAGCTCTGGCGTCAATTGAGGGTTACCTAACTGGTTATCCAACTCGAAAGAAGTCTGTCCACCGATAGGCCATGCGATGCCAGGTCCCCAGCCGTCACCAACGGTGTTGGTTTCATAAGGAGTACTGGTCAGGTAGGCGAATGGTGGAGGTCCACCCACTTGCGCCCAAGACGCACGTAATTTACCGAAAGACAAGAATCGGTTATCAGGGATCATTTCTGTGAAAGCATAAGAAAGCGATACAGAAGGATAGAAGAAACCAATATCACTGGCGTTGAATTCCTGTCCAGGAACCACCAATCTTGAGTCATAATCCTGACGAGCACTTACGGTCAGGAATACCGTGTTTCTCCAGCTACCTTCTACCTGACCGAAAATACCTAACTGACGGTATCTTGTGTCATCCTCGATAGAACTGATGGTTGAAGCATTACTGATGTCCTCAAATCCCTGGATGGTCAAGCCATCACCTTGGGTGTACGAGTTTCGATCATTGTACGTAAAGATGTTGATACCTCCTGTGTAGTTCAAGGCAAACTCGTTAGACAATTGTCCCTGTCCGGAAATACTGGCAATCAGGTCCGTCTGAACAGTGGTATAATCGTCGATGAAAACCTGTCCATTAGGATTGGTTCTGGAGTTGATCTCAAAGTTTTGTTCTCTGATGTCGTTGGTAACGTCCGTACCGACATTTACAGAGAAGTTCAACCAGTCATTAAGGGCGTAGTTCACTTTGAAGCTACCGAATACTCGATTGACTTCCTCTGCTCTGACAGCATTGTTGATTACCCAGTAAGGGTTGTCATATCCGCCGCCGCCACGGTAGTTACGCTGAGCACCATTCGCGAAAATGTAAGATGAAGGCTGGTCAACAGCATCAAATCCAAATCCGTTTGCGTTATCAAATGAGATAGGCGTTCTGTAAAGACCTAACAACAGACCAGAGGTGTTAGAACCTTGCTGGATTCTGTTTAAGTCAGATCTTGCGTAATTAATCGTAGCTGCGAAAGACAGCTTTTCAGTGGCTTGCAGTGTGCTGGCCAATCCGACCGTTCTTCTTTTATACTCTTCATTAGGAATGATCCCTTCCTGATCGTGATTGGAGAAAGAGAATCGGAACGTTGCGATTTCGTTGCCTCCCTGGATACTCAATGAGTTAGCGATGGTAGTACCTGTTTGGTAAAAATCATTCAGGTTGTCGTACAATCTGGCTGGCGTGCCATTTCCGGTTCCAGCAGGTACCAGGAAGCCATTTCGGTCGTACAAATAGTTGCCATCTGCGTCGAATGCTCTGTCTGCAGGTGCATCCGGATGATCGCGATCCGTAGAAAATTCCAGATCAGTGATTCTAGGTCCCCATGAACCAGAAGCACCTGTTGAAGGATCTCTGTAGCTACCATTACTACCCTGTGCATAGACGTTTTGCAGCTTAGGGTTTCTGGTAATGTTGTCGAAAGCGACGGAGTTGGTGAAGTTCACGCGTAATCCGGTACCTCTTTGTCCTTTTTTGGTGGTGATCACCAATACACCGGAAGCACCCGCTGTACCGTAAAGTGCGGTAGCAGCAGCTCCTTTAAGTACACTTACAGACTCAATATCTTCTACATTGAGGTCCATCAGCCGGTTACTGGTTGCAGTTCCATTTGTGTTCGTATTAGAAGCGTTGACGTCACTGTTGTTCGAATCGTTGTTGGTTCTTACACCATCGATAACGATCAAAGGCTGGTTGTTACCTACCATAGAGGTCACCCCACGAATAAGGATACGAGAACCACCTCCCGCAGAACCGGAAGAACGTGTGATCTGTACACCGGCAGCTTTACCAACGAGTGCATCTACTGCACTTGCCGCTCCTGAATTGGTGAGTGCTTTGCTTTCCACTTCCTGAACAGCAAATCCCAGGGCTTTCTTGTCCCTGGCTACACCCAAAGCAGTTACCACGACTTCCTGAAGTTCCGTAACGTCAGATTGCATGGAGATGTCTACAACCGATCGAGACCCGATCTCAGCCTCCTGGCTGACCATTCCGATGAAGGAGAATACAAGCGTTCCTCCATCAGAGGGCACGGTTAGCCGGTAGGTACCGTCCAGGCTGGTAGTAGTACCATTTGCGGTACCTTTCAAGATAACGTTGGCGCCGGGAACCGGCTCGCCACTGTCATCTGTCACCTTACCTGAAACCGTTCTGTCTTGCGCCTGGAGTGAAAAGGTCACACCGAGGCACAAAACGAAAAGTAAAATGTTCCTCATAAGATTAGATTTAGTTAAACATTTGGAATTATGATCGGTAATGTTAGAGGTAAAAAAGAGCGAGGAATTGTAAAAAAGACGGGTGACCGGTTTAGGGGTGTATTTTCATCTGGTGGTTGCGCCCACCTGACAGGGGGATAATTGCAATAGACAAAGGACCGCTACCAGCGTGTGTTTTGTCAGGTGATGATTGGTCTTTGAGTTGATGATTGATTGACTCAAGGAACGTACCACTATTATAATGTGGCCATTTGAGATTAAGATGAGATCAATTACTCAAATAACGGAGAAAAACAAAAACGTAAGTGCAATTTCTGCTCAGAAGGAATGAGCATCCTGAAGCTTCATTTTCAGGAGTAAGTAAAGGGGAAAGAGGCTACTCAATAAATGAACCCAAAGAACCAGGTCATGAACCCGGCGGTTACCAGTGCGGCTATGACACCCGCAATTAGGTCTTTCCTTCTGGATATCTTATTGATGCGTTGTTGTTGCTCGAGAATTTGCGCTTTGTATGCCGCTGATACAGGAGAAACTTCGTAGGGATTCAGTTCAGGAAATGCAGGTTCGAATAAGGAGGTATCAAAACTCTCGAACTTATGTGATCGCCGCTGCCCAACACGAGACAAGTTGCTTCGGTTCGTTGCGATCATGTTCCTTACCATTCCGTAGCCATCCATAGAAGTATAGGTTTTTTGTTTGTAAGATAATTGAACGGAAATTCTGAATTCAAGTTTTACAAGTTCCCCCTTAGCAAGGGCGTGGCCGTAGGATTTTATCCTCAAAAAGGAATATAAATCAACTTTTTCGTTCGGAAGTAATCCTCTTTGAAATACGCCTTAACTTCAACCGATTCATACGGTCGATTCAGTTCCTTGAGTTCCTCATCCAGATCACCACCTTTTTGACAAATGATCCCGTTACGGATTTCATGTTTGTGCGATGTAGCGATCTGTTTTTTGGACCATTGATACAATTTAGCTGAACGTGCTACGGCTCTGGTAACGATAAAATCAAAGGGGCCTTCGATAATTTCGGATCGAGACTGGATGCCAGTAACATTGGTCAGACCCAATTGTGCGGCAGCATCATTGACCACCCGGATCTTTTTCCCAATGCTGTCTATCAGGATAAATTCAACGTTGGGAAACATGATGGCCAGTGGAACACCCGGAAATCCCCCACCTGTTCCCAGGTCCATGACCCTGGACCCATCTTTGAATGTGATGAATTTGGCAATGGACAGGCTGTGCAGGACATGCCTGATGTAGAAGTCATCAAAATATTTTCGGGACACTACATTGATTTTGGCATTCCAATCGGCGTAGATGTCGCCTATCTCTGAAAACTGTTTGGCCTGAAGTTCGGAAAGGTTAGGAAAATACCTCGCAACCACTGACTGGTCGAATAGCATGTTTAATTAAATGTGGGACTTTTTGTCTTTTACAAGATCATACATCAATTCACGTGCCCGATGGAGTTGCGCTTTCACGGTGCCCAGAGGAGCATCCAGTTCTTTGGCGATCTCCTCATAAGAAAGCTCGTCAAAGTAGCGCAGCCGAACCAGTCGCTGATATTTAGCAGGAAGCTTGGTCACAAACATCCTAACCAGTTCTATTTTTTGTGTTTTGATGGTTTCTTCGTCAGGGGTCAGGTTCCGATCTTCCACATCGATGTTTACCGAGTCACCACTTTCATCGGTAAAAGAAGTGTTGAGGCTGTAGGTCTCAAGCTTTTTCTTTCGAATGAAATCAATAGCATTATTCGTGGCAATACGGAAAAGCCAGGTGCTGAAGGTATAGTCTTTTTTGAACCGTTTCAGGTTTTTGAAGGCTTTGGCAAATGCTTCGATCGTCAAGTCTTCCGCATCATCCACATTCCTGACCATTTTCAGGATCATGTGATAAACCGGTTTTTTGTACCGTTCCATCAACTTGGCAAAAGCACCTTCATCCCCTTGATTGGTGGCCTGGTCGATCAGTTTGAAGTCGTGTAAAGCTTTATCTGAAAACTGTCGATCTAATTCCATCTGATGTTTTTTCTGAAGAATGCAACCGTACTGATCACAGGAGTGAACGTGGCGTATGCCAGATCAAGAAAAGGAGTAAACCAAAACTTATATCCCTGTCCCATTTTTTGAGTTGACCACTTGAAAAATATTCCTTTCAACGCTAAAACGCCAAGCATTGTTCCGTAGACCAAAAGTGTTTCGACGTTTAGAAAGGCTAAAATAATGAAACTAACCCAAAGAAGAAGGTGAATATTTCCACGTAGCAAGTGCCGGAAAATGATAATCGGTCTGTAGAATTTGGAGACGGAGTAATGTCGTTTCTTTTGTTGGAGATATTCACTCCATTTCTGTTTGGGTTTGGAATGGACCATGAGGTCGGGGCTTACAGCGATTCCGGTATTGCGATGGTTAGCATGTGATTGCACAAACAGGTCATCATCTCCACCTGTGATGCTTTGATTGGCACCAAACCCCAGGTTATCCAGGAACAGTGATTTTCGATAGGCCAGATTCCTGCCAACACCCATATAAGGAATGCCCAGTCGGGCGGAAGAAAGATACTGGTAAGCCGTATTGAACGTTTCATAACCGATGTACGCGTTCAGAAAGCCTTTTTCCTGAAAATACGGTGAATAACCCAGCACAATGTCCCGTTCCGCAGTAAAGTGTTGCGCCATTCCGCTGACCCACGAGGAAGAAGCCGGTCGGCAATCGGCATCAGTCAGTAAAACCCAATCGTATTTTGCCCCTTTAATGGCCAGCGTGAGACCAAATTTCTTAGGATGGAACTGATCCGGTACATAATCAATGATCATGGTCCTCAGGTTCGGATGATTAGGCTCCAGCGACTTCATGTAAGCCAGACTTTCGTCAAAACACCGGTCCAGAACGATCACTACTTCATAAGCCGTATGGTCCTGCTCCAACAGCAAAGGCACCAGTTCCTTCAGGTTAGCTTCTTCATTTCTTGCACAGACAATCACTGTGACCGGAGGATTCTCAACGGAGGATGGTGAAGTCGGTGTGAAAATCAATGCAAGTGTTTTGATCAACACAGGAATGAGGTGTAATCCTGCCAGGGCAAGGAAGAGATAAAGTAATATTTCTTCTGGGCTAAAAGACACGCTTCGCAATCAATTCAAAAGGGGATGCGAAACTATGAAAAAAATAGACTGGAAAGAAGAAAGAGCAGGATAGTAAATCTTGTACCACGAAGGTTGACCGACGTGCAAGACAATTTCACTTTTGGGTCAGGGTGCGAGATAAATACTGAATCCGATATTGAGCGAAAAGCCAGTTAGTCCATCAAAGTCGCCATTAGTATTGAAGTAGGTAAGAGCGGGTTCAATCGCAATGTTATTATTAAGAAACGCCGCGTACCCTAGTTCAAGACCCAGTAACGATCCGTTGGCGGAAAAATCAGAAACTCCATTGTCGCTGTTATTATTCACCAGGGAAAAATTGGCGCCAAAAAATACATTGTCAAAGTAATACCGGGCAAAAGGTCCGATGCTCAAGTTTGTGTTGGAGAAATCACCTTGACTGGAGGTGTTAAAGCCAAGGTTCAAGCCAGTGACCAGATTGTCGATGAAAAAATACCCGCCTTGAGCATTTAGTGAAAAGGCCACTTGGTTGTCTTCAACTCCATCCTGACTTTGAAAGCTAAGGCCAGAGTTAGAACCGGCACCTAGTAAGAGCTTCCCTTGTTCAGTTTGTGCGTTTAGTTGTAAGGCGAACAAGCCCATAATTGTCGCGAATAAAAATTTTCTCATAATGGTTATTGTTAGTTATAAAAGATGTTTCACTGGGTATACGAATATCCCTCAAGAACGATTCTGAACCATCGAAATAAATTGAAGCGATTCATTACCTTATAAATCCATAAATTGGTGATATTATCGCTAAATAGCGCTTAACATCCCGACCTAAACATGAACAAACTTCAGTCCCTTTTTTCCTTGCTATTGATCGCGCTGCAATTCAGTGCTTTCTCACAAGTAGACCCAGACCTATTTAAGCAATTAAGGTTTCGATTTGTAGGCCCGGAGGGTAACCGAGCCATTGCCATCGCAGGTGTGCCAGGCGATCCGATGGTCAACTACATTGGAGCAGCTTCAGGGGGGCTTTGGAAAACAACGGATGGCGGCATCAAATGGAAGCCTGTTTTTGATGGTCAGGAAGCCTCCTCTATTGGCTCCATAGCCATCACCCCTTCCAATCCTGATGTTGTTTGGGTAGGTACCGGGGAAACCTTCTTGATTCGTCCGGCCCACGCTATGGGTGATGGCATCTATAAATCCGAAGATGGAGGAAGTACATGGCAGCACATGGGGCTTGAGAAAAGTGGTAGAATTGGCCGTATTGTTGTCCACCCTACCAATCCTGATATCGTTTATGCAGCGGCCCTGGGACATACCCATGCACCTCAACGAGAACGCGGAGTATATCGAACCACGGATGGTGGAAAATCCTGGGAACAGATCCTCTTTGTGGATGAGGGAACCGGAGCAGCTGATATTGCCATAGACCCAAAAAATCCAGACCGTTTGATTGCCGGCATGTGGTCTGTTCAGATCAATACCTGGAAACTGAACAGCGGAGGTCCTGGTGGTGGAGTATATCGGTCAGTAGACGGGGGAGATACCTGGGTACCATTGAAAGAAAATGGACTTCCCGGAGGACAGAACAACCCGGTAGGAAAAACAGGAGTGGCCATTTCTTATTCTAACCCGGAAGTGATCTATGCGCTTTTTGAGATTGAAAGCCCCGCATTATACCGGTCGAAGGACTTTGGAGAAACCTGGGAATTGATGACCCGAAATCATGACATTAACGAACGTGCTCCGTATTATACACGAATGGCGGTTTCCACGGATAATCCAGACAAGCTGTATTTTGCCAATGTCAAGTTCATCACCTCAGAAGACGGGGGAAAAACCATCAGCGGCAGTTACAGTGCCGGAGGTGATAATCACGACATCTGGGTGGACCCGACGAACCCGAATCGCTTCATGGTGGCACATGATGGCTGTGCGAGCATCACTTTAAATGGTGGTGAGAGCTTTCAACGCATAGTGTTGCCCATTGCGCAGATGTATCATGTGGCCGTAGATGATCAGATTCCTTACAACCTTTACGGCAACCGACAAGATGGCTATTCCTATCGGGGACCAAGCAACAGCCGACAGGGTTACATTCCCATTGGCCTTTGGGAAGGTGTAGGCGGTTGTGAAAGTGGTTTTGCGCAGCCAGACCCACTGGACAATAACATCGTGTGGTCGGGTTGCTATGACGGTGGCCTGGAACGATATGACGCAAGAACCGGACATGCGCGAGATGTTCGGGTGTGGCCGGAAGCTGGATATGGCTGGGCACCAGCGGACATGAAATACCGATGGTTCTGGAATTTTCCAATTGCTTTCTCACCAAACGTAGCACATCGGGTTTATGTCGGTAGCCAATATGTGCACAAGACAGATGATGACGGACAAAGCTGGCAGGTGATTAGCCCGGACCTGACCCTGAATAGAAAAGAACATCAGCAAACATCGGGCGGTGTAGCTGTAGATAATTTGATGACTTTTGATGCTTCGGTATTGATTTCTATCGTAGAATCTCCGCTTGAATCAGGACTCATCTGGACTGGTAGCAACGACGGACAAGTGCATATCACCCGTAATTTTGGTGAAAAATGGGAGAATGTGACCAGCAATATTCAGGGATTACCTGAGTTGGGGACCATCTCCAATATCGAGATTTCACGCTATGCCAAAGGCACGGCATACATTTCGGTGGACCTGCATCATTTGGGAGATTTCGATCCCTACGTCTACAAGACCACTGATTATGGCAAGACCTGGAAAAAGATCAGCGAATCCGTGCCGAAATCAATTCATAGTTTCGCCCATGTGATCAAAGAAGATCCGAAGCAAGCGGGAATGTTATATCTGGGTGTCGATAATGGCGTTTATGTGAGTTTTGACAATGGCGATAACTGGATGCGTTTGCGGAACAACCTGCCGCCGGCTCCTGTTTATTGGCTGGAAATTCAAGAACGGTTTGATGACCTGGTGATCGGCACCTACGGACGAGGCTATTACATTCTGGATAACATAGGGCCGCTAAGGGAATATGCAGCGAAAGCTGCAGAACAGGAGGTGCACCTATTTGATCTTCGATCTGCTTACCGCTTTCATGACAAACAAGCCATCAAGACAGATGGTCCCAGCTTCAATTCAGGTCGTAATCCTGCATACGGAGCAGATATCAATTACTTGTTAAAAGACACGGCTCAGAACCCAGTAAAAGTGGAGATCCTGACACAATCAGGAGAGGTGGTGCGGACCATTGAGGGCACTAACCGAAAGGGAGTCAACCGGATCATGTGGGACTTGCGATATGAGCCTACGTTCAAACCAAGGTTGCGGACCAAACCTCCGGGCCGACCCTGGGTGCAGCTCAATGGAGAAGGATGGCGCCCATTGGTGACCTGGGACCTTGACCTCTGGAGAGGCCAACTTGGGCCGCGTGTTGTCCCTGGAAATTACGTAGTAAAACTGATTGTGGATGATCAGGAAATCACCAAAGAGGTACAAGTACTTAAAGATCCTGCTTCTGTGGGTTCTCAGGCAGAGATAGCGGCACAGGTAGACCTTGCACTCGAATTGCGAGATGCCATGAACATTGCCGTGAACATGATCAATACCCTGGAATTGATTCGCAGTGAGTTGAAGCAATTGGAGCCAAAACTGGAAAGGAAAGCCGATTTAAAGCGGGCCAAAGAATTGGATGCCCTGGCGCAATCCATTTCTGCCGGACTGTATGATATTCAACTGACCGGTGCCAGAGAAGATGCTTTCCGTGCACCCATGAAGTTGTACGGAAGGCTCAGTGCTTTGGCCAGTGACCTGTCTGGACATGGCGTCGATTTTTCACCGACTGACCAGCAGAAAGCGGTATATGATGTGCTCGACCAGCGACTGACGAAACTGGAATCCAGATTCAAGCAGTATGTGGACGTTGAGGTCAATAAGATGAACGATCAGTTGAAAAATGAAGAATTGAAGATCTTACTGGAGCAGGGAAGTTCTCAATGACACAAGGACTGACGGCCATTTCTTCACAAGAGAGAATCAGTTCTATAGATTTTCTTCGAGGATTAGCCGTTCTTGGGATACTGGTCATCAACATTGAATCCTTTGCCTATCCCGACCCCTGGAGTCCCTATAAATATGGTAATCAGGAGTCACTGGATCATCAGGTCCGGTTCTGGGTTTATTTTTTAGCGCAGGGCAAATTCTTCAGCATGTTTACCATGCTCTTTGGAGTGAGCTTTTGCCTGTTCATTGATCGACTTTCCGGAAGAGCATCAAGCCCGAATGCGATGGCGCTTTACGTCCGTAGACTTTGGGGCCTGTTTCTGATCGGCGTAGCACATGCTTATTTGATTTGGGATGGCGATGTACTTTACCACTACGCCATTTGCGGATTGCTCTTGTTGCCTTTTCGGTCTTTCAAAGTTTCAGGTCTGGTCATCGTATTATCAGTATTGGTATTGCTAGTGGCATTCAATGCGATCCAATCCACCCAAAGGACTGCCCGACAACAAAATGCCTTTGAGTTGGCGAAAGCCAAACCTGCAAATGAGCGTTCCGAAGCAGAGCAACAAGCAATCGCTTCATGGACACGAAGAACAACACGGAAACAACCGGTTACAGAAGTAGTTGAAGTGCCCAGGAATTCTATTTGGGAGAGCATACAAGTAAATGCAAGCCATCAGAAAGTTCATAAAGGAGCCTTGTTCTACCAGGGTATATTATTCAGAACCTTGATCATGATGGTGCTAGGGATGATTGGCTATCGGTTGGGTGCTTTTCACGATTATCGATCCATCAAAGGTTATTGGTTGTTTACCGTTTTTTTGTTGGTGCTGGCTTTGCTGGTCAATTATTACCGGTACGATCAATGGACATTTAAATACCATCAGCCGGTAACGCAGTTATGGGCCGGAGTGGCATTCGCTTTTCCCAAAGAATTGTTGGGACTGGCTTACATGATGCTTTTCAATGGCCTGTTTCAACTGGTGCGGCCCTTCTCAAAATTGAAAGGGATCACGAATATGGGTAGAATGGCTTTGAGCAATTACCTGATGCAGAGTTTGATTTGTGGTTCCCTGTTCTACGGTTATGGATTAGGCTGGTACAATCATTTTTCCAGATCCGAACTCTGGTTGATCATTCCTTGCATATGGACCTTTCAAATAGCGATCAGTTCCTGGATATTGATGAATTATGACCAGGGCCCGGTAGAAAAGCTATGGAGGACCTTCATCTACAAAGGTTGACTCGAAGTTTTGGACTCTCTTCTTTCTTGCGAGTTAGGATTAGGAGTGGAAGGATTTGAAAGACTCGCGTCAGGAAAAAACTAGCCCCCTAGTAGAAGGCTAGTTTAAATATACCAAACGAAATTCTTATTGCTCGATTTGTCAATCGGGTCTATTTAAGCATTAAATCTTGATAACTGGAGGCCTTCGGTGGTTGGAGATGAATTTAAGAAGGCAATATTTTTTATAAATAGTACTCTTGATTGACTGAAAATAGCTGAATCAGCCATATCAAACTGAAGCCTAAAAGAGATTGTGGACCAAATGCAGAAGCATGTTTTAGTAATGATGGCTAGGTTCTTCAATTTTCTGTAGATTCTTAAAATCGCTATAACGTAATAATATGTAAGTCCTTTTTTTCCATAAAAATTAGTTCGTGAAAAACGTATGGAAACACGTGAAGCAATCCTGAGAAATCGTAAAGAAACATTGAGCGATGAGTCCGTCTTGTCAAATATTTCGCATGATAGATGGTTTGAATAGGCTGAGAATCAAGTTCAAATGGTAATTAAGGTTTGCTTTTTTCGGTTTTTACTCACGGATCGATCAAAGTGCTCCGTCTAATCTTTTCAAAAAACTATTTTTGTGCTCCTTAATTTAAACGCAAGAAGGTGGACTTTACTCTGGTAGCAAACGATAAGAAAAGCGGAGCCCGGGCGGGTGTGGTTAAAACTGATCATGGCGAGATCCATACACCCATCTTTATGCCGGTAGGCACTGCTGCCACGGTGAAAGCTGTTCACCAGCGGGAGCTTAAAGAAGACATCAATGCTGAGATCATTCTGGGCAATACTTATCATCTGTATTTAAGACCAGGGTTGGATATCATCAGTGGAGCAGGAGGTTTGCATCAATTCAATGGGTGGGACCGACCAATTTTGACTGATAGTGGAGGCTACCAGGTGTATTCTTTGGGAGATAATCGCAGCATTGAAGAATGGGGAGTCAATTTTCAAAGCCATATTGATGGCTCTAAACACATGTTTTCTCCGGAACATGTGATGGACATTCAGCGGATCATCGGGGCGGACATCATCATGGCATTCGATGAATGTACCCCTTATCCCTGCGAGTTTGATTATGCAAAGAATTCAATGCACATGACCCACCGATGGCTCAAGCGCTGCATCGAAAGGTTTGACACGACCGAGGGACATTATGGCTATAGCCAGACCCTCTTCCCAATCGTTCAAGGAAGTGTATATCCTGATCTTCGCAAAGAGTCAGCGGATTTTATTGCTTCTTGCGAGCGTGAAGGGAATGCGATTGGCGGACTGTCTGTAGGTGAACCACACGAAGACCTGTATGCCATGACAGATATGGTGTGCAATATTCTACCTGCGGATAAACCAAGGTACTTGATGGGGGTAGGCACACCGGCAAACATCCTCGAATGTATTGCACTGGGAGTAGACATGTTCGATTGTGTAATGCCTACGCGAAATGCAAGGAATGGCATGCTGTTCACCACTGAAGGAGTAGTCAACATCCGCAATGAAAAGTGGAAAATGGATTATAGCCCGATTGATCCAAACCTGGAAGGGCACGTAAGTACCTTCTATTCTAAGGCATATTTGAGACATCTGGTCATGAGCAATGAAATGTTGGGTGCACAAATTGCTTCTGTACACAATCTTTCTTTCTATCTGTGGTTAGTAAGAGAGGCCCGCAAACAAATAGAGGCTGGGAAATTTGCAGGCTGGAAAAATTACATGGTCAAAAATGTATCCAGAAGACTGTGATTTGCGTTCTGCTGCCGACTAGATGAAGAAAATTGACTGGTACATACTGAAAAAATTCCTTGGCACATTTGTGTTTGTTGTGCTCGGTCTGTTAGCGATCATCTGCGTGATCGATTTTACGGAGAAGAATGATGATTTCATTGAGAATCAGGTGTCTGGTGAAATGATCGGGTTGTATTACCTGACCTTCATACCTTTCATCGCGAGCTTACTCACGCCTATCACAGTATTCATTGCCACCGTTTTTGTGACCGCCCAATTGGCAGCAAGAACAGAGATCATCGCCATTTTAGCCAGCGGTGTAAGCTTCAAAAGATTGATGGTGCCTTACTTTATTGGAGCAGTCATGATTTCTGCTGCGAGCTTTTACCTGAACAGCTACGTGATCCCGGATACGAATAAGTTTCGGATCAACTTTGAAATTGAATTTCTGGGGAAACCTTTCTATTTCAGTGATCGAAACATCCACTTCAAGATCGGAGAGGAGGATTACATCTACATGGATAGGTACAACAACCGTAGGGAGATTGGATATAAAGTGACCCTGGAGAAAATTCAGGATTTGAAACTGCAGGAAAAGATCTCGGCCAATCGAATTGAGTGGGACACAGCTACCAGCAAATGGACCCTGATCAATTGGCGTAAGCGTATTCTCTTAGATGATAAAGAGATATTCGAGGACGGAGCCAAGATGGACACAGCTTTGAACCTATATCCCAAGGACTTTGACAACAAAGAACGGCTTTGGGAGACACTGACCATGTTTGAGCTGGATGATTACATAGCCTTGCAGCAATCCCGGGGGGCAGACGATGTACAGATCTACCAAATTGAGAAATACATCCGATTCATGCAGCCGTTTGGTGTGCTGGTGCTGGTTTTCATTGGGCTAATTGTCTCGGCACGAAAATCGAGGCGGGGAACAGGGTTCCAGATTGCACTTGGGTTTTTGATCGCATTCGTCTTTATCATCATGTTCATTCTGACCCGTGCGGTTGCAGAGGCCAATACCATGAATCCGGTACTGGCAGTTTGGATACCCAATATCTCATTTACTGTTGTAGGCTTTTTGATGTACCATACGGTGCCCCGGTGAGTTCGATGCGCGACTTTCTTAAACTGCATTTCATTGTATTGCTCTGGGGGTTTACTGCCATACTGGGCAAGTTGATTTCGATACCAGCGGTAGAGTTAGTGCTATTGAGGACGTTTTTCGCGGCGATTGGTCTGCTGGTAGTGATTGCATATACCAGGCGAACTTACAAGATAAATGGAGTCAGGAATAATGCGTTGATAGCAGCAGCAGGAGTCTTGATTGGCGCTCATTGGATCCTATTTTTCCTGGCCGCACAGTTGTCCAATGTCTCTGTTTGTCTGGCAGGAATGGCCACAACGGCGATCTGGACGGGTCTGGTGGAACCTTTGTCGATGAACAAGCGTGTCAAGCCTTATGAGCTGATGATTGGTGGGCTAGGATTTTTAGGCATGCTTGTCATCATTCAGGACGATTTCCAATATGGACTTGGGTTTGCTGTCGCGGTAGCTGCTGCCATACTTTCTGCCTTTTTTACGGTAATCAACGGGCATGTGGTCAAAGGAAATGATCCGGTGACCATTTCTTTTTATGAGATGGGATTTGCGGCATTGGCCATCTTGTTGTTTCTTCCAGTTTATCATATCAATTTCGAGGCAACATTGCTTTTGATTCCACAAGGCATGGATTGGCTATATCTGTTTGTGCTGGTCATGGTTTGTACCGTTTATGCCTTTACGGTCAGCGTGGAATTGATGCGAAGGATATCGGCTTTTACGATCAATCTGATCATCAATCTGGAGCCCGTTTACGGAATTATTCTGGCGCTTTTGATTTTCGGTGCTTCCGAGAAAATGAGTTCATCTTTTTACTTCGGTACCGGGATTATCCTGATTTCTGTACTTATTTATCCACCAATTCAGCGTCATATGGAAAAACGTTCTCAGAACGTTGATTTGTCGTGACTTTATCAATTTAGAAGTCACCACAACGCATTAAATTGCGGGGCGCTACCAACTACTCCACGATGGAAATCGAATTATTTGGGCTGATCTTGTCTGAACCAGTCACAGCTTTCGGAAATTTGCTTTTGGCCATGGTCTGTTTTTATGCCTTCAGGCAAACAAAAAGCCTGGCATCAACGCACGGAATCAGTGCCTGGTCATACTTTTTTTTGACTTTAGGTGCTTCCACATTCATCGGAATTTTTTCACACTTGTTTTCCAGTTACGATGTGCAGTGGTTGAAATTGTTTGGGTGGGTATTTGCCGGATTGACTGCTTATTTTACCCAAACCGCCTCCGTCGAGCAAGTGACCAAACAAAAGACTGGTACAGGCATGTGGATGGTTAAGGTACAGTTGGTGTTGTTTTTCATTGCGTTATTCTGGTTCCGTGTCTTTGAAGTGGTACTGGTCACCACTGTTATTTCCTTGTTGACCGTCTTGTTGTTGCAGGCTTATGGTTATTGGAAGAAATTGGTCAAGGGTAGTGAACTGATCATTTTTGGTTTCGTCATTTCCGTTCTTACTGCGGTAGGCCGACTTATGAATCTCTCCATACATCCGATATGGTTCAACCATCATGATGTGGCGCATTTATTGATGATCGTTGCCTGTTTGGTCATTCTTGCTGGTGTGAAGAGAGCGGCTCATTCAGCTTTATAAGATCAACGCAGTAAATCACTGCTAGTACCGAGTTAAACATGAGAGCAAAGCTTATTTCGATTTTTATCAATGTTTTGGTGCTTTGTGTCATTGCACAAGCACAGCAATTGAAGGTAGGTGTCATTCCATACAAGACAGACCAAAAAGTATTGGATACCTATCCTCCATTGTTTGAATACGTCGCGGAAAAATCACAATTGGAACTGGAGTTTTCTTTGGTGCCTGAGTCAGAACTAGGTTATCGATTGGATCAAGGGGAGTTCGATGTGGGCGTGTTTACGGTATTTCCATACCTGGCTGCCAAGACGGATTTTCCTGAACTGGAAGTTTTTGCTTCACATTTGGTGGGTGGAAAAACGAATTACAAAGGTGCGATCTTAACCACCAAATCCAGTAATGTAGCGGCTATCACAGATTTGCAGGATAAACAATTGGGCTTCGTGAAGCCTACATCTACTTCAGGATACCACTTGCCCAAAAGTATTCTTGAAGAGTATGATATTTCTCTCTCCGAAGAACAGTCCGTGTTTTTAGGGGGTCACGATAAGGCAATCGAAGCACTTGTGGCGGGAGAAGTGGATGCCATTGGCATTGACCTGGCAGGATTTTCAAAAGTGGCCCATCAACTGAGTGATTTTAATGTATTGACTTCCTACGAGATACCTTATCACGCCTATGTTTTTTCTCCCCAACTGACAAAATCGGTCAGGGACCAGTTAAAGGACATTATGCTCGAAGCAGACAAAGACCCTTCTGTCAGAGCACTCTTTCAGTCAAATCCGCTGAAAATCAATTCCTGGAGAGCTAAGAATGAAGCTTATTACAATTCTTTGCGGCGGTACCTGAGAGAGGTAAGGGTGAAACCTCATGTCAACCTCACAATGACCGTAGGTGATCAAACGAAGGATATTCTAAGTCAGTCTGGTGATATACTTTCTCTTTTAAGAACGGATATCGAACAGGAAATCAAACAATCGGGGCGTTTTGATCTCAAAAAAGATGACCCACTGCATACGTTGAAAATTGAGGTGAGCTTATTTGCTGTTGAAGACCTATTTCACTACCAGGTTGAAGTAGAGGATCAATTGGCGGGAAAAGGAGATATCACATTGCAAGCGGTTAAGTCGGCCTTACCAAAGATTGTGATGCAGCATTTTCTCGAAGTTCAACCGATTCTAACCGAACTACTGCAGAAAGAAGATGAATGGTTCGTGACTTATGGAACCGATGATGGCATTAATATTGGACATTATGAGTTTGAATGGGTACAGGCAAATGGCCAATCTGAAAAGATCTCAAAGGATCAAGTCTCCATTAGCGAGAAAAACCTTCATTTCAAGGAGCTTGCTGCGGCCAAGGGAGATCAACTAAAGATCATTTACTTGCCTGCGGAAATCCAGGATGATGGCTCGGAAATTTTAATAACGCCCAGTCACAACATTTTTAGCGCCAAGTTTTGGCGACAAGACTATTGGGATAAACTAGGCTTGATCCTGGGGGTAGTTTTTGCGATTATTTCGGCCCTTATTGGTAGACTATTCTCAAAAAGGCGGCAAAGACGCTTTAAAACTATTCTTTATCAAACCAATGAATTGCTAAAGGACTTCTTAGATGATCACCTCAAGTTTGAAGCAAGAGTGATTGCGCAAAAAGAGCAGATCAGTCGCTTGTTTGAAAATGGTACGATCAACGAAAACCAATTCATGATCCTTAACAATCGCATTGAGGAGGTAAGTATGTTGATGGATCGCATCACTCCACAGGAGGTGAGATTGACCGATGCACAAAAAGAAGAGATCGAGGATATCATCGTGGACGGCAAAATCACGGAGAAAGAATTCGGCAGGATTATGAACATCCTTCGAAAGTCTTAATTGTCGCCTACGGTCATTTTTAAAAAATCAGTTATTTTAGTTGAGTAGAATTTAAAGTAACTCAAGTGAGTCAGGAGTCGAATTTTTGGTTTTTCGAGGAGGTAGATTTATACAACATTTTTTGCCCACACCGGGTAAAGGAGATGGCGGAGAAGCATGAGTTTCGACGCTACAAAAAGGGTGACTACATCTATATGCCAGATGAGCCCAACAAGCATGTATTTCTGATTTCTGATGGACGAGTGAAATTAGGGTCGTACACGCCAGATGGTGAAGAGGTCGTCAAAGCGATCCTAAGCCGTGGGGAAATCTTCGGAGAATTGGCCATAGCGGGTGAAACCAAAACCAAGGAGTTTGCCAAAGCCCTGGACCATACGACCACCATTTGTCCATTGACCATCGATGACCTGAAGTTGTTGATGAAGGAAAATGAAGAGCTGAATTTTGCGATCATCAAGGTCATTGGCTTAAAATTCAGAAAAGTGGAACGCAAAGTCGAATCGATGGTTTTTAAAGATTCCAAGACCCGTGTGATCGAATTCCTTTTAGAAATGGGAGACGAACGCGGAAAGAAAGTTGGATTCGAGACCATGATCAAGAACCACTACACCCACAAAGACATTTCCAGGCTCACCGGAACCTCAAGACAAACGGTAACGACTGTTTTTAATGAGTTGCGAGATCAGAATTTCATCAATTTTGATCGGCGGCGAATCTTGATCAGGGACATGGATAAGCTCCGTGAATTGAGTGAGCAACAGTCTGAATCATAGATCGTCGAGCGATCCTGTAAAATCAAAAGTTGCTGAATCTGGCAGGTGATCAAAAAGGCCATAAACAGTCGATCCTGATCCTGTCATGGCGTAATATATCGCGTCAGCTTGCCCCATGGTTTCAAGCGCCTTCCTGATGTTTTCGTGGTTATTAGCCGCTGCTGGTTGAAAATCATTCACCAGTTGTTGCTGCCAATGTTTAATATTCCCGCCTATGGTCGCTTCCAATATATTGTCGGGTTGTTTTGGTGTAAGACCTGCGTAAGCTTCTTTGGTGCCAATGTGTACACCAGGGAAAATCAGTGCGATGTGAAAGGCTGATAGGTCCACATGAAAAGGTGCTAAGGTCGTGCCAGTACCCGTAGCCAGGGCCGGGATATTCTTGATAAAGAAAGGACAATCACTTCCTAGTTGTGCGGCATAGCCTTCTAATTCACCAGAATTAAGGCCTAAAGTAAAAATATCATTCAGTAGTTTCAGAGTGAATGCACAATCGGCTGACCCACCACCCAATCCCGCACCCATTGGGATGACTTTGTGAAGATGTATGGCCACTGGTGGCAGGTCATGCGCTGATTTAAGTAATTCATAGGCCTGGACACAGAGGTTATTGGCTCCATTGTCAGGAATTTCAAGCCCGGTTTGTTTGAATGAAAATGTATCTGCTGGAATGATTTCCAGGATGTCCCGGAGAGGGATAGGAAACAAGCAGGACTGGATTTCGTGGTATCCGTCCTGCCGTTTATTTGTTACGTTCAATCCAAGATTGATCTTGGCGTTGGGGAAAGAGATCATTAGTCGATGGTCATTTAGTCTCTCAGTCGATAGCTCTAAGGCCTTAAGGTCCTACGTAGGGACTGAATCATTTTGCTTATTTCTGTCCACGCATTGTAAAATCGATTGAAATCTTGTTGATCAATGATAGTCCTGCGTTGCGCGATGTGCAAATAACTTACAACTACAATTCCTGATCTTAAGGCGATCCCAAGAAATCTCGCAAACTCCTTGTTTGATTGTCCAGTTGATCCTTCAGCAATGTTCAGCGCGATCGAATCTGTCACCCTTTGCATCTGGGGAGAAAGGACATATCTTTCATCCACAGGGAATTTTTTGATTGCTGTGTTAACATCGGCTGTCAAATCAATAGCCTTTTGCCAAACTTTCAGTTCCTCAAATTTGAATCCCATATTTAAACTATCGACTAAAAAAGGATGTAATATCTGCTAACTGTCGACTAATTAACCATCGACTAAAAGTCTATCGACGATAGTCTACTTCGAAAGTTCCTCAACAATATTTTCGGTAATTCCTGAGGTAGAGAATCCTCCATCATGCATGAGGTTCTGCATAGTCACCATTCTGGTGAAATCAGAGAACATCATCAAACAGTAATCCGCACAACTTACTGCATCTGCGTTGCCCAGTGGTGACATTTTATCTGCGTAGTTGAAGAATACATCGAATCCTGGGACACCAGAACCTGCAGTAGTCATGGTAGGCGACTGGCTGATGGTATTGACGCGTACTTTTTTCGATTTTCCAAATCGGTAGCCATAGCTTCTGGCAATAGATTCCAGCATGGCCTTGGCCTGTGCCATATCCGAATAATCAGGGAAGGTACGCTGCGCAGCGATGTAGGAGAGTCCAAGGATGGATCCCCATTCGTTCATGATGTCCATTTTTTCCGCCACCTGCATGGTCTTGTGGAAAGAAACAGCAGATACATCGAGGGTTTTCATGAACCAATCGTAGTTCAGATTACCATATTCCTTTTTCTTTCGCACATTTGGGCTCATGCCAATGGCATGAAGAATGAAGTCGAAGTTTCCACCTAGAAGCTCTTTCGATTTTGCGTACAGGTTTTCCAGATCTTCTACGGAAGTCGCATCTGCTGGAATGACTTCTGTTTCGCATTTTTCAGCGAGCTTTTGGATCTCACCCATTCGCATGGCGATAGGTGCATTGGTTAGTGTGAATTTTGCTCCTTCTTCGTAGGCTCTTTCGGCTACTTTCCAGGCAATTGAATTCTCGTCGAGGGCGCCAAATATGATCCCTCTTTTTCCTTTCAGTAGGTTATAGGTCATCGTGAAAAATTGCTCATTAATAAGGCCGCAAAAATAGGGAATGTCCCTTGACTTGGTGCTAATAATGAAGCATTCCGTTCTTCAGTGATAGTAAGACTACCGTCACAAACCAAAATAAGTGTTAAATTCAGGTACTTTTTTTATCCATTTTTTTGATATTTTTTCTTCCTTCCTGAACAATGATGCTACCAATTAGTTGGAACTTGGAAACGTCCAAGATGAGAATTCTCCTTACAGGAGCCACAGGTTACATCGGTAAAAGATTAATGACCGTCCTTGCGAGTAAAGGACACACGGTTATTTGTGCCGTTCGGGACCCTGCAAGATTGGTGATTCCTGATCTGGTGAAAGACCGGGTAGAAGTAATCAAACTGGACCTTTTGGATGCTGCAACGCTAGAAAACATCCCCAAAGACATTGATGGAGCGTACTATCTGGTACACTCCATGTCCGCCTCTCGTAATTATATCAGCCTGGAAGAACAGTCGGCAAAGAACTTTCGTCGGGCGATGGATGCAACAGAGGTAAGACATGTGATCTATCTCAGTGGGATTGCCAATGAAGAGGACCTGTCCCGACATTTAGCGTCCCGGAAAAAAGTAGAAGAAGTACTTAGTCAGGGGAAATACCATTTTACGACACTTCGAGCAGGGATTATTATTGGTTCCGGTAGTGCAAGTTTCGAGATCATCAGAGACCTGGTAGAGAAACTTCCGGTGATGGTAACTCCGAAATGGCTGCGTACCAAATCTCAGCCTATTGGTATTAATGACGTCATTACCCTGCTTTCTGAGACCTTCCTTCACGAAGAAACTTACGGACGCAATTTTGATATAGGTGGGCCTGATGTCCTCTCGTACAAAGAGATGTTACTCACTTTTGCGAAGATCAGAGGACTCAACCGATCGATCATTACACTTCCAGTGATCACGCCGAGATTGTCTTCATATTGGCTTTATTTCGTTACTTCTACATCCTACAATCTGGCCGTGGCCTTAGTCAATAGTATGAACGTAGAAGTGATTTGCCGTGATAATGAGCTTTGCAACATTTTAGGGATCAAACCCATCGGTTACGAAGAAGCCATTCGCCAGACATTTGATCAACTTTCTCAAGAAGACCTTTCTTCATGGAAGGATTCACAGGTTAGCGGACGATTGAATTTCGATATTTCAGATTTTATTCAGGTTCCGACTTACGGTTGTTTCAAGGATCAAAGGAGAAGGACTTACATCGATAAAGAAACCACGATTGAGAAAGTCTGGCATCTAGGAGGAAAAACCGGATGGTACCATGCCAATTTACTTTGGAGACTAAGAGGGTTCATGGACAAGGTGCTTGGAGGCGTAGGCCTGAGAAGAGGCCGTAGCAGTGAGCATTCTTTACATGTTGGAGATGCGTTGGATTTTTGGCGGGTTCTTTATGCCAATAAGGAAGAGGGACGTCTGTTGTTATTTGCTGAAATGCGATTACCAGGAGAGGCCTGGTTGGAATTCCGTATGGAAGGCGAGGAACTGGTGATGACCGCTACTTTCCGTCCAAGAGGGCTCATGGGCCGGTTTTATTGGTATGCAGTACTTCCATTGCATGAATTCGTCTTTCCGGGTATGCTCAAGAAACTAACAGATATTTCTGATTGTGAGCGCGCTGCAGTTGCGGAGAAACAGAAAGAGGTAGCGCTCGAATCCGCGGAGTAGCTTACAAATCTGCTTTTGCACTGATCGCAAAACGAAAATTCCCTTCTGCATTGACAGACCATTCGAATCGACTTACTAAATCGTAGATAGTGACCAGGTCAAATCCGGCACCAGCTCCGAATAAGTGCTTATTGGTTAATCTTTGGCTCAGTTCATATTCTGGATAATTATTGACCCAGCCCCCGTCGAAGAAGATTTTTGCATAGAGTGCTACCGGAACTTTTCGGAATTGCCTAAATGGCATCATTTTCCCCAAATCCTGAGTGTGTTTGAATAAGTTTCTACGCAAAGTGCTTTTGTAGAGTGCATACTGATACCCCTCAATCAGGTCTTGCTCGTACCCCCGTACCAAAGTTTGTTCAAATCCTACACCAGAATAATTGATGTAAGGCTGGTTCTTGGGCCAGGAAGAAAATACTTCTACACCCGTGCTTGCAGAAAATTTATTGCCCAGATCAAAATACTGACGATAAATCAGGTTGATGTCGAAAATATCTACCTGATTGTAGATTCCAAGTCCGGTCTTTTCTAACTTGAATCGTAGCAAGTGACCCTTAGTTGGGTAGTTATTGTTGTTTCGCAAGTCCCTGGTAAACTGGTAAGACAAGTCAAAATGTCGTTGCAAAGTGGCACCATTGCCAAAATAATTAGGGTTCAGCATGGCTACCGTGTCATCAATAACCCGATGATCAAATTTTAACTGAAAACGATGTGTGTTATAGTACGATTTTCGGAATCGGTAGGTAACACGTGCCCGGGTGGTTTTTCGTAGCAATCGTTCTTCACTCACGAATCGCCGAACATGGTCCTCCGTTCTGTATCCCGCATTTCTGCTTTCAGAATAGCTGAAACCGAGTGAAAGTCCGTGCTTCTGAGATTTTTCAATATAAGGAATACGCCAACTTGCTAAGAAATCCCGTTCGAATCCCACCTGAAAGATGAGGTTTAATAACTCACGTCGGCCCCGGAAATTGTACTGTTGGTAGCGTAGCCCCAGATTAACGCGACTCAGATCGCGATTTTGATTGACCCACCAATCGTTGAGATTTCGGTCGGCCAGCTTGAAAATGAAGGAAGGATAGATGTACCATCGTTCCGAGACGGTGACCAGGACCATCAATTCATTGTCCGATGCGTAAAGGGGCTGGACCTTTACTTCATCGAACAGGTTGGTGTTATAGATGCGCTGTTGATCTTCGGTGACCGTTTTATCAATGAGGCTGTCCGACACCATGTAGCCCTTGGTGAGCTGCATTTCCCTTAGGATGATGTTGGCTTTCGTTTTTTGATTGCCAATGATGAACACTTCTTTGACCAGAACTGATTTGGCACTACTGGAATCCCGGACGCTTTGACCAAAGGACCAACCGGGTAGCAACCCGAACATCAGCAATATGACCCAACATCCTTTCCTTTTCACACTTTTATTGCTCCTCGCCGTTTCTGCCCTTACAATTCTGATTCAAAATGATAATATCCACCAAATTAGACGATAGATTTGACCTGTGCGATTATTTCGTAAAATTTTGATTTTGCCTGTGTTGTTTTATCAATACAGCATCAGCCCTCTTTTCCCTAGTTCCTGTCGGTACAGTCCGACATGTTCCAGCTACATGAAGGAGGCTATTCTTAATCATGGGTTGAAGGGTCTTTGGATGGGTATGAAGCGCATTGCCAGATGTCATCCTTGGGGTGGAAGTGGCTACGATCCCGTGCCATGATATCTATGGATCGATTTTTGCTTAGTTTTAAATAGTAAGAGAATACTGGTGACCGGGAGATTTTTCGAAATGGTAGACAGCTTGAAAAAATAACCCTTCAATTCCCTAAAGGGTGATTTCGTTTACGCCCTTTAGGGTAGGGACGGTCCGCTATTTGAGATGCCAGAAAAATCTGCCCTGACATGCTTCAAGTGCACTTTTTTATTGAAATTGAAAATTAATAGGATTACCTCAGGATTAAAACAACAAACCAATGAACTGGTCTTCTAACTATCATAATTTACTTTGGGTATTTCTCTTCATGTGCGCCGCTTCATTTGCGCTATTGCCTGGTAGTGCAGAGGAGGCAGAGCAGGAAAGAATGATGAAGGAGGCGGAAGCGGAGAATAGAGATTACCGACTGAAACACGGCCGGATCGATTCCAAAGATTCCAACGGGAACGTAAAGTCTTCTGTCAATTATGTAAATGGCAAGAAAGAAGGAGTATCTTATCTATACTATCCGGACGGAAAAGTTCAGTTAGAAATGACCTATGCGTCCAATTTGCGGGTAGGAACTTCCAAAAAGTACTATGTTACCGGGGAGCTTTATGCTACAACACCATTTAAGAATAATGTGATTGAGGGAGAGCGAAAGACATTTTACGAATCCGGTAAATTATTGGCTTCGGTTCCTTACCACAACAGCTGGCCGGGAACAGGCCTGAAAGAATATCTTTCCAGTGGAAAAGAGAGAAAATTGAAGCTGGGAATCGAGGTGCAAAAGGAAGGAAGTTTGTGGCTATTGCGGACTGAAGAGCCTTGTCGGAAGGCAAATTTTTATTTAGGTAGCCTGGTGGATGGTCGTTTCCTCAATAAGAATGCCCTCGTGCCACTGCAGACAACAAATGGGGCTGGAATCCTTGACCTTAAAAAGATTGGCGGAGAAAAGAATACTTCAGGTTTGGAGGTTGTGTGTCGATGCTGGACTCAACAAAACAACCCACTGATCCTGTCAAAAAAGCTTTAAAGTTGATTTAGTTCCTCCAACTCCTCCTTAAACCCACTTGATAAAATTGGGAACCGGCACCACGTCTTTGGATCAATGTTGAAATCATCGACATGAAAGCTAGGAGCGATTCGTTCACGTTTCCACTGATTGATAGACCATAACCGGAAAAATTTCGTGATCCATTGTTTCAATGCGGCCTTAGAATAGTCTTGTTGCATGGCCCGGAATACCTCTACTGGTGAATGCCTTTCTCGGATCGCCCATTCTTCAATCTTCACCAATACGGAGTAAGGCATGAGATCGTCTTCATCCGTCTGTTTTTGATCCGGAGGCCTCAGCTCTGCGGTAGGCTGTAAGGCATTGACGAACTTGAGCCCCTCGTAACCCAATTCCTTTTCAGCATATCGGAGCCATTCAAGTACCAGATCTTTGTCAATGGCGGCAATAGGTGAGATACTACCACTAGTATCTCCATCCATGGTGGCGTAGCCCACATCACCTTCGCTACGATTACTGGTAGACAGTAATAGAAACCGGTCCAGATTGGCCAACATCCAAATGATGGGTGACCGTGCCCGGGCCTGAATATTTTGCAAAGCGATATCATCCGTTTCCCATTTCAGGTCACGGCCCACTGCATTTTCAATGGTTTGTCGGTACTGCGCCACTTCCTCATCGATCAGCCAGTGATGAAATTTCGCACCAAGACTGTCCGCCAGTCCTTTGGCCGAATTGAGTGTATCTTCCGAAGAATTTTTAGTGCCTTGATAAGCAGTGACCAGCAGTTGATTGATAATAGCTTTCGGATCTTCAGGGATCTTAAAGCCTAGCTTCCGTTCAAATGCTGCATGGCCCAGGTCTGCTAATCCTTCATGTACCATATGAGCGACCATCGTTGCAATTGAACTGCTGTCGGCGCCTCCGGAAAGGGATAAAACAAATCCCTGGCTTCTGCTTTTCCGCAAATAATCGAACAATGCCAGGGGAATGACCCTTGAGAGTTCTTCCAATCTGTTTTCCCAGTCATCCTGGACCTGCGTTTCAGAAGCTCCATCAAGATCGAGGGTGAGTGAGAGTAAGTTGTGGTCCGCAAATGAAAGTCGCTTGTTTCGACCGATGAGCTTGCCTTGCTGCGCAACGAGTATGTCACCATCATAGATCATTCGGCCCGCCTCATTACCAAGCAAATTGGTGTAGAGGTAAGCACAGTTGAATCTTTTTGATGACTTAGCGACCAGGTTTTCTCGAAAAGCTCCTTTTCTGAAGGCAAAGTGACTGGCACTTGGATTCAGGATCAGATCAACTTCTGGCTCGAGAAAGTGGCATGCAGGACGATCTTCTAACCATGCATCTTCACAGATTTCAAAAGCGATTTTTACACCATGTAAGGTTGTTTGAAATGCTCCAAAAGGGACAGTCTGATCATCAATTTCAAAGTCAATGAGTTGCTGATAGGGCCAACTCGAAAACCACCTTTTTTCATAATGTACGCCATCATTGGCCAGGTGGTGCTTGGCATAAAAGCCGACAATCTTGCCATCGTGTAAAAGGCAACAGGTATTATAGACCTGATCTTCGATGCGTACTGGAAGTCCTACGGTAAAAGCTATTCCTTCACTGAGCGGAATGAGTTCGGTTAGTTTTGATAGGGCTTTTTTAGGTAGCCAATGACTTAGGAAAAGATCTTCACAACCATAACCAGTCAGACACAATTCAGGCAGGCACAACAACTGCACACCTTTATTTTTTGCCTCAACAACGGCTGCCTTGATGTTGCGCAGGTTGTGCGCCCAATCCATCGGGATTTGATTCAGACAAGCACCACCGATTACCAATTTTTTACTCATTGCCTCCTGAGATGTGTTTGGTCCGAAATTCTATGAAACCTATGAAATGGATATACTGATGAAACGCTAAGATTGTTCATCTTTTTCAAGGCGCTCGAGGGTTTTTCTTGCTGCATCTTGCTCAGCTTTCTTTTTGCTGAACCCATAGCCTTTTTCAAACCCTTCTCCATCGATGACGATCTGAGCTACAAATTGGCCGTTTCGGTTCTTTTGATTTTGATCCACGATCTCGAAAGACAGCTTCCGATTTTGTTTTTGGGACCACTCGATGATCTTGCTCTTGTGGTTGGTGATGGTGTTGACCAATTCATCCAGATCGAAATGAGGAATGATCAAACGTTTGATGATGAATCGCTTGCAGAAGTTGAATCCACGATCCAGGTAAATGGCGCCGATCAACGCTTCAAGTGAGTCGCCGTAGATGGATTTCGGAGACAAGGCAGACTTATTTTGGTGAAATTGGATCAGGTTTTTGATGCCGAGTTTCCTGCTCAGGTCATTGAGCGTTTCGCGGTTGACAATTTTGGATCGCATTTCTGTCAGGAATCCTTCTTCTTTGAAGGGAAACCGCATGAACAGAAATTCGGCGACAATCATACCAAGAATGGCATCACCCAGGTATTCCAACCGTTCGTTGGATTCCCGCAGGCCATGGTCATTGACCAAAGCAATGCTGCTGTGCCGCATCGCCAGCTTATACAAGGACAAATTGTACGGCGCACGTCCGGTGATGGACTTGATCGCTACGTATAATTCTTTATCCTGGGAATCGTTCGGTAATTTGAATGCAAAAACGACTCGATTAAACCAGGACAGCACGATAAGCTTTATCCGTTATATTTTTTGAAAACAATAGAGGTATTGTGACCTCCGAAACCAAAGGTGTTGCTCATGGCCACATTTACTTCTCTTTGCTGCGCCTTATTGAATGTCAGATTCAATTTAGGGTCGATCGTCTCATCATCGTTAAAATGATTGATGGTAGGAGGGATAACCCCTTTTTCAAGCGCCATGATACAAGCAATGGACTCAATTGCACCGGCAGCACCTAATAAGTGACCAGTCATGGATTTGGTAGAACTGATGTTCAGGTTGTATGCATGCTCCCCAAATACCGTTTGTATCGCTTTAATCTCACCAGAATCCCCCAGAGGTGTGGAAGTTCCGTGTGTATTTACATAATCAATCTGATCTGGTGTGATGTCCGCATCACGGAGTGCTTCTTTCATTACTGCCATGATTCCCAATCCTTCAGGATGAGGTGCCGTAATGTGGTAAGCATCAGCAGACATGCCGCCTCCGATGACCTCAGCATAAATTTTCGCGCCTCTGGCCTTGGCGTGTTCCAACTCTTCAAGTACGAGTGCTCCAGCTCCTTCACCGAGTACAAAACCGTCTCTTTCAGCGTCATAAGGGCGTGATGCCGTTTCAGGAGCATCATTTCTCTCAGATAAGGCTTTCATAGAATTGAAACCACCTACTCCCGAAGGAACAACAGCTGCTTCCGATCCTCCGGTAAGGATCACTTCAGACTTGCCTAGTCTGATATAGGTCAGCGCATCGTTGAGGGCGTGGTTAGAAGAAGCACAGGCCGAAACCGTAGCGTAGTTAGGGCCACGAAAGCCATATTTGATCGACAACATACCAGGAGTGATATCAGCGATCATTTTAGGGATAAAGAAAGGATTGAACCTGGGAGTACCGTCACCAACGGCAAAAGAACTGACCTCATCGTGGAAGGTTTGCAGACCTCCGATCCCTGATCCCCAAATGACTCCAACTCTTTCTTTATTGACTTCCTCAAGATCAAGACCTGAGTCGCCGATGGCCTCTTCGCTGGCAACCATTGCGAATTGGGTGCCAGGATCCATTTTTCGGGCTTCCTTTCGGTCTATATGATCTTTAGGGTCAAAGTTCTTTACCTCACAGGCGAACTTTGTTCTGAACTTTTCAGGATCGAAACGAGTGATTGTGGCTGCTCCACTGACACCTTGGGCCAGCGCATCCATATAATCGTCTTTAGTATTACCAATGGGAGTAAGCGCTCCGAGGCCTGTAATAACTGCTCGTTTCAGTTGCATCAAAGTATGATATACTTAATCAGTGTAAGATGAAATTTTTTCTTATTTGACGTTTTCCTCCAGGTAAGTAATTGCGTCACCTACAGTTGCGATGTTCTCCGCCTGATCGTCTGGAATAGAGATGTTGAACTCCTTTTCAAATTCCATGATCAATTCCACAGTGTCCAAAGAATCTGCACCCAGATCATTGGTGAAGCTCGCCTCGTTGTTGATTTCCGTCTCTTCAACACCCAGCTTGTCAACTATAATCTGTGTTACCTTACTTGCAATTTCAGACATTTCTTTAAAGATTTGGTTTAAAAATTTTGTGCAAAGAAATAACATTCAATTCTAAAATCAAATCATTCTCGAATTGTGAAAAATCGCAAAGGCTCAAATTTGATTCCTTCGAACAAAATATTCTTTCGCTTAAAAGCTTCCTAACAAACCGTATGCTGTTCTTAGGAGGCATATAACTGACCTTCCATGCTGTGACCTAATATAAAGTGCCGTTTCATTTGGGTGCTTTATGCTTGCTACTTTGAACCATCGCGATATGTGGCGAAAATATGTAGTGAAAACGCTTGCAATATTCGTTCAGTTCCAACACACTAAATTCGCTTCAGGAAGCGTGATAGCATGAAGCTGAAGACCAAACTTGAACCTCAATACGATTTTGATTTTGACCTGATCGGGATCGTCTCTTCAGCAAAGGAATATACCTTGGCCTGGCATTTTAATCAGGACTCATTTTTACACTTTATTAAAGGGGATGATATTGAAATCGAATTCAAAAACCAGTCCCGAATAATAATTTCCAATTTTGTTTTTGAATCTGAATTTGTGCGTGTTCTTTTGCTACGCAACAAATTGTTGACCAGTAATACCAAGATGAATCAGTATTTTATACCGGAGCTGCAACGCTTCGATTATTTGATTCAGATGAAGACGGAAACCGAGGAGCCGAACATAAATCAGGTCATTGAAAAAGCCCGTAATATTCCACTGATCCAATATGTGATGAAGCTGGATACCGATAAAATTAAAAATAAAGAAAACTTACTTTTCTAGAGATGGAGATTACTCAAAAGAGATCAAAGATTGTCGCTACCATTGGTCCGGCCAGTCGAAACAAGGAAACGTTGAAGAAATTGGTGCAGGCAGGTGCTAATGTACTTCGCATGAACTTTTCTCACGGTTCACACGAGGATCATGAGCTTGTGATTGGTATGCTCAATGAAGTGAATGATGAGTTGGGAACCAATGTATGCTTGCTACAAGACCTGCAAGGTCCTAAAATTCGTTGTGGTCAGGTGGAAAATAATGGCGTTGAAATTAAATCTGGTGATCCACTGATCATTACAACTGAAGAAATGGTTGGCACCAGTGATAAGGTCAGTACGATCTACAAGGCCATCGTGAATGATGTGATGGCAGGAGATAAGATTTTGATCGATGATGGTAATCTGGAGTTGGAGGTTAATGAGGTAAAAGAAACCGAAGTGCATACCACGATCATTCACGGGGGAATATTGAAGTCCAGAAAAGGGATCAACCTTCCCGATTCAAAAGTCTCGGCACCCTCACTTACTGAGAAGGATATCGAAGACCTGGAATTTGGAATGACCCATGACATTGAATGGGTGGCCCTGTCATTTGTGCGTACGGCGGATGATATCAAGGAATTGCGAAGACGACTCAATGAGAAAGGTGTTCAATCTAAGATCGTTGCAAAGATCGAGAAGCCTGAGGCCATTGAAAACATGGATGCGATCATCGCTGCAACGGATGCCATCATGGTGGCCCGAGGAGACCTGGGCGTAGAGATCCCTATGGAACGCGTACCACTGGAGCAAAAGCGCATGGTGAAGAAATGTAACCGATTAGGAAAACCCGTGATCATTGCCACCCAGATGATGGAAAGTATGATCACCAATCCAAGACCAACCCGTGCAGAGACCAACGATGTGGCCAATGCCATTATGGATGGTGCCGATGCGGTAATGCTGTCTGCCGAGTCTGCTTCCGGTGCATTCCCAGTAGAAGCAGTTCAAAGCATGTCCAAGATTATTCAGGAAGTAGAGAAATCAATGTCCAATATTTATAACAAGTATCAGGACAAGGAAAAAGAGCCAAGTTCTACCCGTCAAAATGATTTATTAGTTAGAGCAGCCTGTCGATTAGGAGAGTCTACCAAAGCTAAAGCCATTGTGGGAATGACCAAGTCCGGATACACTGGTTATCGCATTGCCATGCACCGTCCCAAATCTAAAATCTACTTGTTTACAAATAACAAACATTTGCTTCGCCAGATCAGCCTGATCTGGGGTGTGAATGGTTTTTACTTTGATCAACAGGAAAATATCGATCAAACACTAGATGCTATTGAAAAACGACTAGTGAAAGAAGGACACTTGCAACAGGGAGATACATTCATCACTACCGCTTCAATGCCAGCACACTGGCAGGGACATACCAATATGATGAAGATTAATGTTGTAGAATAGCATTTAACAAGGCCATTTTGAGCTATTGAGCCCTCTTCGGAGGGCTTTTTTGTTTTTTGTGATTGATTCAATTGTCATTACCTTGCATCAAACTTCTTTTTTTAAACAACTATCAAAGCAAGAAGATCGAACATCTCTTAAGATAAAATGTCCAATTGAGGGTTAGATGGTTTTGCCTCGTGAACATGCTATCTTTGTAGATCGTATAAGTAGAAGCGAACTAAAGGAAAAGCCAGGAAATGATGAGAAAACTAGGGATACCCATTATTGTAGCATTTTGTCTCACAAGTTGCTCCGAGTTACTGTTTTGGAAGAAGGAGGAGGTGAATGTCTATCAGACCATTCGTGTAGATCAAGGTGAGGAATGGATAGAATGTGAGATCACCGATAAAAAGCCCGGAAATGTGGATTCGGATTTGACTTATTTCTGGATCAAGCAACGCATGGTTCAGTCCACACGTGGTGATTTTGGCGGACACTTACTGCATGGTTCCTTCAAGCGTTTTTATGCCGATGGGTCGTTAAAAGAAAAGGGGGTATTCCGATATGGGCTGAAACAAGATGTCTGGAAAACCTGGGATGTTAATCAGTCGCTGATTTCGGAATATCAGTATAACAAAGGTAGAAAAGACGGCCCGTTCCGGGAATTCCAAGCGGGACAGCTGGTCAAGTCAGGTACTTATCAGAATAACGAATACAACGGCAAGCTTAATTTACATACAGATCCTGCCATCGAAGCGCTGGTTTACAAACAAGGGGTAGTTACAGACACGGTATTTCAACGTACCCAGTGATCAGGTTAAAAGCAGGTGTGCTGGCTTATACAATGGCGGTGAGTTTGGTTGTTTCGATCATTCTCAGTTCCCTCATTCTACTGGGTTATTACACCCGATTGGAAAGCCTGCAATATGACATTAACCTTAAAGTAGATTCGAACCTGCAGTCTGCCGAACAACTAGCCTTAAGCAATCCTGAATCATTCGATTATTTTCAGCAAAAACGTCTGGATTTATTTGGTGAAGGAGAGGATACCGTAATGCTTGAACGCAGGCCATGGGGGGTATTCGATTATTTCAAGATCACGGCCAGGCACGGTCGATTCGAGCGCACTTCCTATTTTTCTATCGCTCATGTGCCTTCTGAAAAAGCGCGAAGTGCCTTGTTTCTGGTAGATGAGCGAAGGCCCCTTTCAGTCGTTGGAAGTACACGATTGACCGGTACAGTCTATCTTCCGCAATCTGGTATCCAAAGTGCTTATGTAGAGCGCGTAGGCTATCAAAATGACAGCCTTTTTTATGGGACGCGGCTTACAAGTGATGGCGACATGCCTGAATTGAATGATAAGGTTATGGATGCCATAGAGGAAGTGAGGAAGTACCCCCATAGGGTCAGCTATCGCGAACCATTTAATCTGGAGCAAAAATTCAGCTCAGATACCTTGATCCGATTCCGTTCTTCTCGGATGAATGTAAATGATACATTGAATGGATTCATTTGGATTGATGCCCGTAAAGTGGTGTTGGATAGCCTTTGTCGATTGGATAATGTGCTGGTGACCGCAGATGTTATTGAGTTTAAAAATGGATTTGAGGGGAGTGGGCAGTTTTTTGCTGAGGACACCATCTATGTAAGATCAGGCGCTAAAGTTGATTATCCCAGTGTGCTATTTGTTTCGAGTGGTTTATCTAATGGAAGTATCCAGATCGAAAGTAAGGCAGAAGTTCAGGGTATAGTCGGTGTTGACGGAGATGTCAACAATTACTACCAAAGACATATACATCTGCATCAGGGAGGGAAAATTTCAGGAGCCATCTATTCACATGGTTTTTTGGAAACTTATGGTGATATCGAAGGACATGCCACCGTCCGTAAGTCGCTGGTAAATGCTACATCAGCCATCTACGAAAACTACTTCCTGAATGCGAAGATCGATGGAACAAAGCAAAATGAACATTTCCTTGTTCCGCCATTGTGGTTTTATGAAGACGATCGAAAAGTACTGCGATGGTTAAAATGAAGAATAGCGGAAAGTTAGCGGGGCATACGATCATCGAAACGGTGGTGAGCATGACGATCGCCAGCATCGTATTTTCTCTGGGGTTTTTGACCTATCTGAACGTAGCCACTTCCCTCGATCAGGAATATCGCGTCTTCCTTCAGAATGAAGTGAATTATCACCTTGACTCGTTGACTTCTTTGTATGAAGTCCCGGAAGAGTTGGATTATGTGGCTTTCAATGGTCTGGAAATTCATTTTGAGAAAGAACCCTACGAGCAGTACGACCATGTTTGGCTAACCCAATGCCTGTTGACTGACTCGTTGCAGAATGAGGTCATCAGTCGTAAATTGTTGTATAAAAGAGAGATTGATGATGAGGAAGAGGATTAGTAAATTATCGGCATTCACGCTTTTTGAGTTGATGCTGGTCATGATCCTGATCAGCATCATCGTAACAATCCTAGGATCGGCATTGTACAATGTCAATGGTTTCCACAAGCGACTAAAAGATCGGGTGGATACAGTAGGCAGTTTCAAAGCGTTTAAGTATGCGATCAATCGCGATTTCAACCGAATGAAGTATTATGAGGTCACAGATCAAAAGTTGATTTTTACCAATGGGATCGATTCGGTTTTTTACTCCTTTGGAGAGAATATTGTCCGACAGCAAAGCGTCAGGGTGGACAGTATACCGGTGGAGGGCACACTTTTCTTCAATGATTCAATCACTTCCATTCGATTACTATTAGGAGAAAGAACGACCCAGATCAGACTACCATCTGTAAGCTCGGGGGTGTTGTCCTACAAATCAACTTCGTTAGAAACTACAGATGCCTCCGGTACTAAAGAAGAAATAACAGAATGAAGCTAGAAGATTTTTCCATTCCGGTAGAAGCTGCCGAAAAACCCGAGAAGGAATCCATTTGGAACCGAGATATTTCATTTGGTGGAAATAAGCTCACCGATAAGCACAAGGCCACATTTTATCATCAACTCAGGACCCTGGTAAGTTCAGGGGTTGATATCCGATCTTCATTGGAGTTGGTACGGGATCAGTTCAAATCCAAGAAATCTATCGCCATTATTCAGCAGATTATCGATGAACTGATCCGTGGAAAATCGCTTTCCGGTTCTTTTGATTCCTCCGGGAAGTTCACGAATTACGAAATTTTCAGTCTCCGAATAGGAGAAGAATCAGGGCGATTGGTAGAAGTACTTGATACGCTCGCAGGCTATTACGATCAAAAATTGGAACAGTCGCGCCAGTTGGTCAATGCGCTATCCTATCCGGTGCTGATCATCTTGAGTGCAGTTGGTGCCATTTCGTTCATGATGCTGACTATAATTCCGATGTTCGAAGAAGTCTTCAAGCGATTTGGTAGTGAGTTACCCGCACTGACAAAGACAATCATCGGTTTTTCGGGATTCATCAATACCAACATCTGGTTGATCTTGTTTGCAATAGTCTTATTCATCGTTGCTATCGTGGTTTTACGCAAAAACGCCCGTTTCAATTTCGCGATGGAGGCCATCATGATGAAATTTCCTTACATCGGTCAATTGTACATGGACATTCAACTGTCCCGTTGCTCAGCTTCATTGGCGTTGCTGACGAATGCAAGCGTACCCCTGACCCGGGCCCTGGATTTTGTCAGTCAGATGATGACCATGCAACATCTACAGGACGCTTTGGAAAGGGTGGGCAAACAGATCGTACGTGGACGACAGTTGCATGAAGCCCTTGCACAAGAAACAATTTTCGATAAAAGCTTTGTTTCACTCATCAGAGTAGGGGAAGAGGTCAATAAGCTGGGTGAATTTTTTGACAAACTTTCTGTGGAATATGCGAACAATGCCAGTTATCGAACCAAGCAATTGAACACGGTTTTGGAGCCTGTGATGATCGTGTTCCTAGGGTTAATGGTAGGTATCATTCTGATCGCGATGTACTTACCTATGTTTCAGTTATCAACGAGTATGGAGATCAATTAATGACAATTTTCATCGATACCTGGATTCTCTTTTTGCATATTTTGCAAATTCCGAATCTTTTCGGTAAAGTTGCTTTTACAAAACGTCAATCAAAACAACGTATTTTCAGTTTCCATGTGACATGTGGATTTGCATAATCGTTCACTAATTTTGACGCGCGAAACGGCATTAATGAATATATAGACCATGAAAAAGACCAGTAAATTAAAGGCTTTCACCTTGTCTGAGCTTCTCGTAGTATTGGTGATTATAGGAATCCTGGTATTGTTGGCATTGCCCTCACTCATGCCATTGATCTCCAAAACCAGGTCCGTAGAAGCCAAACAGCAGCTTAAGTACCTGCAATCCTTAGAGAAAACTTATTTCTTCGAGTATTCACGGTACAGCGACGATTTTATTGCACTCGGGTTCGAACAACGGGCATTGGTTACGGATGAACCTCCCGGAACGGCTAACTACTTGATTGAGATCGCAGATGTAAATGCTTCCGGGTTTTTAGGCAGGGCTACTGCCGTTGTAGATTTCGATGGAGATGGCATTTACAATACCTGGGAAATCGACCAGAATGGAAATTTGGTAGAGACCCAAAAAGACTAATAAGATGTGGCTCCAAACCGCAAGCCTTTTGACCCTGTGTCATGTCGCGTTCACCGACTTCAAAGCAAGGTATGTTCATATTCTGACGGTAGTTGCTTTGCTAGCAGTGACGGTGGCTCGATTGGTTTGGAATGATACCTGGTACTTGTGGGAATACTATGTGCTGAATTTGATCTTTATCGCTTTGATTCTGCTGGTAAGTATTGGGGTAGTCGCACGAAAAAAAGCGATTCAATGGCATCAGGTAATGGGTATTGGTGATTTGCTGTTTTTGTTCATGATCTGTTTTTGGTTTGATACCATGACCTTCGTGATCTATTTCAATGCTTCGGTTGTTGTTGCGATGATTGCCCATTTTCTATTGCGCAGGATAACCGCTTATCGAGCAGAAGAAGGCGTACCATTTGCAGGCTATTTTGCTTTGGTGTTAATGATCTTTACCGTCTTCAAATGATTGATATTTCCACGGACCTCAAACAATTACTGACTACTGATCAGGCACATTACTATCGTATCGTGCCTAAATCAGCATCGGCAGATGAAATGGTATTTTATCGGGATGATTCTTTGTCTCTCAATGGCACCATCAAAGAATTAGAGGTTGTTTTTGGAAAAACCATCCGTATTGAGCAAGTCTCCAAGTCAGAGCTGGATCGGGCACTCAATAAATTTTATCTCAAGAAAACAGAACAACATAAAAGTGAGCTGTCGCTTTCTTCCTCCAATTTCCTCAACGAGTTGATCCAGGAAGCTGAAACCCTAAAGTGTAGTGATATCCATCTGGAGTCTTACGAGGACAAATGCAGGATTCGTATGCGACTGGACGGAAAACTGGTAGAACGGTTCATCATTCCGAAGCATGATTATCCGGAGTTTGTCAACAAGCTCAAGATCATGAGTAACCTGGATATTGCTGAAAAACGGTTGCCACAAGATGGGCGGATCATGATCAAGGAAGGAGGAAAGCAATTTGATCTACGGGTTTCTGTATTGCCTACGCTTTATGGAGAGAAAGTTGTACTCAGACTATTATCCGATGAAAGTTCGGCCCTTTCGATCGAAAAGCTTGGCTTGTCCGGAAAACAGAAAGAGGTTTACCTCAACAGCATTGCCAAACCACATGGCATCATACTGATCAGTGGCCCTACGGGATCGGGAAAAACAACCACACTCTACGCAACACTAAAGGAACTCAATGACAACATGCGAAACATTCTTACGATCGAAGATCCGGTAGAGTATACCCTGGAAGGGATCAATCAGGTTCAGCTAAAAGAAAAGATAGGCCTGGATTATGTGGCTGCCTTGCGTACGTTCCTGCGCCAGGATCCTGACATCATCATGGTAGGAGAGATCAGGGACCTGCCGACAGCAAAAATGGCCATTCGAGCTGCATTGACAGGGCACCTCGTGCTTTCCACAGTCCACACCAATTCAGCCTGGGGAATCATTACACGTATGCTGGAAATGGGGATTTCACCCTTTATCCTGGCCGACACCATCAACATTGCCATTGCGCAACGATTGCTGCGAGTGCTTTGTCCGGATTGCAAGAGAAGTGTGGAACTGGGTGAATTGCCTTTTGAACCATTGCCGGGAGTGGAGCAGCATTTTCATGAGCCAGTCGGCTGTGATCACTGTTATGGTACCGGTTATCGAGGAAGAAAAGCTATTTATGAAATGATACCAGTGGATCACCAAATGCAAAAGTTCATCAAGAACATGGATGAAGCTCCCAATGAAGAAGCGATCCAGGGGCGAATCGGGACGTTGAAGGAAAGTGCTATTCAGCTATTCAGCAACGGCGAAACAAGTTTAGAAGAAATTTTACCCTACCTCGTCTGATGAGATATTATTTAATCATACTGATATTTTTGGCAGGATCAGTCGCGTATGGACAGAAACAGGACCGTATCGCGAAATTGGATTCTACCCTGACCAGTCTTTCTACGGTAGTAGGTGGTTTAAACGAGCAGGTAGACTTCACCTTGAACAATGCACCGATCCATGAGTTGTTACGGACAATGGCCGAGCAACACTTGCTCAACATCAATGTACATCAGCTCCCTAACCTCAACATCACCAATAATTTCAATTATGCGACTGTCAAGGATGTGCTGGTATTTATCTGTCGCGAATATGATCTGGAAATTCAGTTTGTCAATAACATCCTGACGGTTCGTCCATACAGTTTCCGCAAGCCGAAGCCGATCGTGATTGAATACGATAAAAGTAGGGACCAGATCAGTTTCGATCTGCAAATGGACACATTGGCTTCTGTGGTAAAAGCAATTACCGTAAGTACCGGAAATAATGTGCTAACCACTCCGGAGGTGCGCAATTCACTGGTGTCTGGTTTTGTAGCATCATTGGACTTCAATACAGCCATGGAGCAATTTGCCGTAACCAATAATCTGGAGATGGACAGGTCAGATTCGGGGGTTGTGGTATTCCGACAGGCCGAGGTAGTGATTCCGAATAACAACCCAGGGAATCAACAAGCGCAGCAACCCAATAATAGCCGCATAAGAAGAAATCAAGGTACTGCCAATCGTAGGACGCGGGGAAATGGACCTTTCACATTGAAAACGATCAAAGAAGGAACGGATACTTATCTGTCACTGGAAGCACAATCGGCTGATGTTTCCGAAGTATTGTCTGCGGTTGCCCAGGAATTGAAGGTGAATTATGCAGTGCTTGAGCCGATCCAGGGAACACTGGAAGGTTATTTTGCTAAAATTACTTTTGACCAGTTTCTTTCTTTTGCAACAGAAACGGCTGGCTTTACCTACGGTAAAAAAGGGGACGTCTACCTCATTGGTTCCAATCAGAAGACAGGCCTGGCAGAGGCTACGGTCTATCGGTTTAAAAATCGAAGTGTGGAAGGCGTGGATCAGATGATCCCGGCTTCATTATCGGCAGGTTTGGATATCGGATTGTTGCCTGAATTAAATGCCTTGCTGGTCACAGGCGGAGAGCGTGATGCGAATATGCTGGTAAGTTTTTTGGAGCAGATTGACGAGCCAGTACTAAACGTGTTGATTGAAGTAATTGTTACAGAGGTCAATAAAGGATCTACGCTAAATACAGGCGTTCAGGCGTTTTTGGCAGATTCAGTCCCGAGTACCAGTGGTCAGGTATTTGGTGGGGTAGATCTGACTTTAAGTTCAAACTCTCTCAATTCTATTATCGCTAACCTAGACACAAAAGGAGTGGTGAATCTGGGAAGAGTCACACCAAAATTCTATGCCACCATTCAGGCAATGGAAAACAACAACGACCTGAATGTAAGGTCTACTCCAAAGTTGTCGACGATGAATGGTAATGAAGCCGAATTGACCATTGGGCAGTCAGTCTATTTTTTGATTGAGACACAAAACGTCACTGGAGGGATCAATCCTATTGTAACACGTTCACCACGATATGAAAAAGTAGAAGCGAATCTGGAGATCAGCATTCTGCCATTTGTATCAGCCAATGAAGATATCACGCTTTCTATAGAAGCTGAATTTTCTGATTTCATTGATCCTACAGTGGAAGGAGCGCCTCCTGGTAATGCAACCCGAAAATTCATCAGTAAAATAAGGATAAGAAATGAGGAAATGATTGTTCTGGGAGGCCTGGAAGAAGTGTCTAAATCGGAATCAGGAAGCGGAGTGCCGTTTTTATCCCGGATTCCTGTTTTGAAGTGGTTGTTTAGCTCCAGAAGCAAGAGTGAACGGAACAACAGACTGGTCATCTTTATTAAGCCAACCATCGTTTACTAATTTATTAGAAATGAGTAACGATCTGATCATATATTCATCGCCATTACAGAAACAATGAGTTTATTGGATCCTATATTATCCAAACTTAGAGGGCGTGAGGTCGCGGCGATCAGCTTTTCACAAGAAGGTGAAGACTGGGAAACCTATGGCTGTGTGATGGATCTTGATAAGGATCAGATCAACCTGAGATCACAAGATCATTTTGTTGCTCAAAGTAGGGTGGAAACCTGGCTTTCCTCCGTAAAGGACCTGCCTTTGGTAATAGGCATTGCTAGCGATGAGATACTGACACGTAAGGTGGAGGCGAAGACCCTTCCGAAAGAAGAGCTGCTTAAGTTGATCATTCCTCAAGCGCGACCGGAAGAATTTTTCATGCAGCAGGTAGACAACAAGCATGGAACTTTTGTGTCTATCATTCGAAAAAAGCGATTGAATCAGATCCTGAAAATCATTCCGGATACGAATCAAGTTGTGAACATTTTCCTGGCCCCTTTGCCGTTGATGTTGCTGGCCAAAGGGATGAAGCATGAAGCATCGGAATTAGGTGGCTTCATGTTCCGCATGGAAGGGGATGAAGTGGCACGAGTCGATCATGTTGGTAAGCAAACTACGGCTGTCGCCATTTCGGAAGAGGAAACTTTGGAACAGGACATTTTGCTGAGTTATGCAGCTGGCCTTAATTATCTGGTAGACGCACCGGTTCCTTCCGATTTCAATAGAAAGCTAGCGTTAGAAGAATACGCCCACAAGCGCTTCTTGTCTAAGTTTGGCACCTATGTGCTAGGTGCAATTTTCCTCATTTTCCTCATCAACATATTTTTCTTTTTTCAGTTAAGTCAGGAAAATGAACAGCTGGTTCAGGAAAACTCCAGTTTGTTGGCAACTCAGAAACAGGTGGAGGAGATGGAAAACTATTTGGCATCCTATCAGGACTTGTTGGATGCAGGAGATCAGTCCGTTTTCACCAGGTTTTCAGATGAGTTAGGGCATTCTATACCTTCCTCCATACAGTTGAATAAGCTTATTGTTCGTCCGCTGTATCTGGATGAGAAAAAAGCCATTGAAAAAGAAGCATCGATCTGGATTGAGGGCCTTTCAGAAAATGCGGTCGCCTACGCAGACTGGATTGACCGGATCAAGGACCTTGATTGGGTGGATGGGATCAATGAGAATACTTACCGGCAAGGGAAGTTCCAGTTGAAGATCACAATAAAATCGGATGTTTAAGGATTGGTCATACAAGCGGAAGAACCTGGCCTTTTTGATTGGAACTGGCCTGATTCTGGTGTTGGGGTATTTTTTCTCGATCAGTAAGACGCTTGAGATCAGAAATCATAATCAACTTCTGCAAAGAAGTATCGTCAATGCAGATCAACTTTATCGCAAATCGGCGGTATTGAAAAGAGATAAGAAAAAAGTGGATTCCCTGCTGCAACATCTGGATTTACAAGGTGGTGAACAGTTACTGCTGCGTCAGCTCACGCGTTTGAGCAAGCCTAACCTCACCCCACTCGTAGAATACACGGAAGTACAGAAACGGGATACCAAAGAAAAATTTAACCTGTTCAGGTTCAGTGGTTCCTACCGGGAATTATTGAAGTTGCTTCAGGAAGTTGAAACACGGCGATTGGGAGGGGGGCTGGTCTCCATCCGCTTTGATACAGAAACCAATCGTAGAACACGCGAGACAAAACTCTATTTGGCACTTTATTTCCCCATAGAATGAAACATGCAATCGTAAAAAAACTGGGATGGACCCTGATCTTGTTCGTAGCCATGATTATGATGACCTTCATGGGCTGTGATGATATTATTGAGGATGATATTTCCAATGATGAAGTAGTGTTGTTTGCTCCTTCAGAGGGAGTACAGTTGGATTCCGGGAGCGTCACTTTTGTATGGGAAGCGCTGGAAGATGCATTAGATTACCGGTTGTTGCTGGTTTCTCCCGATTTTGAGAATCCTGCGCAGGTTTGGGCCGATACCATTACCACAGCTACCAATTTTACTACATCATTAGGGCCTGGCACCTATACCTGGGGAGTTAATGCGGCCAATTCGGTCTACACCACTGCCTTTTTTACTAATTCTTTCACCATTGTTGAAATAACCGACCCGGATATCTCAGACAGAGCGCCTAATTTGATCTCTCCTGCGGCAGACCTGGAAGCCGACGCGGGGACTTTTGTGTTTTTGTGGGACACCATTCGTGATGCGAATAATTATAATCTGCGAATCGTAAGCCCCTCCTTTGAAAATATTAGAACGGTTATCGCCGATACCATAACCGCTTTGTCCAACGCCAGTGTTCAATTGGATTCCGGTGTTTATGAGTGGGGTGTTCAGGCCATCAATACCAGTTCTTTATCGATGCGTTCGATTCGGTCTCTTACAATAGATGTGGCCTTTGAAAACCGGGCTTTAGAGATTTTATCACCTTCGGAAAATGCCACTTTGGATTCTGGATCGGTAGTTTTTATTTGGGAGCCCCTCCGTGATGCGGATGCTTATGAATTTCAGTTGGTGACGCCTACATTTGATGCGATCAGTTCGATCATTAGTGACCAGGAAGTGACTGAGGATCGGGTTTCAGTCAACCTAAATCCAGGGAGTTATCAATGGAGTATAAGGGCCGTGAATGGAAATAAGAAAACCGAACGGATCGTCCGATCATTGACGGTGGAGTAAGTACAATAGGTTTGAAGAACAAGAAGAATCTATATTTTCTGGTACCTGCGGTACTTTTCATCTGGGGATTCATCATCTATCGGATTGTGGATTTTACCTCCGATGGTGAGACTGATTTTGCCCCTAGAACTTATGTTACACCACTGCGAGAAAGTCAGGAAGCGGAGACCTATCAATTGAAGTCGAGGTATCCTGATCCTTTTTTAAAACAATTGGCTAGTGCCGAAAAGGACAATTTTGAGGAAGACGATTCTGAAAAACAAACACAGTTGCAAGAAACACCCGTTCCTGAACAACCATTGGATATCAAATACCGGGGTTTCATTGCCAAAAGTGGCACCGATACCAGGATCGCTTTAATGGTGATCGAAGGGACAGAAGTCTTCCTGAAGTCTGGCGAGCGATACCAGAGCTATGTCATCGACACCATCGTGTCAGATAGCCTGGCGGTGATTGTGGAGGGCAAGAAAAGGTGGGTGAGGAAGGAGTAGAAGCCAAGATACCCACAGCGATCGTGAAAGACTTAAAGTATAGGTTGTCAATAGGGTTTTGGATCGTATTTGCCCTTGTGGTATTTATTGCACTTTTTAACCGATTTATGATTGAGCGGTCCTCAGAAAAGTATTACACCATTGGTGTGATTACAGAAATATATATCACTGGTAAAGATGTCGGTAAAAAGTACGAGTACTTCATCGATCATGTGAGGTATGAAAGTATTTGTACATCGAATGAATGTATTGATTCCGAAGTTGGACAGAGGTTTGTTGTGGAATACGTTGTAGACAAGCCAGAATGGAATCTTGTTTTATTTGATGTTCATGTCCCCGAAAGTATTGTAGCTCCAGTAGGAGGATGGAAAAGCAGGCCAGCGTTTTAAGTTGATGCCTGGTCTTCGCTTCTCGCTGAGACCATTAGAGATTAACCTATAATTCACTGCTCAAATCAATGCCGCCACAAGTAGGAAGCCTTGAAAAATAATCCCTGTGCTTTGGCGGTGTGTCGACTGCCTTCAAAATACTCCCGCGTTTCAGGATCCCATTCCCTACGGTCCAGTACAGCGCCATACCCGAAATGAACTACTGTTCCTGGAATGTATGTAAATGAGGCCAGGAAGTTAGGAGACAACACCTGAGTCAATGAATTGTATTGTACAATCGCTCTGAAAAACATGTATTTGTTAATCTGATAGGTATTGCGCGAAGAGAGAATGTGAATGTCAAAGTATTTCTCACCTGTTTCTGAATTGAAAAGATTGGTGTAATTGTACCGCCATTCGGAATTCAGGTTATCTGAAAATTGGAAGATAAGACTGCCACGAATAGATTTTCCACGCCCTTGTTCAGATTCACCATAATTGGGCCGGCGTTGCCAACGGTAATTCCCGGAAATAAAGATCCGTTTGGTGAGTTGTGAACGTGCATCCAATGAAATGCTGCTCCGGTCAAACTTCTGACCTTCAAATATTTCATTAGAAGAATTGGCCGACACATTTAATCTGGTGTTGCGAGGTAGGGTAATGTTCGTGCGAGTGAAGTAACTGTATTCATACAGGCCGCTGGGCTTATCCAGGGTGTAGGATACATAGACCAGCGGATCGATACGCTTGATGAGGCTTTCTTTGGGATAGAATTTGGGGCTGTAGAATACATTGTATTTGACAATGCCTGTGCGAGTAACAAAGCCAACAGCTGATTGAAAGTCTTGTCCGATGTTGGTGTATCCACCTCCGTAATTCACGGTTCGGTTCCTTACTGAAAAATTGGCTGCCGCGGCGTGTACATTAGTTACTGAAGCATTGATGTCTTCCCGGGTCCCAGAATTAAATAAATAGCCACTGACAAGGCTTGCGTCGTTGATTCGATATTGCCCATCCAGACCATAGACCAAATTGAAGAAATCGTCCTCATTTCTCCCGGTCCAGAACCCGCCTAGATAACTGTCTCGGGTAAATGCTCTCTTGTAACGAACTACCCCTACATTGGCATTATAAGCTGTATCCAACTCATCCACCGCACCAATCACTGAAATGATATTGGAGTTGCCAATTTTTCCAGTGAGCTTTCCTGCCGTAATGGGATTGACGATGGACCGGGTATTGACAATGTTTCGGATTTCAGCTCTCCCGGAACCTCCGGCATGCGTAAAGTGTTCACTCCCTTCCTGAAAAAAGGGTCTCCTTTCTGGGAAAAACACCGGAAATCGTTGGTTCACTTCTACTTGCAAGGCATCCGCTTCCACTTGACTAAAATCTGGATTGTACGTGGCATCAAGAATGAGGTCAGAAGTAATGCCATATTTTGCGGTAAGACTAAGATCTGCCTGGTCATCGGCGATAGTTTCACCTTCTTCCCGAATTTTAGAATTCCCGTAAGTCACGGCAGGCAATAATTCAAGCAAGGTCGTTTTCTTCACTCGATCGAAGTGCAGCGGCATGGTTTGTGTAAGAAAATTAAGTCCTTGTCCCGGATCCAGGGCAGGGAAAGTGCCTTGCGTTGAGAGTCGGCTGATTCTTCGTTCGAAGATTACACCCATGTCCACCTGGCCGTCTTTGACGGCATATCGAATGCTTTTAAAAGGAATTTTAATTTCTACGGTATACCCTTCATCATCAATTTGTCCTGCGCTGTACCAGATCATATCGATCCCAGCATCATCCCGACCTCCAGCAAAGCGAGTATCCATCTGGATTCCATTAGGATTGATGTAAAACCCGTAAAGTGTTTGTCTGTCGTTGAAAGAGTCCAAATTGATGCATACCCAATCATCATCCTGAATTTTATCGCGGGCCGCCACAGAAGTTTTGATCATGTTCGGTTCATCGAAGCACTTAAAGGCGAAGTAGAGGTTTTCTTCGTCGTGGGACCAGTAGGCAATGGTCTTGTGTTCCATTTTTTGAGAAAAATCCGGAACAAAAGTTTGGAACCCGGTGACTTGTCCGGCTTGCTGCCAAACGTCATCATTCAAGATTCCATCGATGACGGGTGGATTTTCTGCGTAAAAAGAGTTTCGTCGTTCGCCAGGATTAGCGAATACGATTGCCCCACAAAAAAGTAGTAAACTGTAGTAAAAAAGTCTGAAAGACATGGTTAATCCAATACAAAATGCAAATTTATGTAACCCGGTAGATGCAAGTGAATCTATTACACGAATGGAAGAATGCGAGGTATCGGTGTGTTTAGATCTACCGATTTCAATTGAGAGGATTAATAATTATTTACATTAAGCACTAGCTGTTCATTGAAGATACCGGACTGCAGGAGCTGGGCCTTATATCCATTTAGAAATGAAGATTGTGAAAGAGTATGACCGCAACGAGTTGGTTTTTGATAATGCCATATCAAAATCCTTGAGGAAAAACGTAGTAATCAACGATGAAGAAATCACAATAGATTTTGATTCAATCATTGATACTCAATTTTCAGGAGGTAATATTGGCCAGGATTTCGAGGAGCTAAAAACTTTTCTAAAGTTAGGAATGTACTCAAGATCACCTTGTGGCGGATTTGTGAATTTGTACCTTATTGAGGGAAAGAATGGTGGAAAGTACATCCTGTTTTCAGGCGTAAACGAAGTAGCGAATTCTCATTATATCGTGACAATTCACAAAATTTTGAAGAAATAGTCACCCCATGCAGACATCTGAAAAATAGTTAACCCAATATCGTTCGTGAAAGAAGGATTAAGCCTTCGTAGAAAAGTGTAGGAAGGATCAATGAAATCCACAGACGGCTAATGTCATTTGCCGGCCTCGCTGTAACTTGTCCTTTAGCAACCCAAACCTTGATTTCAAGATGAGATTTCTCAAAGTAATACTGGTATTGGTCCCATTGTTTGGATTCACTCAATTACCAGCGCAATCCATTGATCAGTCCAACTACCAGGAACTAAAGTACCGCATGATTGGTCCTTTTCGGGCAAGTAGAACCGTGGGAGGCGAAGGGATACCTTCACAGCCAAATGTGTTTTTTGTAGGAGTCAATAATGGCGGGGTTTGGAAAACAGATGACTTTGGTCGGACCTGGAACCCCATTTTTGATGATGCGCCCACGGGCTCTGTAGGCGACCTGGCGGTCTCTCCGGTAAATCCTGACATCATTTACGTGGGAACGGGAGAAGGCTTACACCGGCCAGACCTGGGTGTTGGAGATGGTATATTTAAGAGTACCAATGGCGGAAAAACCTGGAATCACATTGGGTTGTCCGATGTACAGCAGGTAGGGCGCTTGATCATTCATCCTACCAATCCGGATATTGTTTTTGTGGCGGGATTGGGCCATCCCTATGGTGCCAATAAGGAACGAGGCGTTTTCCGAACCACCAATGGAGGTCAAAGTTGGGAAAAAGTGCTCTACATCGATCAAAATACTGGAGCCATTCAGGTAGAATTCGATCCTAATGATCCCAATATCCTATTTGCGGATATGTGGGAGCATCGGGAAGGGCCATGGGAAAACGCTCGCTTTTCAGGCGATAATAGTGGGCTATATAAGTCAGTGGATGGAGGAAGTACCTGGAAGCAACTGACAGAAGGATTACCTACTGCCGATGATGGTTTGGGAAGGATTGGTGTGGGAATTGCACCATCGAACTCAAAGATCATGTATGCGACCGTCGACGCAAGTCGAAATGGAGGTATCTATAGAAGTAAGGATGCCGGAGAAAGCTGGTCTTTAATTCACGAAGATTATCGCCTCTGGGGCCGTGGAGGTGATTTTGCAGAAATCAAAGTGCATCCAAAAGACCCTAATAAACTGTATGTAGGAAATATTGCTTCGTATACCTCGGATGATGGTGGTAAATCCTGGATGTCCATCAAAGGGGCACCGGGAGGAGATGATTACCATCGCATTTGGATCAATCCGGAACAACCCGATATCATGCTTTTTGTGACAGATCAGGGAGCTACTGTGACGGTGAATGCCGGTAAGACCTGGAGTTCCTGGTACAACCAACCCACCTCTCAGCTTTATCATGTCACCACTGATAATCAATTTCCCTATTGGGTGTATGGCGGCCAGCAGGAAAGCGGTGCCATTGGGATTGCGAGTCGTGGAAATGGAGGTCAAATATCTTTCAGGGAATTCATTGGGGTAGGAGCAGATGAATATGGCTATGTTGCACCAGACCCAAAAGATCCGAATATCATTTATGGAGGCCGTGTGATGAAGTTTGATAAGCGGACCGGGCAGTCGCAGAATGTCGCTCCTGAGGCAGTTCGATCGGGTAAGTATCGTATTTTAAGAACCATGCCTTTGCTCTTTCATCCGTCCGATCCTAACATGTTACTCTTCGCCACCAATGTGCTTTGGAAATCTCTGAATGGTGGAGACAGTTGGGAAATCATCAGTCCTGATCTCACCTACGAGCAACCTGAAGTCCCAGCAAGTATTGGAGGTTTTGCCACACCCCAAATGAAAACCATGAAAAGAAGAGGGGTGATCTATGCGGTAGCAGCATCTCCTTTGGATGTCAATATCATTTGGGCGGGTACTGATGATGGTAGGGTTCACCTGACCGTAGATGGAGGTAAAACCTGGAAAGAAGTTACGCCGAAAGCGGTGAAATCATGGGACAAGATCTCCATCATTGACGCGGGGCATTTTGATGAAAATACAGCCTGCATCGCGGTAAATGCCATTCGAAAAGATGATATGCGACCTCACATTTATCGGACTACAGATGGAGGTAAAACCTGGAAGAGGATCGTGAATGGTCTTCCTGATAATGGACCCGTTAATGTGGTAAAAGAAGACCCTAAACAAGATGGTTTATTGTTTGCCGGAACGGAACGACAAGTCTACTTTTCAGTGGATGCAGGTGAGAACTGGCAATCTCTACGTCAAAATATGCCCGCTTCTTCTATTCGGGACCTGGTCATCAAAGACAATGATCTTGTAGTAGGAACACACGGTCGTTCCATTTGGATCCTGGACAATATTTCGCCATTGAGGGGGCTGAGTGCGGCAGGAGAACAAGCTACTTTGTATCCGGTTGCTGAAGCCTATCGGGTACGTTGGAACATGTTCAGCGATACGCCACTTCCACCTGAGGAACCGACGGGGGAGAATCCGCCAGATGGAGCCATCATTGACTTTTACCTGTCCAAAGCAGCCATCAAGGTAAGACTGGACATACTGGATGCCTCAAATCAAGTCATCCGCTCTTATGCGAGCACGGATCAGGCAGAATCGATTGATACCACGAAGTTGCCACACCCCACTTATTGGATTCGTCCGTTTGAACCTCTTCATACCTCAAAGGGACATCATCGATTTGTTTGGGATTTAAGGCATGAACCTCCTAATGGAACGAATCGGCAATTCGCTATTGCAGCAGTATGGAAGAAAACCCCAAGCGGACCCCATGGACCATTCGTTGTGCCTGGAACCTATAAAGTTCGATTAACTGTAGATGGCAATGCTTATACGCAGGATCTCGCTGTAAAACTGGACCCGAGGGTGGCTGCTTCGGAGGCAGACATCAAATTACAGGGATTGTACTCCAAAAGATGCTATGATGGTTATAATGCTTTGCAGGAGATGCGGGAAGATTTGGAAGAACGTATTGCCGCAGGAGGTAGAACTTCAGCACTCCAGGCTTTAAGAGGTAGAGGTAACCCCGGAGAGCAGGATTTGCTTTACGGTAGTATTTATCATCGCGATCCCCAGGAAGAAACCATCGTCGGACTACAAGGAAAATTCATTTATCTAATGAACTTGTTGCAAGGTGCTGACGTAAAGCCTACGTCTCAAACCATGGAAGGAGTGAAGCAACTGGAAAAGTCGGTGGAGGTATTGAAAGAAAGGTGGAAGAAGGTAGTTAAGTGACAGCAATATTTAGATCTGTTATACTCTCTTCGTTATTAATCATTTTGTTGTTAATGATTGCCAGGACTTTTGTTCCTGAAATGAAGGAGTTTATGGATTTGGGGCCGATGTATTTTGTATATGTTTCTCTTTTTTTCCTCCCTTCACAACAGGTGATTTTTTCGTTGATTTCACTTGTTGTGTGGCTGCTGAAAAAACAAACCAAGTCTTTGATGAGTCAATTAGTGCTGTTGTTTATGTTGATTTATATGGTCTTCGTGGTGTTTTCCTATTGGGAGACCTACTTCTATCAACGTGAAACGTTTTTCTTCATTGCCATTATCTCGCTATACCTTACCATCACCAGTTTGCCGATCCTGCTAACAAAACGAACAGGAGAAGTGTGATTTCTCATTTTACTAACTTTCCCATTCATTCAATAAGACAATATTGCGTTCACATCATCTTCAGGTTCTAAGACTCACCGAAAATGCCTCCAAAGAGGAGATCAAGTCTGCGTATCGAGAGCTATCCAAGCGATATCACCCAGATGTGAATTCAGAAGCCGGGGCGCATGAGAAATTCCTGGAGATCAAGGCGGCCTATGAATACTTGACTGATGAGCGACCTGATCCACAGCTTGATGACTATTTTCAGTCGAGTCAGACGCAACAGCCATCTGAAGAAGAGATTTGGCGGGCGGAGCAGCGACGAAAAAACAAGGAGAAGGAACAAGAACGAGAAAGGCAGCAAGCGTTGTTGATCATGAGGTTGATACGATATTTCAGGCCGGTAGCATGGTTGATCCTGACTTGGAATGTACTGCTGACTGTTGATTATCTGTTACCGTACGAACAGCATGATCAGAACACCATGACTGTACTACAGGGAGTCGAGTACAAACGTGGGGGCAATAACCCTCGCTATGATCGCATCATTTTTGAGGAGTTCGAAATGAAGTTTGAAAAAGGTGAATTGCCTCGCAAGAGAGACCTTCAAAAAATAGATAGTACGATAGTGGAGGCTACTACCATTTTTAGAAAGCCTATGGCAGTTTACATTACCCAGGATGGCAATACAAACCGATACCAACAGGTCTACAATGTCTACATCATCTTTGGTTACCTGATTCCTATTATGTTGATAATGTGTGGGTTGTTCTTCTATTTCAAAAAGCCGCCCTATCGATTGAACGTTGCGATCCTAATGGTTCCCCTTACTTTTGTCCAACTGATTTTTTTCATCAGCCAATGAAACCTCTCTCTACACTTTTTTTAATCGTCATTTGCATATTGTCAATACAAGTTGGGTTTACACAAACCACAGCTGAGAAGCTTGGCTATGATAAAGACGCGATCCTTCTGATCTTACATGCTGATGATCTAGGTGTGGCCAATTCGGTGAATGCAGCCACCATTGCTGCATTAGAAGAAGGGACCATCAATTCAGCGAGTATCATGGTGCCTTGTCCCTGGTTTCCGCAGGCAGCAGCATACGCTAAAGAAAATCCGGAAATGGACCTTGGGCTTCACTTGACTTTAACGGCGGAGTGGGATGAATATAAATGGGATGGTGTATCCAGTGCCTCGGAGATCTCCAGCTTGCTCAACGAGGAAGCACATTTTCCTCCGTCTGTTGCGGAGGTGGTTCAAAGTGCGACCGTGAAAGAATTAGAAAAGGAACTCATTGCACAGGTGGAACGCGCCCTGGCTTTTGGGATCAAACCAACACATCTGGATAGTCATATGGGTACCTTGTTCCAAACACCCGCTTTTTTCGAAGCTTATCAGCGAGTAGGGAAGCGCTATAAGATTCCGGTTTTTATTCCTTATGGCCACATATCTGCCGCCCCTCAATTGGTGAACAGTATCATGAAGGATCAGATTCTTGTGGATCGTTTATTCTCGATCAGTCCGGCTATCGGCGAAAGAGATTGGAACGAGTATTACATGGATATTCTGAGGAACATGAAGCCCGGACTGAATGAGATCATCGTGCACTTTGCCTATGACAATGCAGAAATGCAAGCTGTAGCAGTCAATCACCCTGACTTTGGCTCGGCTTGGCGGCAAAGAGACCTGGAAGCTTTACAAAACCAGGCATTCAAAGACCTGATCAAAGAACGCAATATCCATCTGGTATCCTGGAGGGATATTCAGGAAGCACAATATGGGGAGTAGATACTAATTGACCTTCGGCGCTTCATATTCACCGCGCTGAAAGAGGGTCAGGCTGGTGATTTTTCCACTATCATCCTGATTAAACTCGACCTGCGCATTGATGACCTTGGCATAGAACCGGTTTTCACTGTAGGCAAAAACCTCAATAGGATCCTGGTCTGTGGCTTGAATGAACATTTGTTCATTTGTATGAATTACGGTCAAAAAGAAATCCTGGCGCAATTCGTAATCTCCTGTGTAGCTTTCAAGAACTTTTGGGTCAATCAGAACTTCAGGTACCAATTCCTCACGCGAAAGTCCAAGTCCAATTAATACTTTGATCCCAATTTCATTGTTAGGATTCAGTTCGATGGATCGGCGGTAGTTCTCAATGCCCCGAACAGTATCCCCGCTTTTGAGTAAGGCTTCCCCATAACTATCAAACGTATTGAAAGAATAAGGGAATAATTCTGTATTCAATTCCAATACCGCGATCGCTTTTGGGAATTCTTTGCTTCGCAAATATTGCAAGCCCAAAGCATTGATGCCATTTTCGTCTGCTTCAACATCATCATTATCTTTCATGGCCCTCGCATTTGAAATGGCCTCGTCAACCGTGAAGGTTGCGAATAGCTTTTTGAGGTGATAGGACAGTGGTCCTTTGGGCAGCGTGTAGGGTTTTCCCTTTAAAATGTTGTCCAGTGCCGTTGAAATTTCATCAAGTCGGAAGGCGTCCCCATGATTGGTGAGCATAATGTAAACTTCCTGGGTATCCAGAAATCGCTTGATAAACGTCCGGAAACCATTAAGCCCACCCGAATGCTGTACGGAATTCTCTTCTACATCCACGCCCCAACCTAATCCATAATTGGATATTTCACCATCATTGAGGGCGGTGGGAGCATATGCATCCATCAATGCGCTTTGAGAGACTATTTTTTCCGTGAACAGCCCTAAATGCCATTGGTGAAGGTCATCTACATTGGAGTACATTCCCCCGGCTCCGGTGGTAAGGATCTCATAGTCATTCAAGTCGCCCGAAGGAAAATAGCCAATGGCCCTGGGAGAGATTTCCGGCTTTGATTCATCATACACCAGTGTGTTGTTCATCTCCAGTGGGTCAAAGATGTTCTCCTTCATGAATACATGCAGGGGCTGACCAGAAACTTGCTCAATGATCATTGCCAGCAGTACATAACCACCATTGCTGTAGGAATACTTGTCTCCGGAAGGAAAATTCAGACTTTCCTGTTGCGTCAGAAGCGTATAGACATCCTGATTTTTTAGGTCTTTCTTATACGCGCCAAGCCCATAGTGATCGGGAATACCTGAAGTATGATTCATCATTTGGCGGATGGTGACGGCTTTGCCATAGTCTGGGAAATCCGGGAAAAATCTTGAAAGCGGATCATCGTAGGAAAGTAATCCCCTTTCTTTTAAGATCATGATTCCGGTGGTGGTGAATTGCTTGGATACTGAAGCCAGATAGAAAGCTGTTTCAGGAGTCAGCAATTCATTTTTTTCGTAATTGGCGATACCAAAAGCATTTCGATAGATTATTTCTTCTCCTTTTGCAACCAGGATCGTCCCGTTGAACAATCCTGTTTCGTGACAGTAGGACATCAGTTCATCGATCGCATCAGGAGTCGTATATTCCTGAACAGGTTGTTGGCCACAGCTAAAGCCGATGATGATCAATCCTAATTGCAAGTACTTTCTCATAGCAGTTATGTTAGTAATCTTGATCTCTTCGTATTCTGATCTTTCAGAAATAGAGAGTCCCACAGGAAGTTACATCAATTAACTTTGATAATTAGATATCTGCGCGCCCGTGAACGTCATAATTATTGATGATAACCCCTCCATGAGGGACAACCTGAAATCATTGTTGAAGATCTATGCCACTGATCTTGTGGTGATAGGTGAAGGCGGAGGTGTGAAAGAGGGGTTAGCGCTGCTGAGTGAAACCAGGCCCGATCTGCTGTTTCTGGACGTAGAAATGCAAGATGGTACCGGGTTTGATCTATTGGCCCAATTACTAGAAAAGCCACCCACCATTTTTGTGACCGCACACGATGCCTATGCCATCAAGGCATTTAAATTCTCTGCGCTGGATTATGTACTGAAGCCCATTGATCCCGATGACTTGATAAAATCGATCGGAAAAGCCAGAGAAAGATTGGATCAGGACATCAAAATCGGCGCCTATACACACAATGCAGCAAGCAATGAAAAGAAACTAGTGCTCACCGATGCACAAAATACTTATCTCATCAAGGTTTCGGAGATTGTTCGGTGTGAATCCGATGTGAATTATACACAATTCATATTAGCTGATGGCCGATCTATTCTGGTTTCCAGAACGCTGAAGTATTATCATGAAATATTAGAAGAATTCCACTTCTTCCGATGCCACCAATCGCATTTGGTGAACCTGGACCATTTTGACAGGTATGAGAAATCGGAAGGGGGAAGTATTCTGATGAAAAACGGAAGCCGGGTTCCTGTTTCTCTACGACGAAAGGATGAACTGATAGCTCTGCTTCGTAATTTGTAAGGTGAATACCGAAGCCTATTTGCGAATAATCAATGAATACTGGCGAATAATAATTGAGGGTTATACGGCCTTAACCAGGGCTGTAGGTTTGGTGCATTGAATCACAACGCCATGAAAACATTTCGATTATTATTATCTCTCATGATACTAGGTGTCATGATTGCCTGTTCTGAAGAAGATTTGCCTGCGGGACCATCGGCTGCCGAAATTGTTGCTGCCGCCAAATCAAACCTGGAGATTGGATTTGCATCTGGAGAAACGGCTTCCGGAGTGACTACTAACCTGAGCTTAACCTCTTCAGTTGATGGAGTAACCGTGACCTGGGAAAGTAACAATACTGCCATCATTTCTGCTGCCGGGACGGTGACCCAACCGGCCTTTGGTGAAGGTAATGCGACAGTAACGCTGACTGCTACGCTTACCAGGGAGGAAGCATCCGATACGAAAACATTTACCGTCACTGTGCTGGAAGAAAGTCCATCTGATCAGGATATATTAGATGCAACCGCCAAGGAGCTCGTGATCACCTTCTTCAATGGGGAAGATGCGGCCACTGTCAAGCGGGATCTGGGCCTGCCTACTGCACTTTCAAATGATGTGCAAGTTTCCTGGACCACCTCGAATGCCAATGTTTTGGCCGATGATGGCGACGTGACTCGCCCTTCAGTAGACACAGGAGATCAGTCGGTTACATTAACGGCTACCCGAACTTTTGGCTCTGCCAGCGACCAAACTGAATTCACAATTACTGTCATCGCCTATGCACACACGGTGGACATGACTTCCAACATGATTGCTAATTACTTATTTAATGATATGACTGCTAATGATGGAAGTGATAATGAAAGTCACGGAACATTAGTGGAAACCAGCGCGGCAACAGATCGATTTGGTAATGACGATCAGGCCCTTTCATTCGATGGAACTGCCAGTCGAGTTGATCTGCCAAACGGATTGCTGCTCAAGGAGGCAATTACTGTTTCCTTGTGGTTTAAGACAAGCACAGGCGGTGCGTTGATCGGACATCAAAGTGAAGTGCTGGGAGGCAGTGCAAGTCAGTGGGTACCCGTGCTCTATGTGCGACAAGATGAAACCCTGGCTGCTACTTTCTGGACGGGATCTGTGGTGAATATGAATGAAAGTGAATTACAAATGAACGACAATCAGTGGCACCATGTGGTAATTACAGCAGATGGGACAGAACAGAAAATTTACATCGATAATGTATTGACAGGGACAGGTCGGGCGATGAGAGTGCTTTCTGCGATGGTCTTCAACCAAATAGGAAATGCACACACCAATGGATCATGGACTTCCTCACCAAATGGTACCTTCCCTTTTGAAGGAAGCATCGATGATGTCACCTTATTTGAACGAGTACTCAATCCTTCCGAAGTTGAAGTGCTCTATCATGCAGAAAATCCCGCCGCCGAATGAGTGCAGTGATTCTTGATTGAGACTGTTGGGTGAAAAGCGATCTATTTCAGGTCGCTTTTTTAATGATAGGGCAGGGATAAGTCAACTCTTGTGCCTGACTCACGGTCCATCCACTGTCCAATGGAGATCTCGAACTTTTCACTGAATTTCTTACTCAATAAGGCCAAACGTTCCTGTGTAATGGTGGTGGCCAAAGATTCATGTTGCTGTTCGGAGGAGTGACTAATACCTTTTCCATTGTCACAAATAGACAGGTGAATTTTACCTGCAGCTATTTCAAAACGGATTTCTAGTTTCCCGGATTCATCCAGATTGGCATGTTCAAATACATTTTCTACAAAAGGTTGTGCAAACATGGGTGGAACTTTGATCATCTCCTGATCCAGCTCCTCATTCACAATGATATGTGCCTCGAAAGATTGCTGTGTGCACAACCGCTGGATCTCTATATACGCATCTAATAACGTGATTTCCTCGTCTAAAGTGATCCATTCTTTCCTGGAATATTCCAGCGTTGATCGCATGAGTTTCGAGAATTTAGCCAAATACAAACCCGCTTTTTGAGGATCATTGTTGTGCATAAATTGCTGAATTGAGCCTAATGCATTGAAAATGAAATGGGGATTCATTTGTAGCCTTAGCAGCTTTTGTTCCATCGCGGAGACTGCTTGTCGGTGATTGATGGTTTTCTGACGGTTCCAAAGAATTCCTGCAATGGTCAGGGCAATCAACAACAAGGCGATACCGATCAGAAGAATGGTTCTTTGGCGGATTTCCAGTTGTTGAATTTTGCCTTGCTGTGTCAGGTTTTGAATTTCCTGATCTTTGCGATCCACCTCATACTTGGTGGTTATTTCTTCAATCTGTGCCGTTGCATTGGTCAGGTATAAGCTATCTCTGGCATGTGATCGTTTTTCTAAGGCTTGTAGTGCAAGGTCATATTTACCCAGGTTTTTCATGCATACGTACCTGGCATCGTAGATCTCTGTCAGCACCTGGAAGTTTTCTATAGTTGAAATATCTTTTTCAATTTCGTTGAGCACTCCTTCCATCTCCTGATACTTCTTCTGTTCCTGCAAAATCCTTGCTTTTGCCAACTTTGCCTGTAATAATTCATTTTGAATTCCAAATTGATCAAACAGCCTGATTGCTTCTTCGACGGCAGTTATGGCTTTGGCAAATCGACCCATATCCATGAGCGTATATCCTCGCATTCCAAGGGATTTGGCCACCCCAAATTGGAAATCAATTTTTCTGGAGACAAACTCCATCGTATCAAGATAACTCAGGGACTCCTCGAGCCTCCCCATCCTTTGCAGCACATTGGCAACATTGAATATTGCTTTGACTCGATCGGTGGTTTCCTCACCTTTAGTGGCTTCGAAAGGCTTCATGATGTACTGAAGTCCCAATTCGAGTCTTTCCTGACGAATAAAAACAAAACCGATACGATTGTAAAGGTCTGTTACCAACGTGTTGAATTTTTGCTCTTCCGCTATTTGGAGGGCCTCCTTATAGAATTCCTGGCTCTGTTCCAGGGCGTTGATGTCGCCATAATAAAGTCCCAGGTTATTGAGCGACTTTGCAATGCCAAACTGATCCTTCAATTTGCGAAATATGCCAAGACCACTTTTGGTATAAAAAATGGCTGAATCCAACGAAGAACGGTCATAATATGCCTTGCCTAAGTTGACCAACGCTGATGCGGCAGCTGCATTTTCTTGCTCAATGAGTGCGGTGGCCTCTTTCATTAGATGAAATGCATAATTTGGAGAATCCAATGCATATAGCTGATACAACTCATTGAAAGCCTGAATTCTTTTGGTCGCAGGATATTCGGCAGCGGTTAGTTGGAGCAGGCTATCTGTTGGGGCTTGTGCAGCGTTGACCAGAGAACAGAAGCATAGAAAAAGTAGAATAGGCAGCTTTCTCATTGATTGGCGTTAGGCGATAACGAATTTAAAACAATTCGCGAAAAGCAATTTCATGTAGGGAGGTACTTTGCATTAAAAGGTACTGGTTTTTGTATGGTATTAACTATATTGCAATCAGGTTAAATTATTTTTAGGTCATGCTCAAAAACTTTTTCGTCACTTCTTACCGGTCCCTGCTTCGTAATAAAGCCTATTTTTTTCTGGGCGTAATTGGACTTTCATTAGGGATTGCTTGTGTTGTCACCTTGTATTCTATCATTCGATTCCAGGATCGCTTTGATACACATCAGGCCAATTATGATCAGATTTATCGGCTGGTAGGTTCCTACCAGATCGGGGATCAGTCGGGAATGACTGCCACGGTGCCTCACCCTTTGGCCGATGGTCTGCGCGAAGATTTGACCAATGTAGAAGCCATTTCCAATGTCTACATGCTCAATGATCAGGTCAATATTCCTACCAATGATGGTCGGCTGAAGAAGATCAAGCAGCGTCGCATTGCTTTTGTACAACCAGACATGTATGATATTCTGACTTTTGACTGGTTGGCAGGCTCTCCGGATATTACGGATCCTGATGCGGTTTATCTTTCTGCGTCAACGGCATTTAAGTTTTTTGAAACGAATGATTATTCCTCTTTACTTGGGCGCGATATCAATCTAGCCAATAAACATACCCTGATTGTCAAGGGTATTTACCTGGACTTTCCTAAAAGCACAGATTTCCCTTTTGAAATGGTTGCGGGCTATGAGAAGCAGGAGGGAGTCAACGCCTACTATGGAGAAGGCAAGTTGTGGGGACGCCTCAATGGCGGTACGCAATGTGTGTTAAAAATAAACAGTGGGAGTGATGCTCGAGTGACGCAGCGTGATGTAAACATTGCATTTGAGAAACATAATCAAGTTGAGGGTTTTTGGCTGGAAGTGCAGGCATTGTCCGACATCCATTCCGGTAAAGTAGGTAATTATAGTGGTGTCACATTTGAACCGGTTTACAAGATCATTTCTTACACCCTGGCCATCTTGCTTGCTCTGATTGGAAGTATCAATTTTATCAACCTGACCACTGCCAGGGCCATACACCGCGCCAAAGAAGTAGGCATTCGAAAGGTGATGGGAGGGTATCGAATTGACCTGATCGCACAGTTTTTAATGGAAACATTTTTGATCGTACTGATTGCTCTTGGACTTGGATTCATTCTCGGTGAACAATTCCTGATGTTATTCAGCTCACTGATCAACTCTACACTTAGTCTGGCAGATATGCCTACCGTGGAGTGGATTGCTTTTGCGGCGGTAATATTGGTCGCAATGACGCTGCTTTCGGGACTTTATCCGGCGTTGATACTGTCTAAATTTTCGCCAGTTGTGGCAATCAAAACCCGTGTTTCAAACATCGACCAGCAAAGTAAGTTGCCTATCAGGAAAATTCTGGTTGGGTTACAGTTCGGATTTTCAGTTTCATTGATCATCGGTGCAATTGTGATCTTTTCCCAAATGCGATTCATGCGGGATTATGACATGGGGTACCAGACAGACGGGATCATTCAGTTGTTGTTTCCCGAACCTGATCTGGAGCGTCAAAAACGTTTAAAGGTCCGCCTGGAAAGTTTGCCTGAGGTTGATCAGGTATCTGTGCACCTCGGCAGTCCTATGGCCAATACCAACAATACTGATCGATATTTTAGCCCCGAACTTGGTAAAGATCAAGATCAGCAATTCAATGTCAAGAGTATTGATGAAAACTATCTGGACTTATTTGAATTGCAATTAGTCAGTGGCAGAAATCTTCGTTCCAATGACCCTTCCGACAATGTGCTAGTCACTGAGCAAGCCCTGAAGGAATTGGAATTGGGTAGTCCAACAGAGGCCCTGGGCAAAGAACTCCATGCCAGCGGTTGGGATGGTAAGTATCGTATCGTTGGGGTGTTGAAGGATTTCAATTCTTTTTCATTACAAAATGAGCTCATCCCGGTTATGATGCGATATGAAGAGGATGGTTTTTATGAGATGGCGCTAAAGCTTTCCTCTAGCGCAGAATCGTCAGCTGCGTTAGCGAGTATCGAGACCATTTGGGACGAAGTGTATCCTGAATTGCTCATCGAGTACAATTTCTTCGATCAGGAAATCGCCAGTCGTTATCAATTTGAAGAGGTGATGGCCAAAGGGATCTCGTTCTTTGTTCTGATTGCACTGGTGATCAGCATTTTGGGACTTTATGGGTTAACGGATTACATGGCCAATGCCAAACGCAAGGAAGTAGGCATTCGAAAGGTATTAGGAGCAACCCTACAGCAAATCCTGTCCATTTTCGCCAAAGAAGTGACCTGGCTTTTGATCATCGCATTTATAGTCTCCGGTTCGGTGACTTATTTCCTCATGAGTCAGTGGTTGGAAGGGTTTGAATACCGCATATCGCTGGGTTGGGAAATTATTCTCAGTGCCTTTGTCATTACCATTATCGTATCGGCGATTACCATGGGTACCCGTTCCTTCGGAGCAGCACGACTCAATCCTGTGGATGTGTTGAAGGACGAGTAGCATCCAGTGTATGTGGATTGGCAGATTCGAGAAATACCCAGCCAAGAGATTCAAAATCTTTTCTGGCGGGATATCCTGCGATTTTGGTGATCTTTTCAGGGATAAGCAGAAGTTTAACAATGAATTTCCTCTGATCATTCAGTGATGAATAATGATCTTTGAATTGTATCAATACGCGATCTTTCCTGAATCCGGGTTCGTCGAGTGGTTTAGCCAATTTTACAAGGAACCATCCTGAATCATCATTGGACATGAAAAAAGTAGGGGCACGATTTTGCAAGACTACCCGGCTGGTGATTTTTCCCAATACGCCGGCAGGAAAGTATTCCACCAACCCCTGATCCGAATAGTAGGTGCCTAATTGCACTTTCTGATGCACGAAGTTTTGTGTGACAATATCGTCGGTAAATGGATTGATGGAGTAATTGATCTTGCCCCAGTAGTCTTTGATCAGGTTCAACGAACTGAGCTTGGACCCCAGAAAAGCAATTAAAAACGCTCCGGAAAAGAACGCGGAGATCAAAAAGCTATTTGCTTCATCTCTGCCTAGTTGTGCTCCGGTGACGATGTATTCAAACATGATGATCACTGAGAGGGAAATCGCGAGGTAAAATTGTAATCTTTTCGTATTGAAATTCGAGCTATAGGTAAACCCTTTGCTATTATTCAGGGAGTTGTTGAGTACTGTGTTCCAAACGCGGATGATCAGCAGAAGGAAAAAGAAGAAAAACAGGTACAGTTCCGCGAAAATCCAATAATCATACAGACCGTGGACCAAAGCTGCTAGCCCCCAAAAGATAAAGAAGGCGACTATGTTGTTTAGGTTTTTGTATTTGAAATTAGCAAGAACAAATCCATAGGCAAAAATGGATGAATCGATCATGTGACCTACTGCAGCTGTGAGTGCCCTGCCTGTGATGATGTTTCCGTAGGTGCCGTCAAAGTAGAGGAGGTTTTCAGAGAACCCAAACCCAAGTGCCGAGATGCTTGCAAATAGGATGTATTCGTAGGCTTCCAACTTACGTTTGATGACTACCATGATGATGAGAAGCGGTATGATTTTCACCAATTCTTCGATGGCTCCAATGCCGATTACACTCCAGGTAAACGTATTCCAGAACTCACTATCTCCGGACCACTGACGCAGCAAGTCGCTCAATAAAAAAGTAAGGAATGCGAATCCCATACCCAGCACCAGGCAAGCGATCAGTTCCTTGGATCTTAATTGCTGGAAAAAAGCAAGTTGGGTTACAAACCGAAACCAAACCATTAAGATAAGAAAGGCTGCAAGTATGCCAATGGGATTGATGTCCTGAACGAAAAAGGTAAAAATCGTTCCGTAATAACCGGAAATATTGAAATCAAGCAATTGTACTTCTCTCCTTATGTCCAGTGGGAAATAATCGAATGCGTTCTCTTTTGATAATAATTCGGAAAGTGCTTCGTAATTGTCTCTTTGAAAGTGATAATTGATCAGCCAATTTGCGGCATGTTCGTGAGCGCCTTCTTTCAGTTCCAGTTCCCGGAAGAGCAGATCGATGGCCAAATCTTCTTGATCCAATCCGGCATAAGCCATGGCTTTCGTGTAGAAAAAATAACGTCCCTCATAACCTTGACTGGTCATGTCAAGAAAAGTAAGAGCACTATCATATTCCGCTAGTTCCAGAAGTATGTAAGCTTTTCCCCAATAGGCTATGTCCTGATGCCCCAGGGAGGTGATGGAGTCATAATAGGAAAAAAGACTCTGGTGTTCGTCATTTACGGACAGATGTGTAAGGATAAGATCTCTCTGATATTCGGGGATGTTCATGTGTGAATACCGATGAAAATTTATGCTATCCAGGTAGGCATTTTTTTTAGGAGAGGTTATTTCAATTAATTCTTCAGCTTCGTGAGTAGGGCTCGTCTGAAAGGAGGAATTGACGAAAATCAGGCCAACAGACACGAGAAAGATGATCCATAGATTGGATGATAGGAGATTCGTTTTCAGATAGAGTTCTCGATCTCTTGCTTCCCGATACCTTTTGCGGTGCATGATCAAATAGGGTGCAAGGAATAGGAGGATGAAAAACATTAGGGTAAGTTATTTTGGTAAAAGTCCGTACGAAAATAAGAAAAATACCAAATCAGTGCTTGCTTACTTTCCTATCTGGTCTTAACTGCTAACAAATTCCAAATGATGTTCCTGATTAAGACAGGGGCTTAAACTTCAGTCAAGGTCTCTCGTATTGTCCAATGCTTGAGCAATTACTTCTTTTTCCTTTGATGACTGATCAGAATTACCTTGATTTATCCTGATGTTTTGATGATTTTATTGGCTTCTTTCAGAAAGAACTGGGAAGGATTGTCGGTTTTTATAGATCGTAAAAACAATGCTTTTGCCCATTGAATTTGATTGCGTGAAGCAGATAGTCTGAGGTAATTTTTGTCCAAACTTTCTTCACCAAAGCGAATCCGATCCAGCGCATCGGCATCTTTTAGCGTCTTCAACAATTGAATGTTTGGGATGTCGCTATGGAAGTTGTCTTTTTTACAATGAAGGGTTACGACTGCCTTAATTTCCTCTATGGCGTCATCATCCAAACCCAGGTTGAGCCATGTTGGATAAAATTGTGGTAGTTTCTGAATCACTGCCAGTTGACCATGGATCTCACAGGGGCTATCATGAAGGCGAGAAAGGTCATGTAAGAATGCAGCGCAAAGTGCCTTTATCACCTCGGAATATTCCAGGTTAAGTGTAGAACATAGTTTCAGTGAATTGAGCATGACCCGGGACGTATGGTCCATATCATGCCCTCTATTGGCTTTGGGAAAATACTTAGTTGATAGACAATTCGCGAAAAATTCAAGCACCTGACTATAATTTGGCCTATCGGCAATTAGCTCTTTAGGATGGCTGTAAGAGTTGAGTTTTCTGAGTTTTCCAACAAATAAAATTTCAGTGCTTGGGTTAGGATAACCAGGATGACTTTTCCCATTCCAGTAATTAAACGCTTGTGCTGTGTAATCATCGCTAGGAACGATCTGCTCTGGAATCCATGAAGCATCGGCTGCGTGAAAAGTGCCTTCACATTCAAATTCATAGATCACCGATGGATTGACACGGTTCAATTCCTGAAACCAATACCTTATATGCTGGCGGTTAGTCAGGTAGATACTATGCGCCCTGGAAGGTAAATGGCTGAAATGTTTGACACGTATGCTTTCAAATACATTTTCTACCAATCGGCGATTTGTAAATGTCAACGCATCAGTAACATGCGTGATCAGCTCCTTTCTCTCACCAAGATCTAATAGTTCAGGACCGAAGGAAGATAGCGCTCGGATCAAGTCAATGGAATGATCAGCTACGGCTAGTTGAGGCCGATAGCCTCTAAGATTGATCGTATTCTGATTGAATTGATCTCCTGACCAGTCAATGACTTCATTTTCGTTGAAGTAATCGATGGCAAAATCCTGATTCGATACGTGATAGAGGACCTGGCGGTCAGACATTTTTATCCTCCAACAGTAACAGAAGGCGGCCGATGCAGACTTCCTTTGATGCTTTGAAGCTCATCTGCATTGAGCAGTCTTTGAGAGGATGTTTCGGAAATCTTAACAGATTTTGGTGATGATTTAGATGAATCGAGCTTCAACATGATTTCAATGATTAAGGGTTTATGTTTTGCCAGCCAGGCAATGTTTTATGGCTATGAAGATAAGAAATTCTTTAGTTACAGGAGTTTATTGCATGAATTTTGAGAAACGTATTGTTCAATAATTACCGTAGCTCTGGTCTTAGTGGCTCACTAAGACCAATCTAGCTACTGTACTCAATAAAATGTACTTGAATCCCCATCAAGGCCTCCGGCATTGTCCAATGCCCCTCCAGAAGCACTACTAAGCGGGCTGTTTTCATCCTGGGACGCACTGGCGTCAGATAATGTGGTTTCTGTTAACTGATCCGTGTTTAGTTCTATGCTCAACAGGTCATCTTCACAGGAAAAGAGGACCAAACCGATAATAAGTATCAGAAAAGTTTGTATTCGTTTTATTTTCATGATTTAGTGAATTTGGTATTTCGTGTCAAAATTTTAATGAATAAGAATGCTTGATGGATCAGGATATTCTGATCGTTTTTTCAACATCACCAGTTAGGGTGAGCGAAATGGCCCTTCTGTTTTCAGGGGCGGGTTCTATTCGAAGGTTGAGTTGATTTTCAGAGTGAGGTAGTAGGATAGGTAGTGTTGCCTGGATCCAACTGGTGGTGGCGCCATGTGGGGCATTGGTGAGGTCAATTTCGGGTGAAAGATGCAATGTGAAGTAAGCACACAAAGCTTCACAAGGGCCAGGGATTTGAGTTGCTTCTTCAATGATTTCCGTTACCTCTAGCGTTAAGTATCGACCGACGAAAATGGAATTCCCAACTGCTTCAGGGTCGAGCTTGGAGACCGATGATTGAAGGCTGGATTCGTTTGCCAGACATTCCATACGCACTTCATCGAATCGATCATCGAAGACGGAATATAGATTATCGGGAGCAGTTTTGATCGGGGCCAGATAAAGACTAAAAGCTTCAGGGATCATACGACCTCCGATTTTTAAGTGCCGTTTCGCGCATTGCTGCAAATCAGGTATAGCGCCTTCATCCAGTGCCCAAAATCCAAATGTTTCACTGACCATCACATCTGCTTTTTCGGGTAGCTGTACCTCGGCAAAGTCGGCCTGAACCACTTCGATGATCTGGTCAAAACCATTTTCTTTGGCCAGCTTAGGGATCATCAAAGCCATTTCGCTATTGTCTATGGCATAAACTTTGGCCGCTCCGGCCTGGGCCGCATAGACGGATAAAATTCCTGTTCCTGCGCCGGCATCAATGACCACATCACCCTCGGAGACGGTGGCAAAGATGGCTTCACGGTATTTCGACAATCGCTCCTGATCGGCAAGCATTTTTCTGTGCACATCGAATCCACTGAAGAACCCGAAAAAAACAGGAGAGTCACGCTCTTTGTTGGCCGCTACCAACAGGTTTGCTTCGACCAGACTTTCCATGAGGTGAAGGGTTTCCTTTCCGAATTCTCCTTCAAAGTCCCTGGAGGTTCTGGGTGCATCAAAATAGGCCAGTACTTCAACGATCACCGGGTCGGTAACGATGCCGACGCCACCGGCATTGGACCGAATGAATATTTGTGATCCTTCAAACGTGATCACTAGATCTGCTAGTTTTTTGTAGGGTTGGTTGTTTTCCATGCATGAAAAAACCGAAAGAGAATGCTCTTTCGGTCATTGATTGTCAGTTTAATTAATAGATGGCTGCTTAAAACAGATCATCTCCATCCTGCCCACCCTTGATGGACTTGAGTGCTTTTTGGCTAAGTTTTTTCATGACTTATTGAGAGAGCTGGATTAATCAGCACGACGAGTGGGCCCGCCATAGATGGTATGCAATTGCACTTTAGTGATTTTTACAGCGCTTAATTTATTGGTTCTTTTCATGATTATTTATAGAAGTTATAAGCCCCTACATGATCCAATTCTGCGCGACGGGTAGGACCGCCATAAATTGTTTTCATCTGGACTTTCGTGATTTTAACTTGACTTAAATTCAAGGGTTTAATGGAACGTTTCATAATTGTGATCATTAGTTTCTATGGGTAAAGTCGCAGAAGATGTTATTTCCTGGAAAGGCCCACAAAATCAATATCAGCCCCCGGGTCTTCACTGGTGGCGTCAGTGCCTGCAATAATGGTTTGCATTTGTATGTTGGTGAGTTTCTTCATGCTCATCTCCACCAATCTTGTAGATCCGATCCAGCTTTCACAGCTTTCAATTGTTTATTGCTAAGTTTTTTCATAAATCTGTTCAAGCACGCCCGGGACGTTTCCTGCCTCCTTTGATGGTTTGTAATTGGGTTCTGGTGATTTTTTTCATGGTTCAGTGATTTAATGAATGGAAGTAAAAAGATTTTTGCTAAACGGAAGAGTCGTTATTTCCACTCTTTTGGCCAGCATCCGCCACGAACAGATTGCTGTGATTTTATTGTAATTCGTTTCATTGTTTAAAATGGTTTAAAGGGGAATAATAAAGTTGATCTCGAATCAGACTTTCCAAGCTTTTGGCCAACCACCTTGAATGGATTTTTGAGAACTTTTAGGAATTGGTTTCATGATATGTATGGATTAATTGATCGTGATTGAGAAAGAGTTACTTAAGTCCATCTACTCCCTTGAAGTATCCGGCTTTAATAGTTTGCATACGTTTTTTAGGTACCTTAATCATGTTAGCACGCTTATTATTTATGTAATTTATTCGGCTGAGTTCTGTCTATATCACCTACGTCTTGCGCTCCACCTTTTACAATCAGTAGCGCCTGCTTCGTTAATTTTCTCATCACCCGTTTCTTCTTCCGGTGCCTTTGGGTATTCTGAGATCACCGCCTTGGAGGGTCTTTTGCTGTTGAATTGTCAATTTTTTCATAGATAGATACTTTAGTTGTTTTCAAGTTAAAAAATTAATTGAGCAAATACTAATCATGGCCGGTAAATAGGAGCATTGAATTGTGATTGACAAAAAACGACACTTAGCTGCATTTATTGGATTAGAAGCATTGTATTTCAGGTAGCCTATTTTACCTTTAAACCCAATCAACCTTAATATCATTATGAACCGCATACCTACCCATTGTTGGGGCAGAATATTCTATTGCCTCACCGCCTTCATGCCAAATATTGGGGTTGTGTAAACCTAAAATTTCATAAAAACCATGAAAATCAAATTACTAGCAAGAAAGGTTGGCGCTACCTTATTATTCCTATTGGCGTTTACCGTTATTTCTTATGCTCAGGTAGACCCTCGACTCAAAACCGAGGCATCTACTTATGATGGTCATCAATTGTACAAGATGACCAAGATCTTTGACAACAACATTGCTGAGTATTCCAACACCCCCAAGCGTATTGGTGATAATGCCATCGATCGTGCGGAAGCTGAGCGACAAATGTTGGTCAACCCATATACGGGTGAATTTCCGGTAGAAATCTGGATGAAAGAAGTGGAATTTGCACAAGGTATTCAGCCTTTTGTAGAAGAAGCGAAATCTCCGGAAGAAGCCCGATTCTTCCAGAATAGAAGATGGAGAAACAGAGGTCCTTTCAATGTTGGGGGTAGAACCCGCGCATTGGCAATTGACCGAACCAATGAGAATGTGATCCTCGCCGGTGGTGTTTCAGGTGGTTTGTGGCGATCCGAAGATGGTGGAGAGTCATGGAGAAAGATCACGAAACAATTTCAGCATCCGAGTATCACTTGTATCGTGCAGGATCCAAGGCCTGGTAAAGGGCACATCTGGTATTATGGAACTGGTGAGGGGGTAGGAAACTCAGCCAGTGCTGCCGGTGCATTTTATCAGGGAAATGGTATCTATCGTTCATTCAATGGCGGTCGTTCTTTCCATGTTTCCAGAAATACGCAGGACGATGATCCTGTAGAATTCTCTCCCTTTGATCTGGTTTCCAATATTGCAGTGCATCCAGTAACTGGCGATGTATATGTATCTACCAGAGATGGGGTTCATAAGTCTACAGATTTTGCCAGAAACTTTACACAAGTATTGGAGGGAGGATTTCCTAACTGGACAGAAGTGATCGTTACCAATAGTGGTACCTTGTATGCCGCGATAGAAGCAACAGGGACACCAAACGCTGGTGTATTCACTTCAACCGACGGAGATACCTGGACGAACATCACACCTGTAGGATGGTCACCATTGACAGGTAGAACTGTGCTTGGTTTTGCACCTTCCAGCGAAAACATCGTATTTGCTTTGGCAGAGAATGAAGCAGGTACATTAGGATTCCTTTGGGAGTACAACGCGGACGAGCCTGACAGCACGGCATGGACAGATTTGAGTGTGAATCTGCCGGCACTGGGTGGTTCAGTAGGTAGCTTCAATTCTCAAACAAGCTACAACCTGATCGTACGGGTTCACCCAACAAACCCAAACCTGGTATTTGTTGGCGGGACGAACATCTATCGTTCATTCACGGGGTTCAGAACTCCTGCAGGACAGGACAGCTGGATCGGTGGTTATTCTCCATTGAATAATGTAAGCCTTTACACCAATCAGCACCCTGATCAGCACGAATTAGTATTCTATCCGTCTGATCCGAACAGAGCACTTTCTGGTAATGACGGAGGAGTTTTCCGTGCGGAAGACATCACAGAAATCAGCGGCGGCGTTGAGCCGGTAACCTGGACGGATCTGAACCGGGGATACATCACCACACAACCTTATGTAGTGGCATTCGATCCTGAGTCGGAGAATGAAGACTTACTCTCGGGATTCCAGGACAATGGAACCTGGTTCACAGATTCAACTGAGTCTGATGCTACCTGGATTGAAGATTTCGGTGGTGACGGTGCGTATGCAGCTATTGCTGACGGTGGACGTACGCGCTACGTTTCTGCTCAGCGAGGTGTGGTTTTTCGACTTAACTTCGACTCGCTAGGAAACTTTGAGTCTTTCGCGAGAGTACAGCCTTCAGGAGCATCAGGATTTGGCTTCATTGCGCCATTCATTCTTGATCCTCGCAATGACAACATCATGTACATGCCCGCTGGCAACCGCATGTGGAGGAATAATGACCTGGATGGTATTCCATTGTTCTCCAACGCAACTACTTCTGTGAATTGGACAGAAATGACCAATTCAATCGTTCCGGGAACCATTACATCTTTGGATGTATCTACTTTCCCAGAAGCCAACAAACTTTATTTCGGTACCAATGCTGGTGGAATTTATCGCATTGACAATGCGAACATTGACGGTTCTACGTTGGTAGACCTGTCAACGGGCAAAGGTTTACCTCCAGGCAACGTGGTTTGTATGACGGTAGATCCTACCAATTCTGATCGTGTGTTTGCTGTCTTCTCGAACTACAGTATTCCTAGTATTTTCTACAGTGAAGATGCCGGAGATACTTGGACAGATATCAGTGGTAACCTGGAGGAAAACCCTGATGGAACTGGAAGCGGACCTTCTGTAAGGTGGTTAGCTGTTGAAGGAAATTCTGAGGGATATTATGTAGGTACAAGCGTTGGTCTTTACTATGCCAGAACCATCCGTCCTAATAACCAGAGATGGTGGAGAAGATGGAGCACCAGAATCGGAGAGACGGTCGTTGCTCAGGTCAAAACCCGTAAGGATGGATTTGTAGCAGCTGCTGTTCATGGTAATGGCTTGTATTCTGCCTTCGACTTTGTGAGAAGAAGAGATCAGCCTGAATTGATGGCCAACTTCTTGTTGAATGATTTCACCGTTCCTGTAAATGCTCCGGACACGACCATCTCTATTGCCGGACTTTTCACCTTCGAAGAAGACGAAGGACGCAGAAGAAAATGGTGGGAGCAAAACGAAGGTGATGATGAAATTACAATCACATTGACCAATAGCGACCCCAACTTGGTAACAGCTGTACTTGTGGAAGATGAAATCCAGATCAGCTTTGCCGCCGATACCCTCGGTAGTGTAACTATAGGGTTAGTTGCATCTACTGAGAATGAAACCGTAGCGGAAGGGTTTACCATCAACATTGCGGAATTTCCGATTTACGAGCAATTTGAGCCGGCTGTAGGTAGCCGACCTTCACAAAATTTCCTTGATTTCGGAGCGATTGCTCAAACGGCCGCAGACGTGACGGTACCTGCAGGTCAAAACTGGACCATAGAGCGCGTTTTTGCTGCAGGTGGAGCTAATAATGCACCATTGTTGACCAGTGCTACAGTCGTGATTTACGATGATGCCGGTGGCGTACCAGGAACGGAAGTGTATAACAGTGGCGCTTTCGCACCAATTTCAAATCCAGCAAGCACGAATCTGGATCTGGAATTGCCTACGGCTGCTACCTTGGGTGAAGGTACTTACTGGATCAGTGTTTATGTAAACTTGAATTTCTTCCCTAATGCGACCCAGTGGTTTTGGTCTACTCAGGCCTCTGTGGTTGGAGAGCAGGGCTTCTTCAGAGATCAGGCTAACCTGTTCGGTGCAGGAGCGACGGACTGGACGCCAGCTTCAATTTTCGGAGGAGTAACAGATCAAGTATTCCAGCTGTATGGTTCTGTTAACGATGCATTTGGTGGAGTTGACACTGAGTCTGCCCCTGATTTGTTGGGACAGACCAACCTTCCAGTGGAGCTGAAGATCTGGCCTAATCCATCTGCTTCTTCGTTTAGCTTGCAGTTTGGCGATGAAACGGAAGGTGAGAAGCAAATTGCGATCTATGACCTTCAGGGAAATGTTTTGTTGCAGCAAGTGCTTGACGAGAGAACTCAGGACTTTGTTTGGGATGCCTCTTCCCGACCAACAGGACTTTATTTGATCAAAGTCGCTGCCGGAAATGGTTCTTCAAAAGTATTTACTGTACTGAAGCGATAGATAATTATTTAAAGATCAACGTTTAATAGAAATGCACTGGTAATTTTATCGGTGCATTTCTTTTTACTTATGAAGTCGATTTTCCTGTTTCTGACGCTATTCCTTTTAGCCTTACAGGTTTTGGCGCAGGCCAGTCCGTCAAAACCAACGATTAGTCAGGTTCATGGGGTTGAAGAATTACCGCCTGGAACCATTAAAATCATGGTAAGCCCTTTGCGAACCAATTGGGAGGATACATCCTGCCGACAGGAAATGCGGCAAGTAGGCGTGAAGGTACTGCAGGTGATAGCGAGAGGCAGCGGATTGATCCACGTACTTAATCAGGGAGATTCGCTTAACGTTCGCCTATTGAAGGGAATGACTTTTTCTGAAGACAGCCTCGCAGACAAAGACACCCTGCTGCTGAAAGAACAACTCTGTACTTTCGAGCAGACCTATTTCAATCTGATCAGGAAGGAGTAGGGGGCTGATTACTTAGCTACCTCTTCCAGCTCCGCAATCACTATCTTTTTCATTTCAAGCATGCTGTTCATGACCGCTTCTGAAGTATCCGGATTGCTCATCAATTCCCCTAATTGACTAGGAATTACCTGCCATGAAATGCCAAACTTGTCTACCAACCAACCACATTTACTGGCTTCACCACCTTTCGTTAATTGGTCCCAGCATTGATCGATCTCTTCCTGATTTTCGCACTCGAGCACAAAAGAGTTGCCTGGAGTAAAATCGAAATCGTGTCGGGCATTATTACTCATCGCATTGAATATGGTGTTGTTCAGCTTGAATTGAGCGAATTGATGCGTGCCTAAAGGTGCTCCCGCGCTGATCGGGTAAGGAAGGCTGGTTAAGAATAGGGTGTCGAAGATTGATTCATAATGATCAAAAGCTTCCTGGATCAGGGCGTATTTCTTATCGGTGAACAACAGGCTTGGGACAATCTTTTGTGGCACCTTGATGTCATCAATATCTAGCTGCCAGCTGACACCAAATTTGTCCTGTACCCAGGCATATTTACTGGTCCATGGATACTTGTTCAATGGCATCAATACCTTTCCTCCTTTCGAAAGGGCCTTATAGATGCGTTCAATTTCCGCGTCATTGCCGCAATAAACAAAATACGATACCGCAGGGGTCATTTGATATCGCGGACCACCATTTAATGCAGTGAATCGATAGCCGTTCAGGTTGTAATGTGTGACCACTTCATCACTATGAATGATTTCACTGTTCTTGAATGTTTTACAGTGGAAAGCTGCTGCTTCGGCTGCTTTTCCATTGAACCAAAGGCAAGACGTAATGGGCGATTTCATTTAAATAGGTTATTTCTTCCCGACCTGAAGATAGGCACTTTCTAGTGCACTTTTGACAACTTCTTCTGCGCAATTACCCAATTCAAAAGTGGTCCAGCCTTGCGTGCCCCATTTGTTAGGAACCGCATAGATGTGGTCTCCGAGCTCACAAAAAGCTTTTTGATCTTCAGGGGATAATTTAAGGTTAGCGGAATCGGTTGCGTGGTGAAGTGTCGCGAATATCCGTTTCCCGATCACTTTGAAAGCTGTTCGGTCAAAATGAGGTGCTTGTTCCGTGTTCGGAAAGGACAGTGCTAACTCTTTAAAAACCAAGTGTTTTGATGGGATTTGCATTTTTTTTGCCTGATCAGTGACTTCATGAAAATTAATGCAATGGTTTGTAAAATCAGAATTGATTTTGTGGTTCTTGATGTTCCTGACTTTTAGTATAGTTTTGAGCAAAATCTAGCCAAATGAAAAGCAGTCAATCATTTTTATCACTACTTATTGCCTTGGTGGCCTTTAGTTGCTCCACTCCACAGCAGGCTGAGCAAACATCCGAGGTGGAGACAACTACGGAAGAGTTTAAATATGCTCCTCCATTGCCTGAAAACGGCTCTTTATTTGGAATCGTGGAAATGGGGGGAACAGGTTTTAATTCCTTCATTGTCAATTTGGATACCGTAGGTAACTGGAAATTGGAAAAGGCTAACTTCGGTGAAAGTAATGTGTATGAAGGAGATGCGACACTGGAAGCCGTCCGATCAGGGTTAGAAGCCTACATCGCAGGTATGTTGGAACAGGGAGTAACAGGTGATAAGATCCATTTTATTCAAAGTAGTACCGCAAGTTCAAGTGAGAAAGTACAGCAGATCAATGTCGCCTTGAAGGAATTGGGTTATGCGATCAATAATGTGGATGTGGAGAAAGAAGGAATTTTTGCCTTTAAGGCTATCATGCCTGCTCCTTTTATCGAGAATTCTTTTGTGGTGGATATCGGCTCAGGAAATACGAAGGTATCCTGGATGGAAGGTGGAGAGATCAAAAGTATCAGTTTTGAAGGATCGAAATATTACCAGAAAGGCTTAAGTGATGAAGGTGTTTATGCAGCCATCAAAGCTCGAATTCTTGAAATTCCAGCTGATAAGACCTATCACTGTTTCATGATTGGTGGTGCAGCATATAACCTTGCAAAATTGAATGATGATTACAGCGATAGGTATACACCTTTGGATAATCCAAACGATTATCAGGGAATCGAAGATCCTAAAGTGTTGGCTGGATTGAATATCTACAAAGCGCTTTATGACAATCTTGAAAACTGTAATGATTACGTTTTTGATTGGGATGGTAACTTTTCTATTGGGTTTTTACTGAGTATTCAGTAGCTTATGAGATAAAAAAATAAAAGCCTCAGTAGTCAAGCAACTACTGAGGTTCAATACCCTCTAATAGCCATTTTTCGGCTACCACTTCCCAGTCGAGATGCTTCGAAGCATCAATGTACCTTTTTGCTTCATCTTGTTTCCATTCCTTAGTCAACCTTCGTGTTTGCATTTTTACGAGCGCACTATCAATGACCGTGGCTGAACGAACAATGCGGTCAGCAGTCCACTCAGGATGCGCACTTAGGATCGCTTGACTTTCAGGGGGTAGGGGTTTCATGTTTCTTACATCTCCTAGCAGGCCGAATTTTGATGGCAGCAAATCCAGCATTGCTCTAAACTCATCTTTATAGGCCTGCATTTCTTCGGGTTCGATGAATCCGTCAAAGGTTAATTTGACTCCATAATTTTGGCGTTCGATCTTGTACATGGTCAAGTCCGTTTTTGTGGCGGTACGGGAAGATAATCACAGTAATCTTCTGAAAATAGCCATCCCTAACGGAATATGTAGGCTTCGGTGGCGAAATATGCTGGGTTATGCCATTTGATACCTATTCATCTGAATTATTTCCGATTGATGTAGATTTCTGTCTAATCTGTCTTTCTCAATGCTTTGCGATGATCGATCCGATCCAGCTTGAAAGGCATGATCTCCCTGAAGTCTGATTCCAATTGAAAGGCATAAACGGGCTTGAAGTACTGAGGATAACGGTAGATATCGTTGATCGAGACCGCCAACCGCTTGCGCTCGATGATGGCAATAGGGGAGGACTCCATATTATTCAGGTTATAGAATGCGCCTCTGCTAGCAAATGGGATCGCCTGCACAACCTCCACCCGGACGACTGGTTCTTTAGGGAAATAGGGATGCATATACAAAGAGTAAGGCTTGAACAGGTTAGGGGGATCTGTGTAGTGAAAATCGCCGGTTTGTCCCAGGTAGATCGCAATTGGGTGTTTCTGATTGCGCTTGTATAGCAATTTGCCTTTCAGTCGGATAGGGATACGGTATTCCATCAATCTTCCGATGGTGGGCATTTCTGTCATATGCTAATTATTTTGGTTTTTAGCTAAATTAAATAGTAATTTGATTGCTGTAAAAGCCGAAAAGACATACGGCAGATAAAAGCGGAATTTTCCGTAAACAGGGGAGGAAAATTCCGGTGTAGTTCCCGTGATGCCCGGATTGGTCCTCTATTTTTGGCTGAATCTTGACAGATAAAAAAGTGTAGTTCATGAAACTCAAAAACAAAGTAGGGATCATCACCGGTGCCACGAGCGGAATGGGAAAAGCCATGGCCATGCGAATGCATGAAGAAGGTGCCAGTTTAGTGCTCAATGGGAGGAATGCAGCACGTGCCGAAGAATTGAAAAATACACTGGAGGCAAAACGACTGGATAGTGTGGCGATCATGATTGGTGATGTCAGACAGGTAGCAACCAATGAATTGTTGGTCAAAGCGGCAATCGATCAGTTTGGTCAACTTGACTTTGTGATTACCAATGCCGGTATCTTAGGGTTGGGCAAAGTGACGGAAGTTCAGGTAGAGGACTGGCATGCGACTTTTGATACCAACTTGCATTCCGTGTACTATTTAGCCAAGTACAGCTTGCCACATCTCCGAAATAGTCGTGGAACATTTATTGGGAACGCCTCCATTGCGGCATTCAAGAATTTCCCAAATCATCCGGCGTATTGTGCGTCCAAGGCTGCCATGGTCGCATTGGTCAAACAGATGGCCCTGGATTATGGTCCCGATGTACGGGCCAATTGCCTATGCCCTGGTCCGGTTGATACACCCCTGATCTGGGATTCTGCCAAAGCATTTGACAATCCGGAGCAAGCAGTAGCCCAGGCGGGTGAAAAGACATTACTGAACCGTCTTGGCACCCCTGATGATATCGCTAAGCTGGCGTTGTTTCTCGTTTCCGATGATGCGAGTTGGATCACCGGTACGACCATCAACATTGATGGTGGGATCATGTCATCTTGATGACAACTAAAACAGAGGTTGTCTCCAGTGTATGGGAACAATGAAGACAACTGATCATTCAACAATAGGGAATTTGATAAATGTCGTTTTGTCCGGTGTGGTAACCTCTATTACGACCCATTCGCCTACCTTGATGTTTCTGAAAAAGTCCAGCAGGTCAATAGGACCTTCACCTTTTACCTGGTTCAGTCCAATACCCTCCCGAACTTGTGTTGCTTCATAGGAGATGTCTGCAGCATCGATGTTATCAACTTTTACAGAAAACACTCCTTTAAAATCGCGCTGTTCTATTGTAGAAATTTTGACACCCGTTTCCTGATCAAGGTGTTGATCATCCAAATAAGGTTGAATCGTTGATTCAACGACTTGTTCGGCATTCATCCATGCATTGCCCTGTGTCACTACAAGTGCTAAAATGAGTGTGATGGAAAGGGAAAGCATTACTTTCGTTTTACCAGTCCATCCGGATTTTTTATGATTCATCATGGCTATTCTTCTTTTTATAAATGAAAAATTGAAATTGTGTACCAACTCATGAGAGTTGTCGCTGATCACTTGTCTCAGAAGCATGGTCTGGTACGCAACCAAGGAATAACCCCTTTTGATCACATTCTTATCTGCTATGTATTCATGTATGGTTTTTAGAGCGTTTATAAGCCGCCATATAAAAGGATTGAACCAGAAAATGGCCGCCATTAATTGAACAAATATTAAATCGTAGGTGTGTCCTTGCCGGACATGTGTTTTTTCGTGTGTCAGAATTTGATCAAGCGCTTGTGATTTCTCCAGCTCTTCTGGGATAAAGACCGTCTTCATGAATGAAAATGGCGATTTTAACTCAGGCAGCAGGATCACTTGTAATCCACTCATGGCGATAGGAGCACGTAATGAAGTCATGTGATTCATTTGACGATAAATCAACCAGGTTTTGGTCAACTGAAAAATCATGCCAATCACATAAATCAATAAGATGAGCCCCAAGAACAGCATCCAGCCATTAATTCCAGAAATCGAAGTAGCTTCATTTTGAATGGTGCCTGCTGCGATTTGTTCTTCCCAGCCCTCCATCATTTGATAGTAGGACCTCCGGAATTGATGGATGTCCTTTATTACTGGCACCTGTATGAAAAACGAATTGAAATGGAATAAGGGTAAGGCCAATGAGCATATCGGAATAGTCAGAAGAAAGAAGCGATTGAAATTGAAAAACGTTTCTCCTTTCAATAATGTCGCATAGATCAGATACATCAACATAAGTATCAGACTACTTTCCAAAAGATAAATGAGTACTTCAATCATGTTCCTTATTTTTCAGTTCTTCCAACATTTTAAGTGCTTCATCTAATTCTGCTTTGTCCAGATTGCTGCTTTCAGAGAAAAAACTAACAATCTGAGTAAGAGAGTTATTATAATAGTCGGAAATCAACCGTGATAGTTGACCCTTTCGATACTCTTCTTTGGAGACTAATGGATAATATTCGTAGGAAATCCCATAAACCTTATATCCAATGATCTCCTTCTGTGCTAATACACGTACAATGGTCGAAACTGAATTGTACGGAGGTTTAGGGTCGGGATATTGATCTCGTATATCCTTGATAAAACCTTTTCCAATATCCCAGAGAATCTTCATGATCTTCTCTTCTGCCTTGGTTAAGTTGACCATTGCTTCGTGTGTTTAGTAATCAGCGAAACAAATATGCTACTTAAAACTAAGTTATACAACTTATTTATAAGTTAATCTACTTAATCTTAAGTTAGCTCATCTAGTGATGGTGTTAATTCCTACCTACATCGATGGTGGGATCATGTCTGTCTGATGAAATAAAATGGTCGTCAAATTTTCGGTTGCGTCCAGGTTTTTCGTCAGATTCTTTTGTGCAAAAACGATGCTGATGAACAAACTCACCATTTCAGTCCTTATCCTGTTTTCCGTTCATTTTGCCGATGCCCAGCAATTCGGAGCTTACGCATTTGCGAGAACACCTCAAATAGTCAATGTTCGAATATCACAGGCTGAGGCAAATTACAGCCAGGGACTTTCAGTCGGGCTAGGCCTCACCCACAACGCACATTTTCTGGAATTGGGGACCTTCATTTTTGAAGGAGATAGCTATGAATATTACTCCTTTTTGGGAAGTACTTTGAAATCCACCACTATCGGAGATGCCGTTCAATTGAATACCAACTGGTTTGGAGAGGTCACTCATTTTCCCGTTCAGGGGGAGAGCAAAAATGCTTCTTGGGCTTACACTGGAGGGGTGTGTCTTTTTCCTAATGTACAATTGCATAAAGTGAATGTAGGCATACCGGTGTGTCTTGGCCTGGCCTATCAGGAAAAGGAATATTTCCTGAACAGTCGGTTCATGCTCAATCTGTCTTATCGCTTGTGAAGATAGCGACCAGATCCATCGAATAAGGAGTGATATAGACGGTGTACTATTCTTTCAGGTCAGCTACTTCTTCCTCCATGACTTCCTTTTCTTCCATGTAAATGGGAGCTTCTGGCATACCCTTGTCCAGGGCTTTTACCACCACAATCAGCGAGACTACAGCTCCTAATAGGGCCACTAGTGTGGCCGTCAAACTTGGTGACAGTTCCTGAAACGAATCGATATCCGGGAAATAATAAAATCCCAGGAATGCGATCAGATTATTGACCATGTGGATGATAATGCAAGGAATGAGCGACCGGGTACGGTAATAAACCCATCCAATATAAGCTCCGAGGATACCTGCCCCGATGAACTGCCATGGATTCAAGTGAACGGCACCAAAAAGTACCGCAGACCATATGATCGATTTTTTAGCATCGTAGTTTTTCAGGAACCCTTCAAGGACGATACCTCTGAATACAAATTCTTCCAGAATGGGCGCGGCGATCACGATCGTTAAAAACGTAAATAAGTCTCTTTTCAATAAGTCCTCAAAGAGTTCCTTAAAGGCATCCGGCATAGGGATCAGTGAAACCAGTGGGTCAATCACGATGATGTTGAGGACGACCAGCGGGATCAATAAAAGGACAGCCCACCAGGTCATTTTCGTGAAGTCGCCAACAATTGGTACCTCTCTACTGGAATTTTTTAGTCCAAGAGCGGCAAGTAGGCCCATTGATATCACGTAATAACCAAAATTTCCCAGACTGGAGCCACTTGCTGCATCTATCCCTAAAGGCATTAATGCAATGACTGCTACAATTGAGAACAGGATGTACCAAAGAATAAGAGCAAATCCTTGTTTGATGGAAGGGTAATGTTGTTTCGTCATATTATCAACGTCGCGATCAGTATCAAATATAAGTTCAATTGGTGGTTCTGAGCAAAAGTGATTTTCATACTTTTGCCCGGCAAAATTTCCTACTAGTCATGAGTTTGTTTCCTGCCCATTATTCTACTTTATCAGCTACGGCGCTCAATGAATACCTCCAAGCTGCTTATGGACTGAAAGGGATAACGACTTCATTTCTGGTACGTAATGTCAGCGATACTTATGTGATCCGAGATGAAGAACCAAAATACATTCTTAAGATCTATCGAGACAGCCATCGGTCTCGTGCTCAGATCCAGGCTGAAGTAGATGTGCTCAATTACCTGAAGGAAAACGGTGCCAAAGTTGCTTACCCCATTCCGGATGTCAGCGGAAACTACCTGCAGCAGTTCGAAGCGAGTGAGGGGATACGATATGGAGTATTATTTCTGTTTGCTCCTGGAAGTGTGTCTAAAGATCTTACCGGCAATCAGTTACAAGTTTTAGGTCGGGAGATGGCCTTCAATCACCAATTGTTATCAAAAGAGGATTTGACGTTTGACCGACCGGAATACAGCATAGCAACAACGATACATCAACCGCTCGAAGTGCTTCCGGAGATGTTCGAGCGGTTCAACTATCCGGAGGGTCTAGAACGGTTACAGGGAATCGCGAAAAAGGCGCTGGATACTTTTGAAGCAATTGATACCCGTTCGTTTGCAATGGGTTATTGCCACTATGATTACATGCCCAAAAACTTTCACTACTCAGATAAAGACGAGATCACTTTCTTCGATTGGGACTTTTTTGGGAAAGGCCTGTTGGTAAATGACCTCATGTCGTTCCAGGTGCACTACTTTTTACACCAGTTGCACGGCTTCATCTCCAAAGAAGAGGCTACTAAAGATTTTAAGACCTTCGTTTCAGCTTACCGGGAACGGCGTGGTATTTCAGATTTGGAATTATCTGCTATTCCAGTCTTAGGTACCATGTTCTGGACCTTTTATCTGGTTGTCCAGTATCAGGGTTTCGATGATTTTTCCAATCCTTACTTCAATAAGAACTTTATCAAAGCATGGCTTGGGCGCATAGAGCAATGGGAGCAGTTTGCGAAGGATTAAATTTCCTTTACTTAAGCCACAATTGGTGATCGCTCAAAAACCAAATTGCTATCAAACAAGTACCGATAAGTTCGGGAAGTTTGCGTTTGCTCAAAACCCATTTTGCGATACATATTGACGACTTTTGGATTGAAATCGCCGGCCCATCCGATTTTTAGGGTTTTGTATTTTTTGGTTTTCGAGATTTGCTGATACATGCTCGAGAAGAGCAAACCTTCTAATCCTTTGCACTGATATTCGGGCACAAATCCCAGCACAAAACCATAGGCCACTTTACACTGGTTGAAAACGAGTTGCGCTTTGATTAGCAATTTTCTGAGCCACTCAGATGTTGCGCTTTTCACGGGAGCGAGCAGGCTGTTGATCTCCGGGATCATGATGGTAAATCCAATGGGTTGCTCTTCATGGTACAGGAACCAGATCAGTTGAGGATCGATGATCGGTTTCATTTTTTTGAAAAGGAAGATGGCTCTTTCCTGACTCATGCCTTTGAAATTGTCGTGCGTGACCCAGCCCTGGTTGTAGACTTCCATAAAGTCCCTGGCAAAACGATCCAACTGCGACAAATCAATCATGCGACAGGTATACGCGCCGTGTGCTTTCCATTTCTTGGCAAAATCCTGGTATCGCTTCGGGAAGCCCTTCGTCAGGTCGAAAGTGTAGTAATACTGATCAAAGTACTTTTTAAAACCATACGATTCAAAAAATTCCTGATAATAGGGTGGGTTGTAGTTGTGTTTATAGATAGGCTGGGTAAATCCATTCACGACCAATCCCCACCATGCGTTGTTTTCTCCAAAATTGATAGGGCCGTCCATCGCCTGAATGCCAAAGGAGGCTAGCCAGTCTTTGCAAACATCGAAAAGCGCAAAGGCCACTTCCTGGTCATTAATGCTTTCAAAAAAGCCCATCCCACCGGTGGGTTGTGAGTAGGAGAGGGCACGTTTCAGGTTGACAAAAGCAGCAACTCTTCCTACACATTTTCCCTCCTCAATCGCGATCCATCTGCGTATGATCCCATGTTGGTGAAAATCATTTTTGGAGGGGTCAAAGGTGGCTTCTACATCGTTGTAAAAGGGGCTGATCCAGTGATGATCACCATGATAAACCTGACGTTGAATTTGGTGAAATTTTTCAATGTCTTCACTGTTGGTTACTTCAATGATTGCTAAAGTCATGACGAGTCGTTTTTAAAATTCGGGAAGAGATAGGTTGAGGCCCTGCTGTCCACGTTGTTTGAGCAAGTGCCAATGCGATTGGATAGCCTGCCACATGGTGCGATTCGATTTGTAAGGCATGTGATATTCCTGGCAGGTGTCTATCAGTATAGCCGTAAGCTTCGGATAGTGTACGTGACAAACATTCGGGAATAGATGGTGAACGACATGATGATTGAAACCACCATAGAGCTGAGTGATGATAGGGTTGTTCGTGGCAAAGTCCACCGTAGTAAGTAACTGATGTCGCTCATATGAATGGGGCATGACACCTTTTTCATTGGGTATTGGAAAAGCTGCAGCAAGTCCCACATGCGTGGAGGCCAGTACACTGGCTACTGTGTAGCTGGCAGTAAGGTGCATCACTAGAAATCCCGTAATAACTTGTCCCAAACTGAAATCAAGCACAGAAGCCGGCAAAAGGACCATCATGATCAGGTACATGGCTTTCGTGAAGAGTGCGCTCACTCTAAGACTTAAGCGTTCGTGATCATTGCTTCCATTGAAGTTCCAGGTGTCTCTAATATCTCTCAGGATCAGCCAGTTGATGGTGTAAATGCCATAGAGGAAAAACATGTACACATGTTGAAACTGGTGTATTTTTCTCAACGGTGATGAAGGAAAGATCCTTACGAGCCAGGATTGTTTGATGTCTACATCATGATCCGCGATATTGGTAAAGGCATGATGGGCAATGTGTCTCATTTGCCAGATATGACTGCTAGCACCCAGAAAATCAAATACCTTCAAGAGCAGGTGATTCACGTTTTTATTAGAGGCGAAGGATTGATGTGCTGCATCGTGCGCCACGTTAAGGGCCAGGAAAATTTTTAAGGCACCCAATATGCCGAAGCAAAACAAGAGCCCCGGAAAAGCGTTTTGATAATAAAGGCCTACATAGCTCAGTAAGTAGGCCGACAAGAGCAAAGCTGCTTTGGTCCATCCCCACGCGTTGGCTTGCTTTTTTAGGTCATTGGAAGCAAAGTAGCCAGAGACTCGCTTATTCAGTTTCCGGACAAAATCCCGGTCTTCCTGATTCGTGAATTTCAATTCCATTGCAATTAGTTTTCAGGACAAACCTCATGCGGCGAGACCAGTATCCTGAACTGAATTGCGCGAATCCCACGAGGCCTAAAATGGAATTTTCTTAAGAATTACTTCGGCTTGTTTGTCGTGTAAAGGAAATCCGTACAATAAGTTCGAAACAGAAGGCTGCTCTGCTTGTTTGTGGCTTTACCTTTGAACGAAACCCAAGTCAAAGCACGATCCATTAATGATAGACCTATGACACAAAATGAGCCTAAACCCGCCCTGCTGATCATCGACTTCCAAAAAGGATTTGACATTGAAGAACATTGGGGTGGTAACAGAAACAATCGGGATGCCGAATCGAAAATTGTTGCGATACTCGAGAAATGGCGCGCACTTGGCTATCCGGTGTTTCACATTGTTCACAGTTCCAAAGACCCAAACTCCAAGCTGCATGCCTCTCATCCGGGATATGTAATGAAGGACGAGATCCAGCCTGGTGAAGGAGAACCTTTGATCGTGAAGCAAGTGAACAGCGCGTTCATTGGCACTGATCTGCAAGAGCAACTGGACCAACAAGGCATCAAAGAACTGGTGATCGTAGGGCTGACGACCAATCATTGTGTATCCACCACCACGCGAATGGCGGGTAATTTCGGCTATGACGTCCGTCTGATCTCAGATGCTACGGCCACTTTTGACCGAATAGGACTCAATGGAGAAAAGTTTGACGCGGAAACCATTCATCAGACCGCCCTGGCGAGTTTGAATGACGAGTTTGCTGAAGTGATTGACACGAAAGAATTGCTGCGGAGGTGTTAAGTAGACCTAACCAGATTTCTTTATTAGAAAGAAAGAAAACCAGAGATTCATCAAATACTCATTGCTCGAAACAATGATTGCTTTTGTGAATTCCGGTCTTCAACCTATCTACTTATATAATTGATATTTCGTGTTTTACTAAGGAGTCTGAAGACCCTTGGAAGTTAATAAGGATGTTCGTTGTTCACTATTTTCCAGCACATAGCGCATTCTGCTAATTTGATTTTTGGTGAAAATATTCATCACTACATCTGGCGTCCAATTCATATAGTTGGCAATCATGACCTCTTCTCCCTGACAGCCCGCATAAGAAGTATTGCTAGTTACCGGATCTTCAACTGCTGGTGTGTCCTCACAGAAATCATTGTGTTCACAGGACCGGCCTCCCCACAGGTGCAATAACCCTAGATAGTGTCCCATTTCATGGGTTAACGTGCGCCCTAGATTGTGACGGTCCACCAAAGTAGTTTCACCAAAATGCCAGTGATTGATCACAATCCCCTCGACTCCACCTTCAATGGGTTTTGCAAATAGATGATTTCCCGGAAGGTCCGTGTCTGGTCCTGTGGCTGATCCCAAGTGAACATTGGCCAGGTCCTCGTCGTAGGGGGCAGTCCAGATGTTGATATATGATGCCGAATTCCAGAAGCGGAAGTATCCCATCAGGTCTACTTCTCTTTTCGGGACCTCTTCCGGAATAGCATTAAGGTCAGCCAGAGTACGGGTAATTCCATTTGAAGGATTACCATCTGGATCTTGCTTTGCCAAAACGAATTCTATTCGGGCATCGTCGCTATCCGGATGATTGTTTTCGCCTCGGGTACCTGTTTTCCGACGAAAATCTTCATTTAGAATTCCTATTTGGCGCTCAATTCTATCTACAGATAAGTTAGCGCCTTCTCCGATGGCCTCTCCATTGTGAAGCACATGTACGACCACTGGTATTACATAGGTCGTTGGATCATCGTCTTGAGGGGGATCATCAACAGGCAGAAGTGGCTCGTCATTACAACTCCATAATAGCCCTACTAAGAACATCAATGAGTACTTTCTCATACTACAAGAATCAAAATTTTAATAACCAGTTTTGCCGTTGATAGGCTGTTTGAAAGCCGCTTTTTTTCATGTTCAGGTAGCTTACAACAGGCTTTTCTTCCAGGTGTTCAGCCGTTTCTCCAGTAATGAATTTGGCGCCCATGTCATAGGCGTCCTGTAACCGGCGTTTGAGTAGAAGTTGTTGTGCTCCATGCCCCCGAAATGCTTTCAATGTACCCGCAAAGGCCATGGAAGCCATATCTCCATCGACATATAGTGCTCCGGCAGCAATATCTCTACCTTCCCAACTGACGATGTAGTGGCGATATCCTCTTTTCCCAACAGTAGAGGCCAGCCACGTTGCTAATCGGGAATCTTCCCAGTTAAAACTCATAAAGATCAATTGTCCATAATTATCCGATTCTCTCTCCTCAATCTGACGTACGGATAATTGCCCATTCGTACCGTGTTCTAACGGAGCCACAGTTCTGAATAGTTTTGTCCAGTTATTGCGATGCGAAAAACCGAATTGTGACATTAACGCTATTATTTCTTCGGTGATTACTTGAGGAGGCAACTGTATAAAGAAACGCTTACTTCCGGCTTTTTCATAAAAGCGAATGACTTGTTCCAGACTAGTCTCATTGATTGGAGTTGACAATCCTAATCCAATCACTCGATTCATGAACAGTATATCAAGATGTGGTATAGCACATGCCATACCACCAGCAATGATCGAAGAATACACGGGGTAAGTGATGCTTCCACGATAATACTGCATCCAATAACTACCCTCCACCTGTTCCAGTCGCTGAATGAATCTGGTACTAAGGCTTGTATTTGTTAGTGTCTGTAGGTTCATACTTGTGTTCGATTGATGTCTTTGAAAAGCAACATGTCTTTCACGCGAGTGGAGCTTCCTTCGAAAAATCCGTTTTCATTTTCATAAGTTCTGGGATTGTAGAAGGTGCCAAATAAAATGTCCCAGATTGGTACATCCGAGTAGTTGAACTTATGTAATCCTCTTCCATGATGCACCGAATGACTTTCAGGACGTTGAATGAAATACCCTAGCCATACCGGTGTATTGATGTTGGCATGTTGAAAAATCGAGAAGAAGTTCAATCCAAGAATGACTACTGTAATGGCTTGAGGAGACAATCCGATTAAGAAGGCAAATACAAAACTTCCGATGAAAGTAAAAGAGATCATTTCCACAGGGCTGAAATAGAAAGCGCCGAAAGTATCGATGCGTTCTGCACTGTGATGCATCTGGTGCAATACCCTCCAAAGTCCATTAAAATGATGGACACACCGATGATAAACATAAAAGATGAGCTGGTAGCCTAGAATGCCAACTACAGCTCCTCCTAACATGCCCACACCGGATAGATCAAAAAGTAGATGTACTGACATCCAGGGATCTATCCATAGCGGGAGGTAAGATGACAGAAAGAAAAAAAGGAGGAAAGAAATCATTCCTTTTAGTCGCCAGTTTCTGACCTTGGGAAGTGTTCGGGCTGGCCATAGCGCCTCCCACATCATTAAGCCGGCGTAGATTGATAAGACAATCAGTGAAACAGGATCCAACAGCAGATCCATAGGCGATGGTAAATCTTGCATAGTATTCGTTAAATGTTTGATTTACCTGTAAGGCGTAAGGAACGATCTTACATTGTAAGATGCTGGTATGTTTTACTTAGTCATAGGTGATTTCCCATGATATTGTGGATTCTGGCTGGTAAGTGCAGAGTAACCCGGTCTTGATAGAGTTATTTAAATGCGATCCAAGGAGTTGGTGTTGGTGTCCTATTTTTTTGATGCTGTCCCTAATTCGTAACGTTACTGCTGCGCGAGCCTTCTCAGGAGTTGAGCCTGCTTTTCGACTTTTTCCTTTCAAGCCCAGTGCATGGGAGAGATGGGTTACTAGCTGATCATATTCTTCGTGTAAATGCTGGAGTTGTTCCGTATCGTTGAGTCGGTCCGCTTCTGATATGGCTAACTGGAGATCTTGAAGGCGCTGATGATAGGCTTTTTTCGACTGATCATCAATAACAGATATCTCCGATGAATGATCGATTTTCGCCTGCATCAATTCCATGCAATGCATCTGTGATCCAGGATTTTCCAACAGGGCGGCAATATCCATAAGTCCTTTCGATTTGTTGAGTACACAAACATCTTCAGCGAAGAACAAAGTGATCTGGTTGCCTGAGATGCTCATTCGACCAGCATTTCTATGAGTTTGTTTGATATTGGGTTTGGTCTTTGGAATACTACTTTGCTGGCCAATGAATTCGTGAAAACGGCTTAGCTGTGTCGTGCCCGCATACGGATTGATTTTAATGTGCCATGAAAGTGGATCCTCCTGCTTGTCCTTATCATGGTAATAGATGTGCTGTTTAAATTTCTCTAGAAAAAAATCCCAATATCGGATCGCCTCTGATTTGTTTCCCAGGTAATAGGCCGCTGCGGACATATAAACAGGAAAATCAATATACGTATTGGAAATTTCGAGTTGCTTGCCAAGTTCAAGTGTCCGGGTGAAATCTCCTTTTTCAAATGCCATAGTCGCACCAACGGAGAGGTATTTGTCCTCCTTCATTGGATTGAGTTGACAAGCCCGTAGGTAGAGTTGCCATGCCTCTTCCACGTGTCCTAAAAACATGAATGAGAAGGCAATTTCCAACAATGTTGCTGAGTCATTGTTATTCATCTCCATGGATTTGCGCAAGTAAAATTCCGCTTGGGTAAAGTCCCTCTCAAACAACAATACCCGTCCAAGAATGCACAATGAGAGATAATCATTCTCATCCAGATCGATGGCCTTCAAAGCATATTTCTTGGCGCCACTTTGACTGATTTCCCAACGGTCCCATAGCTGGCAACTCCACTGGTTGAAATAACTGGAAGATATTCCTGCATAGGCACGAGCATAATCCGGTTGTTTTTTCAACGCTGCCTCGAACATCGAGCGGGCCTTCAAATCTTCTTCAGGGGAGCCTTTTTTGAGGGCAGCGTTTCCCATGATGAACAATTCATAAGCGGCCAGATCCACTTCCGGTTTATGATAGGATTTGGAAAGGATGGATTGCCGAAGTTGGTCTTGTAGTAAGTTGGTTACCTGAAGCACCGATTGATCCAGGAGTTCAAAGACTTCTGTTTCGTCATAGCCAATCCTTTGATCATAGATCACTCGGTTTTGTGGGAACTCAATCAATTGAACATTGATGATCATCTGGTCTTTTATCAGACGGAATGATCCTGTAATGATATGACTGACCCGGTATTTGAGGAAATTCGATTCATCATGAATGGACCACTGGCTTGTGGAAAAAAAGGAAAGAATAGACAACCCCTGAAACTTTGACAAGTGATAGACCAGGTCCTCTTCAAAGTTTTGTGTGATCATACTTCGGTGTTCCTGACGAAGCTGAAAGGGAAGTACAGCAAGAGTGATGCTTGGATTCATTACCTCCAATCATACGCAAGTGGCGCAAAAAAGCTGCATTGTATTACATGCTGTTTTTAGTGGCCCAATGATCGAATCAGAACCGGCAGTTTATTCTTCGTTAACCTGTTCGAGATCACCTTCTTCCACGATACTGAACTTTTTATGATCGACATGTTCCTTGAGGAGGACCAATAGACTTTTGATTTTTTCATGTTCGCCAGAGAGACTTTCTTCTTCTTCGTCTACCTGAATCTTAATGGAATAATCGGCTTTTACTTTGCCTGAGGCTTTGTCCAGCTGATTATTTTTCACCACATCTATATGTTGAATGCTTTCGTAATAATAGTCTCTGCGTTTTCGGAAGGGTGGTACCAGGACGAATTCATGTTTCATGAAAAAAACCTCATTCTGTAGGAAAAAGGAGAACCACAGGATGGCGCTGAAAATCGCTCCAATCCAGCAAAACAGATCGATCAGCCAGCCAAAATCTGCACCGAAGAAGGTAAGGCTTAGGGCCATCACAATTCCTGGAACAATAAAGTGAGCTATGAAAGTGGATGAATCCCATTTAAAGGAGATCAATTCATCTCTGATATCCTCCGCTTTGGAACGAAGCCGAAGTTTGGCGAGCCACCATAGCACAAAAGCAATGAAGGCATAATCTATCAGGATGAAAAGGGCGTGATCTAACACGTATCCCTGAACGAATGAGCGCATAGCAATCAATTGGGTTGATCAATCTGCATGAAATATAGCGACAGAACGTCAACCACACGATGGGAATATTTTTAATCCTGGTTTTCTTTCACTAACTTTGAGATGCAAAGTACTTTTAAATTGCTTGATATGACAGCACTTAATCATCGACAAATTGCCATTTTTTTAATTTCTGGTGTTTTGCTATTGGTGCCCCTTATTGCTATGCAATTGACGAACGAAGTGAATTGGACACTCATGGATTTTGTAGTAGCGGCTTGTTTATTATTAACTGCTGGTTTGATCGGCGAATGGATCATGAGAATAGCTAAAAGAAAGATTGTTCGAGTTGCATTGGTCACCCTGGGTATCGTTCTGTTCCTGCTGATTTGGGCCGAGCTCGCTGTTGGAATTTTCGGAACACCGTTTGCAGGGAGTTGATTGCCGGGGATTCAGCATCATAGGATGTTTTATTAAACAGGGGAATCAAAGCATCCATGAGATCGGACTAGCAAGTATCTATGTCAGACCAACTCAGCCAGCCGAGCTAATTCCTTTAATAAAGCCAATTCTTTTTGTAAATAAGCTTCCGTATTGACCGGTTTCAACAGATCAGGTTCCATGAATTTATGTCGCAGGTTGAAAGCCAGTCGGATGGTATCTCCCATGAAGGCAAAACGCATGTCGGCTGAAGTGACCTTTTTTGAGCGAAGGTCCTGATTGATTGTCATCAGCTTACCCAGGACATCTGCAGTGAAAAGTTGTTTGGCAAATGTTTCTTCCTCGGCATAGAGTCGGTATTTATTCAGTAACCGAGCTTCTTTTTCACCAAATGTCACCCGTGTCACTCCTTTGTTCTTACTCAGCTTCTTCTTTTTAGGCATCAGCCAGCAGGAAGAAGCAAATCGGGAGCTGAGTTTTATTTCGGCATAGATCCCGTTGAAGATGGTTCGGGTTTTATCATCTGATCCGCTGCCACGGTATTCAAGTTTGGTTTCCGCGAAGCTGATGGTCCGGTTATTTACTTTTCCATGCACAAAATCTTCAGAAAGGTAGGTCTTGAATGTATCGAAAAACCGACTCTCGATTAGCCGGTTTCCCCCAAATCCACCTCTGGACTGGTAAGAAAAACTGGGTCCGAGTTTGGGGATGATCTTTGAGACCACACGCTGTTGGAAGTGATACTTGAATTTGCCTTTTTCAAAGTCGTATTTAATTCCATAAACCACGAGCATGATCATAAAAGGAGCCCATCCTATGCCTAAAATTTCACCCCCATTTTCACTGTCATAGATGGCGTAGGCAATTGCACCAAGGAGTGCGATACCTGTCAGATTGAAAATAATCCTGAAAGGCCGGACGCGTTTGTAATGATGTTGTCGTTTTTGTTCTGCTTCTTCAAGTTCAGACCTTAATTCGGTGAGTAATTCTTTGGCATCCAGCATGATAGAAGGGGCTCTGTTTGTATCAATTTAGTCAATAATCTCTGTTCAATCGAACGGTGCTCCATAAGAGAAGGTATTTGCATTAGTTTTATATTGATAAATAGGTCCATAATCAGAACAATTGTGAACGAAGAAGAATATCGAAAAGCGCTGTTAGAAGTGTTGATAGGGTTAGAACAGCAAGTTATAGATCAATTGAAACTAGCCATTCAACGTTTACCCGAAAAGACACGAGGGATCGAGTTGATGATATTTCCAGATCAGGATGGGGAAGGGACATTCAGTCTGCGTGTCGTATTAGAGGGGCCGGATTCTTTTGTGCTCAATAAAGCGATCAGTGATTATGCTGATCTGATTTCAGTGCGTCATACATCAGGAGGACTAGTACCAGAAGTGCCCCTAATGGATCCATTTGATGTCGAATTCGAAGTGAATGATGTCTTATCAGATGTAATTGGTGACTGGTTGTCAAAGGTCTGGGAAAACGTGGATAATACTGCTTTGAAATTGCCAGTAACCATCGTTGCGGATGAGGAATATGGTCATGATCTGCCAATGCAACTGAACTAAATACCCCCTCTTAAACACCGTTTAGTCATTTATCTGAAACATGGATTGATCATAAATTGATGACATGAAAAAGCTAACCCTTCTTTTTTGCGCGTTTTTGTTTTGTGTTCATATGTCCCAGGCCCAGACTGACGCGGAGCTTGGAGTCCTTTCCATTGGTTTGGTGGTCAGTGACCTGGAAGCTTCTGAGCGATTCTACAAAGAGATCATCGGGATGGAGGAAGTCCGGCAGTTCAGTTTGGATGAAAAATGGGCCGATGATGCCGGAGCTTCGAATGGGAAACCCTTCTCAGTGAAAATGCTCAAACAGAAAAACTTGCCTTCTGCGACCATCCTGAAGCTGGCGTATTTCGATCAGATGGACAAAAAGCCGGATATGTCTGGTGTGGATGTCAATGCAGGAGTCAATTACCTCACTTTCTCTTATGGGGCGGATGATTTTGAAGCGGTAGTGAAACGAATTGAAGCGGCAGGTATTGAAAAGATGGGCTGGGTCAGCAGAGACCGCTACCGACTGTTCTTCATCAAAGACCCTGACGGGGTGTTCGTAGAGCTATTCGGACCACCTGAGAAGTAACCAGTAGAATCCAGACGTGCATGGCGGAATTGTTCAACAGGAAGAATAACTTCGCCTTATGCCTTTATTGAATATCTGGGACTTATGTATGCTTGTGGGCATTGCTCAGGGATTCGTCATGGCCATGGTGCTGTGGTTCCGAAAAGGTGTTCATGTTTCTTCCAGGTTTTTGGCCGTCATCTTTTTTGCATTGGCCTACAGTGCATTGATCAATTTCCTCAGTGAACATCCTCCAGCCGAAATAAACCGGTTTCATCTTTGGGTCACAAAATACCTGGCGATTTATCCGGTTATGCTTCTTGGCCCAAGTCTGCTTTTTTTTGTTCAAAGTCGAATAGAGAAGGGTTTCGTATTGGATAGATCGAAACTAAACCATTATTGGTCGGTACTGTTCAATTTGATCCCAACCATCATCGGTGCAATGGCCTGGGTGTTCCAGAAGTTTGGCCTTCCTTATCTCTCAACAGATCAATTGAATGCTTTTCTGACGGCTTTTTTTACCTATGGTGATGCAGTATTTTGGTCATATACCCTGACCTATGTATGGTTGACTCAAAACTATTTACGGCTACAAAATTCGGGAGATTTTACCCGACTCTTTCAGGTACTTCGTGCTTTTAAATTGATACTGGCCACATGGTTTCCTTTTCTGGTGATCTATGTTTCGCCTTATCAGGAAATACTCAGTAAGTTGGGCTATTATCCAATCTTTATTCCACTAACAGTGTTGATATACTGGCTGGGATTCCAATGGTTTTTCCACCTGTATAAATCTGCATCGGCCGTCAAAAAACCTGCGGGTGGGTATAAGTCGGTCGCGACCGCCTTGCAGCAAGCGATGGAGAAAGGATTATTTCTCGATACTGACTTAAACGTAAAATCCGCTTCACAACAATTGGGAGTGCCTCAGCGTACTTTGTCTGAATGTATTAACCAGCATTTTTCCCAGACTTTCACCGATTTCGTGAATGGCTACCGCGTCGAAGAGGTGAAACGAAAGCTCAGTGATCCAAAGTGTGATCACCTCACTATGGCAGCTATCGCCCATGATTCTGGCTTTAAATCTATTGCTACGTTTCAGCGTGTATTTAAGCATATAGAAGGAATGAGCCCCACGGCCCTGAAGAAGCAGCTGGTGAATACTTAGTCATTCCTATTTTCTTTTGCCTTATTTTGAATCAGCTCTAAGGCAAATTCCAACTGTGGGTCATGTCCTTTTAGTCGGTCTTCAAACGTATGTTTTACGATATGTTCGGGAATCATACCTCTGCCAAAAAAGATTCCGTCATCCACGTTGTTGAAATACCTGGCCAGAGGAAGGAGCAATCGTGCTTTTGAGTGGGGTAAAGTGATGGTGAATTCCCAATTACTTGTATTTCCCTGATATCCACCACCCGTTTCTTCACCGATGGTCGTTGCGAGCTTAAGGTGATGAACCCATGCTGCAAAATCTGAAGTGGCTGATGCCGTACTACCACTAGTTAACAGGTACATGTCTCCCTTAAATTGAAGCGGAGATGGTTTAGTAGGTTTCAGTCCTTTGAAATTCTGAAGCAGGTAAGTGCTGTCAGTTTTTTTAATCCTGAGTAGCGTTTTGAGAGCATGATATTCATACCAGCTGGTGTTGCTGTATTTTTTTGAAGTTTTGTAGCGATTTGTTTTGAATTCTATGGCTCGATACGGCGTATATGGTTCGTCAATGAAGTATGAAAGTAACTGCATGCCGTATTTTTCATTTCCACCACCCTGATCACCGATATCAAGGATTAGGTTTTTTGATCCGGATGCAATGATCTGCCCCATCTTTTCTTTGATTACTTTCTTGAACCTGTACTTTTTCCCGTCCACTTTCCAGTTACCCAGTCGTGCAACTTTTAAAATGGCCGTACTTGATTCGGGGACGAACTTTAATTGGATGACATCTTCATGGTTATTACCAAATTGCTGACGCCATTTTTTTTGCCAATGATCGAATTTGTAACCTTCAATGGTGATTGTTTCGGGAGCCTGATTCGGAAGTTTGATTTCAAGATTAATCGATGATTCGTTGCGAAATACATCCGCATGATAAAATGTATACTGATAGTTCAGCAGCCATCGGGAAAATCCGGTGACATATCCATCGTGGGGTACCAGTTTTAAAAATGTATGGAGGATTTCGGATGCAGGTCGGCCGTTAATAGCCAGAATTTCTGCACCTACGAGATTTCGATCTTTAACCAGATCTTGATGGATATAAGTTTTTTGGCCTTCAATATGGACCGTAAAAGGAAGTAAGAATTGATCTTCTGAAAATTTAAATCCATACACATGTGTGTGAAGGCAGCCTATATGGGTTGTCAATTTCGAGAGAGTTACCCAGAAATCCAGCCCACTCATCTCGTGATCCAGTTCGGCGTAGGTGGAATCGAAAAGATGATCCATTTCTGCTTTAGTGGTAAACCAATAGAGACCAGGATGAGCTTCTTCCAAAGAGGTACGAAAAATCCTGAAGTCTTCTTTTAGCTCAGATGGGGTAAGGATTTCAAGTTTGTTTTGAGCCCTTAACAAGAACCCTGATAAAATCAGAATCATTAAAAGAAGCTTCTTATAGGTAGCGCTTTGCATTGTTTTTTCTACAAATGAATCCCCTTCAATTGCCAAAATCTACTCATATCACGATTTGAGTAAACAAACGAGGTTAAGGAATCTTGACTTTTTCTTGAAAATAGTTCGATCCTTTACGATCTTGGAAAGATGACGAGAAAACAGAGATATCGCCTGACTTACCTCTTCCGGCTTTACGATTATGACCGCAATGGATGTCTTGATGTGGACGACATTGCTAGCGTGATCGAAAAGGTAGAGTCGCGCATGACTTCTATGGAAGCTCGTGAGCGTTGGAATTACGAGAAAGTGGTCGTGAAGGCGGTGAAGTTTTTTCATCGATTGCTGCGAGAGATTCCCAATGATGGGGAGCAACAGATCGAGTTGAGTCGCTGGATCGAGTTTTTCGAAACGCAAATGCAAGAAGATGATACACTCGAAGAGTATGTAAGCCTGATGATCAACTTCATGTTTGATCTCTTCGATGAAGATCATGATGGTTATATCTCTGAAGATGAGTACGAATTTTTCTATGAGATTTTTGATATCGATAAAGCTTCCTTTCAAAATGCGTTTTCTAATTTCGACCTTAACAACGACAATCGGGTATCACGTTACGAGATGATCCGCCAGCTGGAAGCCTATTTTCTGGATGACATGCCCGGAGATGACAACAATGAGGTTTTTGGTAGATTGGATGGTTAGATAATGTGTAGGTTGATGGAATGAACCCCCTTTTCAATTGGTACAAGCTTTTGCAAAGAATTCGTGCTTTCAAACCAACTTGCGTAGGATAATTACAAAAAACTTCAACATAGAACTACAGCCTTTCACACCTGATGATTTATAAGGTAAGTGTTCATCTGGTAATCGTGATCATCGCATCCGTTCTGATCTTGTTGATCAAAAAGTCTCGTTTGGAAGATGAGAAGAGGAAGCATCAGTTGCTAATGTTTCATGTTGGTGTCTGGTTGTTGTTCTTCATCATGGAATTCCGTTGGATTTATGTATTACCCTCGCAGGTGGATTTGATGCGGGTGATCAGCGCTTTTGATGCCTTGCTTTTTCTTCCTGGTATGCTGCTGTATGCTTATGTAGCATGTCGTCTTAAGCCCGGTAATTTTACCATTAAGTTTTACCACTTGCTTCCATCTTCCATTCATGTCATTGTGGCGCTTTGTTTGCTGGCGATCGGAAAAGAATATTATGTATTCATTTATGATCAACGGTCGTTGAAATTGTACTACAGTCTATTTGAATTCAGCACGCTAATGTTCAATGGTTATTTTCTGATTCGAACGATGTTTCTCGTTCTTCAATCTAAAAAAGGGCCTGATTCATCCCAACGTGTTTTCTTAGCCATTTTTCAAAAGTACATCGTGGTGTTGTTGGCTGCATTTTTACTAGGAGGAGTGGCCTGGTCCGTAAGGAATTTCACCGCAGAGGGATTTTCCTGGATTTATGAGTCTAGTCGATTCCTGGTAATGATTGGCATTGGTTACCTGAGCTATTGTCTGATTTTTCGATGGGAGGCTATGGATTTCCAAGTGGAACCTCCACGATCCTATCAAAGGTTGGATGAATTCAGCATATCTATTTTGCAACAAAAAGTAGCCGCACTTGTGGAGGAAGAGCAGATATTCCTGAATGATCAATTGACTTTAGCCGACTTTTCGAAGCGCATAGCAACCTCTCCGAACGACTTGTCCTGGTTGTTGAACAATACCTATGGCAAAAGCTTCTACGAATTCCTGAATCAATATCGGATCAGGTTTTTTCTGGAAAAGATCCATGAGAATGCGCATGAGGATCGTACCATTCTTGCACTTGCCATGGAATCCGGTTTTCGATCCAATGCGACGTTTTATAAGGCATTCAAAGCAGAAACGGGACAAACACCTAATCAATACATCAAGCGGCTACAAGAAGTGGAAGTATGAGTGGGTAGCAATTTGTTCAATTGCTCACAAACGGAGGATTTGTGATAGAACGGAGACTATTCTTGACTAAAAAAGATGAGGACGATTAGATGGCTATTCCTGATATTTTATATGTCAACCTTTCTGGCTTGTACAGATCAGGATCAAGTAGCTCCCTTAGTTCCGGATGATACTACAGACACTCCGGTCAACGACGCTTCCACACCAGAAATAGAATGGGTGTCCTCTTTGGATTTAAGCATAGCGGTCAGTTCTTCCACTTCTAATGAAATCACTTCTCTGACCAGTGGTGAACGGGATTATAAACCGGTCTTTTCGCCAGATGGGACACAGGTCGCGTTCTTTCGAATTGTAGAAAGCCGGAGCAATCAACCAGAAGATTGGGATACGCAGATTTGTGTTATTAATGTAGATGGTACGGGTATTAAAACACTGACCAGTGGGGAGTATACCGATTGGAATCCCATGTGGACCCGAGATGGTACCAACCAGGTGATTTTCTCTCGGTTTTTCCAGAGAGCTCCCTACACAACCCGAGTTTATGTAGTCGATCCATCCGGTGAAACAGAGGAGGAATTAGTGTCAGATGATCAGTACAGTGAATTTGCTTATAGTGGCTTGAAAGATGGCCGGATTCTGGTTCGAAGGATTCAGCACACACGTGCCAATAGCTATTGGCTATTAACTCCTGAAGCCGAAACGCCTGCTTACCAAATGCTAGACTATCCGGATGTCTTTCTTCATAAAATGAGCATTTCGCCTAATGAAGACCGGGTTACCTACATGAAAGTGGTAGATGGTCCCAACATCTATGGGGATGCGGTATTGGCCTATGCCGATTTTGATCCGGAAGGATTGAGCATTTCCAATGAACAGGTTTTTACGTTTCACAACCCCAGCGATGTGGTGTGGTACCCATGCTGGAATGAAGAAGAGACACACATTATTTATTCTCTGATCTCTTCTGCCAATGGGGGAAATGGTCAAATCATGGCTTATGAACTGAACAACAGAACTACATCGCGGCTTTCGAGGAACAGTGGTCGAAGCTATTGGTATCCTAATGTGAAAGGAGTAGTTAAATGATAGCGATATTACAAAAGCTATTCTTTCGAAAATTCACGATTCGAATATTTGTTCTGTGGGGCATTTTTTTGATTGCTTGCAAAGAGGAAACAAGTACCGATCCTCCACCTGTTAATGAGCCGCCCACATCAACAAATCCTGTGACAGTGATAGGAGATATCACGGTAGAGACCTTGGCTTCGGGTTTCAATATTCCCTGGGGTATCGAAGTAATCGGAGAGGAGGAATTCCTGTTTACGGACCGTGTAGGTTTCTTGTATCATTATCTTGAGGGCACAACAAGTCAAATTGAAGACGTACCAGCTTCCAGTACCTTCACGACATCTGTAGGTTTGTTGATGGCTGGTTTGATGGATGTGAGCTTACATCCTGAGTATGAAAATAATGGCTTGGTTTACATCGCTCATGTGACACTTGACAATCGGCTGACCGTTTCCCGATTCACGATAGCGGATGGCCAAGCAACAGATGCACAAACCATCTTCAAGGCCAATGGCATTTCCGTAGGTTCTCGCATTTGCTGGCAGGATACGGATCATTTTTTCCTGTCCGTAGGTGTAGGGGGTGACCCTTTTCCGATCCTCGGACCTCAAAATTTGGGTGATGATCGCGGTAAGATCCATCGGTTGACTTCAGATGGACAAATACCCGAAGACAATCCAGTATTTGAGAATCAATTAGCTCCGACGAGCATCTGGTCCTACGGTCACCGGAATCCACAAGGGATGTACTTTGATGGAGCTTCACAAACTCTATATGCGAATGAACACGGTCCTTTTGGAGGTGATGAATTAAATCAAGTGGCGAAAGGTGAAAATTATGGCTGGCCCTTGTTTTCGCATGGATTGAATTATGATGGATCATCTGTTTCTACCATGAGAGAAGCTGATGCGGCAGAAATTTCCGTATTGCCCATAAAATACTGGGACCATTTCGCTCGAGTTTCACCCTCAGGATTGCTGCTGCTGGAAGGAAGTCAGTTTGTAAATTGGAATGGCTCATTTCTCATGGGGTCGCTGTACCCTCAAAATTTACTGAGATATGATCCTGAGACCGATGTAACCGAATTGGTACTAGCTCAAATAGGAAGGGTAAGAGATGTTGCTCAGCTTCCCTCTGGAAATCTGATCATTCTGGTTGACGCAGGCAGTCCGTCGGCGTTGGACAGAGGACGACTTTTAAAGCTTTCCCCGGTTGAAAATTGATGACTTATGATTGCAAAGAAAGTTGTGGAGGTTGCCTAAATTGAAACTTGAATTCATATTTATATCAAATGGCCGAAATTCAAGACTTCATGTTGTTCCTGGGCTTGTCCTGGATATTGATCGTTACTCCGGGCCCTGACTTAATTTACGTGTTGACTAAAGGCATTGCCTCGGGTAGAAAAGCAGGTCTCATCTCTGCGTTTGGAGTAACGCTAGGCATATTGGTGCATACACTATTTGCCGCGCTGGGTTTGTCGCTCATTTTGCAGACTTCAGCCCTGGCATTTACACTGGTCAAGATGTTAGGAGCAGGTTATCTGATCTATCTTGGTGTGAAAATGTTGCGGAGCAAAAATCAGTCCTTTGAACTGGAGGGAGGAAGCGATGTTTCTACGAAGAAAATCTTTTTACAAGGCCTGATTTCTAACACGCTGAATCCTAAAGTAGCCTTGTTTTTCATGGCCTTTCTCCCTCAATTCATACGAACACAGGAAGCGGCTGTGTCTCCGCTTCCGTTTGTGATGCTTGGCTGCATTTTTGCTGGTTTTACTTTCCTGTTCCTTGCGACCTTAGGGTATTTCTCAGGAGCCGTAGGACATTACCTGAAAACCAGGGCTTCCATCGCCAAATGGATCAATCATATTTCTGGCCTGGTGATGGTTTTGCTAGGTATTCGACTAGCCTTCACCAGAAAATGACCGTTAGAACGACCCTCCAACTGCGTTATTTTTAGCATACTCATAACCCCGGTACAACAGGACGATTTCCATAATTATGGTTGGGATCATCAATACCGCACTGATGAGGAACAATACCACGGTGACCAGGAAAAAACCAATAATGACTTCCAGAATACCCACGCCAAAGGCCAGTCTTCCCATACCGTCTTGAAGTTTCATAAGGCCAAGACCTAAAACGATCGCAACGGCGCCCAATGAAATGGTTTCAACGATCATCAGCGGGATCATCCAGTCTTCGTCGATCTCAATGAATGCAACGAAAATATCGAGCAGGCTTATGATGAGTGAAATGATGATCATCAGATATACGGATACTTTGAGCAGGTCGACTTTGAACAGGACGGCTAAATGCCAGAAACCCCATAAGAATATAGCGTAAGATCCGAAGGAGATGAGTTTGATGAAGATGTAAACGGTATTGTTTGAGTATGAATTGTTGGTGTAATCGTAGAAAGAGCCGATGATGGCATCGTAACGCGCAGCGTCCATGCCAATTTCTATGAACCCTACGATGAAGTATACAATACCAAAGATCCATGCTAATTGCAGCCAGTGTGCGGACCTGGCCAATTGGGCATTGTTTTGCATGCGATCCGTGGCTTCTTTGAATACCGATAAGTCTTCTCCGAGTGCCGCAAGAATGATCTTGATCGTGGAGGTGCGAGGGGTTACTTCACCGGCTTCTATCCGCTGGATCGTACGTATACTGACATTACAAGCCTCTACCAATTCTTCCTGTGTGAGGTCTTTATCTTTTCTGAGTTCTATTAACTTCTGTCCTAATTCGGGCTGTTTCATATCACGATTTGATTTTGGAACAATTGTACGACCTCTCGGAATTCGCAGCGAAAACAAAGGTAGTTTTATCCCCGTCATTTACCCGCCATTCCTTGATTAAAGCAAATGAGGGCCTATTTTGCATGGAATGGATCTTATCACAAAGAACTTGATTACGCGTATTTATCGGTTACTTCAACTTGAGTTCCAGACTCACGAATAGCCGCGATGACTCGATGAAGCTCAGCCATGTGTGACCGGGTTCCCACCCTAAAGTATTCACCGTACTTCCGATTGTTAGTAGAAATGATGATGCGATTGGAATTTCCATCACTCTTCATGCGGGAACCGTAATCAGTTTGATTATCGTATTCCTGAAGCTCAAACTGAAGTTTGTCGATATCCGAGATGTTGAAAGTCTTTCCATCGATTTCAATAGAATTGGGTGTTATAAGGAGTGTTTTATCCAGATACCCATCGGTAATACTTTTCTTTCCGGTATTATAAAACCTTGAAGCGTACGAAAGTATCATCCCAAACACACATAGGACAAACACAAGTCCATCATTAAATCCATAGTCGTGGAGAATGTAGGAGATCAAGAAAAAGATTAAAGCTACTAAAAACATAATCGTACCGTCATTTGAGCTGGATTGTTCTTAGGCTCTCCTAAAAGTTGTTGTTTTAAATTCCATTTCGATCAAATGTTGTCACTCTTAAAGAACAGATGAAAATAGGATAAATCTTTTAGACTCTCTTTTTTACATCAATTTCCTGGACATAAATTTTCAATTGGAAAAATGAAAGATCAACTAGATTTAGCTTTGAAACGCGTGGCAATTCTGACATATGATTTTTGTACCCCATTCACTAGATAAACCTTATAGTCCCTACATCGAATCCATTTTTCATTTCAAAGACTTTGTGCCTGATCACTCCATCGAGCGAGTGGTTCCCACGGGACATTTGTTCATCCTGTTTGAATTGGATGGGTATGAAAGAAATACGTTCGATAATGATACGCTGAAGCCAAACAATACCTACCATAAAGTTTGGATCTCCGGGGTGCATCGCAATTACATTTCTATTTCGGCTCATGAGCAGTCGGAGATGTTTGTGATCCAGTTCAAACCTTACGGAGCTTATCCGTTTTTTCATTTCCCTATCGAGCAGTTGAATGACCAGGTGGTACATACGGAAGCGCTTTTTGGAAATGAATTGATCGCATTGCGAGAGGCCCTTCATCAGGCAGAGAGTTCTCAGGATAAATTTCAGGAAGCCGAAAAGTGGTTGGATGCCCGATTCGATCCTAATCGCGTTCCCCCGGAAGAATTGGTCAGTTATCATCATGATCTACAGGCACAGCCTACATTGAATGGGCAGGCAGTGACGAATTATCCGCATTCACAGAAGCACCTGATTGATCAGTTCAAGAAGTACGTGGGAATCACTCCAAAATATGCACACCGAACCATGCGATTCAATGAAATCCTGAAAAGGATGCAGCAAAAGGAGAAGATTGCCTGGGCGCAGATTGCTTATGAATGTGGGTTTACGGATCAGTCTTACTTTATCAAAGAATTCAGGCACTTCTCTGGTTTCAACCCACAGGAGTTCATCATTCAAGAGTTGAATAAAGATCATCCGGATAACTTTTTTCCGTTGGATCGAGAGAGCTAACAGATTGCTTTGAAATTAAGGTCACTCCGATAGGGATCTTTGCTCAAATGATGATCATCGTTCCAATTTTCAAGGATTCCCTAAGGGTTTTGAATGCTATTAAGTTAAGAAAGTGTATTGTCATTGCAGGCGTGCGATTGGACCGAAGCGGCAATCTCAAACATCCTTTTGAAGTAGAAATCCGGAATGGACTGCCGCTCGACGGTCCGATTCAATTCTTCGCAGTGACGAACCTTGAATTAATTTCATTCTCAGGATGCGCTTATTTCCAAGCAGGTTAATTTTTTACTATCATCCCTAAATCGACCGCTGTAATGTTGCCAAAAAACATTTTTTATGGACTTAGCAACAGCATTTGCAAACATCAATTGGTGGGCCGTCTTAGTGGCAGCCATCTCTACTTTTTTAGTTGGCGGTATCTGGTATGGACCCATATTTGGGCAAGCATGGATGCGAGAGTTTGATTATACCGAAGAAGACCTGAAACAACGCAGCGTTCCCCGAACTTTTGGACTATCCTTGTTGCTGGCTTTTTTTGCGGCACTGATACTCGAAATGTTCATTGGGGCCGAAGCCGACCTAATGTTTGGGATGATGGCGGGTTTGTTGGCAGGAATAGGATGGGTGGCTACCTTTTTAGGGATATTGTACCTTTTTGAAATGAGATCGCTGAAAGCGTTCCTCATCAATGGAGGCTATTGCGTCATTTCCCTCACGTTTATGGGGGTGATTTTAGGGGCCTGGTGACGTGGAATAAAGTAATGGAAACATATGATCATCGAAGACAATAAATTTTTATGGAAAAAGGACTTTTAGAAAAAACTGGTAAATCACTGGAGGACTGGATCAAGATAGTCGAACAATCAGGTCTTGATAAACACAAGGCGATCATGGACTTCCTGAAAAAGGAACACGGTTTCACCCATGGCTTTGCCAATTTCGTCGCTTTGAAAGCACGAAAAGCGGATGCGGGTTCTCATGATGATGGGGATCTGCTGACCAATCAGTATAAGGGAAAAGAAGTTCTAAAGCCGATCTATGAACAGCTAGTTACTGAAATCAGTAAGTTTGGTGAGGACATCACAAAAACACCTAAAAAGGACAGTGTGAGCATGATCCGAAAGAAGCAATTTGCTTTGATCAAGCCTGCCACTAAAACCCGAATCGACCTGGGGCTGAAGTTGAAAGATGTGCCGGTTGGCGATCGATTAGAAGGTTCGGGACCATTTGGCGCCATGTGTACGCACCGCGTTCGTTTGGAATCAGTGGATCAGGTGGACGAGGAACTGATCGGTTGGCTGAAGGAGGCATATGAGAAGGCGGGGTAGGCATTGATAAATTTTTTGGATGCCTAAATAAGCTGTATTTGACTGCAGTTAAACAGCAAAACAAAAACCATTTAGATATTCTGAAGGTTTTTCCAAATCCAGATGAGAATTAGTATTATAAGACAGATTGGTATAACGTACTTATATCTTATTGTTTTATAGCGCTCTTCACTATCCTTAAATAGGTTCAACTGTTCCTTAAATTCTTTTCTCAACTGTCTTCTAATCTTTGGGTCAATTCTTGATTCAAATTGATTCAAAATCGTACTAAAATTGACGTATGTAAATGATGAAATATTGTAATTGCCGGCTTTACTAAAAACCTTTATGGCACTTCCTTTAATGGAATCTCCACTTTCGACATTAATATTCATAATTGCATGCTTTCTCCGTGCATAATGTATTGCCTCCCATTTTATCTCAATCGTCTTATTAATAAATAGGTATTCGAGGATCAGATGTTCCTTGGTAATGACCACCTTTTTCAAATTGAGTAATAAGTATCCGGATAAAACGCCTAGACTTATTAAGCAGATCGGAAGCAAAAGCAGAAAAGAAATTTCTCTTGTTAAAAGAAGAGTTCTTAACAATGTTGATCCTGTTATTGCAAAAAATAGCATTCCTAGAGATGTAATCGCTAACGTCAAAACTGAAAACTTACTTTCATATTTGATTTCATCATTCATTGCTCTATTCTGTTTTTTAGAAAAGGTAAGAGGGTGCAATTTGTAATAAGATAGCTTTAGATATATTGATAACCTTTTGTTTTATAATCGCTTTATAAAGTTGCATGGAGAACTTCATTATCCTTAGGAATATAAGTAGTTGTATTTCATGGCGATTTTCAGTAACTAAGGTTCCTGAAAACCTAAACCCATGAGAAGATCACTCCTGCTACTAATGATTCTTTCCTTTTTCTGTTTTGATGCCGATGCACAACGCAGAAAGCGAAAGTCTGCAACTCCTTCTGCACCAAACTTCCAGGCCGAACAATTCCACGGCTTACAATGGCGAAATATCGGGCCTTATCGTGGAGGCCGGGCCAATGCCATTGCAGGAGTGATCGGGAGTGATGAGATCTATTATGCAGGATATACCGGTGGAGGTGTTTGGAAAACGTTTGATGGTGGCGCAAATTGGGAAAACCTGTCAGACGGCCAGTTTACCGTAGGTTCCATTGGAGATATTGCGGTAAGCGAATCAGACCCCAATGTAGTGGTCGTGGGGTCTGGCGAACACGCTGTAAGAGGCGTCATGACTTCCTATGGTGATGGCGTTTACAAGTCATTGGATGCCGGTAAAACCTGGTCTAAGATAGGCCTGGAGAAAACCCGCCACATTTCAGATGTGATCATTCATCCTACTGACTTCAATACGCTTTATGTCGGAGCGCAAGGAGCGGTTCATGGGCCTTCCTCAGATCGTGGGGTATATAAATCAACTGATGGAGGCCAGACCTGGAAAAAGACCCTATACATCGATGAGAATACCGGAATTTCCAGCCTGCAAATGGACATGACCAATCCACGCGTGATGTACGCAGCTACCTGGCAACACCGACGATATCCGTGGAAGGTAGAAAGTGGTGGTCCCGGTTCTGGGGTATACAAGTCTACAGATGGGGGAGAAACCTGGACAAAGATTGTGAAGGGCTTACCGGAAATGATGGGGAAAATTGGTCTCTCCGTCTCACGTGCCAATCCGAGCCGAGTATTTGCATTGGTAGAAGCAGAAAAGTCTGAATCTGGGATGTATCGATCCGATGATGGTGGAATGACCTGGCAATTGATGTCCAACAATCAGATCATTACGGCGCGTTCCTGGTATTACATGGAGGTATTCGCTGATCCGAATAATGAAAACGTGGTGTATGCACTGAATGCTCCTCTGATGAAATCCATTGACGGGGGCAAGACCTTTGAAAGCATGCGGGTGGTCCACGGCGATTGTCATGACTTTTGGATCAACCCTTCCAACAGCAGCAACTTCGCCATGGCGGAAGATGGGGGTGCGACTATTAGTTATTCCGCAGGAAGGACATGGTCTACTTTGAATAATCAACCTACCGCGCAATTTTATCGCATCACGGCAGACAAGCGTGTTCCATTTTGGGTGTACAGTGGTCAGCAAGATAACCTGTCAGTGGCCATGCCTTCCAGAAGTAAAAACTACGGAATCTTGAGCACTGACTGGTACAATGGCCCTGGATGCGAAAGCGCAATGGTGACCTTTGATAACCTCGAAAACCCGAGAATACTTTACGGAGGGTGCTTCAATGGCCGGATCAGCTTATTGGATGTGGTCACGAAAGAAGCCAAGGACATCATGCCCTATCCGGAAACCACTTTAGGGTATGAAGCGAAAGACATGAAATACCGGTTCAACTGGAATGCCCCGTTGATCAATTCGCCACATGATGTGAAGACCATGTATTATGGTGGGAATGTGCTGTTCAGGACAACCAATGGTGGTTTGAAATGGGAAGTGATCAGTGGAGACCTGACCAAAAATGATCAAGACAAACAAGGACAGGGCGGAGGTCCTTTCACCAATGAAGGAGCCGGTGGTGAAAACTATAATACCATTTACTACATCGCAGAATCTCCGCATGACAAAGGGGTGATCTACACGGGTACTGATGGTGGCATGATCCAATTGACCAAAGATGGTGGAAAGACCTGGAATGATGTCACTCCTGCCGGACTTCCAGAGACCATGATCCACGCGATTGAAGTATCGCCGCATGATCCAGGGACCGTCTATTTTGCTTCCACGCGCTACAAATTCAATGACTATAAGAATTACAGTTACAAGTCCACGGATTTCGGCACGACCTGGACCAAAATTGGTGACGAGATCCGAGCAGATGATTTTTTCAAGGTGATTCGGGAAGATCCCAAAGTCCCGGGGCTGTTGTATGCGGGTGCAGAAAGAGGCTTTTACATTTCCTTGAATGGCGGCCAGAATTTTCACCTTTTCCAACAAAACCTACCAGCTGTTCCGATCACGGATATGACCATTCGTGACAATGACATTGCCATTTCTACGGCTGGAAGAGGGTTCTGGATCTTAGATGATATTTCCGCCTTACAACAGTCGAAAGGAGAATTCGCTGGAACTTCCAGACTATTCGAACCTAAGACCCACTATCGCCTGTTTGGCAATGCGCCATTCTACCTTGTAACAGAATATGCTTACGGAAAGAATCCGGCGGAAGGAGTCACGCTAGATTATTATCTCCCGGAGATTGATGATCGAACATTGACTTTGGAAATCTTCGATGCGGATGGAGAAGCGGTCCGAAAAATAGAAGGAACAAAAGAAGAGATCCCTGTGGTAATGGCGGGTGGACGAGGCAATGTGCCCCTACCAAATACCGCAAAACTGCCCATGAAAATGGGACAAAATCGGTTCACATGGGATTTTCGAACCAATGGTTTGACTAAAGTGCCGGATGCTTTCATCTTTGGTGCAGATTACAGAGGTCATCGCGTAGCACCCGGAGAATATAGTGCCAAGCTCACCTATGGCGACGAAACTTCAGAGGTTTCCATCACGATATTAAATCCGCCGGAATTGGATATCACCACAGCACAATGGAAGAGTCAGCAACAATTGATGTCAGAAATTGAAGGCAGGATCAATGAGATCCATGATAGGATCAACAACTCCATGGACATGAGTGAACGCTTAGAGTCCATTTCTGAGCAATTGGAAGATTTGCAGGGCATGGACGACTTGAAGGAAGCTGGGGAGAACCTGTCCGAGAAGATCGAAGAGTGGCGATCAAAAGTCATCGAACTTCGTCAAAAAGGGTTTCAGGATGCACTCAATTGGCCATCAGGCATGAACTCAGAATTCTTCCTGATCCGCAATAACCTGGACACCTATGAGCCTAGCATTCCCGAAGGCTACAAAACCCGATTCAATGACCTTGATGAACAGTGGCAATCTCATAAAGCCCTTTATCAGCAGATCATGGATGGTGATGTGGAGTCATTCAACGAGTTGTTCAAAAGCAAGGAGCTACCGCCACTACAAAAGGAGAAGAAGGAGGAGCTGAATAATTGATAAAAATTTAATGAAAGCGCGTCATGCTGCGTGCCCGGCTAGGGTAGCTCTAACCGCGCTTTTAGCTAGACTTTCACCTTGTCGCATAACCACCATTCACCCAGAAAGTCTGGCCCGTAATCCATTGTGAACTGGGAGAGGCCAGAAAGGTAACCATCGGTACAATGTCATTCACTTCACCTAGTCTTCCAGCTATCGAAAACCTGGAAACGTAGGCCAATGATTGCGGTGTTTCCTGCTCGTGAAAAAAGGGTGTGTCCACCGGGCCGGGGCAGACCACATTTACGGTGATCCCACGTGAGCCAATTTCTTTGGTCAACGCCCGGGTATATTCTTCCATGCCGGCCTTGGTTCCTGCATAAACTGCGTAATTGGGAGTGATTGATGTGAATAAAGAAGTCCCAATATTGATTACCCGACCATGATCTTTGAGGCGCCTTGAAGCTTCTCTCATGCAGAAAAAAGTACCCTTCGAATTGATGTTGGCCAGTCGGTCGTATTCCTCTTCAGTTACTTCTGCTAGTGGCTTTTTTACAATCTGTCCGGCATTATTTACCAGAATATCCGCTGATCCGAATGTGCTTTCCGCAGCATCGAACATTTTCTCGATGTTCTCAAGTTTACCCAGATCTCCTAAAACGATGGTGGCTTTGGCCCCTTGAGCTTCCACCAATCGGGCCGTTTCTTCCGCCTGGTCGCGGGTATCCGCGGTGTGATGATGGACCACCACGTTGGCACCCATCCGGGCCAGGGCTATTGCAAACCCCCGACCCAGATTATTCCTTGCTCCGGTTACAATGGCAGTCTTACCTTTCAGTTCTTGGTCAGACGTATCCTCTGATAGTGCAAAGGTGGCTCCAGGAGCTACGATGCCCATTCCGGTACCCAGTCCGATTTGCTTCAATGCTGCTCTTCGTAAATTCATAACCATTCAAGCTTTTACTTCGAGCATTCCCTCCATACCAAACACACTGTAGATGCCATTTGTGATCTGGTCCAGCTGATCATTGTATCCTTTGATGTGATCTCCCATGCCCATGCTGTCTACCACAGTTCTGAATGGACGATCACTATCAGTTTGGCCAACGACCTGGGCAATGGCATCCGCTACTTTTTGAGGGTTTTGCTCCGGGTTGTTGGCTAGTGCCTGCTCAAACCCGTCGAACATTGCCTTGGGTGCATGAAAAAAGTCACCGTAGCTTTCATTGCGGGTTGTATCACTGGGCTGCATCAGATTGGTCATAAAGGTGGTAGGATAGCCACCAGGCTCCACGATGCATGAGGCAATTCCAAAAACAGAAAGTTCTGACCGATAGTTTTCTGCCAAAGCTTCCAGCGCCCATTTCGAAGCATTGTAGGGACCATAAAAGGGTAAAGTCATGCGACCCAATAAACTTGAGATATGAACCAGTATTCCCGAACCCTGTTTTCTTAAATAAGGCAATGCGGCCCGGTTCACTCGCTGTACACCGATCACATTCACATCAAATAGCTGCATCAGGTCTTCTGGTGTGAAATGTTCTTGCATGCCTACTACGCCAACACCGGCATTATTGATGACCACATCCAGTCCTCCAAGTAGAGAGATGGCCTGGTTGACGCCCTCAATCACACGTTCATCATTGGTGACGTCCATTTTTATGAGCTGAGCACCAGCAGACCTCAAGTCGTTATTGGCTTCTTTTTCAAGATTCCTTACGGTGCCAACTACCTGATGACCGTCTTTCAATAGTTGCTGTACAGTCAGTTTTCCAAATCCTCCGGCAGCTCCTGTGATCAATATTTTCTTCGCCATAATTTTAACTTTTGTTCAAAATTGTGGGAGTGGGATAAGGTAAGGATGACCCGAAATCTACAAACTATGACCAATTTTAAAGAAGCCTTGATGTTAGGAGGATTTGAAATCTCCAGGGGTCATTCCCGTATGTTTTTTGAAGAAACGATTGAAGTGTGTGGGCTCACTAAACCCCAATTGATAACTGATTTCCTTGACGGTCAGGGAAGTGGTTTTTAGCAGGGTCCGGGCGGTTGAAACTTGCTTGTCGTTGATCCATTGGTTGACAGACTTGCCCGTTTTGCTTTTGATGACTGTACTCAGATAGTTGGGATGCAAATTCAACTCCCGCGCATAATTCTGCACCTGGAATAGGGTGTGGGAATTATTGCTCAACTGGTCTTTGAATTGTTGCTCCAGCTTTTGCTTGAATGATTTAACAATCTGTGAAATTCTATCACCCTCTTCAATGGGGTCATAAGCATGCCAAAATTGTTCTTTTATTTTCAAGAGTAAAACCACGAAGAGGTTCCCAAGGATTTTGTTTTTGTAGGGAGAGTCTTTCCGGAATTCAAGATTGATCTGTTGATACAGATTTTCTAATTCATCGTACTCTTTTTCGCCCAGGATCATTGGCGGCACGATCTCCGCGAGTAGAAATGGGAACTCATCGAAGATCTGCGGGTTCACGTTTTCCCGAAGAAACGTCTCTGTCAGGGTGATGATGTAGGCATCATCGGACCTTTCAATATCAAATGATTTGATGTGGCCAGGATTGGTGAAATAGACCGTTCGATCCTCAAAACTGAACTGCTGATCATCGATGGTGTATTGACCTTTCCCAGACTTGATGAATACAAATGAGAAGTACTCGGCCCTGAATACTGGCGATTGGAATGGGATATGCGTATGTATCTCCGGTAAGAAATGAATCGTAAATTCCAGTTCTTGTTCGATAGGCAAGTTGAGCGCCTGATACAAGTCGGAGATGGACTGGTGAACTAGCAAAGTGGGTTTACGATCTTTCAAACTGGTTTTCAAATAGGGATTCATATAAATGTAAAGGCATCTGGGTATGATCCTACAAGCTAATCCGTGTAGGCCTCCGCAAATTGTTTGAAGTTCTCCATCCATTTTTTGGCGGGCTTGGTGTAAGCTCCAGGGAATAGTATGGCGATCAGGCGTGGCATCACCCAATTGATGCGCGTATAATCCACGTGCCAGGAGTAACGTGTTGCTTTCTCACCAAGTGATTCAAATGTACAACGCATGGTATTGTCCATGTGTTTGTGGTGATAGAAAGCCTCAAATGCGTTGGGAAGTTCATTATTGAGGATCGTTTCTTTGAGTTCCATTTCATGCTTACCATGTTGGTAGTACATGTTGGAAATGGCCCCTTTTTGTCCTGCGGTACCACTCACTAATTCTTTCTTAACAAAACCTTCCTGATACTCACCCAGGTATTGTGGATCCGCAAACAGTCTGGTCACTATGTCAATGGATTGCTGGATATCGATGTGTCCTTCAAATTTCATGGTGCTTCATTTTAGTTCGGAGCAATCCTAGGCAGATCGCCTGAAAAGCAGGTTACCAAAGGGTTTTGTACCCTGATATTTTCAAGAATTTATTGAATAATCCTTAAAATACTCAGTAGGTGACTTCCCCGTTTGTTTTTTGAAGGTACGGTAAAAGCTTACTTTGTTGTTAAATCCCGCTCTCAACCCAATCTGAATAATGGAAGTTTCCTGACCATTTTGCTCTGCCATCAGTCGTTTGGCTTCTTCTACCCGATATTTTCCCAATAGCTCTTTGAAACTGGTTCCAAAACTTTGATTGATCACTTCCGATACCCTGTTTTTGGAAAGATCCAATTCTTCTGCAAATGACTCGAGACTCAAGTCATCTTTTAAGAATGACTTTTCCGTTTCAAATTGTGTCCTGATCTTTTGACCGTCTACGGTCAGCTGATCGAGATCCGGGTCAAATTTCTTTCCCTGTGCTTCCATGAATTTTGATCGCGTCAGGAAAGTATAAGCAATGGACTGAATGAGGAAAGTCATCAGCAACATGCTCGCTTCATTGATGAACGGAAACTCAACCCAGCCGGAAGGTCGTAACAAAAAATGGAGCAGTTGAATCAATAGAAGAGTGGAATGCAGATAGAGCACCCTCAGGTAGCCATTAGCGAGCGGATTAGTTTTGATGCGCGCGCAATAATAACTGAGTGTCTTAATGCTGAAATAAAGGTATACTCCCAGGTACAAGAAGAACGAAAGGAAGTACCAGAAATTGAAACTATTATAAGCGGGGACATAATCAATGAACGCGGTGACTTGCTCGACTTTTTCTTCCCCGGTCATCAAGTAAAATGGAACATTCATCAGCAGCATCAACCAAAAAGGAAAGGTATGCCACAGATGTACACGACGAATTTTAAAGTGGGATTGAGTGATCAACAGGGCCAGCAGCAAGAGCATGGGAGATTTGATGAAATTCAACGGATAGCTGATGCCCAGCAGATGAGGAAGGTTGGCCATCAATCCCGTTTCAGCTACCAGCCTTTCAATCAGCGTGAATCCTTCAATGAACAGAAAGAGGGCAAAGAGCCTGGTTGCCTTTTCTTGCTTTCTTGTGCCCAGAATCAGAGCAAGGAACAAGGCCTGCAGCGCACCGAAGGCAATCAATAGATGAAAAAGTAGCGTTAACTCCATGAATGAAGTCCAATAGTAACGCCATTCACTGAATCAACCTATGTTTCGATGCTCACATTGGAATTTTCAAATGATAAAAAGCGACTGGCCCCATCTCATCATGCAAGAAGGCCAGTATTAAGTGAGCTTATTCCACAGGTAAATTATCCCGGAAGAATTGATAGATCATCGTGTAGAGATGGCGTCTGGTGTTCCTGCCTTCATAAATGCCATGAGAACGATTCGGATAAGCCATCATTTGAAATTGCTTGTTGTGACTGATCAGCTCATCGACAAGCATTTCCATATTTTGATAATGAACGTTATCGTCTCCCGTACCGTGTACGAGTAACAATTTGCCTTTCAGGTTTTTCGCGTGCGTGATGGGTGAGCCAGCAATAAAGTCTTCTCTGTTTTCTTGAGGCAGTCCCATGTACCTTTCCTGATAGATGTTGTCATAGGTCAACTGGTAAGCCACTGGCGCAACAGAAACCCCCGTATGGAAGATGTCAGGATATTGGAACATCAAATTGAGGGTGGAAGATCCTCCACCGCTCCATCCCCATACGCCAACACGATCTTCATCGATATAAGGGAATTTTGCAATCTCAATCGCCGCTTGTGCCATGTCTTTGATATTCACCCTTCCGATCTGACGATAGATTGATTTTCTCCAGTCAGAACCTTTCAAGAGGGGAGTACCCCGCGGATCGATCGCGATCACTACATACCCTTGTTGTGCCAGCATGATGTTCCATAGACCAACATAAGCATCGGTCGCTTGCTGTCCCCATGGTTCTCCGTACAAGTGGAAGATTACCGGGTATTTAGACGATGCATCGAAATTGAGGGGTTTGATCATTCTTCCGTCGACTAAGATGCCATCTTCTGTTTCGACCTGAAAGAACTCAACTTCAGGCAATGCCAGGCCCTTGAGCTCTTCGACATACGAATTATTATCTAAAATCGTACGGATCGTCTTGTGATCAGGCAAAGAAATCAGCCTCACACTTCCGGGATGCATGGCGCTGGTATGGGTATGGAAAGCGTATTTACCATTAGGAGAAATGTCGTAGTTATTGATGCCCTCGTAGGTAGCAGGAGTAAGGCGATTGTCGCGTTTTTTTCCTTTCAGGTCAACTGAATAAAGGTATCGTTGGGTGGTGTTGTCCGGCGAAGCGAGATAATAAAGTGACTTATTATTGTTTCCTGCCACAGAGGCAACATCGTAGCTTCCTGGAGAAACCAATGTTTTAGTTCCGGAAGCCAGGTTTACTTTATAAGCATTCCTCCAATTGTCTTCGGTCATTCTCAGGACAGATTTACCTCCGTCAACTAATTTCAAATCATTATCGCCCCAATGCGAACTAGAAATGTCGGGATACTGAATGTCGACCCAGCTTTCCTCTGTTTCTTCATATAGCAAGGTCGTTTCTTGCGATGATGGTCGATGGATCCAGATTTTAAGATGATTTTGTTTCCGGTTCAGTTGTTGGATCAGCAATCGGTCCTCATCGATCCACTGCATGGCCGGTAGGTAATTTTGTATAGTACTTCCTTCCAGCGCTATCCAATTGGTACTGCCCGTTTTCGTATCTACCAGCCCGATCTTTGCAGAAGAAGGGTCTTGTCCTACTTTGGGATATTGGACAGGAACAATTTGAGAATACACCGAATCAGTATTATTGATCATGTTGAAAACACCGATAGAGGAAGCATCCAACTGCCAATAGGCGATCCTGGAAGCATCAGGACTCCATCTGAAGCCATCTCTGCAACCAAATTCCTCTTCATAGACCCAATCAAAAGTGCCATTGATGATGTCTGTGGTGCCATCAGTCGTCAACTGAGCAACGGCTCCGGAGGTGAAATCTTCTTTATAAAGGTTGAAGTCCACCACATAAGCCGCGTAGCTGTTGTCATTGGAGAATTTGGCAAACATGAGTGAGGAAGTGGGGAAATCTGCTCCCAATTGAGAGAGTTGATTGGTCTTGAAATCATATACCCAATAGTCACCTTTGGTATTGGAACGCCAAACCCTTTTGGAGTTGGTGAAGATCAATACTTTGCTCTCATCATTGGAGAGCGAAAACTCCTCAATCCAGAGCGGTGTATCCTGACCAGCAGGAGTGAGTTGTGCGCTGGATAGAAAGACAGACCGATCCGCATTCGATGAACGGTAACGGATCATTTCATTTTCACCGCTTTCATTCCCCTCAATGATGATGTAGGACTCACCCTGTTCAATCCATTTTGCCGGAGGTTGATAAGATTGCTGAAATTCAGAAGGATCGTAAATGAGATCCAGGGTGAGTAAACGTGCGTTTTGGGCATTTACCGAGAATGCAAGGAAGCATACTAAAATCAGGGCGATGAATTGTTTCATAGAGTTCAATCGATAAAAAGGAGAGGTGAACTTATCCTTGGTCCCAAGCTAACTGTCATATTGACCCTGTCGAAATAGACTTATACTGCTTATTTCAAGGTTTCGACAGGTTCGGGGACGCTTGGTCAACCTGACATTTGGAAAACCAACCTCTTTCATTTTAGGTAGCCACTAAATTAACGAACTCTTGTCCTGACCACAATAGGTTTGATTCACTAGGAATTACTAGCTGATTAATACTTCGTGTCACAACAGCAAACTTTAAGTCTCCGTATAATTTCGACAATTATGAGAAATATATTAATTTCACAATTGTCGAAAAAATAAACTCATGAAGAGAACGAACCTTGGCGAGCTGGAAGAAATTATATTATTGATCGTTGCCAGTCTCGAAGATCAGGCCTACGGGATATTGATCCAGGAGGAAGTAGAGAAGCAATGTGATCGCAAAATATCGATCAGCTCGGTTCACAATGTCCTACATCGCCTGGAAGAAAAGGGCTTCTTAAAAGCGGCTTACAGTGACCCAACTCCTGAGCGAGGAGGGAAGCGTAAACTGATCTTTACCCTGACTGCAGCAGGTAAAAAGGCCATGGAAGATGCCCGGAGCCTGCGTGACAAATTGTGGAATAACATTCCGACATTCAAATTGAGTAATTCATGACTGAAGTAAAGCCACCAAGATTCATCCAATGGTTGATGTCCCGACTTTGCGATTCCTACATCTGGGAAAGTGTGGAAGGAGACATGCATGAACTGTTCACGAAGGACATGAGCCAGGGTAAAAGTAGGGCCCGGGCCAATTTCAACTATGCCTATCGGTCACTGGCTTTTCTCAGGTTTCGACGGATGTGGTCCGTACTTTCTTCCAAAACTCCCGGTAATCCTTTCAATATGTTCAATTTCCTTTTCAAAATAAGTGCCCGAAATCTCTTGAAACAAAGGGTGGTGTCGGTGATGAGCCTCCTGACACTCGTTTTAGGAGCGGTCAGTTTTCAATTGGTCTACTCCTGGATACACAATGAAGCCCAGATGAATCGGTTCCATGAAAATGTAGATCGGATTTATATTGGTACCACCAGATTATCACCGAATGCAGATATCCTCGTTGGCCCTGTGAGCATATTCTTTAATCTGGATTATTCGCAATATCCCGAAATAGAGCAGCACATTTCCGTGCATCAATACCGACCAGGAGAGATCCAATTTATCGCAGAAGGCAGCAGTTTCGATGGGACCGCATTAATAACAGACAGCACCTTTTTTGACTTATTTAGTTTTCCCATCCTTTACGGAGATCAGCAAGCACTCTCTCGACCAGATCAAATCATCGTTACAGAACGATTTGCAAAAAAGGTGTGGGGAGAACGAGATCCTATAGGTAAACGTGTAGAAATCAAGTGTGACCGAAATGGTGTTTATCAGGTAGCTGGTGTCCTGAAGAACATACCTTCCAGTAGTTCAATAGCATTTGATTACCTTGTTCCAAAGTATTCACAAGCGCTCTGGCGGAGGATGCCGCAAAACCTGCTTCTGCTGGCTAAAGACGCTCAAGTAGAACCACTCAATGAAAAACTAACGGCGTTGACTCCTGAAAGTCGCTTCAAGGAAGCTACTGTTGATTTTTTTCCATTGGCTGAAGTTTATCAATCAGCACCTTTCAACGTTAGCTTCTTTTCAAAGTATGGTGATGCAACCAATCAAAAGGTGATGAATGTGGTGGCTGTGTCGCTGTTGCTGATCATGGTTTTCGGCTTTGTCAACATTCAAAGCACAGCGTTGCTGACCATGACCAGAAAACTAGGTGTCAAGCGCGTCATCGGTGCACAGCGAGGTGCGCTGATTTTTGAAGTGATGGTCAATATGTTGTTGTATTTTCTGATCGCTGTTGGGGTTGCCTTTTTTACGATCCGGCTATTATTTGAAAAGTATACCCTATTCATGGAATTGCACATTGATCCTGATCCCCTATTGGACCTTATGGTAATCAGTATGGTAGTTGGGGGTGCAGTTTTTGCAACTGTTCTCATTCAAGTTTTTAGAATACAGGGGATCAATGCCTTGCAAGCGCTTACAGGAAAGGTCAATTTCTTTAAAGTCGCTTACCGTCAGCGAATCGCAACCGCCTTGCAATATGCTGTATCCATTTCCTTACTGATCGCCACGGCGATTATTTATCTGCAGATCAAATTCATGCTCAATAAAGAGATTGGATTGAATCAGGAGAACATCCTGCAAACCCGGTTTCTGGAAATCATGCCATCTGCCAGACAAGACAGTGTGGAGCGCGCTCGGTTACTTAATAAATACAACTTTGCGATGGATCAATTGCATCAACGTGCGGATATCCTCGCTGTGACTCATGGACAGGCACCGCTTGATTTTGCCTATGCCAATTCCTGGAAGTTGGTCGGTTCTTCCGATGATTACCTTCCGTTGAAAACCATCAGAGTAGATCCCGGATATCAACAAGTATTTGATCTTGAAGTCCTGAAGGGTAGGTTCTTTAGTGATTCACTGGATCATAATGACGACTTGAAAGTGGTCATTAATGAAGCGGCGTTGAAGTCTTGGGGTGTTGAAGATTTGGAAGGAATGAGCATTGAAGCGGAACCGCGGGGCCGTTCGGAGGAACGAAAGTTCAGAGTCATTGGGGTGGTCAAAGACTTTCATTATGAGCACTTATCTCAGGCGATCCAACCTTTAGTTATGCCCTACTTTTATTATGAGGATACTGATATTCAGGTCCGGCATGCGCCTGGGAAGGAAAAAGAAACGATGGAACTGCTGGAACAACTTTACCACCAAGTAAATACGGCAGGATTCTTTCAGGCCACCAGATTTGAAGATCAGGTTTCGCAGCAATACCTCAAGGAAAAAAAGACCAACAAGATCTACCTGTCCTTTGGGATTGTTACCTTGTTTTTGTCATGCCTGTCCATGTTCACGTTCACTTTTCACGAAACGAAGAGAAGGACCAAGGAAATTGGTATTCGAAAGGTCAATGGTGCCACGATCCCGAATATTTTTCAAATGCTTACCAGTTCCTTTTTAACAACCATAGGCATTGCCTTTCTCATCTCATGCCCGATAGTGGCCTATTTTATGAACCAATGGCTAACCAATTTTGCCAATAGAATTTCGCTGGACTGGTGGGTATTTCTGGGAATCGGAGTGACAGTAGCCGGACTGGCTTTGTTGGTCATTACCTGGCATGTACTCAAGGTTGCCAGAATCAATCCGGTGGAAACGTTGCGATATGAGTGATGGGAGGGGAATGATCGCCAGGATTGCTCAACCTTGAAGGAATTTATGCGTAAATTGTACGCAATATGGCAAGACCCAAGATAAGCCTCACGGTAGACGGAGTGATTTTTGGATATGATCCAACTCCGAGAGTTTCTGTATTGCTGGTAAAACGAAAATATGACCCGTACAAAGACCAATGGGCGATCCCCGGGGGCTTTGTAAAGCAAGACGAATCACTCGAGGAAGCGGTGTACCGAGAATTAGAAGAGGAGACCGGTGTTAAAATCAATTACCTCGAACAACTCTATACCTTCGGAACGCCAGGCCGTGATCCACGAGGAAGGGTAGTATCCGTGGCTTATTTCGGATTGGTTCGGCCCGATTCGTTTATCGTTGAAGCATCCTCCGATGCCAAGGAAGTCCAGTGGTTTGATATACAGCATTTGCCACAAATAGCGTTTGATCATGCGAAGGTGCTGGAGGTTGCTATTGCGCGATTAAGGGCCAAGATCACCTATGAACCCATCGGTTTCGAATTGCTGGAGAAGAAGTTTCCTTTTTCGGATTTGGAAAACCTGTACACTACCTTACTTGGTAGGAGCATTGATCGTCGGAATTTCCGGAAGAAGATTCTCAGCTTCGATATGCTCGATGAGTTGGATGAAAAAGTCAAGAAAGGTGCCGGTCGACCTGCGAATTTGTTTCAATTCAATGAACAACGATACTTTCAGCTAAAGGAAGAAGGAATTATTTTCGAAATTTAATTGATTGTAAATCAGATACTTAAATATTTAGTGTAAAATTTACGCAAAAAAGATGCGTCAAAATGAATCTTGTTTATTCTATTTGCGTGTATTATACACAAATAGATGTTTAACTAAAAGAAAGATTCAACATGTTTGGTTTTAACTACATCAAATTTGACGCAATGAACCATGTCATTCTCTACAAGAATGGCCAGGTCATCAAAGAGGGCAGGGGCCTGGCGTTTTTCTACTTCGCCGCCAATTCTTCCATTGTTTCCATACCCATGGAAAGTAATGATTTTCAATTTGTCTTCAAGGAGTCCACCAAAGACTATCAGGAAGTCACAATACAAGGCCAGATTACTTACAAAGTGATTGCTCCCAAACAACTAGCCGAGAGCCTTGATTTTACGGTGAATAGCAAAGGTCAATATTTGAAAGATGATTATGAGAAAATACAGCAACGGATCATCAATGAAGCACAAACAGCGAGTGCCAGTGTGATCCAGGGCCTTAATGTAAAGGAAGCACTGCGTCGGTTGCAAGGCATTGAGGAGCATATCTTCAAGAGTGTGCAGCAATCCAAAACGGTGAATATGCTGGGTCTGGAGGTAATGAGTGTCAATGTATTGGGAGTAACTCCGAATCCTGATATGGCGCGTGCGCTGGAGGCGCAAACCCGAGAATCCCTGCAGAAAGAAGCAGACCAGGCGATATACGAGCGCCGGAACTTTGCCGTAGAGCAGGAACGGGTCATCAAAGAAAGTGAACTGAGCACGGAGATTGCTGTCGAAGAGAAACAAAAGCAAATTGCTGAAAAACAAATGGAAACCAAGGTGGTCAAGCAGGAGAACGATCAGCAATTGCAGGAGATGAAGATGAAATCCAATATTTCTTTGGAGGAACAAAAGCAAATGCTCATTGACTTGAAGGTCAAGAATGAGAAGAAACAGGCTGATGCGAATGAGTACGTACTCTCTGCTTCTCTAAGACCTTATCAATCACTCGATTGGAAGACATTGATGGCCATCAATTCAAAAGGAATCCAGGCCAAGGATAACATTGCCCTGGCCTTTAGAGAATTGGCTGAAAATGCCGAGAAAATTGGTAGCATCAACATCTCTCCTGAGTTGCTGGAGTCAATCATGAATACCAAAAAGTAAGGGACATGGATTTTGAAAAAGTCATCATTATCCGGGATAAAACCAGGCTTGAGCAATTGATCGAACGATTCAATTCTAAAGCTCAGGCTCGGTTTTATTTGGAACAGTCTGGCGGAGATTTTCAGTTTTATGAAGATGAGCACATTCGCTTTTATGAAGTGCTGAAGCAAACACAGGAAACCGTCAGTCTACGATGGAAAACTAAGGTCATTGATCGTTCTTTTCTACCTACTTACCTGTTTTCTGAACAAGATCTGATCATGGTAATTGGTCAGGATGGGTTGGTAGCCAATACGGCGAAATATGTCAAATCATTACCTGTTGTTGCCATCAATCCAAATCCCGACCAGTATGATGGGATCCTGCTTCCTTATCAAGTGGACACGGTTCAGAAAGCGCTACAGGATTTGGTACAGGATCAGCATCATATTAAGCGCGTGACCTTGGCAGAGGCCTTGCTGAGTGACGGTCAACGATTATTAGCTTTCAATGATTTCTATTTGGGAGCCGCATCTCATGTTTCTTCCAGATATGAAATTAGCTATAAGGGTAAAACAGAGCTTCAATCTTCGAGTGGTATCCTTATTTCTACGGGTGTGGGTTCCACGGGCTGGTTAAGTTCTGTGTTCAACATGGCCAGAAATATCCGTGGAGATCAAAATGGAAAGATTCCACAAACGCAATTGGGTTGGGAAGATGAAAAGTTGGTCTTTGTGGTAAGAGAACCCTTTCTAAGCAAGACAACAGGAACCAATATTGGTTATGGGAATATTTACCAGGGCAACCCACTGAAAGTCACCTCCCAGATGCCTTCGAATGGTGTTATCTTCAGTGATGGCATTGAGTCCGATTTCATGGCTTTCAATGCGGGGAGCACGGTAACTTTCGGTATCGCCCAGGAGAAAGCCCATTTAGTGTTTTAGAGTGACGTTGGTTGGTACATGCACAAAAAGGAGCCTACATGTCCTATTGAGGACGTGTTAAATGCGAAGGAACACAGTCGAAACACTAACTTCAAGTCCACATATTTTTTACGGCTACAAATGAAATATCTTTCCGTTTTCCTTCTATTCCTTATTGCTTGTTCGACTCCTTCCAAACCACCAGAAGAAAAAGACCTAAGAAATGAAGTGTTGGTATTTGGGATGATCCATAGTGGTCATTTGACCCAACCCGAATTTGGCATTGATGTGCTGACCGCTTTTATCAAAGAGATTGATCCTGACATCATTCTCACCGAAATTCCACCAGATCGCTTTCCGATCGCCATGAAGGAATTCAAAGAGACCGATAGCATTCAGGAACCAAGAGTGATCCGTTTCCCAGAATACATCGACGTTGTTTTTCCTTTATCGAAAGAGATGGATTTTGAGATTATCCCCACTGCAGGGTGGACCCGACCAATGGCAGATGCCAGAAGTAAAAAGTTGAGGGAAATCAGTCAGGACCCGGAAAGGGCGGAGGATTGGGCGCGATATCGGAAAGCGGGACAATTATCTGATTCCTTAATGGAATTAACAGGAATGAGGTATGATCCTTACTGGATCAACTCGACAGTGTATGATAGTCTTGCAGAGATCAGGTTAAGTGTCTACAATGAATTGTTCAACGAAGAGTTGGGTGATGGTGGTTGGGACAACATTAATGAGGCGCATTATTCCTACATTGCCCAAGCCCTTGATGCATACACGAATCAGGGAAAAAGAGTAGTCATTACCTATGGCGCCGGGCACAAAGGATGGTTCCTTAGAGCGTTGAAAAAGAGGAATGACATCAGGCTGCTGAATCTTGAAGAGGTCGTTCCGCAGGATAGGTTGAAGCAACTATTGGGTTTCGATTAATCTGAATGCACAACAACTGTTCCGGCGATCAAATCATGTATGGCCCTGAACTTTTCGTTAAATAACATGGAAATTACTTCCAGCAACGCCCAAATAATAGAAAGAATACCGACAAAAACCAGTGTTGCGATAGCTGAAGGGTTCGCAATGATTTCGAATGAATCGAGGCTGCCAACTGCAATTGAGAGATATAAGGATAATAGTAAGATCAATGCGACAGGTACGCTATCTCTTTTGAAGGCTTGTGTGAGTCCGATTGCTTCTTCAGTTTTATGATCCACGACTTTCAAATCCATCACCATTTTTCCAACTGTTTGTCCATAGCGTGCATGGAAGAAGATAGAATAGAGGTAAGGGAAGAAATTGTTGAGGAGATTGCCGATCACGACAATCGTTCCTATTTCTGACCCTGTTAAGTAGTTGAGTAGATATCCTATGGGTGTCAAAACAACGCCATCAATGCCAGCAGCAATGGATCTTTCCCAAAAGGTAGCATATTTCTGTTCTTTCAGTTCTTCGGCTTGCTTTTGCTCACTTTCAGCTTCCAGTGAATGCTTCGTTACTTCATCCGCTTCGGAAAAGTCTCCTCGTTCTTCCAACAGCCAAATGGCCGCAAGCACAGCATCCTTCTGGAAGTTGCTTTCATTGTTGACAATGTCTCTAAGTTCCTCGTTGCTTTTATTTTGAAATTTGTCGGTAAAAAGATTCCTTCTGCTCATTTAGAAATTAGTTGTACTGGAGGACAAGATATGATATATCCACCAATTGATCTCATTTGATTTATTGAAAGTAGAATAGGTAGTATTTGCGAAGGGAATTTGTTGAGCTTGAATTTTGTTAAGGTTTTGGTTCCACGATCTATTGCCCACAAATGATCTTTCCTATTACGAACAACAGCCAGGTCAATACCTCGGCATTCAATGTCTGTGTATTATTGAATGGTAGCATTACCATTGAGCAAGGCGCATCCAGCTTTGCTATTCCTGCCAGGAGCTTTTTCTTTTTTGATCAACCTTTTGAAATCATTGCAGCATCACCATTTCTGGAAGGATTTGTGTTGACGTTAAGCAGTGAGTTTTTGAACGACTTTCCTGAAATAAAGGATCAACTTTCAGATATAAAGGCTTTTTTCAACCCCATTACCTTAAGAGCCCCTGAGGCCAAGAGAAATTTCATCACCTCGCTACTGGAAGCAAATGACAAAGATCGATTAGCGGCAAGCTATACGCATATCTGCTGGAGTGAGCTTCTCAAGGATCACGAGCATGCCCAAGATGAATTATCTACCGTTGCGCAATTCTCTGATTTGATCGATCAGCACATCGAACAAAACTACTGTGCAGGTACTTATGCAGAAATGATGGGAATTCCTCTGAAGAAACTGATCCGTGAAGTGCGGAAAGAAGAGAATAAAACCCCTTGTAGTTTCATTACTAAAAAAGTTATCGATAGGGCCAAGCACAAACTCACGCATACGGATGATACCAGTCAGATGATTGCCTACCAATTGGGATTCGATGATCCGTACTACTTCATTAAATATTTTAAAAAGAACACGGACATGACCCCCACGCAATACCGGGAGTCCATGCTGACGGTGTAATTCCGGTGGGAATTTTTTCCATCATTTAGAAATTTCTTCCATTTTCTCGCAGATGTGTCCATGCGACTTTTGTCCTCGTAAAATTGAATTAACCCTAAAAAATATCATCATGAGTTTGACCGCAACTTTAGCAGCAAAAAAAGCAGCCAGTGCTCAAAAAATTCCGGCAGAAAAGTGGGCAGTTATGATCGGAAGTACCAATGCATTAAAAGAACAAGGCTTGAGTAAAAAAGCAGTGAAGCAAGGAGATTTATTTCCGGCATTTAACCTTCCCAATGTGAATGGTAAAAACATCTCTCTGGAAGGATTTACTTCAGACTTTTTGGTGGTCTCCTTTTATCGAGGGGGATGGTGCCCATATTGCAATTTTGAATTACGAGCCTTGCAAAGTGTTTTACCTCAATTGGAAGGCTTGAATACTGAATTAGTGGCCATTTCACCTGAAACACCTGACAATTCATTAAGTACATCGGAGAAAAATGAATTGTCATTCACCGTACTGAGTGATATTGATAATACGTATGCCAAATCATTAGGCCTGGTATTTCAAATGCCAGCAGACCTACAGGAAGTGTACCATAGCTTCAATCTGAAGGTAGATCAACACAATGGAAATCAGGATTATGAACTCCCGATGCCTGCCACATATGTGATCAATAAGCAGAGAGAGATCATTTACAGTTTTATTCCGGAAGATTATACAGAGAGACTGGATCCGGAAACCATCCTGGAGGTTTTAGCTAAACAAAGCGCAATAGCTTAAGTATCATTAGAAGATGGTCAAGCTTGGCAACAGCTCCCATGATGTTGTATGCTTTTACCTGGGCCGTAAGATTTTGCGGCCCAAAATACCTTTAGGGCCTTATTGCTTAGACAAGAACTTTTTCGCTTTCTTCAAAAACTCAGCCTTGTTTTCGCCTTCATGTGCTCCATGAGCAACATCAGGAAGAATCCAGATGTCTGAACTCGGAAGGAATTCCTTCATCCTGGCGACTTCTTTGAGATCCATTCCTTCGTCATCATCACCGATAATGATCATTACTTCGGCCTGAATCTGACTGATTTCTTCATTGGATAATCGGACCGTATAATATTGAAACTGATCCAGAATTCCTCTGACATGCTTATCCGAAGCATGAGCATTTTGAAGCCAGGGAAATTTTTCCTTCTGATCGTAAGTATAAACTTCAAGGTATTGAGGGAAATCATTGATGTCCCATGTACCTACGGCGCCAATCGTGATCATCGAAGTGATCAAATCTGGTTTTAGTAACGCCAGTTGATAAAGTACATCTCCACCAAAGCTGAACCCTATGGCATTGATCTGATCTAGTTTAAGGGACTCGAGTAGCTTGCTGAGATCTTTAGCGACGTTTCGGATGGACAACTGTTCACTGAAGGGGGCTGACTTTCCATGCCCGGTAAGGTCAATAAGATAGAGTTCATAACTGTCACTAAAATCAGCAATGTAGTCATGCCAGGAAGCCGAAGAGAGGCTGTAGCCATGCAATAGGATCAAAGGTTCACCTTGGCCATACACTTCATAATAAATTGTTTTCCCATTGATGGATAGGGTTGCTGATTTTTTGGGTTGCTGTGCGAAAAGTGATTGATTCATTACAAAGAGAATAATAAGTAGAAGTTGTTTCATACTGAAAATGAGTGTGCGATAAAAATTTTGATATTAGTTGTTTTGAACGAAAGCCTAAGTGTGCTTCTGTTTGCGCAAAACTAGATGAAAGCGTAGATGTTTACGACATGAAGGAAGCGTTAATTGTTGAAATCACTCCCCAAGCATGTGCATACAGGGGTACATTTTACGATGGAATCGATACGAGAACTAAGGGTATTGATGATCAGGATGTCTTTACAACAAGACGATCAATGTTGACCTGCCCACTACAATTAGGGTGGAGAAGATTCGTTGACTTGAATAACTAAAATGTGCATATGATCCAGGAGGTGGATCGTAAAACGACTCAATCCCTCAATATGAAAAAACAACTAAAACAGGCGCTAAGTCATTTTTCATGAAGGTCATATATGGTTATTTGAAGACTTATTGGATAGAGGAATATCAACAGAGGCTGTTTGTTAACATTGGGGTGTTTCTGTCGGTAGCAATTGCAATCAATTATTGGCTGGATTTTGAAGATCAGTATATCGACCAGTTTTATAGAAGTTGGTGGCAGCTCCCGATTATGGCTATTTATCAAAGCTTCCCATTTTTAGTTGTGTGTTGGCTGATTCATCGTAATCAAGGAGCACCAGGGTGGATAAACAGTAGGGAATTTTGGATAAAGCTGGTCTTTGGTTTTTTGATACTTGGATTGGACCGATCGTATTACACACCTGATGCATGGTTATCCGATTTTCCTTACTATGAAAGGTCCTATTACAGCAAGCTTTTGTTCTGGGGTGTGGCGCCACTTACCATCGTTTTACCTCTACTGATATTTCACCAACGGATTGAGAAGCGACCTGCCGATTATTACGGCCTAAGGATGAATAAGGTGGCTGTAAGGACTTATCTTCTATTACTAGCCATAGCCATTCTGGTGATTATTGCGGGTTCTTTTCTCTCGGAAATCCAGGAGTACTATCCGAGATATAAGTATAGTTATGGCAATAAGCTTGTAGAACATTTTGGCTGGTCACCATGGAAGACCGTGGCGGGATATGAGCTGTCTTATGCCATGAATTTCCTGGGAGTAGAACTGTTTTTTCGTGGGTTTTTGATACTCGCTTTTTACCGCATAGTAGGGCCGAAGGTGGTATTAGCAATGGTAGCAAGTTATGCATTCCTGCATTTTGGAAAGCCAATAGGGGAGACCATTAGCTCTGTCTTTGGGGGATTTATCCTGGGAGTTATTGCCTTAAAAACCAAAAATATTTGGGGAGGCGTCATGATACACGTGGGTATTGCCTGGGCAATGGAACTCGCCGGGTATTTACAAGGACAATAGCGCTATACCAGTCAGATCGACTTCACAAACTCAGTAAAAACTTCTTTGTGTCGCCCCAGATCCATGTTTGCGGACAAGGCTACTCGGACGATATAGTCTTTGTCCCCTTCTTTGGTCGTTCCCTGTGTGGAGGTCGCCGGAATCGTCCAGTAGCATCCTTTCAGCTGGCCATAACTCACGCAATACTTACTTTCCTGAGGGATGTTTCCGATCATCAGATTGATGAGCTGAAGGTTCAGGTCTCTCTTATAAGCTTCTCTGACTTCATCGGAATCTCCTTTGGTTGGAAGGTCAAGTGAAAAGACTGAAGGGGTAAATCCTTCTTGAGCCAATTCCTCTGACACGAAATTGATCTTTGCTTCAGGTAAGGTTTCCTGAATGAAATTCACGAACTCACGGGTGTTTTGGTAAGCACCTTCAATTCGCTCGAGCATAGAAGGCATTTGCTTCGCCAGAATTTCGTATTGAAGATGTGTGGCCTCATTATCGCAGAGTTGTAAATGTGTATCGATAGTTGCTAAAAGTCGTTCCGCTTTGCTGTTGGCCGCTACGTACCCTGCGGTGCATAATCCACCGCTAGGAAACTTGGAGCCACTGATGTAGGCTAATGTACTTACTTCCGCCAGGATGTCCTGATCGCGCAGGAAATGCACATTGGGGCAGAAGGTTTGATCCAAAATAAAAACCGGTGCGGTAGCGACCTGTCCAACTGCGTTGGAGCGCTGTTTACTGAGTGCTGCTCTTAAATTTTCCAAATCAGGAACCTCTACCCGTGGATTGGTCGGAATTTCAGCAATGATGAAAGGCACCGCATCTTCCCTGGCTACCTCATCGAGTATCGAATTAACACTGCGACTCATGTCATTGCCGCCATCTACATGCAGGTCCACCACTTCGGTGTTCGGTACACACGCCGCAACGCGTCTTGCCTGGTCATTGGTGCCACCGTACGCATTAGGGGGGGTGATTATCCGTATGGGTTTACCAGGATAATTTTCTTTGGCATGATGTACAAGCCCCATCATGATAGCGTATTGTGTGGATAGCCCGCTTGAAGCAACCAGCGCATGGGTGGATGTACCTGTGATTGACTGGATGGTGTTAACAACACTGGCCTTACTAGTTTGTACATTGATCGTTTCCTGATCAGGTGTTTGCCCGACAAACTCTTGCAGCGTGGTATGACAGTCTGCGGGTGTCATCGCGATGCTTTCTCTTCGTCGCACGTGCTGGATTTCACCTATGTGGTTTTCATTGGCTTCACCGTTGATCAATACCACGCTTCCAACCTGATCATCGATATGTAGGAAAAAATCGACGTTCGGAGTGAGTTCGACATTCGTGAGATTGTCGTTGGAAATGTAAACCGAACTACCATCAAATGCGGCGACTTCATGGATTGAGGATACTTGCTGTACATCCAGCTTGTAGCCATAAATTTCTTTGACAAGCGCCAGATCAAATGCGTGTGGTAACTGCCCTTTGACATAAACTCTTGTAGGCTTGTGATCAAATAAGTTCTTTCGCAGAATGGCCATCAAGGGCATCACCTGTGAGGAGAAGCTAATGACCTGGTCGGCCTTAAGGTCGTGGGATTTGGCAATGGTCCATTCCAGGACACAAGACAAGGGATGACCAAGTCGAATGTAATCGAACGCGGTAGGAAGTGAAGCCAATGATTCCTGGCTGGTATCGTTGTTTTGATACAAAGCCTCAAAATGTTCCAAAAACTCGGTTTTGGCCAGTTCTTCATGGTAAATATCCAACCGATGGGTGGTAAGTCGTAACCAATCCGTGGGGAGGTTTTTCAGTACGTTCTCGATAAATTTTTGCACTACTGTTTCTGAAATTTTGGTCACCATGATGTTGCTATTGCAAGTATATGATAATGGAGGAAATACCCACCGGAAAAATTGATGGTAGATATATGGAAACTAAATGGGCTATCAGCTCCAAAAGTTCCCGGTGAGTGTTCACTGCGCGACTATTCCAATTCCTGATCAATCAAATGGATCACGTCTTTGATGATGGACCGTACTGAAGTATAATGCCGGATCCGGTTGATGCGGTAGCGATTCGTTTTGTCCAGTAACATCATGAATTTGGGATCATCTTTCAAGGCTTCAAAATCAAGGGGTTTATAGCCGATGGTCTGGCCATTATTCATAGTAAACTGATAATACACATCCGAGTAAGTTAGGTTACCTACTTTAACGTCCTCGAAGTAAAAATCAAATGACAAATCCGGATCGCTATTGGGCTTAAAGGAGTTGAGGTAGTAATCGTGAAAAGTGGTTGTGATGTCCGGTGTAAAGGAATTGAATTTTCTTAATCGGGGGAAGTGTCCTTCATAAAGGGACTGCAGCAAAATACGGATCTCATCATTGCTGATCAGTTCCAGTCCCATTTCTTTCAATCGATCATATGCCGCCGTGGTAGGGTAGACGTACTCATCGATTTGTATCCAGTGAAAGTCAAAACATAAGCTGTCTGTGTAGGGGCTGTCTTCTTCAATGAAATGCAGGATGTCCTGATGACTTTTGGCTCCCTGTTCTAAAATTCCTGCATCGCGCCAGACGTCTGCAAAGGTTTCCAGGATCTCAAATTTGATCTGGGCAAGTAACACCTTTTCAAGCTTCGTCCGTTTCTTATTTTGACTGATCGAATTGATCTGTACAGCAATCAAAATACCAATGACGACCAGAATGATCTCTCCTAAAGCATAAAGCAGGTATTTTCTAACCTTGGATTTTTCAATGATCCTTGTCGTGCTTTGCGGAATACTTTAGCCATTGTTTAGTCGAAACTTACAATGGAAGTAACACAAGGAAGGCAGCTTTGTTTAGATGTGGAGGGAATGGTAAGAGTGAAAAAACTTCGGACAACCTAATATCAAACCTCTTATTAGAAGGATTATGATACTCACCGATGCATTCGAAGGTCCCCAATTGGGGCATGCTCTAGCGCGTCGAACAAGCTCATTTATGGTTACATTCTCAGATTTGTATATTGACTGCCCGAAGTAGCAGCAAAATTACAGGATAGCTTTGATAAAACGTAATTCTTAAACTTATAAGGGCTTTCCTTGATAATCTAACAGCTTGAATTTTGCGGTTTCTTCCTTGGGCTTTAATAAGTCTTGTAAAAGGTATCGGTGCCTGGATCCGGTCAATATGGCAATTCTCTTGTTTGGGTTTAACTTGATGGCTCTTAGGATATTTTCAGCCATTTCTTCATTTCTCGCGGGCCAGTAATATCGAAATTTCCTGGCAACTTCATGATGTTCTTTTAGTGAATCTGTGGCCAATACCATTTGAGGTATCAATGAATAGTCAAGATGGGCTGAACGAATATCTATCTTATCATTATCAATGGAATTAAATTGATGAATGGTTGTTGATTCTCGGTAATGCTTGTAAAGTATTGCTCGCTCAAGAAAGATACGTTTCACTGTGTCCGTTTTCATATTGAATAAGGCAACGAACATTTCAGAACGCTTCTTGCCTCTAACTTCCATGTAAATTTCCTTTCTTCCCTCCCAGTCGTAAGGGGCTAAAGCAGTTTTAGGGTAGTATTTTGCATATTTGGTCGCTGCCAACATTTCCAGATTCCAATATTTTCTCAGAAATGGATAGATGCGCATGACAAAGGTGTATTTCCGTTTTAATCGATCTCCACGGAAGAAACCACTGTCCAATTCCAACAAGATCAGGTCAGGCTGGAGTTTCTCAAGATAACGATACACGGTATCCTGATTGTAGTGGTCCTTAGGAGTGTGTCTGGTACCAATGAGGTAGACCTCCGTTTCTGTTTTAGCATGAATTTCTTCCGGGAAGGAATACTGATGGGTGTAGTAAAATTGATGGGTTTGATAGAAGATGGGGGCTAGAAATACGGCAAAACCTATAACGATGATGAGTAGTCCGTAACGCAGGACTTTTCGAATATTTGGCATGTTTTGAGAGCAAGGTTTGCGGTAAGAACGATTGATGTTGCTCTCTTCTTTAGTTTGTTTTCTTAAAGTCTGTTAAATCAGATTCAAACTTTCCAAAAGCCCGAGCCAATTTTCGCTGGATCAATTGTTTTTCATTTTCCTTCCCAGCGAGTTTTAATGCTTTATTCAGATAGGCTATTTCTTGATCAGCATCCTCATTGATCCGATAAAGTTCGGCGAGTAAACACAGATAATGGTGGTCTGTTTTAAGGTCCAGCTTTAGCGCTTCTGTAATGGCTTCATCGACAGAATTCGCCATTGCCAGGGCATAAGTCCGGTTCATGGCAATGACAGGTGAATATTCAATGGTCAGCAGTTTGTTGTACAGTTGCAAGATCCGTTCCCATTTTCCTTCTGACTCATGGGTATGCCAATAGGCGATGGTGGCCTCTAGATGGTATTTGGAAATAATATCCCCGTTGGATGCACTTTGCAGGTATTGTTGACCTTTTGTAATCAGGTCTTGATTCCACTTATTTCGATCTTGTTCATCGTAGAGCAAGTCACCATTTTCACCTGAAGACCTTGCCTCCAGCCGTGAGGCATGAAAACTCATCAATGCAATGAGAGCAAATACTTTCTGCCTGGGAAAGAGGGTTTGCCGGGATAAAAAAATGGCTAATCGCATGGCTTCCCAGCAGATATCGTGTCTAATATTTACTTCCTGGGCACTGCTGTAATACCCTTCATTGAAGAGCAGATAGATCACGCGAAGTACATTGTCCAGCCTTTGGGTGTATTCTTGCGGAGTTAGGCTGGTATTGATTTGCCCGCGTTCTTTGATTACCTTCTTGGCGCGATAAAGCTTTTTGTTGATGGCCTCTTTGTTGGACAACAAAGCCTTCGCAATCTCCTCAATGTTAAAACCACACAGGATTCGCAGGGCAATACAAAGTTGAGATTCATTATTGAGTTCCGGGTCGCAAAGTACAAAGATCATATGAAGTTGACTATCCTCTATGATTTTGTCCGTGATCTCAATCGGAGCACCTTCGTCACTATCAGCGCCCAATTCCGGTGTGATCTTTTCGTCAAAGACCTGCTTTCTTCGATGATATTCGACCAACTGGTTTTGCGCCACCTTTCTAAGCCAGGCTTTCGGATATTCCGGAATGCCTTTATGCGACCAGGTTTTCAATGCCTTCACAAATGTGTCAGACACAATGTCCTCGGCAAGCTGAAGATCAGACACGCCATAATAGTTGCTGAGTACAGCAATTAAGTTACTGTACTCAGACTTAAAAATTTCGGATAATTGTTCGTCGTTCACGAGTGAATATTACGAGATCTCTCCACCCGTGTCCATGATATCCCGGACCTCAACTTTGCCACCTACCTGCAATGCAGGGCAGCCTTTGGCGAGTTCAGCAGCTTCTTCAAGGGTTTCTGTAGATACGATGATGAACCCTCCAACGATCTCTTTCAACTCTGCATATGGCCCATCTGTGATTGATCCATCGGCGTGGAGGGTCTTCCCTTCAAAGCCTAATGCTTCTCCTGAATTTTTCAGCTTACCCTGAGCACCGATCCCGCCAATCCAATCCATCCATAGCTTGATTTCTGCCTGGATTTCTTCAGGAGTAGGTTCCATGTTAGGATCTGGTTCACTGTGGAAGAGCATCATAAAATCTTTCATGTCTTTTGTTTTAAATAGTTTAAAAAATATGCGTTTATAGTCTTAATGGATGAACTTCTAAGAATTGGACAAGAAGCTAAACTTTTTTTGAATTAAAAAAGAGACACTGACATCAATGATGAGGTGAAAGGACAATTTATTTAATGGGCTTTCTTCTATCTATGGTACGGGAAGGCAATTCGTGTGAATACTTTTAGTTCGTTCCAAGGGAACATTGTAGGCGACTAGCTGATTAGATGGACTTATTACATGAATCAAGTATTCCATCAATCCTTTTCGTAGTGTAAATGTGTATGTAGCTTTGAAATGCTTTTTACACGATTAAATCATGGCTCGGAATTTTTGTGGATCGGTGGACTTTAGTGGGGTTTCGAATACCAGTATTGTGGATAAAATGGCACTATCGATGAATTTGAATAATCTGTATCAAATTGATAGTGATCGAAACGATTTTTTTTCTGTAGCTACACTTTATTCGCAGAATTTTCCAAAACCTAAGGAAAGTGCATTCATGTCCGAAATCTCGGATAAATATCTGATTAAGTCTTTCGCCTTACTCAGTAATTACGAACAGCTATTGAAGAAACTCGGCTTTACTTCGGGAGCCTCTCAGATGTCTAATGATGAATTATTGTTGAGGTTATATCTTGAATTTGGGGAGCAATTTGTAACTGAGGTCTATGGTACCTGGTCATTGGTCATCTGGGACAATAGGGAACAAAAGGTATTTCTATCTAAAAGTCAACATTCAGGAGCTTCAATCTTCTATTATCGAAGAGGTGTGAAATTCTATTTTTCGACACTACTCTGTGGAGTTTTACAAGTTGATCAAATCGGGAATGAATTGGATGAAGAAAAGTTGTTTTCAGAATTTTGCAGGTTTTGTGAATTTGAAGATAGAACGATATATCGTGATGTAAAATTTTTAAAACCTGGCCATTCCATAGCCTTTTCCAGGAAAGGACTCTCAATCAATCGTTATTGGGTGCTTGAAGATATAGGTATACGAAATGTAAAAGACGAAGGGGAATGTGTAGAGGAGTTTTTAGAACACTATAATCACGCTATAAAAAGTCGATTGAGTATACCAATGAGATGGGGGACAACTTTAAGTGGCGGTTTGGATTCTGGTTCTACTACGGCATTATTTGCTCGCCATGCGAAAGATAGAAATGAAACCGTTGAGGCTTTTTCTTATGTGCCCTATTTTGATTACTTCGACCAATTCAATTCACAAATCAGATTAGGCAATGAGCAGAGTCATATTTACGATGCTGTAAATCATTTTGAGAATGTAAACCTTAACCTCATTAAAAAGGATCCTAAAGGCTTCGTGAATTTTCTCACCAGTGACTTTGCCACTTTTGGACACCCTCCAAATACAACTAATAATTGGTGGATAGAGGAAATATGTAAGGTGGCCAAGACAAAAAATATCAATGCAATTTTTATTGCAGAAGGAGGCAATGCATCTGTTTCTTTTGCAGGCTTACCATCCTACAGAAGTTTTGGCCAATTAATGGAAGACACTAGAAATGGCCTTAAGCTCCCCATAGAAAGATTCGTTGGGTACCTGTTAAGAAGTATTGCCTCAAGTGCCAGGAGCCAATTACGTAATACCACGAAGGCCAGACAAATTCGGTTGGATTCCTATTTCGAATCTCAAACATTGGCAAGTCCGGACTTTTATCATGCAGTGAATGGACGTGAAATCATAGAAAATCAATTATTCGATAGAAACCAAAAATTTACTCCTGGAAAAAGATTTCAAATCAACAAAATAGAGCCAGGGGTCCATTGCAGATTAGGTTTGTGGAATCAATTAGGAACGAAGTATGATATTGTTTTCATGGATACAACCAGAGATGTGCAATTGCTGGAGTTTCTGGTGTCTCTGCCAAACCATATGTTTTATAAGCATGGTTCTGATAAACATTTGATTCGGAAGTCTTTCAAAGGGTACATACCTGATACAGTGTTGTTAAATAAGAAGAGAGCGATGCAGATGTCCGATATTGCCATGGTTTATCATTCGGACTTTAAGGATTTAAGCCTATGGGTTGATAAAACGATGGCATCGGATTTCTGTCAAAATTATATTGATGTAAGAAAGCTGGATATGTTTAGAAAGGGAATAGGGAACCTACGAAAACAAGATGAATCTTTTACCCATCGCCTGTTTCTTCAATCCACGTCCATTTTTCTGGCCTTCTTTTTACAATGGTTTAACCCAAATTGAACCTTCCGTTTTTTGAGATTGAACCGTCTTTAGTTTGACCATAGCATTGGACCGAAAATTATTTGACCCGCCTTATCCTGCTTATCTGGGGGCAATTCTTCGTTAGTATCTTCCCTCCCCGAATTACCCATCAATTTGGGCGGATTGATTAAGTAGATGTAATCCATCATGAGCATATCGTTATTTGATCTCAAATTCAAATTTGGGCTCCTCACTGATCACATATTGTACATCTACAGATAGGTCTTGCTCACCTTTCATGGAGATATTGTCAATGATCAGGGGCATGGTTAGACCGCTTTCCTGGATATCTAATACTTGATCATCAAACACTTTGATCTTCGTGATCAATAGGAGTAAATCTTTATCAATCAACGCATTCTTCTCAATCGAACTTGATGTTTTGGGGAATGCTGTTGGAAGTTCATTTTTCCTGAGTTTATTGCGCATGGCTTCTTTGCTGACTTCAAAGACAGGGTCCAGTTCAGTGCAATTCTCTTTGGTCAGTTCATAATTGCTCAACCCCATGGACCTGATTCCCAGCAATACTTCAATTTTCTCAGGAATAAAAACAACATCTTCATGTGATTGCTTCATCAGGTTGAGAAAAACCGAGACTTGTTGTTCCCTTGCCAGGGCTGCTTGCATGGTCTCGCTGATGATTATATCGTAGCCTTTATTGGCATCAATCTCATAGGTAGTTGCATCAGCACGTACAATCTCTATCAGATTCATCTTAAGGTCCAACTTATCTAAGAGTAATCGTAACCCCGTCAAAGTAGTGGAGTTGATGTCCAGTAGTGTATAATTTATGCGCTCTCCTTGAAGGCGTAGCATCGAGGGAAGTAAGATGGCGGCGAAAGGCCCGGTCCCGGCATAAAGTATGTGGATTTCTTTTTTCCCTTTCTTTAGGAGCGATTGTATGGCCTTATAAGTTCCTAGTATAAACGTTTTGGTCCGGTTATGATCATCCAGACAATCTACGGCCGTGTTCAATGAGACAGCTTTTCCATTTCTCCCCTGGATATGTTCTTCATTGATAGGGTTTCCACGATCGATTTCTGTTTGCACCAATAGCAGATTTCGATATTTCAGAGATGCCTCAGCAAGGAATTTTTCATCAGTTTCGTCATTGATAAAGGGAGCTGTGATCTCTAATAATTCTTTGGAGAGTTGGTTCATTATGTGATAAAAATATTGTCAGTTGTGAGCTATTGTAGCGGTTTATCAAAGATATTGACTGAGCATATTTGACACAATAATTTCTGAACAAGATGATCTGTTTGGGACATTTACCATCACTTATTGATCGAGGAGGATAGTTTTGCTGGGCCTCTAGGTGTTTTGTATAGTCTTGATCCCTTTAGAGATATTCTACCAACTGGATGTTATTGCCACAGGTATCATCCAGAATCGTGACTTTTACAACGGGCCGGGATCCAGTAACAATTCCGGTTCATCCTGTGCTTCTGATGACACCAGAGTGTATCTATTACATCGAAATGGGTTACATTAATTAGAATTTCATTAGAGACTTCTCGCGGTGCTACATCTCTTCCATCTTCTCCACCAATTCCAGATTGGCTTCCTGATCGGCTCTGCTATACCAGACATCTCTAAGCTGCTTTTGCGTAAATAGCTTCAATTGATCACCTACGTGTACGTTGCCAGGCTGGGTCGCGTTGCCATAAGACATGAGTGCTTTTGCTTTTACCTTATCTCCGAATTCCGTAGCACACACATAGCTATCGCCGTGGTAAGAATACAGCTTGCCATCATCTCCTGGTAGATAGACCATGGTTCTGAATATTCCCAGTTGACCCAAACCACCATTGCCAGGATATTCGTATTCGCCGACTTTCAATCGGAAAAGGTCACCATAAGGTACTTCCAGTGCACCCAGCTGGTCAATCTGAGCTTGCGCAATTTGCTTCACTGAAGACAAGAACTTTCCTGGGTCACCAATGGTGGATGGCGTATTGATGGGATCATCAAAGGACCACTGGTCTCCAAAAGGGAGTCCACCACGTCGAATGATGTTCATGAACAGTATAGCTCCGGTGCTGGACGCATCATAAGAAGCATCCCATCTTGTAAGTACCTCCAGAGCAGCAAGCGTCAGGCTGTCTTTGGTCATGCTTTTTAGTTCTTCAAAATCATCTTGAAGCCGCATGGCCAACTCAGACCTGGTGTCGTGTTTTAAGGTAATGAAATCCTCCAGGGTCAGGTTTTGGGCATCCATGATCAATCTGGCAGATCGTTGTGGTCGGAAACTCATCGAATTTGGTGCGATGTGTGAAGCAAAATCAGCAGGGTCAACCGTGGCAGGGACGGTGCTGGTGTAGGGTGGGTCATTGGCGTTTTGTATCCAACCAGTTTCCGGGTTGGTGAAACTGGGTACTTCATCAGCACCGTAAAATCCATCCCAAAGTTCGTCGCTGGAGGAGGTAGCAACGATCTGTTGCCATTTGTCCCAATCTCCGTTCTTTTTGGGAATGTTCCCCCCAAAATGATACAAGATGTTTCCGGCTTTATCTGCGTAAACCACATTAAAAAGTGGTAAGCCATTTTGCTTCAATACATTTTTGAATGCATTGATATCCTGCGCCTCTCCCATGGCTTTCCATTGACCTAATGGATTGAATTCTCCCTCCATATTAGCCCATTTCATTGCCACGGCTTTGTCTCCACTTTCTTTCAAGACCATTCCAAAAGCTGATTTCTTTTTCACCACCCATTGTTCACTACTAGAACCGTCCTTTTTGGTTACCACTTTCACACTATCGATCTCAAAATCTTTGTACTCTCCATCGAGTAGGTACTGATTGCCGGAAATGGTGATTTCATAGATGTCTACATTGTCCAGGGTATTCACCGTATGGGTCCATCCCAGGTTTTCATTGAAGGCTATGCCTAAAGTGGGTAATCCTACCAGCGTGGTGCCATACAGACTATTATCAGGGGTGATCAGATGAGCTTCGAAAAACAAATAAAGATCTTCCCATGGTAAATGGGGGTTGGTCAATAGCATGGCCTTTTTAGAGGCGGTTTTTGTCCCGTCCACAGCCCAGGCATTAGAACCAGGAGTCCATCTGTAGGCGCTGCCTACGTTTCGGCGGATAAGGAACTCCATGTTCATGGCCCGTGAAGAATGATTCATGACATCCATCGCCGTAACAGGTAATACTTTTTGATACTTTTCGCTAATTTGATCAGGGTACTTGCTCGCGTAACTATTCAAGCCTTTGACATAGGCTTCCACAACTGCTTTGTCGGAAGCAGGCATGTTGTTCCACGTTTTTTCTGCAGCGGTCAATACATCTGTTAGATGCAGCAGGATGTCATTTTGAGGATCATCTCCCCAATATTCTGAGGATTTAGCTCTCCCTTCGCCATAGAGTTTTAAAATCAGATCCCCATGATTTTTCATCTGTGCCCAGCCCATCATTTGGTAGAGATCGGACTCCTGATTGGCATAGATGTGGGGGATACCCCAGCTGTCCCACAGAATTTCGTTTTCGTAACTTGGGGTTGATTCTTTGACAACACATCCTGAAATGAATAGGACAGTGAATGACAATAAGATGGTTCTCATGAGTAAAGCTGGAATAAAAGTAATTAGTTCTTGTAATGGATAATAGCAAGTAAATTAATCCATTCTTTTTGATTTAATTCAACAACTCAATCACTTTAAGTCGTGGTTGAATCTGGCTATGGAGAATGATCACGCTTTCCGAGGATTAGCCTAATTTCCATTTCAAGGGGTACTTCGTGCAACCCTTATGAATGTCAATTGTCTTGTAACCATATTTTTTAAAACTTCTTCAAATCAATGAGACCTGTCCTTTTTAACATTACTTTATTTTTTTCGCTGGTTGCCTCTGCCCAATCTGAGTGTGGTTGTGAGCAAGAACTTGACTTTGTTATAAGCTATTATGAGAAAAACCTGGCGAGTTTTAGTGATAATGTCAACGATGAGAATAGGACTGATTATGAACTATTTAAGGAGGATTTGCGAAAGGAAGCCAGAACAGTCACTTATAAAGCAGATTGCTTCAGGGTGTTGACTTATTACGTAGAATTCTTCAAAGACAACCACGCGAGTATTCGAATGAGAAGTGAAGCAATTGATGAAAGTGACGAAGCTGCGGTCAGCGCGTTTCTGGCTTCTGACTTGTATCAAAGAAGAGAAGTTTATGAACTCACAGAAGCGGATTTAGAACAATACCCTATAGAAAATATCCGCGGAATATATCGTATTGGTGATGTTTATGAAATTGCGATTATTCCTAATAAAACTCCTTTCAGGGATTACATCGGAGTGATTTTGTCGTCTTCCAGCAAGCTCTGGAAAAGAGGACAAATTAAATTGGAAATCAAACAACTGGGCGATAATCACTATCAGGCATTTTCATATTTGAGAAATCACTCGCTACGCTTTTCGGGGAGATACAAGTTGAAGAATGGTATTTTGGGCGATTCCTGGGTGAAAAGCACTAAAACAGATGAGCATAACTACGCCACCAATGAGGATCGGAGTTTCCATTTCAAAATGCTCAATGATAGTATTGCCTATTTGCGGATTCCAAGCTTTTCAGGAGGATATGGAGCGAGAATTGATTCGCTATATCAAGTTGCAGATGAAACCATAAGACAAACACCCTATCTGATTGTCGACGTTCGAGACAATGGGGGCGGGAGTGATAACAATGTGAGTCCATTGTTGCCATACATTTATACCAATCCAATTAAAGGAGATCGTGTAGAGCTATTGGTGACGGAAGACAACTTGAATCTGTGGAAATCCTGGCAAGCAGAGTGGCAAGCAGATGATCTTAATTATGGTCCGGAGCAAGTCGAATGGATCAGCCATGAAGTAGCTCGAATGGAAAGGGCCAAACCAGGAACCTGGATTATCAGAAGCAAAGGAGGGAGTACAAAAACCAAAGATGTGGCTAAGCATCCCAAATCAGTAGCCATCATTCAGAATCAGTACTGCGCGAGTTCTTGCGAAACCCTGCTCTTTTGGGCAAAAGAGAGCAGCCGAACCATACTGGTTGGCGAAAATTCAGGTGGTTACGTCGGTTATGGTGAAAACGGAGGGCTTAACACCCCTTGCTACGACTTCAGTTTGACTTGCACGATGACGCGCTACGAAAAACAAAGAAAATACGAAGCAGAAGGAGTCGCACCGGATTACTTATTAGAATACGATCGCGATTGGATGACACAAACGATTGAGTTGTTAGGGCAGGAGTAGCGTTTTCGGGGCTTCTTTACACATTGCGATTGCGTCTAATTTATCGCAATACGAATAGTACACTGATTCAAGTCTTTATGACCGCCAGTTGACCTATACCACCACTGTAATCGATTACTTTCGGGTTCAACCAATTTTCAGTTGTTTCTTTTGAATAAGCCGTTTTTTTTCGCTCTAGTATAAACTGAAGCAAAAGAGAGGGAATCAAACGCTATCCTTTCGAACAAAAACAAAATTAGAATGAGAAGAATCACTACTGCCTTCATGACTTGTCTACTGATGGTTTCATTTGCCAATAGCGCATTGGCACAGGATGACATCACAGATGCAGATCTGAAAGACTATGCCATCATCTTAATGGCCCAGAAATCAATTACCGATAAAATCAGCCCGATGGTGAATGACTTGATTGCTAAGCAGGACGGTATGACTGGTAAAAGATTTCAGGAGTTGAGAAAAGGTGAAGGTGAGCCAGCACAAGAATGGGAAACCAGCTTTCTGAATGTTGTAAATGGTCAGATCAAGAAGAAACAAGACGCGGCCAAGTCTGTTGTAAGCACACTTGCCAAAGGAAGCCTTGGAGCCAAGAAATACTCCGCTATCAAAAAAGCACTTAAAGCGGACTCAGCCATGAAAGCGAAAGTGGATGCCATGGTAGCTGCGGTAAATGGAGCTGCGTAAGTAGTTTTACATTCGATATCACATTCAAGTAAAAGGACGGCAAATAGCGGTCCTTTTTTATTGTTCATCACAAAAAACCTTAGTTCTGTCCCAATTGTAATGCGACTTTTTCTTAATTCGCATTTGTAATGCTTCTTGTTCAAAATCCTAGCGAAGAGTGCGCAATGCAAACGGCAAAAAGAAAGCCAGCCCCTGATTGGACTGGCTTATAAATGATTTGATATGGGAAACTATTGCTAGCTGACGGGCAAGATTTATTGATCCCTCGGATCCTCTGTAGGTTCAATTTTGTATTCCTTTGGTGGAACGGCACCCTTAAGGTGCTTAACAAAATAATCCCATCTTCTACGTGCCATGTAATTGCGATCTGCACCATAGCCATGACGTGCATTGGGGAAGATGAGTAGATCAAAATCTTTGTTTGCTTTGATGAGGGCATCCACCACCAGATACGTATTGTAAGGAGGAACATTGTCATCCATGCCACCGTGGGCCAACATTAGTTTTCCTTTCAGGTTCTCGGCATTGAGTTGATTGGCCTGTCTCTCATAATTGTCGCCTTCGAGTTTTCCAATGTAGCGCTCTCCCCAGTCGTCTTCGTAGTTGCGGTTATCATGGTTACCGGACTCGGAAATACCGACATCATAGAAATCTGGATAATTGAACATGGCAGCGGCGGTTGCAAATCCACCTCCCGAGTGTCCCCAAATACCGACCTTGTCCAGGTCCATGTAAGGGAATTTGGTGGCAAGTTGCTGCATGCCGGAGATCTGATCAGGTAAGGTGTTGATGGACATTTCGCCGTAGCAGGCATCATGAAAAGCTTTTGAACGGCCCGGGTTGCAACTGCCTTCGATCACCACTACCACAAAACCCAATTCTGCCAGTGCCTGATGATCGCCTCTAGAAGTGGTAAAGTTCCAGCCCCGTACACTACCTCCTTGTGGACCAGGATAGACATAATTGACCACAGGGTATTTTTGATTGGGATCTAAATTACCAGGGGTAAAGATCAGGCCATAAAGGTCGAAATTACCATCAGCGGACTTGACGGAAATTGGGGTAGGAGCTTTCCATCCTGTGGCAGTAAGCCGTGAAATATCAGACTTCTCCAGCGTCTCAATCAATTTTCCATTCATATCGCGAATGACCGAAACAGGAGGGACGTTTGGTTGAGAGTAATTATCTACGAAGTATTGGAAGTTTGGAGAAAAACTGAGGCGATGATTTCCGTCTTCTGGTGTGAGTAACTTCAATCGCTTGCCGGATAAATCAACCCGATATAAATGACTGAAATAAGGATTGCGTCCTGCTTCCCGTCCATTCGCTTCAAAAAAGATGACGCCACGCTTTTTGTCGATATGTTTGACTTGGGTCACGACAAAATCGCCCTTGGTAATTTGATGCTTAAGCTGACCATTTTTCGCATCGTACAGGTACAAATGCCCCCAGTTATCACGCTCAGAATACCAGATCACTTCGTCGCTATCCTCCAGATAGTGCCAATTGATCGCCCCCTGTCCTGATTCATATTGTGTTTCCACTTCTTCTTTAAGGATATCTCTGACTTTACCGGTGGTGGCATCTGCAATTCTGAGTTGCGCTATTTTGTGATCCCTGGTGGAGGAGACAAAAACCAATTGCTCACCATCATTGATCCATTGATTGTCGTCAAAAGCCCCTGAGCAAATGATTTCATCACACAAGGTGCCACGACGATCATCCGCAGGCATATCCAGGCGGATCATTTTCGCATTGTCTACATCGATGATGACACGTTCGATTTGAATGACTTTCTCATCCGTAGGCAATGGATATTTCCAGCTTTTCAAGGTGGGTTCTCCTACATTGGTCGTCACCAGATGCATATCAGATACATGCCGCTGATCTTGCTGAAAGGTGGCAATCTTTCTGGAATCCGGTGACCATAATACAACAGGCCGTTCTCCCTGACGCCAGCCTGCATTATCAGTGGCATAGCCATAGTTTTCAATGCCATCTGTAGTGAGTTGCTTTTCTTCACCACTATCCAGATAACGTACCCACAGGTTCCAATCCCGGATAAAAACTACTTTACTTTCGTCCGGGGAAATAACTTCTTTTCTCCAATTGTATGTTGGTGTTTCCTCCTTAGCAGTAAGCTTTTTATTCAATTGGTCTTTGGAGTCAAAGACAGTTTTCTTCTTCCCCTTAATGTCATAGAGAACAAACTCTTTGCCATCCTTGATGAGGTTTTTGTACCAAAGCAGGTTGTCAGACTCCCAGGTGGGTCGGACATAGGTCCGATCGGCGTATTGGGAAGTGTTGAAGGATAATTGGCTTTCTGCATGTTGATATTGAGCCACAGAGATCTGATCCTGGGCACCTACCAAAAAAGGAGCAAAAAGTAAGCATAGAAAGAGTAGGTTGCTTGATTTCATGGGGTTAAAATGCGTTGATTTCAGTTGACAAACTTGCTTAAAAATGTTGGAGGTCAAATGAATTTTTTAACGGACTGGGGTTAAAGATATCACGGTCTGGCTATCGGCTCCAATAAAAAATTGGTGACTATTCTGTTGGAGGGAGTTTTGAGTTATGCCAAATGAGCGGACCAAATTTGGATTCATATTAGTGCTTGAATTTCCGTGGATTTCATCATGCCTTCAGCCCGAGCCCCTTCCAAGGTGTTTTTTATTTTCCTTTTCTTGATCAATACGTGAACGAATTCCAATTTAATTTCTTTGATGTAGGCTTTTGGTGTTTTTTTTGTTAGTTCCTTGATCAGCCTGTAGGTCTTACTTCGACGAACATTGAATTTATGAGGGACATCATCGACGGATAAATTGGGATTATCGATCCGATCAATGATCAATTGGTTGATGTTTTTGATGATTGACGTTGAATTCGAGGGTTCAATGGTCTTTGATAAATCGTCTAATTATTTGCCGGTCTCCGGAACTTACCTGGATATAATAAATGCCCTTAGCTAAATGGTGCACATCTATGGATATCCTTTCTTTTTGTCGGTATTCTTTATCGAAAATAAGTTGAACCTCTGGGTCATACAGCCTGATATTAAAGCTCTTTTTCATGGTGATGGGAATATTCAACTTTAAGGATTCCGTCACAGGATTTGGATAAATTTTGAAACTACTATTCAAGTAGGGGCTGCTTAGAACCAAGGAGATCGAGTTAAGTTGAAAGGACAATGTATTTTCATAGGTGCCCCCTCGTTGGTCATTGACGTTGATTCTGATTGATAGTTCTTGGTCAATAAGATCCTGATAATTGCCAATGGTCAAAAGCGTGTCACCCCTAATTTCAAATCGACTGTTATGGTCATCACCTTCCCCAGGCACCAGTTCAATGGAATGCTCATCTGCGACATCCGGGTCATTCACCAAGATCCAACCTACTTCCAGTTGGTCGTCAACAAGAATTTCCAGTTGTTTGATTAATTCAATTCCTGTAGGAAAGTGGTTGTACGCTGGTTGGTTGTCAAAAATTGCTTTAGCTAAGACCCGTTCTTCAGGGTAGGTATCAAAGTATTCAGCAAACAGGCTGTCGTAATAACTGACGGCCAGTTGTGTATTTGATTCATTTGAACCAACGGCCAGATGGAATTCTCCATTGAAAAATGCTGAATTTGGTGCATCTTCAGTCATCAAAATATTAATTCCTTCAGGATCGCTGTTGGAATATAGTTTCAATGAATAACTGTCAGGGAGGTTAGTGTCTGTATTAAGGTCAGGATCACTTAAGAATATTGATCCGCTTAATTCGGATTGTAGATAGATGTTCTTATTAAAAGATAAACTGGCTTCGGATAATTCGCTATCGTAAACACTGAAGAACAATGAAATTGAATCGACTCCATCATTTCCGTCCTCAACGAATAACTGGAAGGAATAACCACCGGGTGCTGATGGTGTCCAATGTATGGAATCGCTCGTAACTTCCATTCCGGGAGGGGCATGCTTCAATCGATAAGTAAGTGAATCTGCATCTGGATCGTATGTTTGAATAATAGCTCTGTAAGCCTGACCCAACCTTATGTTTTCGGGTGAAAATATCAGTGAAATTGATGGGGGATTGTTTACAATCGAACTGATTAATGCCAATTCATGAATATTTGAATAACTGGATTCTTCTAAATTGAGATCGTATGCGGTTACTGCCATTTCATATGACCTGCCCGGTGTGAGATCTTGCAATAATACGCTTGTGGTGTCTCCGACATTGTAATCAATCAGGATATTATCCAGCGTTGGTTGACCTACGTAAACATAATATCCGAGAGCATTTTCAACTGTATCCCATTCTAACATTAAATTTTCCTCTTCTGTGAGTGTTGCAGAAATTTGGGGAGCTTCCAGGCTACTGTTATTTTCAATAAGGATTGGTTCTTCAGCGTATTTTGCGATGGGCGTATTGTCAGAATCCTTTATGACTCCATAGATGTAGTAAGCTCCAGGAGGAACTGATTCAGTGTTCCAACTGATTGAGTCTGCCTCATCGTCTTCAAAGATCGGACCTTCTATCAACAATCCATCGGCTCCTTCAGCGTCCATATCGTAGTACCAGGACACTTCGGCATTGCTATCAGGGTCTTCGTCGCGCCATTTAATTTTGATTTCCTTTCTTTCGGGATTTTTTTCTATCTCTTCAATCTCCAGCGAAGCTCCAAACCTTTGTACAATGACATCAATTTCATGGGTGATTCGTTCCAGATAAAGCTTGAAGTCACCGGTAATAGGATTGGAAATGATATAATAGGCTTGATTCCCCTCTTCATACACAGTATAGGTGATGTCAAAGTCTTCCGCATTATCCTGATCGATTATCTGCCCATTTGGCAATTCCAGTTGAAAATTCGGAATATCTTCCAGGTCCTCGACGCGGATAAATAGATTTTGAACATCTTCATCAAGGGTGAAGGAGTATTCTACAAAATCGTTAGTTCTGCCAGGTGGAGGAGTGAAAATGATACTTCTTCCTTCGAGACGATTCTTTCTTTGTGCATCAAGGTCGTTTTCCAATTGATGGCTTCCGGCAATTCTGGATTTGGTGCTGAAAATGGACCCGTTTTTAGATTCAAAGCCTTTGGTGAAATCTGATTTAATTTTGCCATTCTCGTAGGTAATACATGCATTTACCGGGATTTTCACAATCCTCACTCTGGCACAAAAACAAGTATTATCAAGGTAGGTGTCAAATCTGCCAAGCTCATATGGTGCTTTCTTGTAGACCAGGTTCAATGGAAAGTCTTTGGATTTTGGAATTTGAATGATCAATCGTGATTGACCTGAAACATGATATTTTTCATTAATTCGTTGAATAGAGAAGTCACTTTGTCCTATTAAAATATCCAGCAGGTTGATCATGCCTTCTGCATTGATCAGGCCTGGTTGTACCGTTATGCTACCACTTGCTACATCTTTACCAAACAGTTGAATTGTTCCATAGCCAATAAGTTCGGTTTTGAAGGTATAGGTCACCGTCATATTATCTAATCGAACAATGTCGAAATTTCCTTGTGCTGTAGGAATAATGTCCACACCCAATGAAAGGCGAATTGGAGTACTTTGTAAATTCTCAAGTGAGGCATTTCCACCAGCTAAACTAAATCCCGTGGTTCCGAGAGGAATACCCGGTGTGGCTTCTATTTCGACAAAGACAGAATTTAGTTTGCCTTGTTTTATGGTAACCGCAGCATCAAGTGTGATGCCATTTTTCAGCATGTTAAATCCCAGAACTCCACCACCTTCAAAGCAATTTTCTGACGTATTAAAGTTGAAAAATGCGCTTTCTAAAGTAAGGGTTTTGTAGAGGCGCAATGCTGGATTGATGCTCAACGCACCTGTAACCTGAAGACCTTTAGATTTCGAAATGTTGATTTCTTCAAAGAATATTTCAGAGTCCTCTCCAAAGATGTTATCAGGTAAGTCAACAATTCCATCAATGCTAACAGCAGATGCTTGGAGCGTGATAGATCCGATCTGCAATGGTATTCCTGCCATGTAAAGACCGTCGTTGATCTTATTGAGAAATTTCTCCGAATCCAATATGTTTTCCTGAACTGAAAATTGATAAGCCCCCTCGTAAAGTTTGATTTCCCCACCATAATGTCCTACTCTGGGGATATTCTCAAGAAAGATCTCTCCATTTCCTGAAATAGATAAATTTTTCGTGTCAATGCTAACTTCTCCATCAAGGTTCAAAAAGTCATTTACCTTAACATCTCCGGAAAGCATGAGAATATCTCCATCTTCCTTGACCGTCTCAGCCGAAATCGTGAGTGACCCAATCTCTATCTGTTCGGGTCTTTCTTGTGTGATCAATAGTTCTACTGGATCTTCCAGACCATCTCCTGTTACTTCAATCATTTCAGAACGTTCCTTGAACCCTTTGTTCTCTTCTATGTCTATGTTGATGGTTTGAGTACCTGAACCTTCGTGTGCTGAAAAAGAGACCCAGTCAATATCATTTTCAATCATCCAGTTCAGATTGGAATTGATGGTAAAAGTGCCCGATTGCGCTTCTGCATCGAATGCCAGCTGCTCTTTATCGATCTCGAGATAAGGCTTTGCTTCTTGTGATACAGTGATTTCAATGGGCTCAATACCTCCATAGACGGTAACAACTCCAGATCTACTGTCTTCATTATCGTTCTGATCTATGGTCGCAGTTACGGTTTGATCTCCAGTGCCCGTTGATGGACTTATTGAAATCCACGTGAAGTTTACATCAATATTCCAGGAGATATTCGTATTGATATCAAATTGACCAGTACCTCCCTTGCTGTCAAAGTTCAAATGTGTAGGATTTACCGTTAGTGTTGGGTTAGGTAATTGCGTGAAGGTCAAAGTTTCGTTTATATCCGATCCCGAATCAGATCCATTGATTTGGATAACAGCAGTACGATTTTCGGATAGTTCATTTTCTGTGAATGAAATGGTAATCACTTCATTTTCAGTGCCTTCAGTTGGAGATACGGTGAGCCAATTAGAATCTGCCTCGATACTCCAGGAAATATTACTCGATAGATCTACAGATTCCGATCCTTCTTCATAGGTTACTTCAATCGAAGATGGATCTATCGTGATAAAGCCAGATTCTGGCGTAGGTTCTTGTTCAACCTGCACAGTTGTAGAAATGCCGGAGCCTGTAATGCTCAAAGTAGCTTGTCTTGAAGAATTTGTTGAATTATCTGATACAGTAACAGAAATGGTCTCATTTCCCATTCCAGAGTCAGGCGTGAAAGTAGCCCATGAATCGGAGCTGCTAATTTCCCAATTCACGTTTGATGTAATTTCGAAGGTTTGACTTGACGAGGTGGCTTCAAAATTTAACGTCTCCGGATCTACGGAAATTTCAGGGATTGTTGTCATACCCGCTTGATCAATTGAGAGTGATGAACTCAGCCCATCACCAGATATCGTTATTGTTCCTTGTCTTTCGTTTTCATCTGGATTTGATTCAGCAGTGACCTCAATTGACTGGTTGCCGGTTCCTGAGGTCTCACTGATCGTAAGCCACTCATTATCATGATTCAGTGTCCATGATACATTAGATGTGATGTCAAAAGATTCCGTTCCGCCCGATTGGCTAAAAGTTAGGCTAGAAGGTGATATAGAAAGTTCTGGTGCAAAAGCCGATTGCTGTATGGTCACAATCTGAGTCAGGTCTCCACCGGTGAAAGTAAGTTCTGCACTGCGATCCGTAGTTTCAGAGTTTTCTGAAATATTCAGAGAGATATTTTGATCGCCTGAAGAGCCCGAGGAAGGATTAATTGAAATCCAGGAAACATTGGCCGAAGCAGCCCATGATAAGTTGGAGGTAACAACGATTGTTTCTGTTCCACCTGAACTGGATACTTCAAGGGTTGTCGGGGAAACTTTCAGTTCTGGCTCAAAGGCCGATTGCTGTATGGTCACAATCTGAGTCAGGTCTCCACCAGTGATAGTAAGTTCTGCACTGCGATCCGTAGTTTCAGAGTTTTCTGAAATATTCAGAGAGATATTTTGATCGCCTGAAGAGCCCGAGGAAGGATTAATTGAAATCCAGGAAACATTGGCCGAAGCAGCCCATGATAAGTTGGAGGTAACAACGATTGTTTCTGTTCCACCTGAACTGGATACTTCAAGGGTTGTCGGGGAAACTTTCAGTTCTGGCTCAAAGGCCGATTGCTGTATGGTCACAATCTGAGTCAGGTCTCCACCAGTGATAGTAAGTTCTGCACTGCGATCCGTAGTTTCAGAGTTTTCTGAAATATTCAGAGAGATATTTTGATCGCCTGAAGAGCCCGAGGAAGGATCAATTGAAATCCAGGAAACACTAGTTGAAGCAGTCCATGATAGGTTGGAGGAAACAACGATTGTTTCAGTCCCACCTGAACTGGACGCTTCAATGGTTGCCGGGGAAACTTCCAGTTCCGGCTCAAAGGCTGATTGCTGTACAGTAACTTTCCGAGAAAGCCCCCCTCCAATAAAAGTTAGTTCTGCACTGCGATCCGTAGTTTCAATGTTTTCTGAAATATTCAGAGAGATATTTTGATAGCCTGAAGAGCCTGAAGAAGGATCAATAGAAAGCCACGAAATATTGGTAGAAGCAGTCCATGCTATGTTTGAAGTAAGGGAAAGAGTTTGTATTCCACTGGAGCTAGAGACTTGAATGTTTGAGGGAGATATATCTAACTCCGGTGCTGATTGCTGTAAAATGACTTTCCGAGTGAGTCCTCCACCGATGAAAGTAAGTTCTGCGCTACGATCCGTAGTTTCAGAGTTTTCCGCAATATTAAGTAAGATATTTTGACTGCCTGAAGTGCCTGAAGAAGGATCGATTGAAATCCAGGAAACATTACTAGCTGCTGTCCAGGACACATTAGAATTGAGTGAGATGGCTCTTGTTTCACCTGAACTGGCTGCTTGAATAAAGGTTGGAGAAACGTTGAGTTCAGGAATGGGTAAAATGTTGATTTCGACATCATCAATATTGTTGGTCTCGCTCGTCTCTTCTACTTGTTTTTTGTAGTCAGAGTAAAAGATAATGTAGTATTTCCCCGGAGGTGTATCGGAAGGAATAGTCAGGTTCAATTCTTCATTATCCTTTTTATCATCGAGTCCGAGACCTGAATCCAATTCCCCTAAGAGTAGATCGTTTTCATCGTAATCATCATCTGTCGAAAGATAAAAGCCTAAAGAAATGTCCGGTAAATCAGATCTATTCAGGTTGCCTTCGTATTTGTGTTCACAAGTGGCCTTGACAGTACTTCCAGGGTAAGTAGTTGTGGGCGATATTTCTTCGTCAGACGTTCTGACATCATTTATTCCCTCTATTTCGAAACTGGCGGCCGAGATATTATTGTCTTCTCTTGATTCCGAATAACGATCATTATAATCCGCCACAAAAAGAATGTACCAATTTCCTGCACGAAGATCATCAGGGACTGTAAATTCATAATTTTCATCGTCATACTGATCGTTTACAGATAGTGTTGATGTACTTTTCCCCAAATATTTATCTCCGTTATCCCATATGAGGTCATTTGATAGGTAGTAAGCCATTTGGACCTCTAAGGTTGAAGTGCTTGAACCGTCATAATATTGACGTGATTCAAGAGAAATTTCTTCGCCTGGTTCTCCTTTTTTCGGATCTACATCCCTGATTAGTGGGAAAAAATCAGATTGAGAATGCGCAATGAAATGCATGCTTAATAGCACGAAAATCAAGGTGGTTTTGGTGGTCATATGAGAAGGTTGTTTAAAAGAAGCCTTCTTATGGAGGCAGTTATTCAATGCATTTCATTCAAAATTTACGAAACGAAACCGTCTCTTAAAAATTTTATTGATTTAAATCTGATCTGCTGATGGGCAATTGGAGGTGATTATAGCTTTACAGGTATGATAATCTCAGTTCTTTCTGCACCACATTCCCCACCTTTTCCTAAAACTCCCCAAAATCCCCACTTTTCCCCACCACTTTTAGAAATGTGGTGAAAATTATTTAAAATCATCACTTTTAGGCTGCTTTTGAGCTAACTGCCTCATATATGCCCATTTAGCTAAGTGTGCTTTTATCACTGATTTAACACAATATTTTGCTGTTTTTGAGTTATAATGGAAAATTAGTGTGATGAAGTGGGGGAAAGTGGTGTAAAATGTTTGATTTTGTCTATCTTAGCATCGGTGGTTTATATTTTTTAGGCTCATATGGCGTTTTTTACAAGCGAGTTTGAGTGTAAGTTGGATACTAAGGGGAGGTTAGTCTTACCTGCAAAGATTAAGGCTAATCTCCCCGAGGTTTCTTCCAACGAGCTCGTCCTGAGAAAGGGCTTTGAGTCTAATCTCACGTTATATCCAATGTTGGAGTATAAGAAGCTTCATAATCGGATATCTGCTCTTAGTGATTTTAACCCCGAGCAAAGAAGACTGAAGAGAATGTTTTTCAAGAGCATAGCCCAGGTAGAGCTGGACAGTGCGGGTAGGATTTTGATCCCGAAAGCTATGCTTGCTCATGCCAGCATCGAAAAAGAAGCGTTACTGATTGGCGTGGGCAACTATATTGAAATATGGAATCCGGAGGTACTTGAGAGTGAGTCCATTCCGGATGCAGATATGTCCGAGTTGGCTCAGAAATACCTCGACGAATAATAAGCAATGGAGTATCATGTTCCAGCGCTATTGGAAGAGTGCATGACCGGGCTAAACATTGATCCGGAAGGTACTTATGTAGATGTGACCTTCGGAGGAGGAGGCCACTCTAAGGCCATTTTTGACCAACTCACAACCGGAAAATTACTCGTCTTTGATCAGGATGCTGATGCAAAGGCCAACGCAAAGCCTCTGCTGGAGGACAAGCGGGATCGTTCTTTCACATTTATCGAATCCAATTTCAGGCACCTGAAAAAGTACCTGAGGTTTCACGGAGTTACGCAAGTCGACGGCATTTTGGCTGACCTGGGTGTCTCTTTTCATCAGTTTGACCAGGCGGAGCGTGGTTTTTCTACCCGTTTCGAAAGTATGCTAGACATGCGGATGGATCAACGTCAACGCAAAACGGCCATTGAAGTGATCAATGAAAGTAGTGAGGCTGATCTGATCCATTTATTGAGTGCCTACGGTGAAATTAAAAACGCCCGGACACTAGCCTCCAGGATCATCCAGGCAAGAACGGAAAACAAACTGGAGCGCACGGAGCAATTGAAAGAGGCGGCCTTACAAGTGGCACCAAAAGGAAAGGAAGTAAAATACCTGGCACAACTCTATCAGGCCATCCGAATTGAGGTGAATGATGAGATGGGAGTGGTGAAGGAATTGTTGGAGCAATCCGAGGAAGTGCTAAAGCCAGGAGGACGTTTAGTGGTGATCAGTTACCATTCCCTGGAAGACAGGCTGGTGAAAAATTTTGTGAACACGGGCAACTTCAAAGGGAAACAGGAAAAAGATTTTTATGGGAACCTGCTTAGGCCGCTCGATCCGGTCAACCGAAAGCCGATTGTGCCGACAGAGGAGGAGATAAATGTAAATAACCGATCGCGCAGTGCGAAGTTGAGAATAGCAGAAAAAAGAAATGGCAACGAACACTTATAAATTACCCAATAACGAACCTGCCGGGATTTTTTCATGGTTGGAGAAGTTTTTACGCATCGATACCACGATGGCGGAGGTGATCCACGTTCGGTTCATGCCTCAAATCCTATTCATCACACTGCTCAGTGTGGTCTACATAGGTAACCGACACCTTTCTGAAAAGAAAATCAGAAACATTACACAGCTGGAAACACAGGTCAATGATCTTCAGGCGGATTTTATTTCGCTGAAGGCAGAGTTTATGCTAGCCAGCAAACAATCTGAAGTAGCGAAACAAGCCCAGAGAATTGGATTGGTCGCTCCTAAAGAAGCACCTACTAAAGTGAGACAGATCGAAGAATGAGCATCAAGAAGTCCATATTGATTCGCGTAAGAATCTCCTTTTTGGTGGTTTTTCTATTTTCATTAGCGATTGTCTATCGATTGGCAACTGTTCAATTTGTGCAGGGTGATAAATGGAGAAAACTCGGTGATCAATTGAGCCTGAGTGTGGAAAAAATCCCGGCAACCCGAGGAAATATCTATTCCGACAATGGGAGCTTGCTAGCCACCTCCTTGCCTTATTATAAAGTGGCCATGGACCCGATGGTGGCCACAGACGAATTGATGAATCAGAAAGTTGATTCACTTTCCATCTTACTATCCCGCTTTTACAAGGACCAATCCAGGTATCAGTACAAAAAGAAAATTCTGGATGCCAGGAAACAGAAACGGCAGTATCTGGTGCTAAACCGGCGAGAGATCGGCTACCAGGAAAAGAAGATGATGGAAGATTGGCCGATCTTCAGGAAAGGCCAGCTTCGTGGAGGAATCATTTTTGAAAAGGTAGAAAAGAGAAAGCTACCTTTTTCGCGTTTAGGCTACCGTACAGTAGGACGTGTCAATGACGATAATCGAGGTACCGTAGGATTGGAGTACAGTTTCAATCGACAGCTAGCGGGAAGGGACGGAAAAGCACTTTATCAAAAGATGGTCGGTGGTGGCCAAAGACCCGTATTTGATGGTTCGGAAGTAGCGCCCGTAGATGGCCTGGACATTGAAACCACACTGAATGTCAACCTGCAGGACATCACAGAAGACGCGCTTTTGAATGCATTGACCAGGCATAAGGCGGATTATGGTGTGGCCGTACTGATGGAAGTGTCGACTGGCGAGATCAAAGCCATGTCCAACCTGTCAAGAAATAACAGTGGAAATTATTTTGAAACCTACAACTATGCCGTAGGAGGTAATGGTTCAAGGGAACCAGGTTCAACCTTCAAGCTCGCCAGCATGATTGCGCTGTTTGAGGAGAAGAACATTGCGCTTAGTGATACCGTGCATACTGGAAATGGTGTCTACCACTTTTTCGATGAAGTGATGAAGGATCATAAGCCTGGAGGTTATGGCGTGCTGACAGTGCAGGAAGTTTTCGAGAAGTCTTCCAACATCGGGACAGCCAAATTGATCAGTCACCACTTTAATAGTAATCCACAGAAATTTATCAGCTATCTGAATCAAATGGGTTTGTCTCAACCACTTGGTTTCCAAATGGTTGGAGAAGGAAAGCCTTACATTAAAACGCCAAGTGATTCTACATGGAGTGGGACCACCTTGCCGTGGATGGCGCATGGTTATGAATTGAAGATGACGCCATTACAAACCCTCACATTGTTCAATGCGGTAGCCAATGATGGAAAAATGGTGCAGCCAATAATCGTAAAATCAGTACGAAAGGCGGACAAGATCATCGAGCAGTTCGATACCAAAGTGCTGAATGATAAGATATGTTCCAAAAGTACGCTAGCCAAGGTGCGTGCCATGTTAGAAGGTGTTGTTTCACGAGGGACAGCCAAGAATATTTTCGATAGCCAATACCAGATCGCAGGTAAGACAGGTACGGCGAAGAAAGTAAAGCACGGAAAGTACGTGAATCAGTACTACACATCTTTTGCCGGTTATTTCCCGGCGGCGGAGCCACGCTACAGCTGTATTGTGGTCATTGACAATCCTAAGGGGTACAACATTTACGGAGGTGACGTGGCTGCTCCCGTGTTCAAGGACATTGTTGATAAAATCGCAGCGCTGGAAGTGGATCTGCACGATTTCATGACACCTTCACAACAAGAATTTGCTGGTGTTTTTCCAGTGATCCGATCAGGAAATCACGATGACCTTAAATACCTGTGCAATGAATTGGGAATCTCCAATCATTCGCAGGCTGCAGTGGAAAACTGGGTTCAGACCAAAGTTTCTGGGCAGGCAGTCTATTGGACACCCAATGAAGTGCAAGGACAAAAAGTACCAGACGTTCGCGGCATGACCTTACGAGACGCGTTGTTTGTGTTAGAGAATCTGGGCATTCAGGTACAGAGCAAAGGCCGTGGCCGCGTGAGTACCCAATCCTTGCTTCCCGGTACCAAAGTGAATGAAAGCACCAAAATCAAATTGACTCTTGGCTAACCTGAAAGACATATTGTACAGTGTGGGCCTCGTGGCCATTGAAGGGAACCGGGATATGGTTATCTCAGGTCTGGCTTTTGATTCACGTCAGGTGAAAGAAGGCTTCCTATTCGTTGCGATCAGAGGGTTGACTGTTGATGGACACAACTTCATTGATCAGTCTATCGCTGCAGGTGCCATTGCCATCGTCTGTGAGGAGCTACCTCAAGAGATGAAGGAAGGTGTGACCTACGTTCAGTCCAATGATAGTAGTAAAGCCCTAGGGGTAATAGCTGATAATTATTACGATCATCCTTCTACAAAGTTGAAACTGATAGGTGTCACTGGGACGAATGGGAAGACCACTACAGCGACTTTGTTATATGATTTATTTCAGCATTTAGGCTATAAAGCAGGGCTTTTGTCTACCGTGGAAAACAAGATTGATGGACTGGTTTTGCCTTCAAGCTTCACAACCCCCGACGCCCTACAACTCAATGAGTTGCTGCATGACATGGTGGAAAAGGGGGTAACACATTGCTTCATGGAAGTAAGCTCGCATGCCTTGATTCAAGGAAGGGTAGAAGCGATCGATTTTGCCGGAGGTGTATTTACCAACATCTCTCACGACCACCTGGATTACCACAAGACTTTCGATAACTATATCGCTGCAAAAAAACTGTTGTTTGATGGGTTGAGTAAGCGAGCTTTTGCACTCACCAATGTGGACGATAAGCGGGGCATGGTCATGCTACAGAATACCAGGGCCTCCAAATATACCTATGGCATTAAATCAGTAGCCGATTATAAAGGGAAGATCCTTTCGGATTCGCTGCAAGGGCTGCAACTCAACCTTGACGATAGAGAAGTATGGTGTCGATTGATCGGGAAATTCAATGCCTACAACCTGTTGGTTGCTTATGCAGTAGCTGTAGAATTAGGTGAGGACGCGGATGCGATTTTGGCAGCGCTTTCTAGTTTGGATAGTGCCAGAGGTCGATTCGAACAAGTGCCTAACGGACAAGGCGTAACAGCTATCGTGGATTATGCACATACACCAGATGCCCTGGAAAATGTATTGAACACGATTACAGGGGTTCGAACCCGAAATGAGACGTTGATCACGGTGGTAGGCTGTGGGGGAGACAGAGACAAAGAGAAGCGGCCTGAAATGGCAAGGATTGCTACAAAGTTTAGTGATAAAGTGATCCTTACGTCGGATAATCCACGAACGGAAGATCCGGAATTGATTCTTGTGGACATGATGCAGGGAGTGCCCAAATCAGAGGAGCGTAAGACGATGAAAGTGACCGATCGCAAAGAAGCAATTCGGGTGGCATGTAACCTGGCCACAGAGCAGGACATCATTCTGGTGGCGGGCAAAGGCCATGAAAATTATCAGGAGATCAATGGGGAGCGAATGCCCTTTGACGATAAAGAGATTTTGAACCAAATACTAAATGACCAATAATGCTCTATTACCTGTTTGATTTTTTGGAGCAAAAATTTGATCTGATTGGGGCAGGGGTGTTTCAGTATATCTCTTTCCGTGCGGGTATGGCGGCAATTGTCTCTTTGCTGATTACCATTTTCTTCGGGAAAACCCTGATCAAGAAACTTCAGAATTATCAGGTTGGGGAGTCCATTCGTGACCTGGGGTTGGAGGGGCAGATGGAGAAGCAAGGGACACCTACCATGGGCGGGATCATCATCATCCTTGCGATTGTATTACCCACGATCCTTTTTGCCCGGATTGGAAACGTGTACATCATTCTTTTGATCATTGCGGCACTTTGGATGGGGGTCATTGGATTCCTGGATGATTATCTGAAGATCAAGCGCAAAAACAAAGAAGGCCTGCGAGGTAAATTCAAAGTGGTCGGCCAGGTAGGCCTTGGATTATTAGTAGGGCTGGTCATGGTCTTTCATGACGATGTTGTGGTACGTGAGTTTATTGCTGATGGTTCTTTCGAGGATAAAAAAGCATTGTTGACAACCATTCCTTTTTTCAAGGATAATGAGTTTCAATACAATTGGTTACTGCCTGGATTTCTGGCGGATTATACCTGGGTATTGTACATCGGACTGATCATTTTTATTGTTACAGCAGTATCGAATGGTGCCAATATTACAGATGGAATAGACGGCCTTGCGGCTGGTACTTCAGCCATCATTGGCTTAACTCTAGCCATTTTCGCTTACCTCTCTGGAAACGCCATTTTCGCAGATTATCTCAATATCATGTACATCCCTAATTCGGGTGAGCTGGTAATCTTTTGTACCGCGTTTGTAGGTGCTTGTGTCGGTTTCCTCTGGTACAATGCTTATCCGGCGCAGGTATTCATGGGAGATACAGGGAGCTTGTCATTGGGTGGAATAATTGCTGTACTGGCTTTAGTAATCCGAAAAGAATTGTTAATCCCTATTCTATGCGGGATTTTCCTGGTAGAACTGGTATCTGTGATCGTACAGGTGTCGTGGTTCAAATACACCAAAAAGAAATACGGTGAAGGAAGGCGCGTGTTTTTGATGTCGCCATTACATCACCATTATCAAAAGAAAAAATTAGCAGAAGCCAAGATTGTGACGAGGTTTTGGATCGTAGGGATCCTGCTGGCCATTTTCACGCTGGCTACTTTGAAACTGAGATAAATGCTTAAAGAGACTTAAACGCCTGGATTATGACTTTAGATCAAATTGAAAAACAAAACCAGCGATTTCAGGATCGTGCATTGGGACTCACAGAGCTGATTCCCAAGGCTGATGTGATGGAATTTGCGACGTTACTCAAAAGGAGTGCCGGGCAGATTCATCGCTTGTTTGTCCGACTCCTCAACGCTAAAAATGAGCGCACCTTCTGGTCAGCCTTGGAGAGTTTGGAAGAGGTAATGAATGATCTGGTTTTCGAATTGGACCGATTGCATGATCTGAACAATGTGATGAAGATTCGTGCAGTGGATACTTTCATCAAATCGGGATATGATTTACTATCCATGTATTCGATTAGCAGTGATCAGGTGGTGAATCAATTCATCAAGAGCCAAAACGTAAAAGGATGACAATGAAGCTGGTCATATTAGGAGCAGGAGAAAGCGGAATCGGAGCTGCCATTCTGGGCAAACAGAAGGGGTACGATGTTTTCGTTTCTGATTTTGGTATGATCAGTGAGGAAATCAAAGCATTTTTCAACGAGGAGTCCATTGCTTTCGAAGAAGGTGGACATACTTCAGCTATTGAGGATGCGGAATTGGTGGTAAAAAGCCCTGGTATCCCCGAAAAAGTGCCAGTAGTAAGAAAATTCCTTGAAGAAGGGACGCCTGTGATCTCAGAGATTGAGTTTGCCTATCGATTTCTGGAGCAGGAAAAAGTGATTGCCATCACAGGGACCAATGGAAAGACCACTACGACTTTGTTGGCTTATCATTTGCTAAAGACTGCAGGTCTGAAAGTGGCATTAGGGGGTAATATAGGCGTAAGCTTTGCCAAATTGGTCGCGGAAGGAGGGTATGATTACTATGTGGTAGAGGTGAGTAGCTTCCAATTAGATGGGATCATTTCATTCAAGCCGGATGTGGCGGTATTGCTCAACATAACCCCAGACCACCTGGATCGATATGATCACGACTTTAACAAGTACGTCAATTCGAAATTCCGGATCACGGAGAACCTGACCAAGGACGAGTGCCTGATCTATTGCTCAGATTGCGAGCCAGTTAATGAAGAACTGGCCAAACGAAAAGTAGAAGCGTGTTTGTTTGCGGTTTCTGCCTCTAAGCAGGAAAATTCGGCTGCTTACATTGATCGGGAACATTTAAGATTTGATTTGAATTTTGCCAATTCAGGCGAGTACCATGCCATTCCACAGGCGGAAATAGCGTTGATCGGACGTCATAACATGATCAATACGATGGCAGCAGTACTCTCGGGTCTTCACTTCGATGTGAGCATTGATAAAATCCTGAAAGCGCTGAAGACATTTAAGAATGCTCCCCATCGGCTGGAAGTGGTGCGGGAGGTCAATGGAGTCCGATATATCAATGATTCTAAAGCCACCAATGTCGATGCAGTTTCCTATGCCTTGGACGGGATTAATCAACCGATCATTTGGATTGCAGGTGGGACCGACAAAGGCAACGATTATGATCCGATCGTTTCCATTGCTTCTGAGAAAGCAAAAAAACTGATTTGTATCGGAGAGGATAATACACCATTGATTAATGCTTTTGAAAGGAAGCTGGAAATTGAAGAAACCACTTCCATGAAAAAAGCAATTGCCTTAGCGTCCGAATTGGCCGAAGAAGGAGATGTGGTGTTGCTTTCACCAGCTTGTGCAAGTTTCGATCGCTTTAAGAATTATGAACACAGAGGAGATTGCTTCAAAAAAGCAGTCAACGCATTAGCAATAAAAGAAAACACGAAGGCATGAACGTGGTAAAAGATTGGGCATATCGAAACTTAAAAGGAGATCCGGTCATTTGGTTGGTCGTTTTCCTGTTGTCGTTATTCAGTATCGTGGTGGTGTACAGTGCTACGGGAAGTTTGGCGTACAAGATGATGGATGGCAACACAGAATATTACTTAATCAAACATTCTGCGTTGGTGCTAATCAGTTTGTTTGCCGTATGGCTCGCGCATAAAGTCGACTATCGATACTATGCAAAGATCTCGCGATTCTTGCTGTGGATCTCGGTTCCGCTATTGCTTTTCACCTGGTTGTTTGGAACGAACATCAATGAAGCTTCCCGATGGATCACGATCCCGATCATCAATCAGGCATTTCAGCCCTCCGATCTGGCCAAACTGGCTTTACTGATCACGCTGGCCAGTATGTTGACCAAAAAGCAGGCGGACATTGATGATTTTAAAAAGGCCATCATTCCAATGTTAGTCTGGATTGGTTTGATCTGTGGTTTGATTGCCATGACCAATTTTTCAACAGCAATTTTGCTGTTTTTCACCTGTATGCTATTGCTCTTTCTGGGAAGGGTACCCATCAGATATTTGGTCTTGTTGGTCATGATTGGTGCATTGGCGGGAACTGCTGCCATCTTCATCGGGCAGCGTGGACCGACGGTGATCAGTCGGGTAGAGAAATTCATGAATCAGGAGCAATCGTTCCAGTCACAGCAAGCCTATGTAGCAATTGCCACCGGAGGTATCTTCGGCAAAGGTCCTGGACAAAGTGACCAAAGAAATTACCTGCCACATCCATATTCAGATTTCGTGTATGCGATCATTTTGGAAGAGTATGGTTTGTTGGGAGGACTGTTCGTCCTGTTGCTTTATCTCACATTACTGTATCGTGGGATGAAAGCCACTTTTAATAGTGAACGACCCTTCGGAGGGCTGCTGTCTTCGGCACTCACGTTTGCCCTGGTGCTTCAAGCCATGGTGAATATGGGTGTAGCCGTGGGATTAGGACCAGTAACAGGTTTGCCTTTGCCCTTACTCAGTATGGGGGGTACCTCTCAGCTGTTCATGGGACTCGCACTGGGTATTGTGATCAGTGTAAGCAGGGGTAAAATCGATACAGAAGATGATAAACTGGAAAACGCAATAAGAGAGGAGGTGCCCGAAGCGGCCTAAGTCATGAGTGAAGAAAAGCGAACATATCGTTTTATGATCAGTGGCGGCGGCACCGGCGGGCACATCTATCCTGCTATTTCCATTGCCCAGGCGTTAAAGGCAACCTTGGCCAATGTCGAGATTCTTTTTGTTGGCGCAGAAGGAAGAATGGAGATGAAGAAAGTTCCGGAAGCTGGATTTAAGATAGAAGGCCTTTGGATCAGTGGGATTCAAAGAAAGATCACTGTGGACAATCTATCGCTTCCTTTCAAAGTGATTGCGAGCATCAGAAAATCCTTCCGATTGATCCGGGAATTCAATCCGGATGTAGTGATTGGGGTGGGAGGCTATGCCAGTGGGCCCCTGTTGTATGCGGCGACTCGTAGAAAGATCCCCACTTTGATCCAGGAGCAGAATTCATATGCAGGCTTGACCAATAAATGGCTTTCCAAGCGAGTCGATAAGATATGTGTGGCTTACGATGGCCTTGAAAAATACTTTCCAAAGGATAAACTGGTGTTGACTGGAAATCCGGTCCGGCTAGATATCCAGCAAGAGAATAGAGATGCGGCGTTTGGATACTTCAACTTAGATCCTAATAAGAAAACCATTTTAGCACTAGGAGGAAGTTTAGGAGCTCGGACCATCAATCAGAGCATCCTGAAACACCTGGATGCACTTAAGTCCAACGATGTGCAAGTGGTTTGGCAGACAGGCGGATTTTATCACCAGAACATTGTGGAACAATTAGATCGTGATGATTATCCAGGGATCAGAATTCATGACTTCATTCGTGAAATGCAATATGCGTACAATGTGGCGGATCTGGTCATCTCCAGAGCGGGGGCACTTTCTATTGCGGAGTTAATGATCATGGGAAAAGCGACCATATTGGTGCCTTCACCCAATGTGGCGGAAGACCACCAGACTTTAAATGCAAAAGCATTGGTGAAAAAGGAAGCTGCAGTGATGGTGAAAGATGCAGAAGCTGAAAATGAATTGATTCCGACTGCCTTGAAAACATTGCAGGACGAGGCGAAATTGGCGTCATTGAAAACACAAATAGGTGCCCTGGCGAAACCCAAGGCTGCTTATGATATCGCTAACGAAGTAATCAAAATGGCTGTATGAATTTGGCGAATATCCATAGCGTCTATTTTGTAGGGATCGGAGGGATTGGTATGAGTGCTATAGCCAGGTGGTTCAAAGAACGTGGGGCTCAAGTAGCTGGCTATGACCGGGCAGAAACGCCATTGACTAGAAAGCTGGTGGAAGAAGGGATAGCTGTTCATTATGAGGACAATACCCAATTCATTACCGAAGACTTTCAAGATAATAGCAACACGCTGGTCGTGTATACACCGGCTATACCTGAAGGACATTCAGAGCTATCTTATTTTCTCACGAACGAATTTCAGGTGAAAAAGCGTTCGGAGGTACTGGGCATCATTACCAGGGATCACTACACAGTTGCGGTAGGAGGTACCCACGGGAAGACGACTACTTCTTCTATGGTGGCACATCTGCTTGCAGGATCTGAGAAAGGTACTTCTGCCTTTGTAGGCGGAATCATGACCAACTATGCCTCTAATTTGATCATGGGTGGACCTGATTCCCCGGTAGTGGCGGAGGCTGACGAATTTGATCGTTCCTTCCTGCGGTTGTATCCCAACCATACCATACTGACTTCATTGGATCCCGATCACCTGGATATCTATGGTGACGAATCCACCATGCTACAGACATACAAAGAATTTCTCTCATTAAACCATGAAGCAAAGATTTTACTCCATATTGATACGGTTCGCCAGTTGGATGGCGAACTTGATGATCTTGATTATCAATCATTTGGTCTGGAGGGAGCGGACATTACCGCTGCCAACCTCTCAGTCCAGGATGGCTATAACTTATTTGACTACCGGGGCAAGCAGGAAATAACGGACATTCACTTACAACTTCCGGGCTACCATAATATTTCGAATGCGATTGCCGCGATTACCGTAGCACTGGACCTGGGCATGTCACCGGAAGCCGTCAAAGAAAGGATGTCTTCTTATCGTGGTGTGAAGAGAAGGTTTGAGTACATCTACCGTGGAGAAGCGGGTGTGTACATCGATGACTATGCCCATCACCCAACGGAAATTGAAGCGTTGTTAAATTCTGTACGTTTCTTGTATCCAGGCAAAAAGATAACGGCGATTTTTCAGCCTCATCTGTTCACTAGAACCCGGGATTTTCAGAAAGGATTCAGCTCCAGTCTGTCAATTGCAGATGAAGTGATCATGCTGCCGATCTATCCAGCGAGGGAGGAGCCTATACCTGGCATTACTTCACAGATCATATTTGATCAGATCACCACAGGAAAGCGAATGATGAAGAAGGCTGATTTTCCTGAAGCATTGGCCAATGAAGAGTTAGAAGTATTGGTGACGGTAGGTGCAGGTGATATTGACCAACTGGTGCCAAAAATCAAAAGGTATTTAGAAAACAAAGAAACTGTTGAGCGTTAGTTTAAAAACCATATTGACCATAAGTATTTCATGCACCCTGTTGCTGGGTTTGATCAGCTTCAGTAGTGTGAAGCATTCACGGAGAGTGATCCACGATGTGTTGATCAACATTGAACAGGAAAAAGGGAATTATTTCATTGATCAACCTGAAGTGTTAGGATTGATGAATGCTCAAAACACGGATTATGTGCTTGGGTCACGGATCGGAGATATTGATTTGAAATTGCTGGAAAGTAGGGTGGAAGCTCATGCTTTTGTGGCAGATGCGCAGATTTTCTACGATCTGAAAGGGAATATCGTGGTGAATGTCGAGCAGGCCCGACCTATTGCACGGATTTACGATCCTTATGGAGCCGATAAATACATCGACGATCGAGGACTGGTTTTGCCAATCAATGGGAAGCACACGGCAAGAGTGCCTTTGATCGAAATTGAGAAGAAAATTGACCTGAAAAATGGCATCACATCCACCGAAGAAGGGGCTGATCTCTTTGAGTTACTGCGCTTTATAGATGCGGATGAATTTTGGAAAGCACAGATCGCACATTTGGTATTTGAAGGTAGCGGAGAGATTACGATGTTGCCCCAAATCACGAAGCAAAAAATTCTCTTTGGAAAGCCCTCTGATCTCGCGAAAAAATTTAAGAAATTAGAGGTTTTTTACAAGGAAATACTTCCCAACAAGGGATGGAACACTTACTCGCTGGTTAACTTAAAATTTAAAGATCAAATTGTCTGCGAATAGGACGCTATTTGCGGACGACCTGACTGAATAATAAAGAAAATGGAAGAGGATAAAATCATAGTAGGTCTTGATATTGGTACCACCAAGATCTGCTGCATCGTCGGGCGCAAAAACGAATTCGGAAAACTGGAGATCCTGGGTATGGGGAAAGCCGTTTCCGATGGTGTGATCCGTGGCATTGTGACCAATATTGATAAGACGGTTCACGCGATTGAAAAGGCAGTTGCGCAGGCCAGTGAAATGGCCAATATTGATATCCGCGTCGTTAATGTTGGAATTGCTGGCCAACACATCAAAAGTGCGGTTTATCATGGTTCTATCACACGTGAGAGCAATGATGAGATCACGGTAGAAGATGTGAATCGACTAACAAACGACATGTATCGCATTGTGATTCCTCCGGGTAGTGAGATCATTCATGTGATGCCTCAGGACTACATCGTCGATTACGAAGATGGCATTAAAGATCCTGTAGGAATGTCAGGCGTGAAACTCGAGGCGGACTTCCATATCATCACGGCACAAACAAACGCAATTAACAACATCAATCGGTGCATCAAGCGAGCTGGACTTGAAGTAGAAAACTTGATTTTGGAGCCATTAGCTTCAAGCTTGGCGGTACTGAGTGAGGAAGAAAAAGAAGCAGGCGTTTGTCTGGTAGATATTGGAGGTGGTACGACGGATATTGCCGTCTTCTACGATAATATCATTCGCCATACAGCGGTCATCCCTTTTGGCGGTAACATCATTACTGCGGACATCAAGCAAGGCTGTATGGTGATGGAACACCAGGCCGAGCAATTGAAAACCAAGTTTGGTAGAGCCATCGGCGAAGAGGCAAATGCCAATGAAATTGTGGCCATCCCCGGATTGAGAAATCGTCCGGCAAAGGAGATTTCTGTGAAGAACCTGGCGCACATCATCGAGGCGAGAATGGAAGAGATCATAGAGATGGTTCATACCGAGATCATCACTTCTGGCTACCATAAGAAACTAGCTGCGGGAATTGTAATCACGGGAGGTGGTTCACAGTTGACCAGTATCAAGCAGCTGTTCGAGTACATGACTGGTCTTGATGCCAGAGTTGGATATCCAAATGAGCATTTGGGTAAGAGCAAAGTAGAGTCGGTCAAGAGTCCGATGTACGCTACATCTGTTGGTTTGGTGTTATCTGGATTCAAAGCATTGGACTTCAGAGAAATGCAGTACATGGAGCGCAAAGAGCGCGAAGAAGGCGTCAAGCAGCGTCGAACCAGAGAGCGTCCTGATGGTAACTTCTTCCAGAATATCCTGGAGAAGACCAAGGGTCTGCTGATTGATGACATAGACGATAAAATGGAATATTAATAGGCTTGGAGCTTAGACCAGGCCATAAACAATATTAGATCATGGGTGAAAATACATATGCATTCGACCTGCCCTCACACCACAAGTCCATTATCAAGGTAATCGGAGTAGGTGGCGGAGGTAGCAACGCCGTAAACCACATGTTCAACTCGGGCATCAAAGATGTGGAGTTCGTGGTTTGCAATACGGATAGCCAGGCGCTTCAGAGTAGCCCGGTCGCCAATAAACTTCAGATTGGGATCGACCTGACCAAAGGACTGGGAGCAGGAGCTAATCCTGAGAAAGGAAGGAACGCGGCGATTGAAAGCAAAGAAGATATCCGCGAGATGCTCTCGGAGGAGACTAAAATGGTTTTCGTGACTGCAGGAATGGGTGGAGGTACCGGAACTGGGGCGGCTCCGGTCATTGCTCAGGTTGCGAAAGAGATGGATATCTTGACCGTAGGTATCGTTACTGCGCCATTTGGTTTTGAAGGACGTAAAAAAATGAACCAGGCCAATGAAGGTATCCGGTTGCTCAAGCAGCATTGTGATACGGTCCTGGTCGTGCTCAATGACAAGATCAAAGAGATGTTCGGTAACCTGGCCATCAGTGAAGCATTTGGTAAAGCAGATAATGTGTTGACAACTGCAGCAAAAGGCATTGCTGAGATCATTACGGTTCCAGGACATGTCAATGTGGACTTTGAAGATGTGAAGACGGTCATGAAGGATGCGGGTGCAGCCGTTATGGGGTCTGCGAGAGCATCCGGAGAGAGTCGTGCTCGTAGAGCGGCAGAGATGGCGTTAAATTCACCACTGTTGAACAATCAGAACATCATGGGTGCTGAAAAGATCCTGCTTTCGATCATGTCTGGCGAAGACGCTGAGTTGCAAATGGACGAGTTGGCGGACATCACGGATTACATGCAGGATTTTGCGGGTGATGATGCAGAGGTGATCTTCGGCCATGGTGTGGACAGCTCTTTAGGTGAAAACATCAGTGTGACTGTCATCGCGACTGGCTTTGCCAGTGATGAGGACATGCAGCTCAAGATGCGAAAGCAACCAAAGATCGATAGCATGGAGCTGTTGAAAGCTGAAATACAGCAAGAGGTAGAGCTTGAGGATCGCGATGAGGTTCAGAAGAAGGTGTATGACCTTGAATCTTCACGGGAGATCAATCAGTTTACGCTATTTGATCGTCCACAAGTTCGAAAGCCTGTGCAGGATGAGAACGAATCTGAGGAAGAATTTACAGTTTCAAGAACCAGTCCATTCGAAAGACCTCCAGTGAGAGAGTCGGGATTTGATGATTTTGATTTTGAGGTAGACGACATAGAGGACGAACCTGAAGAACGTCCCGCGGAACGACCATCGTTCACCTTTGAGTTCGAGAAGCCTGAACCTCGTGATTACATGGAGGAGGAAGAAGAAGAGGAAGATGAGGTTGAGGACAATGATTTCCTGGTAGAATTAAGCAAGGATTATCAGATCGAACCAGAGTCTCAGGATGAAGACCCGGTACTCGATGAGCTATTGGATGGGCCTGCCATTCCGATTTCCCGAAAGGTTGAGTTGATGGAAGAGCGACGCCAACGTGAAGAGAAGATCGAAGAAGCTAAGAAAGCACGGCAAATGCAGGAATACATGAATGCAGAGAGTTTCAAAGAGAAGTGGGATGTGCCAGCTTATGAACGTAAGAAAGTGAAATTGAAAGAGGTGCCGCACTCTTCGGAGCGCAACATCTCGAAATTCAACTTGACTGACGACAATCAGATATTAGGGAACAACAAGTTCCTTCACGATAATGTAGACTAAGAACTACAGGTGTATATACTTGAAAAGCCGTGATGTGAGTTGCGGCTTTTTTTATGCGATTGGATCTTGGTATTTGATGACTTTTCCGGGATTCCCTACCAAAACGGCATTATCTTCTAAATCTTTATTTACTACAGCATTTGCCCCAATTATGGTGTTTTTACCAATGTTTACCCCTGGTAGGACTACAGACCCAAGACCAAGAAAGGAATAATCACCGATGTTCACGCCTCCACCAATTAGTACGCCAGGTGTTATCTGGCAATGATTTCCGATCACACAATTATGTCCAATCACAGCATTGGCGCTAATAATTGTGTTATTTCCAATAAGAGATTCTGTACCCACTACAGCAAATGCGTGGACAATGGTTCCCAATCCTATCCTTACGCCTGACATCAGCAATGATTGTTGATGTGTGGGACTAACCATCGTAAATCCATGATGCTGGAGCTCGATTGAAATGTCCGCCCGTACTTTGTTGTCCCCTATTCCTACAACCGCATTGGAAATTCCACTCTTTACCAGGGTTGAGAACATTTCTCTTCCTCCTAAAACCGAATGGTCTAGAACTTTTTCTTGTTCTTTCTGAAATTCAGAATCGATGAGAATTCCAAATATTTCTAGTTCAGACTTTGATTGAATGATACTGATAATACTTTTTGCATGTCCCCCTGCACCAAAAATTATGACTTGATCCTTTGCCACAAAAAGTATTGTGATTATGATAACCAAATGTAAATCAATTATCATAACTATTAGCCAGAAGATGCATGCTTAAAGAGTGTTGTTTTTTGTAGAAAGTAGCAAGTTAATTTGTGTTATAGATTTCCTTTTTCTTACAAGGGTGTTAGTAAGTATTAGACCTTTCGATTGTGATGGCAAACAAGGAATAGAACTCCCCAACTTTAATGCAATGAATTTAAATTCGGACATTAGTTTAGTAGATCGTGTGGTTTGAAAAGTTAGTTGGATTTCAAGAAAAAAGTCCTGATCAGGTACGTCAAAACCTTTTGATTAATGGAGATCAGCTGATTTCAAAAGTGAATGGCAGGGCCTTTCAAATGGGCACATTGGAAATTCCTTCTTTACGGGATCTTCGAAATTGTAAGGATGTTTCCGATCTTCCAAAGTCTCAATTAAAAGTGAGCGAAGGGATTGGTGATGTCCAACAATTACATACTTTGTCTATTAGTAATGGAGCTGTTTTTCAAGCTGCTTCTCAGTTCAACCTTTTGGAAATGGTGAGTCCATCTGTAACACCGGAAAGTGGAATAGATGGTTATGAGTCAGACCTTACCCAAGGACCTGCTTGCGCAATCGCCTGCGGAGCTGGAACCATTTTCAGAAACTATTTTGTGAAGATTAATGGCCAGACTGGTCAAACTCATCAACACCAAATTGATTGCCTTGACGATATCGGAAAACATTTGAATAACGAATTATTTCATCTTTGGGAGATGCAGAATGGTTATGCCATGCTCAATCAAAGTGGATTACTGCATATCAACAAAGAATTGGCAAAACTTAATGAAGCAGCGTATGAGGAGTTAAAAGGGAAGTTGAAAGTTGGTATTCAAAAAGATACGGAAGTAACCTTTCGTGATTCGGGCAAAATCGTTACTCAAATCTACTGTTCGGCTCTACCAGTAGCCTATGCTCATATCGAGTCAATTTATTGGGATCGGTTTGCGAGATTGATCTTGGAAGCAAGCTATGAAGCAACACTCTTAGCAGCCTTAGAAAACTACCAGAAAACGGACAACAACCTGGTCTTTCTTACATTGGTAGGTGGAGGGGCCTTTGGCAATGAGCCCTATTGGATTATCCAATCGCTGAAAAAGGTGCTTGATCTATTCAAACACCTTCCTCTGGATGTTCGGATTGTTAGTTATGGCCGAAGTAATTCTGCTTTGAGGTCTATTGTAGACTAAATCATTCCTCCTCCAATTCCGCAGCAACCAAAACCGTGAGCAAGGCAGCGCCTCCAACTACACCCAGTACTTTTCCTGCACCTGTGGTTCTGGAGAGTTTTACCTGATTGCCGTTCAAATCCTGGTCGTTGTATTGGGTTTCATTTACTTCAGATACCCAAAACTCGTGTTTGTAAATCGAGCGATTTTCATTGGCCTCGTCAGCGACAAATAACAGTGTTTGGAATTTTTCAACTTCAAGTGGATCAACTTTGAGGTTTTTGATTCGATAGCTGCTTATCGTCCTGACTTCTACACCCTGTGATTGCTTGAGGTCGTAATGTTCGAAATTGATGTTTCTTGTCTGATATCGGATAAAACTACCTTCCGGAATAAAGTTCATGGAAGATGTAGAGGTGATCGTGCCATTTACATCACCGACTTCAATTCCAGTGTCAAACAGATCAATTGAACTAGTCCTTGCCTCGATTACGGATTGATCATTGGCCAGCGAAAAGCTTTGACCATCCTTGATCAATGCGGATTTATTCCAGTCAACATAGATTAATTGTTTTGATAAATTGTGGACTTCAATTTCCATGGCCCCCGTTTCAGTGAAGTAATAGGCCAGTCGAATGGAGTCATTCTCATGAATGAATCCATTGTCTGTTTCGGCAATAGAGCTGTCGATATTGAGGTATTGAAAGCTGGTACAGCTACTGAGTACCAGCGACACGATAATAAGCGTTATGGCGAGTTTTTGCATGCTGTACTGACACGCAAAAACGTTGCCAAAGTGATCTGATGTTGGATTAACGGTATAAAATCTCGCATCTTACTGCTATACAAAACACGAAAGTCCATGAGGTTTTACTTTTCATTTTTTTTATCGACGATTTTATTCGGCTGTCAAATCGAACAGGAACCTGTCAGATCTATCGGAATGGGACACGTGAGAAGTGTCGCCACGACTTTTATCAGCCATCAAAATGATACACAGCAAAAACGCGATCAGATTGTATCCGTAGCAGCCTTTAACCCGGATGGTACTTTGATCGATGTGACCAATCACCTGAGTTATCCTTACGATTACTCGGAACCTTTTAAGGTAGTATTTTGGACTGAGCCAAATGGAGATGCCCTGGTACATGTCATGGATGGCTTGTTCATGGGAGGAAACTGGAACTTCCTCTATGGGAATGATTGGCCCAGGAAGTATGCGGATGTCACAGAAGAGAAGAGGCATCCTCGTTATGGGGATTTCAGTGATTCCAATTATGGTAGATTTAAGAGTACGGTCCCTTTACGGGATCAAGGACTTCCGCTTACCATCAATACGGAAGCAAGCTTTGATGCTGAAGGAAGGATTCAAAATTTCTTTAAAGGGTATGAGGAGAAGTTTGAATTTGAAGGGGTCAAGGTAACGCTGTTCGAAACAACGACGCTATATAATACCGAGTTCTTTCGATCGGTTGAAGGTGAAGAAGCTCAAGTGAAAATCAAACACCCCCAACGCAGTGTCAAGCAGGAGTATTTCGAGTACGAAGGTGAGCGATTATCAATCCATAGAATAGGAGATAAAGAATACAAATATTTCTATGAAGGAGATCGGCTGATAAGAAGTGAGTTTCATCTTCGAGGAAAGATGAGAAACCACCGTTTGTACTTCTACAACGAACAGGGACTAAAGGAGAAGACAGAAATATTCAATACATTCGGTGAGCCCGAATATACCATAGAATACCATTACGACTTTTACGAAGAAAGTTAAGTGGAGACATTATAAACAGAAGAAGCTGCCCAATTGAGCAGCTTCTTTTGATTGTGAGATATTTCTTTTGGCTTATGCCAATTTTGAGATCAAATCAGCAGCGCGGTTCGAATAACCGGCTTCATTGTCATACCATCCAACTACTTTTACCAACGTGCCAGTTGCTTTCGTCAACGCAGCATCGAAGATACAAGAGTAAGGGCTGCCAATGATGTCAACAGAGACGATAGGGTCTTCCTGATACTCCATGATGCCTTTCAAGCCAGCTTCAGAAGCCGCTTTCATTGCAGCATTGATTTCTTCTGCGGTAGCAGGTTTTGAAAGAGTAACAGTAAAATCAGTAATAGAACCAGTGATGGTAGGTACACGCATGGCGAATCCATCCAGTTTTCCTTTCACAGAAGGGATTACTTTTCCAACAGCACCTGCAGCACCCGTTGAAGTAGGTACAATAGACGCTGCTGCAGCTCTTGCTCTTCTCAAGTCTTTGTGAGGAGCATCTTGCAATCTTTGGTCAGCAGTGTAAGCGTGAACAGTAGTCATGTATCCGCTTTCGATGCCCCAATTGTCTTCCAATACCTTCACCATAGGAGCAAGGCAGTTGGTTGTACATGAAGCATTTGACAGGATGGTTTCATCACCAGTCAATTGGTCGTCATTCACTCCCAAAACAACAAAAGGGATGTCACCTTTTGCGGGAGCCGAAATGATCACTTTTTTCGCACCAGCAGTGAGGTGTTTGCCAGCGCTATCAGGGTCGGTAAAAATACCAGTTGATTCCAGTACGATATCTACGCCCAGGTCTCCCCATGGAAGGTTCGCAGGATCACGTTCCGCAGAAACTTTGATATGTTTTCCATTGATGATCAGTCCAGCGTCATCGGCTTCCACAGTTCCGGGAAATCTTCCCTGTGCCGAATCGTATTTCAATAGATGGGCTAAAGTCTTGGTGTCAGTAAGGTCATTAATGGCTACTACTTCTACATTGTCCTTTTCAAGCAATACTCGGTAGGTAATTCGGCCAATTCTTCCGAATCCATTAATGGCAACTTTAGTTTTAGACATAAGTTCTAAGGTTTAAACTGTAATCAATTGAGGTGCAAATGTATAACTAGAAACTGCTTAAACAAATTCACTTTTGATTAGGGTTTTCATCCTCTAAATAGTTAACGTTTGCACAGCATAGTCGAACCATAATGTGACACTTTGCGTTTTCATGTTTTAATATCTAAGAAACAAAATGTTAACACTTGTAAGGCCTGTCGAAAGCCGTTTGGCCGATGAAATAGAAGAGCAACTGAAAAATATGGTGGCGGCCTATGAAGTGCTGGCTAATGTGGCTACTACGCTTCCTTATCTATTAGAAAGCGGAAAAGTGATCAAAGGGAAAGAAGCCATGAATGACTTCTTATTGACGCTTGAGAAGGAATTAAATTGGAGCCGATCTATTTCTGCGGATTCCTGCTATCTCGATCCAGACGGAGGGATGGTGTGTTGATTTTTAATTGTTTGAAAACAAATTTCATTACATCTGAATGATAGTCAGATACTTGCCGAACTAAGTTGAAGTAAATCAAAAAATATTTTCAAGAATTGTTTGTAATTGTAACCTTCAATTCTATTTTTGCCCTCCCAAATAAACTGGTCCGTTCGTCTAGGGGTTAGGACGCCAGGTTTTCATCCTGGTAACAGGGGTTCGATTCCCCTACGGACTACATTATTTTTCCCCTCTCGGTTCGCTGAGAGGGGTTTTTTTATGCCTTTCGACTAAAGTGTGAAGTATGAGTGAAGTAAATTGACGCGTTTTTTCATCTATCATTAATAAGAAAAATTAATCGGATGTTTAGGCGAGAATACGGACATGACTATATTTATTTAAATTTCACGCAACTACATGTCAAAGTCCGGTCTCTCTGAAATCGATATTTGTGATAAGTACATAACTCCCGCAGTACTAGCTGCTGGCTGGGATTTACGGACTCAGATTGCCAGAGAGGTTTCATTTACTGACGGACGAATTATTGTCAGAGGGAAAACACATACACGTGGCAAGCAAAAGCGGGCGGATTATATTCTTTATTACAAGCCTAACATACCTATAGCAATCATAGAGGCCAAGGACAACAAACACAGTGTCGGCGCTGGAATGCAACAAGGTCTTGGTTACGCTGACATATTGCAAATACCCTTCGTGTTTTCCTCCAATGGTGATGCTTTTATCTATCATGATAAAACCGGACTTGAAGGATTCACCGAAGAAGAAATCACACTGGAGGAATTCCCCACTCCATCATCACTTTGGAACAAGTACCTACGTCATGTGGGCATCAGCGATCCTGAAGTTGAAAAACTCCTGGAACAAGATTACTACCAGGACGATTCGGGTAAATCTCCTCGCTACTACCAACAAAACGCCATCAACCGAACCATTGAAAACATAGCCAAGGGCAATTATAGAAATCTTTTGGTGATGGCCACGGGAACCGGTAAAACCTACACGGCTTTTCAAATCATCTGGCGCCTGTGGAAAGCCAAACGGGTAAGTCGTGTCTTGTTCTTAGCAGATCGAAATGCCTTGGTTGATCAGACCAAGAACAATGATTTCAAACCTTTGGGGAGTGAAATCATGACGAAGATTCAAAGAAGCAAAATCGACAAGTCCTATCAAATCTATTTTGCTCTCTACCAATCCCTCACCGGCGAAGAGGAGGTAAAAAACGTATTTAAGAAATTTTCACCGGACTTTTTTGATCTAATTATCATTGATGAGTGTCATCGGGGTAGCGCGCGTGAAGCCTCTGCGTGGCATGAGATTTTGACCTACTTCAGTAACGCGATTCATATTGGTCTGACGGCTACACCAAAAGAGACAAAAGACATTTCCAATATCTCATACTTTGGTGATCCAGTTTACACCTACACATTAAGACAGGGCATTGATGACGGATTCCTGGCACCATACAAAGTCATCCGCGTATCAATGGATGTAGATGAAGGTTACCGTCCCGAAAAGGGCAAGGTGGATAATAGGGGTAATGTTATTGAAGATCGTATCTACAATCTTAAAGACTTCAATAGGAATATAGTCATTGACGATAGAACGAAAAAAGTAGCGGCCAAAATCACTGAATTCTTAAGATCAACGGACCGATTTGCAAAGACCATTGTCTTCTGCGTAGACATTGAACATGCTGAAGCGATGCGGCGTGCTTTAGTCGAACTCAATTCCGATTTATATGCTGATTACTCCAACTATGTAGTACGGATCACCGGGGATAGCGAAGAAGGAAAGGTAGAGCTGGACCCCTTCATGGATGTGGAGGAGAGATTTCCGGTAATTGCTACAACCAGTAAAATGTTAACGACCGGTGTAGATACAAAGATGGTTAAGGTGATCGCATTGGATACAAATATTGGGTCAATGACGGAGTTCAAACAAATTATTGGACGGGGAACTAGAATCCGGGAGGATGAAGGTAAAGTTTACTTTAATATCATGGATTTCCGCAAGGTCACTAACATGTTTGCCGACCCTGATTTCGATGGCGACCCAGTACAGATTTATGAGCCCTCAGAGGAGGATTCTCCAGTTCCACCAGAGTTTGATGAGGAATATGATATTCAGGAGCCCGATGCAAGGGAAACTGTCATCAATCGCGGCAAAGGGCTTGATCCGACAGGAGGTGAAACAAGACCAAAATACTATGTGATGGACGTACCTGTCTCTGTTGTAAATGAGCGGGTACAGTATTATGGTGCAGACGGCAAACTGATTACCGAATCACTTAAAGACTACACAAGGAAAAATGTACAAGAAGCCTATGGAAGTTTGGATGGTTTTCTAGATAAGTGGACCCAAGAGGAGAAAAAGACCATCATCATGAACGAGATGGCGGAGATTGGCGTATTGTGGGAAGCTTTATCTGAAGAAGTTGGACAAGACCTTGATCCATTTGATTTAATCTGTCATGTGGCGTATGACCAACCTCCTTTGACCCGTAAGCAACGCGCTAGTATAGTGCGGGGGAGCAATTATTTCAGCAAGTATTCAGAACAAGCACAGGCCGTATTACAAAAGTTACTAGATAAATACGAGGTAGAGGGTATTACAACAATTGAATCGGGGGAAGTAATAAAAGTGTACCCATTGACAGAATTAGGAACACCTGTAGAAATCGTCCGGGCCTTTGGACGGAAGATTGATTTTGAATTGGCCTTGAGGGAGTTGGAAAATGAAATTTACAAAACAGCATAATATTCATGAGTGTCGACTTCTATCTTGCAGAACTGAGCGAGAAAAATTATTTACAGGGAGGTGATCCAATGTTCACCCCGGACTATTACCGCAGAATGATGCGTCTCGGAAATCCGCAGATAGCTGAGAATGAGCGGCAAAAAATTTGGGATAGATACTCAGGCCCAGTCATAGATGCCTTTCTCAAAAATGTTATGAAACATGTAGATATGACAGATGAATGCTTCTTAACTATACACCCTCCAAGTAATATTACTTATTTCATTGAACCCATTAGAGAGGCGATTCAAAGAACATTTCCCAATACAATAGACATCTCTAATTGCTTTTTAAAAGACCAAGAGTATGACGATCATAAATCAGATTCCCCTTCTGAATTATCTGAATTTGTTTTGCAAAATGAAGATCAAATCCAGGAAATAGATAAAAACAAAAAGATTTTTATATACGACGATGTTTATGGTTCAGGGCAAACGATGGAAGTCCTAAACTTCCTTCTCGACAAATACAATTTCTCGAATTCTAGATATTCTGGTGTAATATTAAAATCGAAAGGTTCAGATAATTAAATGTCATCAAACATAACCACTACCATCAAATCCATCCGTGATATCATGCGTCAGGATGCTGGTGTTGACGGAGACGCTCAGCGTATCTCTCAAATGGTCTGGATGATCTTCTTGAAGATATTTTCCGACATGGAGGAAGAGTGGGATATCACCCTTGAGAATTATGATTCACCTATCCCTGAAAAGCTAAAATGGGGATCGTGGGCGAACGATGAAGAAGGGATCACAGGTGATGACCTCAAGAACTTTGTCGACAATGAGCTATTCCCCACACTGAAGGAACTAAAAGTTACTCCTAAGACGTCACCGCAAGGATGGATCATTAAGTCGGTGTTTGAAGACTCTTACAACTATATGAAGTCCGGGACCCTGATTCGACAGGTGATCAACAAGGTGAATGAAATCGACTTCAACAATCAGAATGAACGCCACCTCTTCAATGACATTTATGAGACCATCCTGAAGGAGTTGCAGAGTGCCGGATCATCCGGTGAGTATTATACCCCTAGAGCAGTTACTCAATTCATGACCGATATGGTCAATCCTCAAATTGGGGAGAAGGTATTGGACCCAGCTTGCGGAACAGCTGGATTCCTTACCTGTGCCATTGAGCACGTTCGCAAACAGGTGAAGAGCCCATCAGAACTGGTTCAAATGCGTGACATGTTCGTGGGTGTGGAGAAGAAACCCATGCCCCACATGCTAGCCACCACTAATTTGATGTTGCACGGACTGGATGTGCCAGTCGTGAAGCGTGACAATTACCTAACCCGTCCTTTTACCGATTGGGGCAGTAAAGATCGTGTAGACGTGGTACTCTCCAATCCACCGTTTGGGGGAACTGAAGAGGATGGAACAGAAACAAACTTCCCTCAGAAGTTCCGAACAAAAGAGACTGCTGACCTATTCCTGGCATTGATTATCCGGCTGTTGAAAGATAGTGGGCGGGCGGCGATCGTATTACCTGATGGTACGCTGTTTGGCGAAGGGGTTAAGACCCGTATCAAGGAAGAACTGATGACCAAGTGTGACCTTCATACGATTGTAAGACTTCCGAATGGTGTGTTCAACCCATATACTAGTATCAAAACAAATCTCCTATTTTTTACCAAAGGGAAAGCCACCACTGAAACCTGGTACTACGAGCACCCGTATCCGCCTGGCGCGAAAAGCTACAATAAGACTAAACCCATACACATCAATGAATTTGACCAGGAAAAAGCCTGGTGGGATCATCGTATAGAGAATGAATTGGCCTGGAATGTACCTTTCAAAGACATCAAAGACCGAGATTATAACCTCGACATCAAGAACCCACACAGTGAAGAAGTCAGCCTGGGCGATCCCAATGATCTGCTGAGGCAATATCAGACGGCTCGGATGGACCTAATGAATGTACAAGAGCAAATCAAGTCAGTACTTAATGAGGCTTTGAATTGATGCTGTTGTTAGAGCAATTCCCGGAACTTACCCAATACCCATTAAATGCTTCAAAGGTCCAGGATTTAATGATACAGTTGGCTTTGGAAGGAAAACTAACAAAGAAATGGAGGCGAGAAAATAGAAATATCGAACATGCCTCCAAGTCATTAGAAAAGATCAAAGTAAAAAGGTTAGATCTTATCAAGGATAAGAAAATTCGAAATGAAGAGATTAAACCCATTAAGACAGAGGAATACCCTTATGAATTGCCTAAAAACTGGGCGTGGGGTAGAATTGGTGAAATAGTAAATATCATTGGCGGCAATCAACCACCAAAGGGAAAATTCATTTATCAATATCAGGAAGGATATACAAGATTAGTTCAGATCCGGGATTTCAAAAGTGATCTTCATAAAGTTTATGTTCCTAATGAATACGCAAATAGACCATTTACTAAAGATGATATAATGATTGGGAGGTATGGCCCGCCCGTTTTTCAAATACTAAGAGGGTTAAGTGGTACTTACAATGTAGCCTTGATGAAGGCGGTTCCTATTTATGAAAAAAATCTGTGTAGAGATTTTTTGTTTTTACTGCTTCAAGAGCCTAGGATTCAGAAGATTGTCGTTGATGACTCTGAAAGAACAGCCGGACAGTCGGGAGTTCGAAAACCACTATTGAATAATATAATTTTTGCTCTTCCGCCCCTCGAAGAACAAAAAGAAATAGTCAGGATCGTTGATCACCTGAAGGAAGAAATCGAAGAACTGAAACGCTTGTCTAAAGTTCGCTTGGATAAGAAACATCAGTTTGTGATTTCATCATTGCATCACCTAACCGAGTCGGCCGACACTCGGCATTGGGAATTACTTCACAACCATTTCTCTGACACCATTGACGAACTTAATAATGTCAAGAAACTCCGGGAGACGATTTTGCAACTGGCAGTACAAGGCAAACTGACCCGCAAGTGGCGCGAAGCAAACCCGGATGTAGAACCGGCCTCGGAACTCTTGCAACGAATCAAAGAAGAAAAACAAAAGCTGATCGCGGAGAAGGCATTTCAAAAGCCAAGAGAAAGTGGCTTAATTGAAGGAGAAGAACTAATACATCATCAATACCCAAATAAGTGGAAAGTAGCTAAAGTTGTTGATTTATGCTTCGTGACGAAGCTAGCGGGATTTGAATATACCAAATACATCTCGCTGGAAGATAATGGTGATATACCTGTAATAAGAGCTCAGAATGTGAAGAAGGGTTGGATAGATGAGTCAAAGTTGAAATATATTGATTTCGAAACATCAAAGGTTCTGTCGAGATGTGCATTGATAAAACCTTGTTTGTTGATGACCTTCATCGGTGCCGGAATAGGAGATGTAGCAATTTTTGATAAGAAAGAGAGGTGGCACCTTGCCCCGAATGTGGCAAAGCTTGAACCATTCACAGGGCTCGATCCTAGATATTTATTATACTTTCTTATGTCACCAGTTGGTCAATTGGAAATATTTAAACATAGTAAAGCCACGGCTCAACCCAGTCTTTCCATGGGTACTATTAGAGATACAGTAGTGACGATTCCTCCTTTCAAGGAACAAGAAATAATTGTACAACAGGTAGACCACCTTATGTCCCTCTGTGATACGCTGGAGTCGCACATCCTCATTCGCGATGAAACAGCCGAGAAGCTCATGAAGGCTATGGTGGCGGAGGTTTTGGCTGGAAGTTGAGCGGAGATTGGTTTATCTTTGCATAAACAACAAAACGATGAAACAAACTAAAGTAAACGTACTACTCGGTGCAGGTTTTTCCTATGACGCAGGCATCCCTCTCGTCCAAGACATCAATCCTTACTTCGATCGTGATTTTCTCGATAAGTTATGCTTCTTCTCCGACAGCCAATGGAGGTGGAAGGAATTCCAGAATGACGCTAACAAACACAACGGAAGGCTATCAGTTGAAGTCGAAATAGTGGAATTCGTTTTCAATCATTTGGTTCACTCTATGAAAAGGGAGAAAGGTAGTTTCTCTTCCTATGAAATCTTCATGACCTATCTGATTGATAAAGGAAAGGACTGGTTCAGTTCTCAAGTTGTCCAAGCAAAAGAAGCCGAACGTTCTCTTCGAATCTCAAGACAGAGGAGAATGCCCAATTCAAAATACTGGAGTAAGTATGATGACATTGATTTGCCTCTTGTCCTTGATATCATCAATTATCTCATCGCCGACCTATTGCGTACGGATAAGTTCAAACCCATTGATGAAATTGAGTCATATGACAAGTTCCTGGCATATATTTCAGTATATAATCAAGTCAATTTCTTCTCATTGAATCACGACCTTCTCTTGGAAGAGGTTTTAAGGAAGCGCGCAATCCGCTATAGTGATGGTTTTACCAGAGAGAATTCAGAGATTATTGGCAATCAGAAGCAACCTCTTGCAGTATTCAAGTCGGATTACTCAGCGCCGTATAAGATCATGAAGCTGCACGGAGGCAAGGATCAATTTGCTTATCAAATCGCCGAGAAGGAGGACCACATGAATTACTTAACAGGTGAAAGAATCTATTTTCGGATTGATGATTATTATGACCTTCATCGGTCTGCCAGGATTGACCTCTCCACAGGTGATATAATCCAAAACTTTAACCATTCTGTTGTTCCACAATTCTTGACCGGGTCTTTAAAGCAAACATTTCTCGAGAACGACTATATGTACAGCGACCTATTAACGAGATACAGGAATGAATTAATAGATGATTCAGACCTGCTAATCATCGGATATTCTTATCAGGACAAGCACATTGATGAGGTTCTTCAAAAAGTTGATCCGAAAAGGATTGTTAATGTTAATCCCGGAGACTTGTATCCTTACGGTGATGCTAGAAACCTGAAATATATGACTGACTTATGACTCTAAGTGCGTTTGGTCGAAACCAGCAGCTCTCGTACATCCACCTCTAATATTGCCGCAATTTTAAACAGCGTCTCTACTCTAGGTTGCATCTCGTTTCTACACCACTTTGAGATGGTGGTTCGATTCATTTCTAAGTTGTCAGCTAACCAATTATTGGTTTTGTTTTTCTCGGCTAGAACTGCCTTTATCCGGTTGAAAGCTTGTTTCTCCATTTCTTGGAAGACTAAATTAAGGACAATCAGTCAACCTTCTAAGACATTTTTTTATGCTTTAGTGTATTCAATTCGTTATTATGAATATCTTTGATATGCTTTTAAGGCATATTTATGACCTTTCAGATATTTTATTGAATATTTATGCGTAACTCCAGTGAATCGTTAGAACACTTTCTCGAACTCATCGAAATTCCCCGATTTAGAAAAAATCTCCGGCATATTCTGTTCTTCTATTTGCAGAAAGAATACGAAGAGCTGATGCCTGACTTTAATTGGTTCATCGAGGACATGAAATTCTTCTTTGAGTTCCTGGACGAACTGGATGAATTTGCCCTTAGAAACCAAGTGGAACAACTAGATGCAAAGACAACCGAAGATAAAGTGGTTGATGAAGGAATTGAAGAGTAATAGATGATTCTACTGGAGGGCTACATAATTCGACTCTAAGGGCTTTTAGGATTAAAATGGATGTCATCTACCTAAATTCCAATAAAATGCTTTAGAGGCTTTTATTTAGCCTCTAAAAGCATATTTAAGATTGAGAGTCAAGCGGCAAGACCATTGTGGACATTTCTGTCCGCAAATTCTTTCCAGGCAATCTCAAAGAAACGTTCCCTGGTCCAATACTCTGGTTTGATGGTTGGAGGAATACCTATGTGGTAAGTCAGCTCCTTGTCCATAAGACTCCTCAAATCGTTTTCATAATCTACAGTAGTGATTAAGCTATCATGAATTGAAAAGAGGGGAGCAAGTGGATTCATGGTTTTAAACTTCTTTGCAATGACTTCCAGGAATAGATAAGCTTCCAATCTCTGCAACAAGAAGGGGAAGTATTTATGGCGTTCTTTAATGGGGTATTCATCGAAAGACTTAAGTTGCTTTATCAATTTATATATGGTTGGATATTCTTCTTTGAACAACTGTTTCTCGTGCTTGTGTTTAGTGGAGTTATTGGGAGAGAAGAAGATAATCATGATCAGGTTCTTTGCTAAGTCTCTTGATGTAACAACATCTCTAATTTGTTCATCAACACTTAATTGGTTGGTCAGATCTTCTGTTAATTGATTGTAAAACACCCCTTCACTAACTGACTTACTATACTCCTTAACTTCCTGTATATCATTGTGTATTAGAGATTCTAGCAACATAAGGGAAGAAGGAGCATGAGCTGAGAATACAGGAGGGATACTAGAGGTTGAGAGGTAATTATTGGAGTAATTACATAAGAAGAATGTTTAATCCTATTATCAGTATAAGAATCGGTAAGAGAAGTAGAAAATATAGGTTCATTATATAATGAATCATTTAATTCAAATAATGACTTACTGTCTGATAAATAGTGATTTACCTGGTTAGATTTAAGTGGCTTATAGGGGAATTTATGGGGGTTTATGACCCTGTTACTCTTACCTATAGTGCTTTCGATATAATAGAAATCAGGTTGTAATAATCTGCTGAAGAGATACGGCTGAGAGTTCTTTAAATCCAGTGAGACCAGGGTTCTGTCTTTGTAACTAAGAAGATGCCTGAATTTGGACGGTAGACTACATAGCGTATGGTAAAACCTTCCACTGCCTTCCGAGTCAAGAAATAGGTCCCATTCCCTGTTTTTAATTTTTTCGAGACTAATTACACCTTGATTGTACTGGTTTTTTGGACTTTTATGTTTGATTTCTTTTTCTGTTACTGTTTTTATGTAATCGATATCAGGTGAGTGTATTGATTTAAGTTGATGACTTATTTCATTTGTTTGAACAGCTAAGTCATAGTTGAAATCCAGACCTTCGCTTTGGAGGCTTTCATAAAGATACCAGTGTTTTGCTACTGTCTTCAATTTTTGTTCCGTGATCTCTTTTAATTTCTTTGGGCCACTTATTGATTGGTAATTGACTTTTCTAATAGGGGCAGTATAGGGTTCTCTGAAGCGATATCCTTTGCTAAAGTATTTCGGTCGGTATGGAGTGTATATTTCTATTATCTCGGCATCGTTACAGGCGTAATTCAGGTACGATTTGTAATTGTTCACCACATTCTTCATAAGCTGAGCGTTCAATAGGGTATAGCCGTCCTTCTTTTCATTTTTTGGTTTAAGAGGAATCGATTCAATCAGACCTAACAAGTAAGTGAGCTTGTCAATATCAAACCCATCGAATGAAGGAGGGCAGGCCCGGACGATCTCTTGAAGGTCCAGGTTTGCGGGTAAAAAAGTGAAGCTCATCAAGCTGCTTTGTCTTCTTCATTATTAGAAACAATTGAATAGATTTTGCAGCCAGGAATGGCTTCTTCTACCTCCTCTGATAAGAAGTAAACTCGTGTAGAGTTAGGATAATAATGCTTTTGCAAAATTCCCTCTGTTGCATAATTGTGAATGGTCTTACGGCTAAGTCCCGTAGCTTCACATACTTGAGTAATTGATAATAAATTAGATAGGGCCCTGGTTGTTTTGTGCACAGCTTCGCCCTTATAGTAAAGTCTCTTTACCATTATTGTATTGGGTTTAGAAGAACGATCTGTTACTGATTTGATAAGCGCCTTTAGTTATACACTTATACCGATCAGGTCACAAAGGTAGGGGTGAAGGGTACCGAGAAAAAAACTTTTGGGTGGAAAAATTTCCCTTGATTTCATTTACTTTATTGATTTGAATCAATAATTGGTATCCCTACTATATGCGTTATTCAGTTGTAGATCAATTTGGAAAGAGTAATTCTTATCGTTTATCTTCGATATTTTAGAAGATTGAGATTTTATTGATGATTTGGCGCTCTTGTCTTAGAATTCTTTTGTTTGCAACTGCCTCGTTTTTGATATTGAGTTCAAGGCTTTCATTCTTTGACGAATACTACCAAAATTTTCCCAAGGTTTCGAATATTGAGTATAACAAGACATTCTTTTTTATAATCGGGTTCTTTGTTACTGCTATTTATCTTCCGATTGAAAATGAGGTGTTGAAATATAGATTACGGGGAAGAGAAAAAGATGCTGTTTTGGAGCAGCAATTGAGAGACTTTTACGAGACAAACTGCAATTATTTAGCTGATATTTTTGACCTGAAAGCATTCGGTGAAGTCAGCTTTAGAATATATCTCCCAGAGAAGAACTGGGGTTATTTTAGGTTTCTAATAGCTGATTGGTATGCCAGATTTGTAAATAACAAAAAAAGGCAAGAGCCGTCAAACAAGGAACTCGTAACTTTTAAGTACCATGAAATCAAGAACTTATGTGTGAAATTGATTGATGATGAACTGAGTTTTGTTGTTAATCCACAAGAAAAGGGACAAGGAATGGTTGGTTTGGCTTATTCCGAGTGTGGTATTGGTATTAAAAACCCGTCAAATGATATTGGCAATGAAGTGGTAAATATTGAGGAAAATGGATATGGTGCTTTCGAGGAGAATTTAACTTCATATCAAAGTGTAGTATTATCTCAATTTCCATTTACAATGACGATTCCGGTGATTAGTACCAGTAGTAAAATAAAGGCAATTATTGGCGTAGACAGTACTAAAGATTTTACTGTTCAAGAGGATCTGAGTGTTAAGCAAATAAATCAACTGAAGATGTTTGGAAGAAGTTTCATGAAAGAATTGAAGCCTCTTCTCAAGAAGAAACTGTATCTTAATATATGAATTCGGGGTTATGGTAAGATTAGTAAAAATTCCAATAGGGTCAGAGCCGACAGAATCCGAAGAGCAGGAATTCGCTCAGAAAATGAATAATGCCCGGGTTGCCAGAGTTCCAAAAACAGGGAAAAAGGTATTTAGGAGAATTTTGGAGTTTCTTGGACTTGTTGAGGAGTATACAGAGGATGATATTCTAAGGCTTAAGGAAGCAGGTGTTAAATTGGCAGAAGCCAAAGCGATTAGGATGACTGCTGAGGCTGAGCTACAACTTTCAACAGCGGCAGAAAAGTTTGCTCTTACGGCTCAGAAACATGCGGAAGTGGAGGCGGAGAGAAGGAAATTGGAAATTGAGCAAAAAATGGCAGAAGACGAATTGCTCATTAGCAAGGCTGAAGCATTAGAGCGGATAGCTCAGGCAATAAACACTATTAGGCAAAATGGAGGGACAGTTTCCTTCGATCAGGAACAACTACAGAGGTTGTTAGAGGGTGAGAAGAATCAAGATCATTAGGTGTCGAATTATTAGAGTAATTTATGCAGAAGTTTGAGAATTTCGTTTCAGATTTTTCCATAGCTCTCTACGAAAACCACATTCTAGGCAGAGTGTATTTTTTTTGAAACCTTCATTTCGATTTCATTCTTTTCAATAATTGCCCTTCTCAACTTCTCATTTGCCTCGATTTTTCCATAGGCACTATAATGATTCTTGATTGTCTGAACATCGGTACTAGTTAGGATGGAAACAGTTTCAAGGTCAAGTTCTAAATTGACTAGCATGTACATGATAGTCGTTGATTTCGCCATGTGACTATGAACTAGTGAATGAATTGGCACTACCTCACCTTCTTTGTTTATCACCTTTCTGTCTACTCTGGCTTCTTCTAGTGCCAACTTCAGATAGCTGTTCATATTTGCCCCAGCCATGGAGGGGAGTTGGCCATTTAATCGTTGATATACTTTTTCGAAGTATAGCATGTTTCGCTGTATCATGTGGTTGTTTTTGGTCTTGCCTGCATTCCATAGCACCTCCGTATCATTCAAATACTTTTGAGGCTCTTTAGCAAATTCCCTGTAGTCACCAATTCTCATGGCGGTACTGCTCATGATAAGAAACATATTTACTGCATTTTGCCTGGATTTGAGCTGGAAATCATGCATGTAAAGTGTTTCCAGTTCATGATCAAATAACCAGTAAATGTTCTCTTTGTCTTTTCTTTCTTGTGTCGGAACCTTCGCTGATAAGTAACCCTCTTGATGTCTTTCGATTGCCTGTCTTATGACGGATTTCACGATTTGACAACTCTTGGCTATAGTTGATTGACCATTTCCGATTTCTGTATGGAGAAATTGAGCGAACTCTTCAAGGATTCTTACATTATTTCGCCAATCCTCCACGGAGGCATTTTTATATTCTTTACCGGACTCGGAAGAAAGGTACTTCTCTAATTTTACCATTTCCGATTGCCTTTTCTTCTTGGTATTGTTTGTTTTGATATCTGATAGGTCATCAAGCCCATAGAGATGTTTGAAAACATCTGTTAAAGGTTTTTTGACTTCTAATTCAGAGTTGGACTGAGCTTTAGTTTTTAATAGCTGTTCTCTTCTCTTTATTTCTTCCTTCGTGGGGATCATCTCATCTCGTGTGATGTCCTGAGCTATTTTATGATAATGGCTCACTTTCGTTTCAATGCTATTGTTGTATTCGACAGCAAGCCTTCCAGAACCTTTGACTTTTGTGTTTTTAGTATCCCACTTTGATTTATCGATCTTAATACCCGTGGATCGGTCGATCTTTTCTCCAGCGATTATTATTCGAATGTAGACTGTTACTTTACCATCTTTTGTTTCTCTTGCGAAGGGGCTTATAGTTACTGAAGACATAAAATGTGAAGTATTTGTGAAGTGAATACTTGTGAATTAGTGTGTTTTGATGTTTAGTTGATTGCAAAAAATAGCTCAAATAGCTGTTTTTAAGTAGTTTTTGAGAATTAAATGAGGAGGGGTTCGATTCCCCTACGGACTACATTATTTTTCCCATCCTGGTTTTCCAGGGTGGGTTTTTTGTTTCTATACATTTCAGTTGGATATTTTATTTTCAGCTGGCTCTCCTACAAGCTAAGGGCCCATCGAAAAAAATACGACGATAGTGAGCATTGACTTCTGAAGGCGGGTGATATATATATGGACTTGTGATTCTGCTTCTGACAATGAAGACCATTTAAACACAGTTTTAATTCAATTCTTGATTAATTCGTCACCATTGATGAAATACAATATATGCTGGGCGAGTTATGTATTAGCTGGTAAACATGCAATTACCCCTAAACTCAGTATTCTTATGGAAAACTAATGTGTAGATAGGTCAGTATAAGAGTGAAACTTAGTTGTCGCTGATTTTAACCTATCTATAAATTCGCAAATTGAAATTAATACGTTAATAACGGATAAAGTTGATTGAAAATAATATTGGAAATTACCAATGTTAATAACGGATTAAGTTTTTTTAAAATTATTTAGTGGTATAATTGTTTTTTTTATAGACTTGTGATTCGATTGTCTCTGCCGGCGAAAGAATTTCCAGCTTTTGTTAGAGCAACATGAGAAAATAAGATGGCCCCAAAACCATGGTAGCCAAGTGGCGAAGCTGTATTCTTACTTCTATAGGAATGTTGGTTAATTACCCTGATAAATAATTTTACAAGAAGGTAGAACTCCATTTACACCATATCCAAGTAAGAGAAAAAGTTTCGACACAGAATAATTTGGAAGAAGTCTTACTTCCATTAAAATAAAAACTTAGACCCAGAGTGATCGTGAAAAATGCCTGGAAGTTCCTTTACCCCGTTCTTACATTTTTGCTTTAGAACAGTCACTCACAGTAAACATTACCTACTAGTTAATTAGGCTTTTGTATACTCCTTTTAGAGAGAAATCTCCCTTTGTTTACTCGAATGAATTTGTAACCGATGCAAGTCGTTTCGTTAAACCTCGCATTTTTCCTGGACAGTAATGACCTGAAATGAACACTAAAGAAATCCTGAAAGAATTTAATGGTGATACTTTACCTTATCCTTCGGACAAGACGATAGTTGACTTATTTGAGGCACAGGTTGAACATGCACCAGAAAGTATCGCATTAGTCTATCAAGACGATCAATTCACCTATAGGGAGGTAAATGAAAAAAGTAATCGAATAGCTCATTTCCTGAGAAATCAAAAAGAGATAAATCAAAATACATTAGTAGGAGTAATGCTAGGTCGGTCAGCAACACTCCTAATAAATCTGCTGGGAGTCCTAAAGGCGGGTGCCGCATATGTACCGCTTGACCCAGAGTATCCAACCAAGCGATTAAATTATATTATTGAAGACAGTGGATTAAAACTTATTCTTTCTGAGAAGGCTCAGAAAGAACAAGTAGATCGACTGTCAACTTCTACCATCTACATAGATCAGATCAGTGGATCATTAGGGCAATATTCTGACGCTAATCCTGCAAAAATTAACACCACTCATGATTTGATCTATGTAATTTATACTTCAGGCTCTACAGGCCGCCCAAAGGGGATTCAAGTTGTTCATAAATCCGTGGTAAACTTCATGACAAGCATGGCAAGGGAACCGGGCATGGATAAGAACGACAAATTGCTGGCCATCACAACTTGTAATTTTGATATATCGGTGTTGGAGTTGTTTTTACCATTAGTAACAGGAGCTAGTGTGGTAATTGCAAGCCAGGACCAGGTCAGGGAACCGGTATTATTGGAGCAGCTTATAGCATCAGCATCACCAACAATCATGCAAGCTACTCCGAGTTTTTGGAGCATGCTGATCGAAAATGGGTGGTTGGGCAATAAAAATTTAAAGATTTTATGCGGTGGGGAACGATTACCTATGGCACTTGGAAAGAAATTGCTAGATCGCTCCGGTTCGCTATGGAATATGTACGGTCCAACTGAAACTACCATCTGGTCGACCGTTAAGTATATAGCTAGTGAATCAGATCTGTCATGTATAGGTAAGCCGATTGCAAATACAAGTGTTTATATATTAGATGATACTCAGAAATTAGTTCCACAGGAAGTTGTTGGGGAAATATACATCGGTGGAGACGGGCTAGCTAAAGGCTATCTGAATAGAGATGAGTTAACAAAGGAAAGATTCATCACCAACCCATTTGAAGAGGGAAAGCGATTGTATAAGACGGGTGATTTGGGAAAATGGTTGGAAGATGGAAGTATTGCCTTTATCGGCCGTAATGATGAACAGGTCAAAATCAGGGGGCATCGGGTAGAATTAGGAGAAATAGAATCTGTTATATCCAGGTATGAGTTAGTTCAGAAAGTAGTCCTCATTCAGCAGCAGGACCATACTGGAGAGACAAATCTCACAGCCTACATAGTTCCGGAAACAAATTTTGTTGACAACAACATTACTGAAATACATAAGGAAATTGATCAGGAGCAAGTTTCTGGATGGGGTAAAGTATGGGACGATGCTTATAAAGGGTCGCATGCCAATCATGACCTGCTTTTTAACACTTCCGGCTGGAACAGCAGCTATACGGGACGGGCAATCCCGGAAGATGAAATGAGAGGTTTTATCAATGAAGCTGTTGACTTAGTACGGTCTTACAACCCGAAGAATGTATTTGAAATAGGTTGTGGTACAGGGTTGATGCTATTTGAAATAGCGCCACATTGCACACAATTTATTGGCTCTGACATTTCAATGTCTGCCATAGATTATATCAAGCAACAAATTGAAAAAGACTCGGATAAGTGGAAACAAGTAGAACTGTTTCAAGGAGCTGCTAATGAATATGAATTTTTGGAGGATAAAAACATTGATACAATTATCCTCAACTCCGTTATTCAATACTTTCCTGGCATCGATTACCTGGAAACAGTATTAGGAAGAGCCATCGATTTGATTCAACCGGGTGGAATCATATTTGTCGGCGATGTAAGAAGTTTTTCCTTATACCCGTTATTTCAGACTTCTGTGCAGCTTTATCAGGCGGAGGATACAACTACCAGGCAAGAGTTGAGCCAGAAAATTCAAGAAAATATCATTAAGGAAAGTGAATTATTATTGGATCCTGGGTTCTTCATTCATTTAAAACAACGCTACCCTAAGATCAGTCATGTAGAAATACTACCGAAAACGAGTAAGCACGACAATGAGCTGTCCAAATTCCGTTATCAGGTGATCATTCATGTAGGACCATCTATAGAAGTTCCTGAAGAGGTCAATTGGATAAACTGGCAAAAAGAAAATGAGCCACTTCCTTTTTTAGAGACCTTGCTAATGGAAAGAGAGACCGAGATAATTGGTTTGAAGAGCATTCCGAATCATCGACTGCTCCGCGAAAGGCAAGTCTATACCTTGTTGCAAAATGAAGAAACGCAGTTGACCGTGACTGAATTGAAGGCGACAAATCATCTTTCAGAGGATGCTATGAAGTTGGATGATCTTCTGGACCTGGCTGCTGCGCTCTCTTATGAGACAAAAGTTTTTTGCGAAAACAATAATCACGAAGGTGGTTATGACCTATTGTTCAGGAAAAAGGCGGAACATCATGACGCTCCGGATTTGAGCCGTATATACTTTAAGGCAATAGAAAGAGAATTTTCTGATAGCCTGTTGGAGGCTTATAGCAGTGATCCAATAAAGAGCAAGCTTAATCGCAGATTGGTACCATTGTTACATAGCCATCTGAAGGAGGAACTTCCGGATTATATGATGCCCTCCGGCTATGTTTTTGTAGAAAGCTTTCCACAAACCCTAAACGGTAAAACGGATAGAAAGGCACTGGTTGAAATTGGCAATAGAGAATCGGGTATTGTTCAGGAATATACAGCCCCGCAAAATGAAACTGCAAGGAAATTGGCAAACTTGTGGCAGGAAATATTAGGTAGAGATATTGTAGGCGCGAAAGATAATTTCTTTGAATTGGGAGGTCATTCTTTAAAGGCTACACAGTTAACATCTCGCATACATAAGGAATTTAATACCAGGATAGATCTTAAGAGTGTCTTTACACATCCTACCGTAGAATCATTATCGGATCTTATCCATCGTACCGCAAAAACAGCTCAGGTCTTTGATCAAAATGCTAATGCGCTTTCTGAAAGTTGAATGAATCATCTGGTAGCGTGGAATGGTCCATCGGACAATGCCTGTTGAGACCTACATCTTACCTCATACTAGTAGCCGTTACCCATTGTTAAGCAGGGTACACCATAAACTTATTGTGATTTAATACGGGAAATTTTGCAACCCAACCCAACAAAAGGCACCTTAATCCAGATTCTGGAAGAGAGAAAAGACTTAAGTAAAGTCGGTATCACTTTTATCGAAAAGAGTGATGACGAGAAGTTTCTCTCTTATAAGGAATTATATGAGGCGGCTTTGAATGCGTTATCTTTTCTTCAGGATAGCGGCTTAAAGCCTAAAGACGAATTGGTTTTCCAAGTTAATGACAATAGAACATTCATTGTCATGTTTTGGGCCTGCATTCTTGGAGGTATCATTCCCGTGCCGTTGAGTGTTGGTAAGAATAATGACCATAAGCGCAAGCTTTTTAACATCTGGCAAGTTTTGAATCATCCATATCTTATCATTGATAGCAAGGGTATGGATGGCGTTGGGCAATTTGCTCATCGTGAAAATTTAGATGATCCTTATCTTAAGATGAGGGATCGTACGATCATACTGGAAGAGATGAACGTTTCTCAGCACAAGGGAAACATTTTCCAGGCTAGAAAAGATGACATTGCTTTCATTCAATTCTCCTCCGGTTCAACAGGTGGTCCAAAGGGTGTGATGCTAACCCATGAGAACCTTCTTTCCAATATGAATGCCATCAGTACGGCTGCGAAGTATTGTTCGGAAGATTCTATGCTTAGCTGGATGCCATTGACCCATGATATGGGATTGATAGGTTTCCATTTAAACCCTCTTTTCAGCGGGATACAACAGTACTTGATTCCGACTAATACATTTATCCGAAGACCGGCACTTTGGTTGGACAAAGCGAGCCAATATGGAGTGACCATTTTGTGCTCGCCCAACTTTGGCTATAATTATGTCTTAAAGTTTTGTAATCTATCTGGATCCAATTGGGATTTATCCGCTGTAAGGGTGCTGTATAATGGAGCTGAGCCCATATCAGAAAATTTATGCCATCTTTTTCTGGACAGCATGTCAAAGTTTGGTTTAAAAAGAACAGCGATGTGCCCGGTTTATGGTTTAGCTGAAGCTACCCTGGCCGTGACTATTTCAAATCTGGAAGCTGAAGTTACGTCATGTCATGTGGACAGAAACAAATTGAACTTTGGGGATACCATATCTATTTCAGACGTTACAAATGATTCGGTTGGGTTTGTAAATGTTGGAGTACCAGTTAATGATTGCTCGCTAAGAATTGCCGACGCTTCCAATGAACCTTTAGATACCGACACGATCGGTTCTATCCAGATAAAAGGTATCAATGTCACATCTGGCTATTATAATAATACAATTGAAACACGCAACTGCATTGATCAAGATGGATGGTTGAATACAGGTGACCTGGGATTTATAAGAGAGGGAAGGCTCTACATTACAGGACGAGCCAAAGACATCTTTTTTGTTAATGGACAGAATTTCTATCCACACGATATTGAACGGGTAGCCGAGGCAGTGGATGGCATCGAATTAAATAAAATAATTGTAAGTGGTCTTTTCAATAACGATACTCAAAAGGAAGAGACTATTGCCTTTGTGTTTTTTAGAGAGCGCCTGGAAAAATTCATTCCCATTGCTTTATCTCTCAAATCACACATCAATGCACAGACAGGTATTGAACTGGATCATATTATACCGGTTAATGAAATACCAAAAACAACCAGTGGGAAAATTCAAAGATTTAAAATTACCGATCGTTTTAAGAATGGTGATTTTAGGGAAATTGAGCAGCAGCTGCAAGCGTTGATTCAGGGATCAGAGCATAACTTGAGGCCCATGGTCCGTCCTGAAAATGATACAGAACAGAAATTGGTGGGTATATGGAAAAAAGCCCTTGGCATTGACACCATAAGCGTTACTGACAAGTTTTTGGAAGTAGGTGGTAATTCTTTGAAAGCAGCGGAAGTGGGCATGATGATCCTAAAAGAGTTGCAGGTTGAACTACCTACCCAGGTTTTATTTGAAAACGCAACGATCCGTGAATTGGCCAGTGAGGTAATAACCCTTGACAAAGAAGCATACCGACCGATTACTAAAGTTGCGGAATCTGAAACATATCCGCTATCGTCCGCTCAAAAAAGGCTATACTTCGCCTGGAAATCGGACAAATCCTCAGTTGCTTATAATGTGCCAATTGCCCTCTCAATTAAGGGAGAAATTGCTATTGGCAAACTGGAAGCTTGTTTAAATCAATTGATCAAAAGACATGACACGTTAAGGATGTCTTTTGAAATGACCAGTGAGCCACGATTGAGAGTTAATCCGATGGCTACTGTTGATTTCACACTTAATTGTAAAAAAAGTAGCTCAGCGCTTCTAAATGAAGTGCTTAAAAGTTTAGTACAACCATTCGATCTGGAAAAGACGCCATTGTTTAGAATAGCGCTGATCGAAATGGAAAATGGACTTAGTTCGCTGTTTTTAGATTTTCACCACATTATATCTGATGGAATCTCTGTTTACAACTTTGTAAATGAGCTTTTCCAACTTTATAATGGCGATATATTGCCATCACTTTCTATCCAGTTCCAGGACTATTGTGGTTGGGAGAAGGAAAAACTGGATCCTCACAAATTGAGCATTCAGGAAGATTATTGGTTGAATCATTTGGGACAAGTATTACCAGTATTGGAACTCCCCACTGATTTTCCGCGTCCGGTGGTCTTTAGTGGTGAAGGAGGAAAAATTCAATTCAGCTTTGATGAAGAGACCAACGAAAGACTCAGAGGTCTGGCTAAAGAGAATGGATGTACGCTTCATGTATTGATCTTTACTTTATACAATCTACTGCTCTCAAAATATTCCGGTCAGATTGACCTCATTGTAGGGATACCGGTAGCTGGACGGAGACACCCCGATGTTCTGGATATGCAAGGTATGTTCGTCAATAACCTGGCCATCAGAACGCATATCAATAAAGCAGCATCTTTTCTTGAATTGTTGGAAGCTGAGAAAAGCAATATTTCCGATGCTCACAACCATCGGGATTATCCATTTGAATATGTTGTTGAAAAGATCAGCAAACAAAGAGACATCAGTAGGAATCCAATCTTCGACACCATGTTTAATTATCAAAACATGGGACTTCCCAAAACAAATGGTGAAGAGTTTGCTGTTTCCTGGCATGGTTTCGATCCGGGATTTTCCAAATTTGATTTGTCCCTGGAAATCCTTGATGATGGCAATGACTTAACATATGCCTTTGAATATTCGACCCGGTTATTCAAGGAGGCAACCATTCAAGGAATGGCTACGAATTTTGTCCAGTTGGTAAAAGAAGTGCTTGATGATCCGACAGGGAAAGTATCTGGCTTCTGTAGTGCTACCGATGAGGAATATGATGCATATATCAGGAAGTTCAATAATACCCATAGTGCATACCCTATGGACCAGGCAATCCACCAACTGTTTGATGAACAAGTTAGCAATGCAGGGTGTGCCATAGCCGTTGAGTATAATGAGGAAGCCATTACTTATCAGCAGCTTGGTGAAAGAGCTGATAGATTGGCGGCGATTCTAAGAGAAAAGGGAGTAAAGTCGAACACGTTTGTCGCTGTTCTGTTAGATCGATCACCTGATTTTATCACCAGTATCCTGGGAATTTTGAAGGCTGGTGGTGCCTTTTTACCTATTGCAGGTGATTTGCCGGAAGAACGAATCCAATATATTCTTGACGATAGTCAATGTAACATTGTCTTGTCAACAAATCAATACGAGCCGATTACTACTGATTGGTTGAATGCATCTGATGATCTTGATCGAGCAGTCATCAACATCAACACACTTGACCTGGTTCTTGATTCACACGCGGCTGTTGAAAATGGTAATATGCCAGCAGACCTGGCTTATGTGATTTATACTTCGGGTACGACTGGTGGCCCTAAAGGAGTCATGATTGAGCATCAATCGCTGGTCAACTACATTTACTGGGCGGCGAAAACATATACCAATGGCCAGGAAGCGAGTTTCCCATTATACACCTCTGTCTCTTTTGACCTAACCATTACATCAATTTTCATTCCTTTGATTACAGGGAACAAAATTGTGATTTATGGGGAAACAGATAGCCTGGTATTAAATCAAGTAGTTGATGATAACAAAGTGAATGTCATCAAACTTACTCCTTCACATTTAAGGCTATTCAAAGAAAATGATCTTTCGAAGTTGGTTGCCAGGTCCAATATTAAAAGATTTATTGTCGGTGGAGAAGCTTTGGAGACCCAACTGGCTAAAGACATATACCATGCTTTCCAGGGGGATATCGAAATCTACAATGAATATGGTCCTACGGAAGCAACGGTTGGCTGTATGATCCATCGATTTGATCCCAAAGACGACTCGGTTACAGTACCGATTGGGACACCAATAAGTAATACTCAGATATATCTTCTTGATGAATTGATGAAGCCAGTCCCTGAAAGAGTTTATGGAGAATTATACATTTCAGGAGACTGTTTGGCGAGGGGATACCTATTCAATGAAGCACTGACTAATAAAAAATTCCTACCCAGTAGTTTTATAAATGGGCAGAGGATGTATAAAACGGGTGATATCTGCAAACGACTGCCTTCGGGAGAGCTTGAATTTGTAAGGCGTTCCGACGAGCAAGTCAAAATCAATGGATACCGGGTAGAATTGTCGGAGATAGCCTATCATCTGAAAAACTTCGAGGGGGTAAGCGAAGCGCTAGCAGTATTGAAAAAGGGTAAGAAGGACAATAAAACACTTTGCGCTTATTATAAGAGTGTTGACAACAGTAACAGACTTTTAGAAGAAGGTACTTTAAGAGGTTATTTGGCCAATCTGTTACCTCACTACATGATCCCCGCGCATTTTATTCCATTATCAGAGATCCCGCTAACAAAAAATGGGAAGGTAGATGTTGATGCGCTGCCAGAACCTGACAGTAATCCGGAGACTGGCGAGACTTTGGTCCCTGAGAATGAAATAGAATCGATCTCGCTACAGGTCTGGGCAGATATTTTGGATGGAGAGGGTTTATCTGTTTCTCATAATTTTTTCGAATTGGGTGGGGATTCTATCAAAGCGGTACAGATCTCATCCAGACTATATGAAAAAGGGATCAATGTAGAAGCCAAAGACATACTTACTTACCAAACGATCCGCATGGTTTCGCCTTATGTGAAAAGAGTGGAAGGCGATAGTAAGTACGAGCAGGGGACAATTAAGGGAGAAGTAGGGCTATCACCTATCATTTCATGGTTTCTTGCTCAAAACTTTGAGAATCCTCATTTCTTTAACCAGTCTTTGCTACTGGATCTTGATGATACAGTAGATATCAAACTACTTGAACAAGCCTTTACAAATTTACTTGAACGTCATGATGAATTACGGATCAATTATGATCCTGTGAAAAAAGTCCTGTTCTACAACGAGCGACACCTGAATAAAGATTTCAATATTGACAGTATTGAGCTATCCAATTCATCTGAGTTGATTGATGCCTGTCAAGCCGTTCGCAGTTCATTAGATATTCACCATGACTTACTTTTAAAAGCCGTTGTTATTCGTCAAAAAAGTAATGAGAGTAAACTGTTTATTACAGCCCATCATTTGATAATGGATGGTGTTTCATGGCGTATTTTAACGACTGACCTGTACGAGGTTTACAAGGGGTTGGAGTCAGGTAGTGATCCTTACTCATCTACCAAAACAGCATCACTAAAAGATTGGTTTGAGGGATTTGGATCATATCAATTCACCTTTGAAGAAGAACGATACTGGAAAGGCTTAGAATCAATAGACTTCAAAATCCCTCAGGATTTCAATACAAATGATTGGAGGGTAAGAAATATCAAGAGACTCACTCGAAGTTTAGATAAAGATCAAACTGGCTTTTTGGTACAAAAGGCTCATAAAACCTATGGTACCAATGTTCCGATGCTCCTTAATACTGCCCTCGTATTGACCTTAAACGAGTGGACCGGTGGAAAGCAGTTTGTTATAGAACAAGAAAGCCATGGAAGACACCTCGACGAAATCGATGTTTCTCGCACCCTGGGTTGGTTTACCTCGATGTACCCGGTTCTATTGGAAATGGAGGGAAAATCATTGGGTGAGCATATCAAGGCAGTTAAAGAACAATTAAGAAAAGTGACTGACCATGGAATGGGTTATGGAATTAAGACTTTCCAAAATAGCCCAGCCGAAACCGCAAATGGCTTAAGATCGGAAATACGTTTTAATTACCTGGGGCAACTAGGTGATGAGCTGAATAATGATTTGTTTAGGTATGACCCACAAATTACAGGCATGGAAATCGATGAAGTGAATCACGCCACTACAAAGATGGAATGGAACTGCATGGTAATGGATGGAGTATTTATGCTGGAATTGTTTTATAACAGCAAAGCTTATAAGCATTTAACCATTGAGAGGCTGGTCGATTCATTTTTTCATCACTTATCCGAAGTACTAGCTCACATTAAGAAAGAGGACGATATTTACTTTACACCTTCCGATTTCGAAATGGCTGGCTTAGACCAGGAAGAATTAGACTCTTTATTTTGAAAGAGTCCTTTTAACGATAGCATGCTCATCAAAGTAGCATATTCATCAAATACAGACTGAGGTACAAGTAAGTTCTAATGTTAAATATTAATGCAACATACTCATCATTGTCGGTCGACGATCTGGTTGAAAAAGTCATGCCAAGTTACGATGTTGACAGAGTTGTAAAGTGTGAATTTTGGTATAGGGGTTTCAACGACACCTATAAAATAACCTCACAGGAAGAGAACTATATACTTCGGGTTTACAAAAAAGACTGGAGGACAGAGGCACAAATAAATTTTGAACTCGATGCGCTGAATTATTTACACAATAGGGGGGCTAAGGTTTCCTATCCTATCAAGCGGCGAGATGGTGAATTCATTACTGCGCTAAATGCTCCCGAAGGGACAAGATATGCGGTACTAATGAGTTTTGCTAAAGGTGATGTTTTGACTTACAAGGATAATAGCGATGCTTTTTTGTATGGCGAGCGTGTTGCTGAATTACATGCTTTGTCAGAAGGGTTCTCATCGAATCACGACAGATTTAAATTGGATGATACTCATTTGATCACTGAACCTTTAAAAGCAATTGAACAATTTCTGGATGAGCGTCCTGATGATTGGAATTATATTAACACGTTGTGTATTAAGTCCTTAGAGAATATCAATAAGATACCTTCTGATACGGTGGATTATGGATTTTGTCATGGAGATCTTCATGGATGGAATGCCCATAAATTCTCCGGGGACCTTATTTTTTTTGATTTTGATTGTTGTGGGTTTGGCAGACGAGCATATGAGGTTTCGGTTTTCCGATGGAGTATTTTGCTAAATAAAGGTAGAGGAAACAGGGATATTTGGGAGCAATATCTTAAGGGATACAATTCCATACGTACCTTGTCTGACGATGAACTGGAACTAGCAGCAGACTATATGATCATCCGGGATATTTGGCGAATGGGGCTGCAGATATTCGGCACCTTCAGTTCCGGAAAAGGCTCGTTAGGTGATCATTACATTGGTGAAAGAATCAATTTTTTACGGACCATAGAAAAAAGATGGTTTTGAGTGACATAAACCTCTTTAATTTGGTGGTGTACAGATGCTTGACCAATCCATTTGATATGGAATTATAAATACAGTATCTTGAATAATATTTATACTCATTAATATCTTAATTAAGGCCAGGATATAGCTATGCTTAAATTCAATCTATTATTTATACTCAAAAACTATAAACGTCATAAAGGTTCTTTTTTGATCAATTTAGCGGGGCTTTCTTCTGGTTTAGCCTGTGCTCTACTGATATACTTTTGGGTAAATGACGAACTGTCGGTAGACAAGTTTTACGATAAAGAGGATCAGCTCTATCAGGTCATGGAGCATATGGTTCAGAGCTATGGCGTTAGGACGATCAATGCCACTGCAGGACCGATGGCTGATGCATTATTATCAGAAATGCCCGAAGTAGAATTTGCAACAACTACGGGAGAACAAATTGAAGATGCTTACCTGTCACTTGATGAAAAAAACATACAGGCTGACGGACATTACGTAAGTCAGGACTATTTCAAGGTTTTTACCCACCCCTTCATTCACGGAAGTAGGTCGCAGGCGTTATCAGACAAGAATTCAATCGTTATTTCTGAGGAATTAGCCGAGAAGTTATTCGGTACAACCGAAAATATCCTGGGAAAAACCATTGAGTTCCAGCACGAGAAATTTTTTTCGATTTCGGGAATTTTTGAGACCCTTCCGAGTAACGCCACAGAAAAGCTGGATTTTGCTTTGTCCTATGATTTATATGAAGAAATGCATCCTGATGTATTGTCTTGGAGAAACACGGGCAGTTTTGCATACCTCATCTTAAAACCAGGATCCAGTGTTGAACAGTTTAACGATAAGATTAAACATTACATCTTAACTAAAACTGAAAATAAGTCGACAAATCGGACTCCATTTATCAAACGATATTCCGATAAGTATTTGTACGGCAGATATGAAGATGGAGTAGAGGCCGGAGGACGGATAGAATATGTGAAATTGTTTTCCATTATCGCCGTATTTATTGTGGCTATTGCCTGTATTAACTTCATGAGCTTATCTACTGCGAGGGCGTCAAAGAGAGCAAAAGAGGTAGGAATAAAAAAGTCTTTAGGTGCGACCAGAAATGCACTGATTTTTCAATACCTGAGTGAGTCCGTCTTAATTACCCTGTTCTCAGTGATTTTGGCAGTCTTATTTGTTTTGTTATTTCTTCCGCAATTCAACGAGATCATGGGGAAGGAACTTTCATTTAGTGTTGATGTAAAGCTTATATCCGTAATCATTGGAATTACGCTTTTTACCGGACTAATGGCGGGAAGTTATCCTGCCTTGTATCTTTCTGGCTTCAGGCCTGCCGAGGTACTAAAGGGGAAATTGAAGAAAGGCGGTCAAATATGGGTGCGAAAAGGACTGGTAATCTTTCAGTTCATGATCTCAATGATTTTGATTGTTTTTGTTTTGGTGGTATACAAGCAAATTGAATTTACCAGGAAAAAGGACTTAGGTTTTAACAGAGACAATATTGTCTGGATGAAACGGGAAGGTAAGTTGCTTGATAGTGAAAACCTGGAAACTTTTATCTCTGAGGTGAAAAATATACCGGGAGTAATTAGTGCCTCTAGTATGAGACACAATATGGCTGGCCATGTATGGGGAGCGGGTGGATTGACCTGGGAAGGAAAAGATCCCGAAGACAAAACTGAGTTTGAGGTTGTCTGTATTAATCATGATATGATTAAGATGCTCGATATAGAACTCCTAGAAGGAAGGACTTTCTCCAGAGAATTCGGCTTGGATTGGAAAAACCTGATATTTAATGAAACGGCCATAGATTATATGGGATTGTCAGATCCGATTGGCAAGACGATAAAAGGATGGGGGTTTAATGATCGCCAAATTATTGGTGTGGCTAAGAACTTTCACTTCGAATCGTTCCATGAAAACATTAAGCCGCTGGTTTTTATGCTATGGCCTGACAGGACTGATAGAGTGATGGTTAAGATTGAAGGTGGCAAGGAGTATCGAACGATTGAAGCGATTGAGGAATTCTATATGGACCAAAATCCCGGGTATGCTATGAACTACAAGTTTTTAGATCAGAGTTATGAAGCACAGTATGTCGCGGAACGAAGAATTGCAACTCTGTCTTATTACTTTACGGGATTGGCAATTCTTATTTCATGTCTTGGTTTGTTTGCTCTGGCAGCTTTTACCGCTGAAAGAAGAATTAAAGAAATCAGTATTAGAAAAATACTTGGAAGTAGTAACTGGAGCATCATTTATCTCTTATCCAAAGACTTTACCAAAACAGCACTGATCGCTGTGGTAATTGGTTTGCCGATAAGTTACATGTTAACAAATAATTGGCTTGATGGTTTTGCTTTCAGAATTGCTTTAAACTGGCAATATTTTGTCGGACCCGGTGCAATGGTCCTCGCAATCACCTGGTTAACCATTGGGTTTCATATGCTCAAGACATCAGAAATTAATCCGGTGGACAGTTTAAAAGAGGATTGATTCAAGCATGAAATTCATCGCGTACTGAAAAAGGCTTATAGAATTAAGTACTTCATGAATTGAGTATTTTATAACTCACCGGTAACGAACATCTAATTCGTTGTTTCAAGTACGGAGATTTGAAAAAAATACGAGCGCCTTACGCTTTTGAGTCACAACAGCTCTTGAACGCTTAAAAACTATTGCAACCACCCTGCCATCCTCAAATGGCAGGATGGTGCTTTCTGTGAGAAATGTGTATCTATTCATTACTGCAATGGTCTGCCTGAAAGGATCTGCCAATGCACTAATTGTGGCTATGATGCCATTCCAACTAGTCATTCGCTAGTGACTTCACTATTCTAAAAGCGTTCTATATCGTTTACTTCAACGCTACCAATAATCAGGGTATTTCCTCCATGATGCCCTAAGCGCCTATTACAAAAACATAACAAAAATTAATTATGATCACTGACGACATACAGGAAATAGCAGGTAAAGAAATGCTGCTCCAAATTGAAAATAATGAGTTAACACTTGGACAATGGGTAGAGGAGAATCAAGAAGATATCGAAAACTGGCTGTCTCAGAAGGGGCTGCTTTTGGTCCGTGGTTTAAATATTCCGAGTGAGCAGTTTGGAAGCGTACTAACAGGTCTTTTTGGAGAAGAATTAGCGTCATACACGTATCGGTCGACTCCAAGAACTGAAATGAAAAACAATATTTATACGGCTACGGAATACCATGCTTCGGAAACCATCCCTCAACATAATGAAAACGCCTACGCTCATGCCTGGCCGATGCGTATCGGGTTTTTGTGTGTTACTCCGGCAAGCAGGATGGGCAACACCCCAATTTCAGATAGCAGGGTTGCGTATGAACAAATCCCTGCTGAAATACGAGAAGAATTTGAAAGGAAAAATGTAATGTATGTCCGCAATTATGGTAGTATTGATCTGCCCTGGACAGAAGTTTTTCAAACGGAGGATAAGCATGAAGTTGAACAATATTGTAGAGATAATGATATCGAATTTGAGTGGACCGAACATGGTTTGCGAACAAGGCAAGTCAATCAAGCAGCCATCACACATCCTTTAACCAAGGAGAAGCTCTGGTTTAATCAAGCGCATTTATTTCATGTCAGTAATTTGAACGAAGAATTGCGAGAGAGCTTGTTGGAACTCCTTGGAGAAGAGAACCTTCCCCGAAATGCCTATTACGGAGATGGTACTCCTATCGATGCTGATACGCTTTCCATTATCAGAGGAGTTTATGAACGCACCAAATTTTCTTTTCAATGGGAAAAAAATGATCTCCTCCTTCTTGATAATATGTTATTTACCCACGGAAGAGAACCTTTCGAGGGAGAAAGAAAAACGCTTGTAGGCATGGCAAGAAGTTACAGTCTGAAAGAAGCCGTATCCTGAGCGTCTCAAATTGACTAATCAGTGTACTTCTATTTGATCTCTTCAATCCGGTAGCAAATAGGGGTCCTGGATCATCATATTTTAGCCTATAACTCGGGTTTTCAGGTACCTCAATTCATTTTTAACCAGGTACCTGTTGATCTAACAATCTAACATCCCAACCACGGTAAAGTAGAGCAACAATTCGGTCTTTGAGGAAGCGGGCCTATTCAACTCGAACCCTTATTCAAGAAATAGACTAGAAGAGCATTTAACGGTGAATCTTTAGACAACTTTTCAATGAAGAATAAAATACAAAAATCAGATGTTCAGGAAATTTTTGAATTGAATTCTATTCAAAAGGGATTGTTATATCATTTTCTCAAAGAAACCGATGATAACTTATACAACGTCCAATTGTCCTTTAACATAAAAGGCGACTTCAATAAGGATGTACTGAGAGAAGCAATCAACCATACGCAATTAAATAATGAGGCATTAAGGTCTGTATTTAGATGGGAGAAGGTGAGTAAACCAGTGCAAATAGTGCTCAAAAATTACCACATTGATTTTTCGTATTATGATCTTTTAAAAAATAACGCAAAAGATATTCAGCGATTGGTAGAAGAACATTCCAACAGCGATTGGAGTAAAAGGTTTGATCTAAACGATTTACCGTTCCGGGTTCAATTAATTCAGTTGAATCATCAATCCTTCGTTCTAAACATTACCTATCACCACATTTTGCACGACGGGTGGAGTAATGGCGTTTTGTTGAAAGAGATATTCGGACATTACGAACATTTAATTACTACCAAAAAGCCAGCTTTATATGCAAAACCTGATTACAACACGGTTCAAAGAGCACTTCGTCAAAAAATCGATCCCAATGAACGAGAGCGCTATTGGAAAAACTATTTGGAGAACCATAAAGCATCATCCTTATTCTTAAATAACCATGTTCAACAAATAGACCTTGGACAAACCCAAAGACAACTTTTTACTACTTCAGCCACCAAACTCAAGGCATTTTCCACGCAACACAAAGTCACACAAGCAGCTGTTATTTATGCGGCTTATGGCCTACTGTTACAGAAGTATAATAACTCCTCTGACGTAGTATTTGGCACCACCGTTTCTAATCGTGACAGTGCCATAAAAGGTATGGAGCAAACAATTGGGAATTTTGTTAATACAATCCCCCTTAGGCTTGAAACCTCCGGTGAAAACAGTCTCCTGGAAGTGGTAAATAATGTACACTCTGCTATAATTAGCAGGAGTCAGTATACCGGAACCGCCTATCCTGACATCAAACAATTCCTTGGCATAAAAGCCACTGATGATTTATATGATTCGGTGATAGCGATAGAAAACTATCCTCTCGATGAAGAATCAATCATCAACCATGATCATTTTTATGTTGAATTAAGAGACGTAAGAGAAAACACCAGTACACCATTGGTAATTACCGTCTTCTTTAAGGAAGAATTGGAAATTGAATTGATGTACAAGTCAAACCTGATAAGCGATGAATTTGTAAAATCATTGGCACTCAACTATACATCGATTCTCAATGATATCTTAGATGATTGCAGCAAAAAAGTAGGGCAGATTTCCGGAAAATTAGATCAGGTCGATCTACGACTTTTAGAGGAATTTAATGCGACCGAGTATAATTCGACCTATGAAAATACGGTAGTAGAATTATTCGAAGAACAGGCTCAAAAACTTCCCGAAAACCTGGCATTGGAATGCGGTGAAGAAATGCTCACCTATGGACAACTTAGTGCCCTTTCTGATCACATCGCTTCATACTTACAGGAAGTGAAGGGGGTAAAAACAGGAGACCTGGTGGGATTGATGCTTGACCGGGAGAAGTATTTGGTGCCTTTTATTTTAGGAGTTTTAAAAGCCGGTGGCGCATATGTTCCAATTGATCCCAGCTATCCTGAAAATCGAGTAAAGGCTATCTTAAATAACTCAAGTTTAAAGGTTTTGATAACGAGGGCAAGGTATCAGGAAGTATTTGCCACTGGCGCTGTTATACTCGATCTGGATACATGTCTGGAGGATATCATTAAGTTCCCTGTTGAACCTGTAGCTAAAAAGTTGGATAGCAAAAATCTGGCTTATGTATTATATACTTCAGGTTCCACTGGTACCCCAAAAGGGGTTATGATCGAACACCGATCGTTGGCGAATTACATTACGTGGGCCGCGGGAAATTACGTTAAAAATGAAAAGACTACTTTCCCGTTATATACTTCAATTTCCTTTGACCTGACCATTACATCGATTTTCACTCCTCTGATTACCGGTAATAAAATCATGGTCTACGAGGAAAATGAATCGAACTTCATAGAAAAAATTATCAATAGTGAGGACGTTGATGTCATAAAACTCACTCCCTCACATTTAAAAATCGTCAATGATGGTTTAGACCCGGACTCCCTGGCTGGAAAAAGGACTAAGAAGCTTATCGTCGGAGGCGAAGCATTTCCTACACAACTGGCAAGGGATATCTACCAAAAATTCGGAGGAAATGTAGAAATATTCAATGAGTATGGCCCCACCGAGGCGACAGTGGGGTGCATGATTCATAAATTTGATCCGACGGAAACGACAACATCAGTTTCTATTGGTCATCCCATCAACAATACGCAGATTTATTTGTTGAATGAATCCCTGGAACATGTTCCGACAGGAATGATCGGAGAATTATTTATTGCTGGTGACAACCTGGCACGAGGGTACGTTGGGGGAGAAGAACTTACAAATCAGCATTTTATTGAGAATCCTTTCATCAAGGGTGAAAAAATGTATAGAACTGGAGATGTTGCAATAAGATGTTTTAACGGTGAGATTGTATTTAAAGGAAGGAAGGACGATCAGGTAAAAGTTAACGGGCATAGGGTCGAATTAGGAGAAATAGAAAAACATCTTCTATCACATGGTGCTATAAAAGAAGCCGTAGTTACCATCAGAGAAGAGGATGAAAATTCGCACGCTGTGGCCTATTATGTGGCATCAGACCGAATAGAAAATGATGAGATAAAAAGCCATCTCTCCGAGAGTTTACCTCAATACATGGTACCTCATTATTATATGCATTTGGATCAAATGCCCCTTAACTCCCATGGTAAACTCGATAAAAAAGCGTTACCCCAACCCGAAATAGAGATAGAAGAGGAAAGGGTAACATCAGTCAATAGTACTGAAGAAAAACTTGTTGGGATTTGGTCTGAGGTTTTGAAATTGGATGGCAACAAATTAAGCGTAACCAAAAGCTTTTTGGATCTTGGAGGTCATTCTCTAAAGATCGTTTTGATGTTGAACAGGGTGCTGAAAGAATTTGATGTGCTGGTTCCGATCAACGATTTCTTTAATTATCAGACGATAAGAGATCTGGGAATTTATATCCAATCCAAGGAGACCAAAAAGTATGCTGCTATTGAAAGAGCGGCATCAGCGGAGTATTATAAATTATCCTCGGCACAGAAACGATTGTACTTCCTCTACGAAATTGATAAACCTTCAATTGCTTATAATGGAGGAACTTCTGTCCTGATGGAGGGTGATTTGAATAAAGAAAAAATCAATCATGCCTTTCAGCAACTTATTGCTCGTCATGACATCTTACGTACATCGTTTCTAACGATAAATGGAGAACCTGTACAACGAATATCACCACAGGTTGATTTCGAGATTGAGCACCTTTCTGCCATCGAAGATAGCGTCCAGGATTCGTTAGAAGGTTTTGTAAGACCATTTGATTTGGGGGAGGCACCTTTAATGCGGGTAGGTCTAATAGAAACATCGCCTGAAAAGCACATTTTGACAGTAGATGTACATCATATCATCGGTGATGGTGTTTCACAACAGATTCTCATTAAGGAGTTTATGGACATCTATAATGAGAAGAAACTCCCTGAACTACCGTTACAATTTAAAGATTATGCAGAATGGCAGCAAAGTGAAAATCAAGAGAAGGAAATAGCCAAACAAAAAGAGTTTTGGCTCAACGAGTTTTCAGGAGACATTCCTGCAATTGAATTGCTTACGGATTATACCAGACCTTTGGTGAAAAGTTATGAAGGAAACTCAATCAGTTTTGATTTTAGTAAAGAAGAAACGATCAAGCTGAGATCGGTAGCAGAAAGAGAAGGTGTCACCATGTTTACCCTCCTGTTTGCTTTTTACAATATCTTATTATCTAAAATCTCCAATCAAGACGATATTGTTGTAGGTGTGCCGGTTTCGGGAAGATCACATCCTGACCTGGAGCATATGGTTGGTTTTATTATCAATGTGCTTCCATTGCGAAGCCGTTTTCAAGCAGACCTGGCCTTTAAAGAGTTTTTGTCTTCAGTAGGAGCAAAAGTGCTAACATATTTTGATAATCAAGCCTACCCTTATGAAGAGCTCATTGACGCATTAAATGTAAAACGGGATAAAGGTCGTAATCCTTTATTCGATGTGATGTTTGTGTTCCAAAACGTGGAAGAGTCCGCGTTGAAGATTCCCGGAATAAAGCTGGAACCACTTCGTGAAACACGCACAACATCAAAATTCGACATGAGCCTGTCTGCATTTGAGGATGTAAATCAAATCTCGTTCAGACTGGAATATTCTGCTAAATTGTTTAAACCGGAGACGATAAAAAGGTTTAAATCATATTTCAGGAAAATCATGTTGACTGTTATTTCAGATGATAATGTCAGAATAGCAGATATCAATGTTCTGGGTGAATCTGAAAAACACGAACTCCTACATCAGTTTAATGATACACAGGTCAGTCCCCCACAAGAAAAGAGCGTGATTTCCTTGTTTGAAAAGCAGGCGAAACAAGCATCCAATAAGATAGCCTTAGAATTCAACGATGATCAAATTACCTATCACGAGTTGAATGAAAGGGCCAATCAATTGGCGCATTATTTAGTGCGCAGAGGAGTGAAAGAAGGGAGTATCGTCGGGCTAATGTTGGAGCGGTCCTTCGATATGATCATTGCGATGGTCGGTATTCTGAAAGCTGGAGGTACTTACTTACCATTAGATGGTACACATCCTGAGGAACGAGTAAGACACATCTTAAATGAAAGCAGCGCTCGGTTACTATTGACTGAGCCAAAGCATGTTGATGTATATGAAAAATACATAGATATTGTTGAAATGGGTGATGAGCAGTTACCCACCATGCCTAAGGAAAACTTACCCATAAAAGAGTCCCTTTTAAATCTAGTTTACATCATTTATACCTCAGGGTCTACCGGAAAACCTAAAGGGGTAATGGTAAGACATCAGGGTCTGGTAAATCTTGTCACATCGATGCAACAGCAGCTGGACATTGGAGAGGAAGAGAAGATACTTCAGTTTTCAACGATCAGTTTTGACGCTTCAATGGAACAAATTTGGATGGCATTATGCAGTGGTTCTGTTCTCGTGTTAATTAACAAACAGACCATTGCTGATAATGGTGAATTTAATCGCTACATCACTGAAAAAAGAATCACTTACCTTCATACTACTCCATCCTATTTAGAAAGCATTGAGTTGCACAAGCCAAATAGCCTTAAGCGAATAATCACTGCCGGAGAGGAGTGTGGGGTACAGCTGGCCAACAGGCTGAGTAAAGATTATAAGTTTTACAACAAATACGGACTAACTGAAACCACGGTCAGTTCAACACTTGGCCAGGTAACGGAAAGTGAGGCGAACAAACAACACGTTTCCATTGGAAAACCCATCAAAAATACGTGGCTCTATGTCTTGGACGACCAATTGAAATTGTTGCCTAAAGGAGTAAAAGGAGAGCTATACATCAGTGGAGAAGGTTTGGCCAGCGGTTATGTAAATGATCAAAAACTCACAGATGAAAAGTTTATCGACAACCCGTTTGTCAAAGGTCGTAAAATGTATGCTACCGGAGATTATGCAAAATGGCGACCTGAAGGAAACATTGAATTTGTAGGTAGATACGATGATCTGGTTAAAATAAATGGCTTTCGCATAGGACTGCAGGAGATTGCCAATCAATTGAGCACTCATGAGGACATCCAGGAAGCTGTTGTACTGAAAAAGGAAAAAAATGGAGATAATTTTTTGGTGGCGTACTATGTATCATCAAAAAAACTTGAGCCCACTGTACTCAGAGGATACCTAAAGGATAGTTTGCCGGAGTATATGGTTCCCGCATTTTATGTTTCTTTAGAAAAAATGCCCTGGAATTCCAATGGAAAATTGGATAAATCCGCTCTTGCTGGTATGGCAATTAGTGAGACGATAAAACATACTTTGCCGATAAACGAAACTCAAAAAGTCCTTGTGGAAATATGGTCAGACATATTGGCCATAGAAGTGAAAAATATTGGTGTTGATACGAACTTCTACGACTTGGGTGGGAATTCCTTGAAGCTCATTCGAATGACCAATAAAGTTGAAAAGCACTTTAATGTTTCTATACCGCTAGCTAAGATGTTTGAATTTCCTTCTATTTCGGGAATAGCAAGTTATTTAGATAAAAAGGAAGAATCAGAATCTTCTGATGATATCGATGCTGATGTAGAGAGCGGATTGGAGCAAATGAGTGAAACAGTCAATCTCCTAAATAACTTTTAATCTGGCATTGTCACCTTTTCAGCTTGGCGGTTTTGAAGGTAGGATAAGCTCATCAACTCAGGGCTTTACGTCATAAAATTTTTGATAGAGGTGGTTACGTCACTAAATCAGGAAATCAAAATTTACTCAATTGCTTCCCTGGTATAATGAGAATAAAAATGGATAGCAGGAATCTGGAATCAATCCCAGACCTTCTCATGGCCAAATGTGGCTGTTAGATCTATCATGACCATTCAGGGTTTATTCATAAAACAATTTGAGGTACCACCGACTAAGCTGGAACCCAATCATTTCATGTCCTTGACCAGTTCAAGGAAATTTTCGATTGCATAACAAAATAGAAATGGAGAAATATACAGGTCTGGAAATTGCTGTAATTGGTATGGCCGGAAGGTTTCCGAAAGCTGAGAATATAGAACAGTATTGGGATAACTTAAAGAATGGGAGAGATTGTATCAGCAAGTTCAGTACTGAAGAAATTTTAGAAGAGGGAGAAAGTGCGGATGCAATCAAGAATGCAGCATATGTTAAAGCAGGTGCATATTTAGAAAGTAAAGCGTATTTCGATTCTGATTTTTTTGGTTACAGACCTGATGAGGCGGAATTGATGGATCCGCAGATCAGAATATTTCATGAGTGTTGCTGGCAAGCGTTGGAAGATAGTGGTTACAGCAGCCCCAATGATAAAAATATAGTTGGCTTATTCGCAGCTGGATCTCCCAATGTTAATTGGGAATTGCATTCCTATAGTAAAAACAGAGAAGGCCTGGTTAATGATTTTTCGGCCCATCATTTAAGGAATATCACTTTTTTAAGTTCATTGATCTCTTACAAATTGAATTTAAAAGGTCCTTCAATTTTTATCCAGACTGCATGCTCATCATCCCTGGTTTCCATTCACAAGGCATGCAGTAGCTTGTTATTAGGGGAGTGTACCATGGCTTTGGCAGGTGGAGTCACCATACATAACTTTTCAAAGAAGGGATACATACATCAGGTGGGCATGATCCAGTCTAAAGATGGGAAATGCCGTCCATTCGACGCTAGTTCCAGCGGTACGGTCGGAGGTGAAGGAGTTGGTGTAGTCGTATTGAAAAAACTGAAAGACGCAATCCGGGATCGTGATCATATTCATGCCGTTATTAAAGGAACGGGGATCAATAATGATGGTCATGATAAAGTTGGATATACTGCTCCTAGTGTCAAAGGTCAAAGTGTAGCCATAAAAAGGGCGCATAAGATGGCTCGTGTATCCTCAGATAGCATTAGTTACGTAGAGGCCCACGGAACAGCTACCGAGCTAGGAGATCCCATTGAAATTGAAGCCTTGAATGAAGCCTTTGGTAAAAGCAGTTCAAAATATTGTGCCATCGGCTCGGTGAAGTCAAATATTGGTCATTTGGATAGCGCAGCAGGTGTGGCCGGTTTTATCAAAACGATATTGGCTATTAAAAATAAGCAGATCCCTGCGAGTTTGTACTTCAAAGAACCCAATCCAAAAATCAATTTCACTGACGGGCCTTTCTTCGTCAATCATACCTTAAAAGATTGGTCAAATAATTCAGGGCCCCTAAGGGCAGGTGTCAGTTCCTTTGGCATCGGAGGTACCAATGCACATGTTGTTTTGGAAGAACCTCCGGTTATGGAACCATCCACGCCAGCCAGGGATTATCATCTGATTTTGCTTTCGGCAAAGACCCAAAGCAGCCTTGAGAGGAATGTAAGTCAGTTTACAGCACACCTAAAAAATAATACTGATTCCGAAGTACAGGATATAGCCTATACACTGCAAAAGGGGAGATTTCATTTCAAGCACAGAAAAATGCTTGTTTGTGAGAATCGAAATGATGCAATCAACATTTTATCTGACAGTCAATCCATTGAGCAGCGGACTCTAGATACACAGGAGGACCTGCAAAATGTGGTATTCATGTTTTCTGGTCAGGGTTCTCAGTATGTGGACATGTGCAAGGGCCTGTACCTGAAAGAAAAAGTATTTAGGGACAAAGTGGAGGAGTGTTTAGAAATTGCTCACCTGTATTTCGAAGGGAACCTCCGTTCTGTTCTATTCGCCGATCAAGGAGATGATTCAGGAGCCACCTCTAACATTAACGATACCCAATACGCACAACCCTTACTATTCATCATTGAATACTCAATGGCCCACCTGTTGATGAAGTGGGGAGTTAGACCTGATTATATGATAGGTCACAGTATTGGAGAGTATGTCGCAGCATGTGTAAGTGGTGTATTTACCCTTCATGAAGCTTTGCGACTGGTAGTTCGAAGAGGAGAACTCATGAGCAAAGCTAAGAGAGGCAGTATGCTAAGCATCAATGCCAGTGAGGAGCAGATAAAACCACTGTTGGATGAAACTGAAAATATAGATTTGGCGGTCATCAACAGCGGCACTTCTCTAGTTGTCTCAGGAGAAAAAACCGATCTGGATAAATTTGAAGAACAAGTTTTGAGCCAGGGTTATACCTGCAAAAAGCTGCATACTTCACATGCATTTCATTCTTATATGATGGATGAAATATTGGATGAATTCGAGCAGGAGCTGTCGATGGTTGAAATCAATGAAACAGCAATACCCTGTATTTCCAATATCAATGGTGAAATCATAACCTATGAGGAGATAAGAAAACCTTCTTATTGGAGTCGACACCTTCGAAGTACAGTACATTTTTTAAAGGGGATAGAAACTTTAAAGCAAAAAGGCAGGGCTGTTTTCATTGAGTTAGGTCCGGGAAGAAGCTTATCCAATTATGTGGAAGATGCCATATCATCAAGCGAAGCATATCATGTAGTAAACACGGTCAGGCAACCCAGGCAAAAGGTCAATGATCAGAAATATCTGATTGAGAAAGTAGGGCGGTTGTGGTTGAATGGAATTAAGATTGACTGGGATAATTATTACATAGATGAAAAGAGGAGGAGGCTTGCGCTTCCAGCTTATTCTTTTGAGAAGAATTCCTATACCGCCAACGTGGATGCCAAGAAATTACTGACAGGTAATGGGCATGAAACACATCAAACACCTAACCATAGAAATGATGATTACATCTATACTTCTAGTTGGAAGAGATCTATATCGCCGAATGGAATTGCCATCCCATTAGAGGATGAGTCGTGTATTGTAGTGATCTCGGGAGATGAAAATTTCAGTGAACCTTTAATTCGTGATTTAGCTTCCTCAGGACAAAAAGTTATTGAAGTAAGACCAGGTGAATCATTCGAAAAAACCGAAGACCATGTATTTAAGGTCAATATTTTAGATGCCTCGGACCTTTGGAATCATTTAAGTAAGTCAGAAGGTCTTGTCATAAATAATGTTATTTATTGCGCGGCATTGAGTGAGCTTGCGGAAAGCCACCGCTACGAGGACCTAGAAGAAAATTTCGAGCTAGGTTACATGGGGCTGTCCTATCTGGCAAAGTCAATCACACAGATCCCTCAGACAAAAAAGATCAACCTAACTGTAATAAATAATCATATCGCTGATGTCACGGAAGATGATGAAATAAATCCGCTAAAAGCTACCATTCTTGGTCCGGCCAAAGTAATACCTTCTGAAATACAGGACATTAATTGTAAGGTTATAGATATTCCTTATCCATTTCAGAGCGAAACATCACTAAACGGTTACCTGCCTAAAGTAATCAATGAAATCTTTTACGATTCTAACGCGGCATTCATAGCTTATCGGTATAAAGAAAGATGGGTTCAATCATTCGAGGCATTGCCTGAAAATGAGCAGACAGCATCAGCCATTAAAATAGTTGAAAATGGCACTTACTTAATCACCGGTGGCTTCGGGGGAATGGGCTTCACCATAGCCAAAGATTTGGTAAATCAATACAAGGCACATATACTACTGGTACATCGTTCAAAATTTCCTGAAAGAAAAGAGTGGAATGATTGGTTGTTGAACAACGAAAAAGAAGAACCCACATCCATAAGAATTCGGGAAATATTAGAGATGGAGGAGGCCGGAGGCCAGGTTGACTTGTATCAAGTTGATGTTGCTGAAGAAGACCAGGTACAAAATCTGACAATAAAAATAAAGGAGGAATATCCTAAACTGGATGGCTTGATTTGGGCCGCAGGCGAGATAGATGCCGGGGGAATAATTTTAAATAGAGAAAAGGAAAACTTCACAAAATACACGGCTTCAAAAGTCCAAAGCCTACTGCTGTTTGAAAAATATTTGGGATTCGAATCGCTGGATTTTATCGCATTATTCTCTTCAATAGGAAATGTATTTTACCAATCAAAGTTTGGTGAGGTGGCCTACAATGCCTCAAATGAGTTTTTAGAAAGCTATTCGCTCTTTGCGCAAAAGAAAATGAATGTTCACGCTTTTACCATCAACTGGTGCGATTGGCTGGATGTCGGTATGACCGTGAAAGCAAAGAAGAAACGAGAAGAGACTAAAAATATCCATCAAATCGATGTAGAAACCTCGCAGGGGATTTCCCCCAAAGAAGGTGCTGTGTGCTTCCATAAATGCTTGCAAAGCAAAGTACCGGTGAATATCATTTACAAAGGGGATTTGAATGCAGCGATTAAGACACATGAGAGCAAGTACAAGAAAATTGTAGAATCGCTTACAACTTCATCCGAACCCGTTACAGAGCCAATTGAGGAAGTAAGTCTTGAAAAGACACTGATAGCAATATTTTCACAATTCTTTGGGAAAAAGGGAGTGACCGCCAACGATGATTTTTTTGAACTTGGTGGAGATTCGTTGAAAGGGATGACCTTGGTGGCCCGGATCAATCAAAAAGTGGGTACTCAGCTTTCAATTGGTGACCTGTACAAGCATACCACCATTCGCGAGCTTACGGATAAACTGTCTGATGATATCGGTGAGCAAGTGACGGAGCATGATATTCCTAAGGCTGCTGATCAGGCACATTACGTGCTGTCCTCGGCTCAAAAGCGGATGTATTTTTTACAGACACTTGATGAGCAAAGTACTGCATACAATGAAGTGCATGCACTTAAGCTGTCAGGAAGCATCGATAAGGAAAAGTTGGAAATGACTTTCCAAAAATTGATCCTTCGTCATGAAAGCTTCAGGACTTTCTTCGAAACGCTGGATAAAGAGCCGGTGCAAAAAGTCAAAGATGAAGTGGATTTTAAGGTTGATTATTTTGAACAGGGAACAGATAGTCCCGAAGAGAGTATCAGCAAATTTATCCGCCCCTTTGATTTGAGCATTGCGCCACTGATCCGCGTAGGATTAATGGAGCTATCAGCTGATGAGCATCTATTGGTGCTTGATGCTCACCATATTGTCATGGATGCCGTATCCCAAAGCATCATTATTAATGACTTTATGGCTCTTTACAATGATGAGCCTCTCTCCGAACTGAAGCTGACGTATAAGGATTTTGCAGAATGGAACCATTCGGAAGAGCAGCAGGGAAAACTCGAAAAACAAAAGGAATTTTGGATCAAAGAGTTTTCGAAAGATTTGGAACCGATCGAATTACCAACTGATTTTGAGCGGCCATCTGTCAATAAAAATGAGGGAAATACAGTTGAGTTTAGTTTAGATAGAAATGAGACGACTAGTCTAAAATCACTGGCAGAAGAAGAAGGAGCCACCATGTTTATGGTTATGCTATCTCTTTATAATGTTCTGCTAAGCAAGCTAAGCAACCAGGAAGATATTGTAGTGGGTACTTCGGTCGCCGGTCGCCATCAGCATGCAGACTTAGAGGAGATGGTAGGTATGTTTGTCAGTGCCCTTCCTATGCGCAATTATCCCCAAGGAGAATTAAGTTTCAGGAAATTCCTGGCGTCTGTGAAATCCAGGGTACTTGATGGTCTAGAAAATCAAGATTATCCCTATGAAAAATTGATAGATGCCATCAATGTTGAAAGAGATCTCGGGCGTAACCCGCTATTTGATGTCCTATTTGACTTTCATAATTTTAAAGAACCCGAACTAAAAATACCGAACCTTGAGCTGGCTCCGTTTGATTTCGAACGTGGGTCATCCAGGTTTGACCTCATTTTAACTGCTGTTGAAAGAGATGGGCAAATATTTCTCAGAATGGGATATTCAAGTGTCTTATTCAGAGAGGAATCTGTCATAAAATTTGTTACGTACTTCAAAAATGTTGTAGCGGCCATTATTGAAGATGTTGACATCAAAATTTCAGACATTGAAATACTGGACGATAGAGAACAACAGCACTTATTATACGACTTTAATCAGACCGAAGTAGCCTATAACAAAGAACAAACCGTACTTGCCTTATTTAAAAATCAAGTCAAAGAAAATCCCCATAATAAAGCCATACTATGTGGTGATCAGGAAATTACTTACGAGGCGCTTGACCTGCTATCTGACAACATTGCTCTTTACCTGCAGCATGAGAAAGAAGTCGGAAAGGGTGACCTGGTCGGGGTACAACTTGACAGGAATGAACATTTAGTTCCCTGCATAATTGCTATATTAAAGTTAGGTGCAGCGTACATTCCCATTGATGCTTCCTATCCTGAGGATTATGTCACGACAATCGCACAAGATGCTGGCCTAAAAGTGATGGTAACTAAAGAGCGTTATCAAGAGGTGCCTTGTGCTATTATTTCCGATTTTATAAATCCTGATAAAAGCCCGGAAGCGCTTGTGTCTGATAAGAAATTGCCAGATGTTGAAATCAAGGGTTCAGATTTAGCCTATGTGATATACACTTCAGGTTCTACGGGAAAGCCTAAGGGTGTAATGATCGAACACAGTTCGCTGATGAACTATGTAAGCTGGGCATCGAAATATTATCTCAGTGGAGAAGCGGCAACTTTCGGATTATACACTTCTATTTCATTTGACTTGACCGTCACCTCGATTTTCACTCCGTTGATTACCGGTAATAGCATTGTCATGTACCCGGGAGATGACAATGGCTCACCCGTGGAGGAAATTTTCAGGGATGGACAAGTGGAGATCATGAAACTGACTCCCTCACATTTGAAAATACTGAGAGACTTAGATTTTGAAGTACTCGAATCATCCAAGCTGAGAAAATTGATCGTTGGCGGGGAGGAATTGGAAACACCTTTAGCCAGAGCTATATACGACAGGTTTGATGGTAAAGTAGAGATCTATAACGAATACGGTCCTACAGAGGCTACCGTGGGATGTATGATCCATCGTTTTACACCAGAAGAATCTTTATCTACTGTTCCGATTGGTGGTCCGGTGAATAATACCCAGGTCTATATTTTAGACCAATACCTGCATCCGGTTACAGCAGGGACACAAGGCGACCTTTATGTATCGGGATCAGGCGTAGCCAGGGGCTACCTGTCCAATGAAAAATTGACTGAAGAGCGATTTATGGCTAATCCTTTCATTGAAGGGGCCATCATGTACAAGACCGGGGACATTGCACAAATGAGTGTCGACGGCAACGTACTATACAAAGGACGTACGGACGATCAGGTGAAAGTTCGGGGCCATCGAATAGAATTAAATGAGATAGCTCACCAACTATCAACCTATGATCAAATTGATGAGTCCATAGTCCTTGGCAAAGACAAAGGAGAGGAAGGAGATAAATACCTGGTGGGTTATTATTTATCCGATTCGGAAATACCTGCGGATTCATTGATAAACCACTTATCGGCAAGTTTACCGGAATACATGGTTCCCTCATTCTTTGTACACCTGCGAGAGTGGCCCCTCACGACCAATGGTAAATTAGATAAGAAATCTTTGCCTGATCCTGAGCAAATTGACCAGGAGGACTTTGAGCCTCCGGTGACTCCTGAAGAGAAAATCGTGGCGAAAGCATGGTCAGAGGTGCTGTCCGTCGATCCGGTAAGTATTAACGACACCTTCTTTTCTTTAGGAGGAGACTCTATAAAATCAATCCTGATAAATTCACGAATACGTCGAGCAGGATATGAGATGTCTGTGAAAGACCTTTTCACGGATCAAACAGTGAAAAAGCTGTCTAAAAAATTGAAACCCCTGACTTCTGTAATCGATCAATCGGAAGTTAAAGGCAGCTCCTCTCTAACCCCAATTCAGCAATGGTTTTTTACCAGATCACTGGAGCATAAGCATCATTATAACCAGTCAGTGATGTTGCATTTTGCAGAGGGGATATCAGAAGAAAATGTGAACAGCATTTTCCAATTGATTCAAAAGCATCATGATTCACTCAGAATGGTGTTTAGAGAAGAAAAAGATATCCTCGTTCAGGAGAATCTGGGTGCAGATGTACCCCTTTCGATGGAGGCGCATGACCTCAAAGCGTCTGAGGACATTTCCACATCCCTATTAAACATTTGCCATAAAATAGAATCCAGCATTAACCTGGAAGAAGGTCCTTTGATGAAGATAGGCCTGTTTCAAATGGCCGAAGGTAGTCGTCTGTTTATCACTATTCATCACTTAATAGTTGACGGAGTATCCTGGCGCATTTTATTAGAGGATATTGAAAGCTTATATCAGAAGATCTCGCGAAAGGAGCCACTCACGTTGCCCAAGAAAACCAGTTCCTTTTTGTCATGGTCGGAACAGCTTTCAATATATATGAAGACGGATGCTTTTTATGAAGCAAAAGCATTTTGGAACGACTTTGAATCCCTGAAGGTTGAGCCGTTGCTCAGGGATAATGAGCATGGAACGAATACTGGAAAACATCGAAAATTCGCTTCGTTTACCCTTGATCAAAAACAAACCGCCGAACTATTAACCAACGTGCACCAATCGTTTGGGACACAGATCAATGATCTTCTATTGGCTGCTTTACTGTTAAGCGTAGAACGTCAATATGGAAACAAGACCATTCAGGTAGATCTGGAGAATCACGGGAGGAAGGAGATACCCAATGTTGATTTTAGTCGCACCGTAGGTTGGTTTACAGTTATTTATCCTGTGATATTGGGGAAAGTAGATGGTGATTTATCTCATTTGATTAAAAGTGTAAAAGAAGGATTGAGAAATATTCCAAATGATGGTTTTGATTACCCCCTCACGAAACACTTTGTTTCTGACTTTAGGGCAATAGAGGAGAATAGCCAGTCAGGTTCGCAAGTACTGTTCAATTACCTGGGGCAGTTTGATAGTGATACGGAGAACCGATCTTATTCAATAATCCGAGAGGAGAAAAGAAAAAATGCTTCGAACACTGAAGTATTAAGTGACTATGACTGGGACATATCCGGGAGTGTGATATCCGGAAAATTAGGAATGACCCTGGCTTATAGCTCGGAGCAGTATTCGGAAGCAAGTATAACGGCTTTTGTTAATAGCTATAAAGAAAAGCTGGAAGAGATCATTGCGTATTGTGGTACTTATGACAAGCAGGAATTGACTCAGTCCGATTTGACTTATAAAGGAATAAGCAATACTGAGTTTCAGAACCTTCAACGACGATATGATTTCTCGGACATTTATCCGCTATCGCCTATGCAGGAAGGAATTCTGTTCCATTCTGTTCTTGATACGGAGGAGGGATATTATTTTGGACAAACAACCGGTACCATAAAAGGCAAACTGGATGTGGGAATCATGGAAAGAAGTATGAATTTCCTGATTTCGAGATATGATATTTTAAGGACAGTATTTCTGCACAAAAATTATGATCGACCCATTCAGGTTGTATTAAAAGAGCAGAAGATAGACTTTACCTATGCAGACATAAGCAACGATATTAAAGAAAGATCAGAGGAAGAAGTGATTGCCAAATACAGGCAAAAAGATAAAAACAGAAAATTTGATCTTAGTAATGATGTTTTGATGCGTTTGACCGTGATGAAGGTAGCTGAGGACGAATTTTCACTCATATGGAGTCATCATCACATATTAATGGATCGCTGGTGCATCGGCATTATTATCAATGAGTTTTTTACGATTTATTTAAGTTATGTCGAAGACAAGGAGATAACTCTACCCAGGTCTAATCCATATGCTGGTTATATTAAATGGCTCCAGGAAAGAAATCAAGAAGCATCTGCTGAATATTGGAGTAACTATTTAGCTTCTTATGAAAGTGTGTCGGTATTACCTCAAAAGGAAACGACATCTGTTGAGGCATTACCCTACCTCCATAAAACCAGGCAACTTGTCTTGAGTCAAGAACAAACAAGTTTGTTTCACAAAGTCGCTCAGGGTTATGGCATTACCGCGAATACTTTATTTCAATTTGCGTGGGGGTACCTTCTAACAAAATACAATAATGTTAACGACATTGTTTTCGGTACAGTAGTATCAGGTAGGCCGGCAGAAATTGAGGGTATTGAAAATATGGTAGGCCTATTCATCAATACCATACCGGTTAGGATAAAATATGATCCAAACTCCAAGATAGGAGACTTGCTAAAAGACATGCAAGAGCATGCGTTAGAAGGAGAGGGACATCACTATCATCCTCTGTCAGAAATACAATCTTTAAGTGGACTGGGGAGGAATTTATTCAATCATATCATCACCTTTGAGAACATACCTATTTCCCAGGAAATTAATGTTTCGGGTAAAAAAATCAGTAATCCGTTTGAAATAAGTAATTCAACCTATTCAGTTCAGACCAATTATGATTTCAATCTGACAGTCACTCCGACTGATCAATTTGAAGTAAAATTCACTTATAATGGAAATGTATTTGAAGATGAGTTGGTGAATTATGTTTCTGCGCATTTAAAGAACATTATTTATTCGATCATCCGGAATCCGGATACGTTAGTGAAAAATGTTTCCTTGTACGATGATCAAGAGTATGTCTCAATAAGGGAAAATTTCTCTAAGGATCTTAATAATGCGTTTGATATCGCTCCTATTCAAAAAAGGTTGAGCGATAGCTTTCAAAAGTACAGTGAGAATTGTGCGATAGAGTATAATGGAAGATCATTCACCTATGCACAAATTGAAAACGAAGTAAACAAGGTCTCCAATGCAATTCTTGATTACAATATAGTAGAACATACCAATATCGGTCTTCTACTTGAAGACCGTCATTGGCTGATTTCTTCCATGTTGGGTATTCTTAAATCAAGGATGTCATTTGTACCATTAGAGGTCTTGATGCCTATGGAGAGATTATCTTCAATGGTTGACCATACAGGAACCAAATACATTATTACAGATCAGAAGCCTGAGCAATATGAACAACTGGATTCATTAAATGATGGCATTACATGGATAACCATTGATGAAATTGAAAAACAGAATGAAAAACCTGTTCAGCATAAAAATAACTACCAACTGGATGACCCCATTTATATCTACTTTACATCCGGTAGCACCGGCACTCCCAAAGGAATACTTGGTCAAAATCAAGGGTTGGTACATTTTGTTGATTGGTACCTAATTGAGTTTGAGGGAGTTGAACAAGCTAGATTCAGTCAATTCAGCAATCCGGGGTTTGATGCCATTCTAAAAGATATATTCGTTCCTCTGTGTTCAGGAGGAACCGTCTGTATTCCGGATGAATCTGTAGTAGCTAATTCCCGAAAATTAAAGGAATGGATATCCTCCGAGCGGATAAACATCATACATTGTGTCCCGAGTTTCTTTAAGCTGATTCAACAGGGAGGGATAGAGAAAAATATATTTAGTGATCTGAATTATTTGTTTCTATCAGGAGAAAAGATACATCTATCCGAATTGAAGCATTGGTATGAAATTTTTGGAGACCGTGTTCAACTAGTTAATTTATATGGGGCAACAGAAACCACTATAATCAAATCCTTTCATCTAATTCAGCCGGAAGATATTACTAAAGAGCACGCTGCTGTTGAAGCCACAATGGGCGCACAAATGATGCTTTTGGACAATACGTTGCTGAATCCGTGTCCCCATGGAGCTATTGGAGAAGTTTATGTCAGAACCCCGTACAGAACGCTAGGGTATCTCGACCAGGAGAAAACCAAAGCGTCATTTCTCCCTAATCCTTTTTCAAAGGACACAGATGACCTGATTTATAGGACCGGGGACCTTGGCAGGATCAATGATAACGGCGAATTCGAGATTTTAGGTAGAATAGATAATCAGGTAAAAATCAACGGAGTTCGTATTGAATTAGATGATATAAAAGAAAATATCTTGAAGCATCCTGCTATAAAGGAGGCAGTAGTTTCCACGATAGAAGATATAGATGGAGAAAAGATTTTATGTGGGTACTTTGTAAGTGATGAGTCCGTCGATTTAGATGAATTAAGGCTATTCCTAAATGGCAATCTGCCATATAGCATGATCCCACCTCACTTTATTCAACTGGATAAAATTCCTTTATCACCGAATGGCAAAACGGATAGAAAAGCGTTGCCAAGACCAGATTTTAGTGCTACGGAAGGTGGTCTGTCACCTGTAAATGAATCAGAAAGCAAACTGGTGAGTATATGGGCTGATGTCCTGAAATTGGAGAAAAATCAGATTGGTACTGATCGTAGCTTTTTTGAAATAGGAGGGCATTCGATCAAAATATTTCATTTGATCAATAGAATTTATGAGGAATTTTCTGTCAGACTTAACATGATAGATATTTTTCAGAATACTTCGATCATTGAAATGTCGAATCTTATTTTAGAACATAAACAAAAAGATGGTACACAAATTTCCAAAGTAGAGAAAAAAGAATTCTATCCTGCGTCTCCGGCCCAGGAGCGGATGTATTATCAACATTTGCTGCATAATGAAAATACGTCTTTTAATATTTCGATGCCAGTGGAAATTAAAGGAGAAATAGATGAAGATACGTTGAATGCTTCCTTTCAGAAATTAGTTAACCGGCATGATAATTTAAGAACTAGTTTCATTCTGTTAGATGAAGGGGTCATCCAAAAAGTAAATCAGGATTTCACTTTTAATCTGGAAATTATTGATGGAAACAAATTCAATTCAGTTGAAGAAGCATTCAAACATTTCATAAGACCATTTGATCTATCTGGAAAATCCATGATGCGATGTGGTTTATTGAAAAGTAAAGACGGTAATTTCCTGTTCGTTGATATACACCACATTATTTCGGATCGCATTTCTCTCAACGTATTGATTAACGATTTCAAGAATTTCTATTTCGGAGAAAAAATCACCCCGTTAGAATTCCAGTATAAAGATTATGCCAATTGGATCAATAGCATTAAAGGAAAGCTAAGTCAACAGAAAGATTTTTGGAAGCAAAAGCTGTCGGGTGAAATCGTAAGAACTGATCTGCCTACGATACAAAGCCGGAATATTGCGAATACCCAATTAGTGGATTATAAGCAGTTTGATATTACCGATCAATTTCTTAGGGACATTAAAAAATTTGCGGTTAAAACCAATGTCTCGGATTTTATGGTTTTTCTGTCAGCTTACTATATTCTTCTACACAAGATGTCTGGAAATTCAGATATTATCATTGGGACCGAGGCACATGGAAGAACCCAGACTGCATGGAAGGATATTGTAGGGACCTTTGTTAACGTGATACCATTGAGGATCAGTGTCGACCCTGAGAATTTTTATTTTGACTTTTTAAGTGAGGTCAAAGACTGTGTTCTCCAGGCTTTCGATAATCAGGATATTCAATTTGACCAGATGGTAGGTATGGTCAATGAAAGTCATGCAGAGCTGTCAAGAAACCCCATTTTTGATCATTATTTTTCCTTTTCGAATGCAATCGATCATACGGAAGAGCTCGGTAAGTTGAAATTCGTTCCTTTCAGTGTGGGGAAACAAATAAAGGGTGAGTATGAATTCGTCATAAAAGTTGATGAAATAGATGAAAAGATCAATGTGGCTTTTGTCTATAGTAGTGAATTGTATGATGATGAAAACATTGAATTGCTTATGGGGTATTACCGGAACATACTCCATGTAATTTCAAATGACCCTCAACAAGTCATTGAAGAAATTGAATTAGAAGAAGACTTTCAAGATCAGACCATATAGCCTCCATAAGGGGTCATAAACTTATTGATTAAGTCCATTAAATAACTGAAACCAACATGATAGATTTTAGCCTTTTCTTTTTTTCTAATTATGAAGTTCAAGCTGAAAACAAATATCACTTATTGACCGAATTGGTTAAATACGCGGACCAAAATGGCCTTAGTGGCGTATGGGTACCAGAACGTCATTTTCACGATTTTGGAGGACTTTTCCCTAATCCGTCTGTCATTAGTTCCGCTCTGGCTATGATCACCAATAACATTGAGTTAAGGAGTGGGAGTGTGGTTTCTCCTTTGCATGATCCAGTCAGAATTGCAGAAGAGTGGTCCGTGGTGGATAACCTGTCAGGTGGCAGGGTTTCTTTGTCATTTGCCTCTGGCTGGAATGGTAATGATTTCGTTTTGGCAAAGGACAATTATCAGGACCGGCACCAGATCATGTATGATCAGATTGAACTGATAAAAAAACTGTGGAAAGGAGGTAGTACGATAAGGGAAAATGGTCACGGCAAAGAAATAGAGTTCCGTATTTTCCCAGCTCCTATTCAAAAGGAATTGCCTATATGGGTAACTGCAGCGGGCAACGAACAGACTTACATCAAAGCAGGTGAAATGGGAGCGAATTTACTGACGCACCTGTTGGGTCAGGAACCGGCAGATGTGGCAAGAAAAGTTCAATTATACAGAGAGGCCAGATTACAAAATGGATACGCTCCGGAAGAAGGGAGAGTAGCATTAATGTTGCATACCTATGTTGGTGATGATGGCGAAGATATTGGGGAAGCGGTTGAACAGCCATTCATTGAATACCTGAAGAGTGCCACCAGCCTAAGTAAAATCATCTATGAAGAAGCAGGATACAATCCAGACGATATCCCGGAAGAGGACAAAGAACTCATGTTAAAATTTTCCTATGAGCGATATAGCAAAAGTGCTGCTTTAATTGGTACAGTAGAGCATTGCTCGTCGTTCGTTGAACAAGTGAGTGAAATTGGAATAGACGAAATAGCTTGTCTGGTCGATTTTGGAGTTGAACCGTCAAAGGTGATTGACCGGTTGAAAAACCTTGCGACATTGCAGAAATTACAGGCACATCCCATTCAGGAAAGAGTTCATTGAACCGAATGAATTTACAATTCAGCTAAAATTAGAATCCTCTTCGAATAGAGAATTTTCCTTCCCCTGTATACATTCATTGGTGAAGCTTAACGCCTCAACATCAGGGATCTTAAAATATTATTAAACAACAATCAATTCCACGGACACTTTGGTACGGTAGTGCTAAAGAGAATGTAAACCATCATTGACATAGTATGTGTGGCATAACAGGCTTTATAAAATTCGATAAAAGAATTTCAGGTGAAGATCATGAAATAATCAAAGAAATGAATGCCCAGCACTTTCATAGAGGGCCGGACGATCAAGACACACTTTTATTCGAGAATGTAGCCCTGGGGTTTAGCAGGCTTAGCATCATCGGTTTGGAAATGGGCATGCAACCCATCTTGAACGAGGATGAATCCATTATTCTTATATGCAATGGCGAGGTATTCAATTACATAGAACTTAGAGAACAACTGACATCCAGAGGCCATCAGTTCAGAACCAAATCAGATATTGAAGTAATCCTTCATTTGTATGAAGAATGCGGAATGGATTTACTGCAACAATTGAATGGCCAATTCGCCTTTGCCATCTATGATAAAAATAAAAAGGCCCTCTATTGCGCTCGTGATCAAATGGGAATATGCCCACTGCATTACACCTTCGTTCAGAATACATTCATTTTTGGATCAGAAATAAAAGCAATTCTTCAACACCCTCTGGTATCACGTGAAGTTGATCCTGTAGGACTTGACCAGGTTTTTACATTTGCCGGTTTAATAAGTCCCAGAACCATGTTCAAGAATATCCATAGCCTGGAAAATGGTCATTACTTGGCAATTGACAGGCATGGAAAAATAGAAAACCATGAATACTGGGATCTTATCTACCCCGAGGGAGAAGTACAGTTAAATGGCAAATCGGAAGAGTATTACATTAACCGACTGGAAGAGCTATTTGAAAAATCAATTAAACTTAGGTTGAGGGCGGATGTCCCAATGGGACTCTATCTGAGTGGAGGTTTGGATTCATCCATGATTACCATGAAAGTGAATCAATTGCAGCCGGATATGCGCAAAGAAGCATTTTCAATTGATTTTACGCAATCTGACATTTCTGAAACACCTTATCAAGTATTGGTGGCTGATAAAAGCAATTCCAACCTTAACAAAAAGACGTTCTTTTATAATGACATTAGCAAAGGGCTGAGACGGGCAATATATCATTGCGAATGCCCGCTCAAAGAAACCTATAATACCGCTTCACTTTCGTTATCTGCGTCTACCAGGTCCAGAGGGATCAAAGCCATATTGTCAGGAGAGGGTTCTGATGAGCTTTTTGCTGGTTATGTAGGATACAGGTTTGATAAAATGAGGGCAATGAACATGGTGCAAAATGCAGCAAGCCCCGAAGAGGAAGAACTCAGAAATAAGATCTGGGGTGATAAGTCCATGTTTTATGAAACCAACTTTTCCGAGCTGGAAAAAATAAAAAGGGGGTTGTATTCTGATGATCTCAACGCCTCTTTCGATGAAGTAAATTGCCTGAACCATCATGTCATCAATAAAGACAGGATTCGTAACCGGGATGTGATTAGTAAGAGGTCGTATATAGATTATAAAGTCAGATTAGTAGATCATTTGGTATCCGACCATGGCGACAGAATGGCATTGGCCAACTCAGTGGAAGTGCGATACCCGTTTTTAGACAAGGATTTTGTTGAGTTCGCCACTCAGGTGCCTGCTTCATTAAAACTCAACGACTTTACAGAGAAATATATACTAAAAAGAATGGCGTCAAGATTTGTCCCTAAAGAAGTCATAGATAGGGAGAAATTTGGCTTCGTTGCTCCTGGCAGCCCTTATTTACTACAAAACAACGTCGAATACGTGAATGATCTTCTTTCGTACGATTTAATCAAGAAACAGGGATTTTTTAATCCGGACCGCATAGAACAGCTTAAAAAAGAATACAGTCAGGAAGGGTTCAAGTTGAACATACCATTCGAAAGCGATCTATTGATCACCGTGATCACTTTCGGAATATTGATGGATGAATTTTTTAACTGATTCTCTTTTAAAGTCATCAGGATTACTACCAGATCAGCCTCCATTTCTGATCATCAAAGAGCAATAACAATCGCTCATTTAGAAAAAAATTATAATTACTTAAGATAAAATCATACCATGTCTTTTCAGAATAAACTGATTAAAAGCCTAGTTGATCATGCCCAAAGAACAGCTATTGAAGTGGATTCTAAGGCCATATCTTATTCAGAAATTCATCGTAAAGCCGATAAGGTTACATCGTTCTTATTGAAACAAAAACTAGAGAAGGAAACGATCGTTGGAATCCTGCTTGACAACAGAGTCGATATCATTAGTACGGTCATTGGAGTAATCAATGCCAGATGTGTTTTCGTATTGATCGACAGCTCTTTACCAGAGAGTAGACTATCTTCCATGGCGGATGATTTGCAATTAGCGTATTTGATCTCGTCGGATAGCTTGTCAGAAACACAATCAGAAAAGGAATGGTGGCCTGCTAATAACTTCTGTTTGAAGGAGATTCTTGACGATGACTCCCTTGGAGATACGGGTGATATCGATTACCCCGAATATGATGCGGAGGACAGCCTATACGTTTATTTTACATCCGGATCGACGGGAACCCCAAAAGGTATTATTGGCAAAAACGGTAGTTTATTACAGTTCATTCAGTGGGAGATTAAGGAGTTTGACATTGATGAAAATAGCAAATTCAGCCAATTTGTTAGTCCGTATTTCGATGCTTTTCTCCGAGACATATTTACGCCTCTCTTCGCTGGAGGAACCATTTGTATACCGCCTGAAAGGGAAGACTTTTATGTGTCTGAAAAACTAATGCCATGGTTAGACGAGTCTGAAGTCAGCTTTATTCATTGTGTGCCCAGCCTGTTTCGTATTATCAATAATGAGGCAGTAACAACTGATAATTATACGAAGCTGAAATATGTGCTCATGTCCGGTGAAAAGATAAACCCGGCAGAATTGATCAATTGGTATACTGTATTTGATGACCGCATACAGCTTGTCAATATGTACGGCACTACTGAAGCCACCATGATTCAGTCCTTCCACAGGATTTTACCAGCTGATGCCAGAAAGTCAAGAATTCCTATAGGTCAACCAATAGATGGTGCAATACTATTAATTACAAAAAATGGTGTTAAACCCTGTAATAAACTCGTGCCTGGTGAATTATATATCATTTCGGATTTTCTGACCAAAGGCTATTTGAATGTACCGGAGCTTAACGAACAAAAGTTTGTGCAAATCGAATCAGGCAACTACGCTGGCAGACAGGCATTCAGAACGGGTGATCAGGCCAGGCTATTGACTGACAACAACATCGAATTAATTGGGAGGAAAGATCGACAGATCAAATTAAGGGGTATTAGAATTGAAATAGATGAGATCGAGAATGTTCTTCTGAGCTCGAACTGGCTTAAAAATGTGGTTGTAAGGGTCCATGCAGAAGAAAATGGAGATGAATCTTTGATCGCATTTACCATTGGAAAAGAACTATGGTCGGGTTCCGGTTTTAAGCAAAAGATTCAACAATATGCACAAGACCACTTGCCAAAATACATGGTTCCCTCAAAGATTATTGAGGTAGATAAATTCCCATTACTGGCCACTGGCAAAATTGACTACAAGGCCTTACATAATCTTTTGATCAGTGACAGGGCGGTCATTGCTCCCTCTAACAAAATAGAAGAAGAAGTTCTTAAGATATGGAAGGAGATCCTTGGAGAGAAAGAAATCTCAGTAGAGGATATTTTTCATGAAATAGGAGGGAATTCTCTCACCATCATGACGTTGATCAGTAAGATCAATAACGCTTATGATGTCAGAATTTCTTTAGGTGAGTTGTTCAAAAACCCTACGATCAAAAAACAGGCTGCATTCATTGAATCGGCGAATAAGAACAATAAAATAACGATACCGAAAGCGAAAGTAGCAGATCATTATCCCATTACCTCAGTTCAAAAACGGTTGTTCTTTCTACATCAATTCGATCAAGAATCCACAGCCTACAATTTGCAATTGATTGTTAAGCTTTATGGAGCATTAGATAGAAGTAAACTAAATAAGGCGGTCAATAAACTTGTAGAACGACACGAAAGCTTTCGAACCAACTTCGAAGTATTAGATGGTAAGCCCGTTCAAAAAATCAAGGATAAAATTGATTTCGAAATCAAATACCTTGAATCAACGGAGAATGACCTGGACAAAGAAGTGGACAAATTTGTTCAGCCCTTTGATTTAAGTGTAGATCCATTGATTAGGATAGGTGTGATTGAGTTCGCCCCTCAAAAACAACTTTTGATCCTGGATGCCCATCACATTATCATGGACGGTGTTTCACAAACCGTTCTTATTCAAGAATTCATGGCGGCTTATACAGAACAAAAGCTGCCCGAATTGAAGTTGAATTACCGAGATTTTGCCGAATGGAGGCACCTCGAAGAACAACAAACAACAATAGCAAAACAGAAAGATTATTGGCTCAGACAGTATGCCGAGCTTCCTGAAACACTCGAATTACCGATTGACTTTACAAGACCTACAGTAAAGGCAGATAAGGCCAATAAACTTCATTTTGAATTAGGTGCTTCGGAAACCAGTAAATTAAAAAGCATTGCTGAAGAAGAAGGAGCGACCATGTTCATGGTTGTTTTCTCCATGTTCAATGTTTTATTAAGCAAGTTGAGTGGCCAGGAAGATATAGTGATCGGGGGACCCGTAGCCGGTCGACATCAACACATTGATCTGGAAGACTTGATTGGCATGTTTGTCACTACATTGCCATTGCGTAACTACCCGAAAGGAAACCTTTCCTTCAAAGAGTTTTTGCTGTCAGTAAAAGATAATGTGCTTGCCAGCATAGAGCATCAGGATTATCCTTATGAAGAATTAATTGAGGAACTAAAAGTTCAAAGAGATGCTGGTCGTAATCCCTTATTCGACATAACTTTTGCTTACCAGAACTATAAAAAGTCCGAACTCGAGATACCAGGGATTGAGGTAGAATCGTACAAGCGAGAACATCCCACGGCGAAGTTTGATATTAACTTTTTGGGAAGTGAAGTAGATGACCAGATCTTTCTGACTTTTGAATATTCTACCGCACTCTTTAAGCGGGAGTCTATAGAAAGATTTATCACCTATTTTGAGAAAATAGTATCTGCGGTAATTATTAATGCAGATACCAAAATTTGTGATATCGACATACTTGCAGATTCGCAGGAGCACGACCGTTTATTACAAGACCTGGATTTTGGAGATATAAATTATCCCAAGGACAAAACACTGATAGACTTGTTTTCAGCACAAGTGGAAAAAACTCCCCATCAATTAGCGCTGAAATACGAGGATCGAACCATGGACTATGCGCAATTGGATAAGGAATCTACCCAATTGGCACTTTTGCTAAGGAGCAAGGGAGTGAAAGCAAATGATGTCGTCGGATTGATGACTGACCGTTCGATTGAGTTCATAATTGGATTATTGGCGATCTTAAAATCCGGAGGCGCCTACTTGCCAATCGATTATGACTATCCCGAGGAACGGATAAAATACCTGCTTGAAAATAGTGGAACCAAGCTGCTGTTAACTAAAAAGGAGTTCGAAGCAGGCCTGGTATATAACCTTGAGACGATCTTCATCGATGAAGTACAAGAAAAAACCGATCAGGTACCTGAAATTGATAGCATAAATGAACCTACAGATCTGTGCTATGTCATCTATACTTCCGGTACTACAGGAAACCCGAAAGGGGTTATGGTTGAGCATAGAAATATTGTAAGATTATTCTTCAGTGATGAGGTTCCATTCACCTTTCAAAGTGATGATGTCTGGACGATGTTCCATAGCCATTCGTTTGATTTTAGCGTTTGGGAAATTTTTGGAGCACTGCTGTTTGGAGGGAAACTCATCATTATACCTAAAATGGTAGCGAGAGATACACAAGCCTACCATAATATTCTAAAGAAGGAAAAGGTTACTATCCTTAATCAGACACCAAGTGCATTTTACAACCTTATTCAGGAAGAGCTATCTGAACCTGAAGCCGGGCTAAGCTTACGTCATGTGATTTTCGGTGGAGAAGCACTCGTCCCGGGCAGGTTGAAGGACTGGCGATTAAGGTATCCCGAAGTTAAGCTGGTCAACATGTATGGGATTACAGAGGTCTCTGTTCACGTGACCTATAAAGAAATAACTGAGAAAGAAATTGAAAACAACATCAGTGATATAGGTAAACCGCTCCCTACTTTATCAGCATTTGTGTTTGATAAACACATGAACCCGGTCCCTTATGGAGTCATCGGAGAATTATACGTAGGAGGAGCAGGTGTTTCCAGAGGTTATTTGGGGAAAGAGCAGCTAACGAACGAAAAATTCATTCAAAGTCCATATGATTCAGACAAAAGGCTATATCGAACCGGTGATCTGGCTCGGGTTTTAAGCTCAGGAGACCTTGAGTATCTCGGTAGAGCTGATCATCAGGTTCAACTCCGGGGTTTCAGAATAGAGTTGGGTGAAATAGAGAATCAATTGAATCTCTATCCAGCTGTCAAAGAAGCGGTTGTTATCATGAAAGAAAACCAGGATCACACCTTCCTGACCGCTTACTACGTATCTCAAGAGACAATCGATATTGAAACAATAAGAGGCTTTCTATCTGGGAAGCTGCCCGATTACATGATACCCTCATACTTTGTTCATCTGAATGAGGTGCCGTTGACGGTCAATGGGAAATTAGATAAAGATGCATTGCCTGATCCGGAAATTAAAATACAAGACCAGTATGTAGCACCACAAACCAGGGAGGAAAAACTCCTGGCAGAAGTATGGGCAAGCGTATTGGGTATTGATCAAATCGGAACAACCGATAACTTCTTTTCTGTGGGTGGTGACTCCATTAAATCCATACAGATATGTTCAAGAATTCGAGGTGAAGGCTATGAGCTGTCAGTGCATAACATTTTTGTGCATCAAACCATTAAACAACTGGCCACCATACTGAAGCCATTAGAGGTTATATCTGATCAATCTACCATTATCGGTAAAGCCTATTTGACGCCTATTCAGCGTTGGTTTTTTGAAGGTCCGGTCCAAGCCAAACACCATTACAACCAAGCAGTAATGCTCAGTTTTGAGGAGGAGGGTTCAATTGAAAACATACGTGAGATCTTCAGGAAACTTCAGGAACACCATGATGCACTACGGATGGTGTTTAGAAGTGAAGATGAAGTGCTGATCCAGGAAAACCTCAATACAGACTTACCTGTTTCGGTTGAAGCATATGACCTGAAAGATCAAGGGGTAGAAACCGAAGCGTCTTTATTGGAAATTAGTAATCAAATACAAGCTGGGATCAATCTGGAGCAAGGCCCACTGATGAAGGTTGGTTTGTTCCACCTGGAAAAAGGTAGCCGATTACTCATTGTAATTCATCATTTGGTGGTAGATGGCGTATCATGGCGTATTTTGTTTGAAGACATTGAAGGTCTATACCAACAGATAAACAGCGATGAATCACTGACCTTGCCGGGTAAGACTGATTCATTTCTCTCCTGGTCAGGACACCTGCATGAATACATGAAAGGAGATCAATTCAATGAGGCAAATGCCTATTGGAAAAGTTTTGATGCTAAAAACATAAGCCGGATACCGAAGGACCATCATGAAGGAAGTAATACCGGAGTTGATAGACGATATGCTTCATTTACGTTAACCAGCGAAGCAACTAGGCAATTATTAAAGGAAGTACACCCATCATTTAATACCCAGATCAATGATATCCTCCTGACCGCATTGTTGTTAAGTGTATCCATGAGATATGGCCACAGTAAAGTGCAGGTGGACCTGGAAAGTCATGGCAGAGAAGAGATAAACGGAACGAATGTAAGTCGAACAGTCGGTTGGTTCACTACTATCTATCCAGTGATCCTGGAAAAAATGGATGGTGATTTAGCTTATCAGATCAAATGTATTAAAGAAGCGCTGGCAAAAGTTCCTAATAATGGACTCGATTACTTACTGGGCAAATATTATGCTCCAGAGAGCGATGATCAAACAGAACAGCTTGCTGGAAATTCACAGATAGTATTTAATTATTTAGGTCAATTTGGTGCTGATACGAGCGGTCGATCTTATTCGGTAGCTAATGAGGGCAGAGGAAACACGGTGGCAAATACGGAAACCATCAATTATGATTGGGACATTTCAGGAATAATCCAGTCTGATAAGTTGAAGATGACTATTGCTTACAGCCAAAAGCAATTCAACGAAGAAACGATAACAGCGTTCATGCAGCAGTTCGAAGAAAGCTTAAAGGAAATTATAGATTTCTGCTGCTCGTATAATAAGTTAGAATTAACTCCTTCCGATTTAATCTATAAAGAGTTATCCATAGCCCAGTTAGATGTACTACAGGCGAAATATGATATTCAGGATATTTATCCTCTGTCGCCGATGCAGGAAGGGATGCTTTACCATTCGTTGCTTAATAGTGAGTCAAACAACTATTTTTCGCAGTTGACCTATAGGCTTAAAGGAACGCTGGACGTAAGCCTGGTTGAAAAAAGCATGAATGTCTTGATAGACAGACATGACATTTTAAGGACCCTGTTTGTAAATGAGGGCTATGATCGGCCTTTACAGGTCGTTTTAAGTGAACGAAGTATCGATTTTGATTACCGTGATCTTCAAGAGGAAGTCAAAAGCCGGTCTGTAGATTCAGTGATATCAGCATTTCAGCAAGAAGAAAAGCTTAGAAAATTCGATCTGAGCAAGGACCTGCTCATGCGCCTGTCAGTAATTAAAATCGCTAAAGATGAATACTTTTTCATTTGGAGCAGACATCATATTTTGATGGATGGGTGGTGCTTAAGTATCTTAATTAATGAGTTCAAAACAATCTATGCAGGTAATGTTGATAAGATTGAGCCATCCTTGCCTGATATAGCTAACCCTTATTCCAATTATATAAAGTGGCTGGAGGCTAGAGACAAAGAAGCATCTGCTGACTATTGGAGAGAATATGTGGCCTCTTATGATAAACTAGCGACATTACCGCAAAAGGAACTATCCATTTCTGACCTTTTGCCTTACCATTTAGTGTCTGAAGAATGGTTCCTGGATCAGCAAGTGATGAAGTCACTTCATCAGCTTTCCAGTGAGTACGGGGTAACATTAAACACAATATTTCAGGCTGCCTGGGCTATACTGTTAGCCAAGTACAACAACACTGATGATGTGGTGTTTGGATCAGTGGTATCCGGGCGTCCGGCAGAGTTGGAGCATGTTGAAACGATGATAGGGCTATTTATCAATACTGTCCCAGTAAGGATAAGTTTTGATGAAGGTTGCTCCATTGGTGAGTTGCTAAATAAAGTGCAGGAAGGAGCAATAGAAAGCGAAAAACATCATTTTAGTCTCTTGTCAGAAACACAGTCTTCCAGTGAGTTGGATAACGGATTGTTTGACCATCTTATGGTATTTGAGAATTATCCTGTAACTGAAAGTCTTGATACATCAGAGGATTTTAAAGTGGCTGATGCGGAGGTATTCGAACAGACAAATTACGACTTGACAATCGAAATCACCCCGGCAAAGGAGACTCGAATTAAGATTGATTATAATGCCAATAAATTCGATGGTGTCACCATCAGAAATGTACTGGTTCATTTAAATCAAATCATTGAACAAATCACTTCTGACACTTCAACTGACATATCAAAAATTGATATTAATACCACGGCAGAGCATCAAAAATTACTACATGAGTTCAATGCTACAGGAACTGATTATGATTCATCAGAAACTGTCTTATCTCTGTTTAGAAAACAGGTAGCTCAAAACCCTGATACCCTGGCCATCACCATCGGCGATGACAGGATGACCTACAAAGAACTTGATCAACGATCAGATAAGCTCGCTTCCTATCTGCAAAAAGCAAAAGGGACTAAAAAGGGTGATATGGTCGGATTAATGCTTGATCGGGAACTGCAGTTGATTCCCAGCATATTGGGAATCCTAAAATCAGGAGGCACCTATATTCCTATTGATCCGTCTTTCCCTGATGATCGCAAAACTACCCTGATTGAAGACGCAGCATTACAGGTAATTATTACAAGAAAGAGCCATATACAGTCTTTCATGTCCATTTCACCGGAAGTAATCGACCTGGACAGGGACCTGGATAAGATTGATTCAAATGACGAAAAGCCATCTTCCGTCGAGATTACCGGAAAAGACCTGGCTTATGTAATCTATACTTCGGGCTCGACTGGTAAGCCCAAGGGTGTCATGATCGAACATGGCTCATTGCTCAACTATACCAATTGGGCATCTGGTTATTATTTGAAAGGAGAGCCATCAACATTTGGACTATATACGTCTATTTCGTTTGACCTTACAGTCACGTCAATTTTTATCCCGTTAACCACGAGTAATAAAATCATTATCTATCCCGGGAAGGATGATGGCACACGGATAAAAGAATTGGTGAGTTCGGGAGATGTTGATGTATTAAAACTTACGCCATCACATCTGAAAATCATCAGAGATGGAGCCATAGATATTCCTATACCTGCAAAAAATAAAAAACTGATCGTAGGAGGGGAGGAATTGGAGACCAGCCTTGCCCGATCGATCTACGATAAGTTTGGAGGGAAAGTAGAGATATATAATGAGTATGGACCTACCGAAGCCACGGTTGGCTGTATGATTCATCGTTATTCTCCTGAGGAGACACTGACTTCCGTGCCAATTGGTCACCCGATCAACAACACGCAGGTCTACATTCTGGACAAGGATTTGCATCCGGTCCCACTTGGCGCTACGGGAGAATTATATGTATCCGGTGCCGGCTTAAGCCGCGGTTATCTGGGAAATACTTCTATGACAGAAGAACGCTTCATCAGCAACCCTTTTGTGCAAGGAGCCATCATGTACAAAACCGGAGACTTAGCCAGACGTCATGCGAATGACGGCATGCTGTATAAAGGCCGTACGGATGACCAGGTGAAAGTGCATGGTTATCGAATAGAATTAGGAGAGATCGCCTATCAGCTGTCAAGTCATCCGCAAATTACCGATTCGGTGGTGGTTGTTCGGACCGAGGGTGAAGAAGGGCCAGATTATCTAGTGGGGTATTACTTGTCGGAATCGGAGCTTGATTCGACGCTACTTGTGGATTACCTGTCGGAGACATTACCGACCTATATGATCCCCACCTTTTATGTTCCTATGAAAAGCTGGCCGCTCACGAGGAATGGCAAGCTGGATAAAAAAGCCCTGCCAGACCCGGAAAAAACAGGAGACCTGGATTATGTGGCACCTTCAAATAATATCGAAACCGTTCTTCAAGGTTTATGGTCCGATGTGTTGAAAATCGAGCCGGAACTTATCAGTGTTCATGGCAATTTCCACAAGATGGGTGGAAATTCCTTAACTACGTTGTATTTGATTGGGCGTATTCGTAAGACCTTTAACGTAGAGATTTCCCTCAGTGGCATCTTTGAATATCCGACCATCAAAGAGCAGGCGGAATATATTCAGGACAAAACAGGCGAAAGTGAGGCTTCAATCATAAAAACGCAGGAAGCAGAACATTATCCTTTGTCTTCGCCACAGAAGAGAGTATTCTTTCTTCACAAATTTGACCCTGAGGCACTGGCGTACAATATGCCTCAAATTGTCAGACTTGAAGGAAAGCCCGACAGAGATAAAATAACTGATGCGTTTAAGAAACTCATTGACCGCCACGAAAGTCTGCGCACATCCTTTGAAACGAATGGTTCGGAACCGGTACAGTTTGTCAGCAAAGATGTGACGTTTGAGGTTGATTATATCAAGGCAGATGAAGACAAAGTGCCTGCTACAATTCAGGCGTTTATCAGGCCTTTTGATCTGGGTATTGCTCCTTTGATGCGGGTAGGATTGATCGAAACTTCCTCTGAGAATAGTGTTTTGATGGTGGATACGCATCATATCATTAGCGATGGAGTATCTCAGACTATTTTCATTGAAGAATTCATGGCCATCTATAAGGGTGAACATGAAGGGTTACCCAAGCTGCGCTTGAATTATAAAGATTTTGTTCAGTGGCAATTGGAGAAAGCTCAGCAGGATAAAGTAGCCGGACAAAAAGATTTCTGGATCAATCAATTTTCGGAAATGCCTGAGATCCTGAATTTGCCAACGGATTTTTCCCGACCTGCGGTTAAAGATCATTCAGGTGAAGTGGTAAGCTTTGAGCTAGCTGGGGAAGATTTGAACCGACTGAAATCTATTGCCGAAAGTGAGGGAGCGACTATGTTCATGGTCATGTTTTCCATGTTCAATATGTTGCTCAGTAAACTCACCAGTCATCGAGATATCGTGATTGGAACACCTGTTGCCGGTCGACATCAACACCCTGAACTGGAGAATATACTTGGGATGTTTGTCAATACACTCGCCGTGCGTACTAAATTCCGTGAAGATGTAAGCTTTCTGGAGCTGCTATCCCTGGTCAAAAAGAATACTTTAGGCTGCCTGGATAACCAGGACTATCCATATGAAGAATTAGTAGACATTTTAAATGTTAAACGTGACACAAGTCGTAATCCCCTGTTTGATGTCATGTTTATGTATCAGAATTACCGAAAATCAGAATTGAAAATCCCAGGGTTAACCCTAAAGCAATTTGATTCTAAGCGCATCAGATCGTCATTTGATGTGACCATGGTCGTACTGGAAAGCTCGGAAAAACTGGTTGTGAATTTTGAATACGCCACTTCATTATTCAGGAAAGAGACCGTAGAGAAATTCATGGGTTACTTCAGGACGATGATGTCTGAAGTGATGCGAAATGATCAAATTAAGCTTGCTGATATTCAGGTGATATCTGATGCTGAAAAAGATGACTTGATTCATGCCTTTAATGACACGAAACTTGATTTTGATACAAACAGTACCATTCATCAATTATTTGAAGAACAGGTAGCCAGACATCCCCATCATCCTGCGATTGTATTCGAAGGAGAAAGTTTAACGTATCAGGAATTAAATAATTTAAGCAATCAATTATCCCGAAAGCTACTCGCTCATCTCGATGGGAAAGAAGAAGTATTGATCGGAATAATGATGGATCGATCCGTGGAACTCGTAGCTAGCATGTTAGCCGTGTTAAAGGCCGGTTGCGCTTATATTCCCATTGACCCAGAGTATCCTGCAGAGCGAATCAATTTCATCATTCAGGACAGTAAGATGAAGATCATCTTGACTGGGAATTCTTCGCAACCCGTTTCTGATAGGCTATCCAACGATGTGGTTTCAATTGATGTAGCATCAAAAGAATTGACTGAGCAATCAGAAGAGCCAGTTGATGTGCATGTTTCCCCTTCAAACCTTGCCTACCTGATCTATACTTCGGGATCAACGGGTAACCCTAAGGGAGTAATGGTTGAACACAGAAACGTCATCAACTTTGTTCATGGCATCATCAACAGGATTTCCATACCTGAAGACTTCTCGATGTTAAGCCTAACAACGGCTTCATTTGATATTTTCGTATTAGAATCCATTTTACCTCTTTTGAATGGATCTAAAATAGTTTTGGCAAGCTCCACAGATCAGAAAAATACCAGGAACTTGTCGACATTGATCAAGGACCAAAAGGTAGATGGGGTCCAGATCACGCCATCACATTTGAAATTATTATTGTCAAATGGAGAGGGTGATGCGCTTAAAGACATAAAGTTACTCATGGTTGGTGGTGAAGAGTTTCCTGTTAACCTCCTTAACGACATAAGAAATTACTATTCGGGGAAAATTTACAATATGTATGGACCAACTGAGACAACAGTTTGGTCAGCTGTAAAGGATCTTACGGATGCAACGTCCGTAAATATTGGAACCCCGATAGCCAATACCATCATTCGTATTTTGGACAACAAAGGGAGATTGCAACCCATTGGGATTCCAGGTGAACTGAGCATTGGTGGTAAAGGAGTGGCCAGAGGGTACTGGGATCGCGGCAGACTTACCAAAGAAAGGTTCATCAAAGATCCTGTTGAGAATGAGGAGATTATTTATAAGACAGGGGACTTAGCAAAGTGGCTTCCAAATGGGGACATACAGTTCTTAGGAAGGGTTGATAACCAGGTAAAAATCAGTGGTTATCGAATAGAATTAGGTGAGATCGAAAGCCAACTTTTACAGAACAGATGGATAGAAGAAGCGGCTGTGGTAGTAAAAGATAAAAATGATGACAAATTTTTAGCGGCTTACTATACATCCGAGAAAGAATTGGAAACCGCTGAGTTGAGAGCATTTCTCATCGATTGCCTCCCTGCGTATATGGTTCCTACGCATTTCGTTCAGTTAGACGAGCTGCCATTAACTCCCAATGGCAAATTGGATAGAAAGGCCTTGCCTGATCCTGAAATTAAGATCAGTGATGAATTTATTGCAGCCTCTAACAATACAGAAAAAGAACTTGTCAGGATATGGTCAGAAGTATTGACAATCGGTGAGGATGCCATTAGTACGAATAGTAGTTTTTTCGAACTTGGTGGGCACTCGATACTGGCCATTAAACTGTTGAATGAGATCCAAAATTCTTTTGGGGTTAACCTGACCCTGCCGGCCTTCTTTAAAGACCCTTCAATAAAGGCAATCTCAAAATTGATCACTCAGGGATCCGAAGAGCAGGAGGTGCTTCCTCAAATTTTGACAGATGAGAAGCAGAGATATGAGTCCTTTCCATTAACCGGAGTACAACAAGCCTACTGGATTGGAAGGAAGAATATATTCGAGTATGGCAACGTAGGAACCCACATCTATTCAGAATCTTACGTGGAAGAATTGGATGTTGAAAGATTCAATAAAGCGCTCCAGTTGCTAATTGATCGCCATGAAATGCTTAGAATGGTGGTTACTGAGCAGGGTGAGCAGAAAATACTGAAGGAAGTATCTCGATATGAAGCAAAAGTTCTTGATCTAAATAAGTATTCAGAAGAAGATGGTCAGAAGTTATTTGATCTGTTGCGAGACGAACTTTCCCATCAGGTATTTTCAGGGGAGAAATGGCCTTTGTTTGACATTCGGATCACCATATTTAAAGATGGCACTTATAAGGTCCATAGCAGCCTGGACGCGCTCATTATGGACGCAGGAAGCTTGATCATTCTTTTCAATGACTTTAAAAAGTTATATCTGGATATTGATGCTGCGCTGCCACCGATAAATATATCCTTCCGCGATTATATACTGACCGAGTTGAAGCTAAGGGAGACCAATCTTTTTGATAAATCAAAGAAATATTGGTTGGACAGAATAGAGCATTTCCCCTTGGCTCCTGAATTGCCCCTCAATCAGAACAAAGACACAAATAGTGATCATAGCTTTGAGCGACATGGTTCATACCTACCAAAACAGAAGTGGAACAATTTACAGGACAAAGCCAAAAAGTTGGGGGTCACTCCGACAGTCTTGCTCCTTGGATGTTTTTCCGAAGTATTGAAAGTTTGGAGTAAATCAGCGCATTTTACCCTAAATCTTACCCTGTTTAACCGAATTCCCTTTCACCAGGATGTCGATAAAATCTTAGGAGATTTTACTTCATTAACGCTTCTGGAGGTGGATAATAGAGGCGATAATACTTTTTCGAATCGTTTGAAAGGCATTCAAGACCGAATGTGGGAAGATTTAGAACATAAATATTTCAGTGGCGTGGAGGTGCTAAGAGAGTTGTCACGTCATCATGGAAATACAGTATTTGTTCCAATAGTAGTGACAAGCACGCTTGGAATAGGAGACGAGAATAAGGAGGTAGTGGAAGAAGACCTTTCTGAAAAGGATGAAAAGAAACTGAATTACGCCATTACTCAAACGCCGCAAGTATGGATTGATGTCCAGTTAATGGAAAATTCGAAGGGGCTCTATTTCAATTGGGATTCCATTAAAGGATTATTTCCTGACGGCCTGATAGGTGTCATGTTCGAAGCGTATAAAACACTGCTAAATGAACTTTCCGAATCTGAAATCCTTTTTGAGGCTAAATCTTTGATACCCTTGCCACAGCAGCAAGCACAACAACGAACAGCTATCAATAATACTGTCGGCGAGATTCCGAAAAAGCTGCTGCATGAAATTTTCCGTGAAAAGGCTAAGGAGCAAAAAGATGCCATAGCCATCGAGACAAATAATAAGCACTTGACCTATGGAGAATTACATCTTTTAAGTAATCAAATAGGCCATGAATTAAGGAATGCGGGCGCTCAGCCGAACCAATTAATTGCTGTGGTAATGGATAAATGCTGGGAGCAGGTAGCTGCAGCCTTTGGCGTATTATATGCCGGAGCCGCTTATTTGCCTATCGATGCAGACCTTCCACTGGAGCGCATCCAGCTTTTATTGGAGCAAGGTGAGGTGGATATTTTATTGACCACTCCTGAAATTAAGAACCGAATTGATTTTCCTGATAGTAAGAAAGTAATAGAAATAACAGAAGACTTTCAGGGCGATTCTTTGAATGATGAATTGTCGGACATTCAATCAGCAGAAGATCTGGCTTACGTAATATTTACTTCCGGGTCCACAGGTACACCTAAGGGTGTTATGATTGATCATAGAGGTGCGGTAAATACGGTTTTGGACATCAACGAAAGGTTTAATGTTACTGAAAAAGATAAGGCATTTGGCCTGTCATCATTAAGTTTTGACCTGTCGGTATACGATATTTTTGGACTGCTGGCTGCCGGAGGTTCGGTATTTATACCAGATAAGGGAGATCTAAAGTCTCCGGAAAAGTGGCTGCATTACGTTCAGACATACCACATAACCATATGGAATTCGGTACCTGCCCTGATGCAGATGATGATCGATTATTCCCAGGATTGGGAGGCGCATTTACCGCTTCGTTTGGTGATGATGAGTGGCGATTGGATACCAGTAGGTTTACCGGAACGGATAACCCACCGATGCCCGGAATCAGCCATCATTAGTTTGGGTGGTGCGACAGAAGCCTCCATTTGGTCAATTTTCTTTCCTATTGATAAAGTAGAGGATCATTGGAAGAGCATACCCTATGGTAAGCCCCTGAAAAATCAACAATTTCATGTGCTAAAGCCTGATCTAAGCGATTGCCCCACCCATGTTGCAGGTGACATATACATAGGAGGAATAGGATTAGCAAAGGGATATTGGAAAGATAAAGCAAAGACGGATGCAAGTTTCATCATACATCCGGATACGAAAGACAGACTATATAAAACGGGTGACTTAGGCCGCTATCTGGCTGATGGGAACATCGAGTTTTTAGGTCGGGAGGATTCACAAGTGAAAATCCAGGGATATCGAATCGAACTGGGAGAGATAGAAGAAGCGCTAAAAAACCATGAAGACATACAGGATGCAGTAGCCATAGCTACTAATGCCGGAGGTCAAGCGAAACGGTTGGTCGCATATGTGGTAGGGAAGGAAAGTAACGTCAATCCTGACGATAACATTGGTGTAGCTGAGACAGTAAGTAGTAAAGTGATCAGCGATAGCGTTGAACGTAAATTGTTCAAAATGTCCAAACCGGGTCTGAGAGCATTTGACCCGGAAGCAGTTAGTGTTTTATTACCATCCATCGAAGAATCAAAAAAATTGCAACTAAGAACCAGGTCATCTTTTAACAAGTCTTTTATCGAAGACGGACTTACCCTGAATGATCTTGGCCAAATGTTGGAAGGGCTAATACAGCATACTAGTCCTGAGTTAATATTACCAAAGTATTATTATCCTTCAGCGGGGAGCTTGTATCCGGTTCAGGCATATCTTCATGTCAAAGAAAATAAGGTCTCTGGTTTGCAGAGGGGCTATTATTATTACCACCCGGAACATCATCGCCTCTACCTCGTAAATCCATGCCACGAAGAGTATCTATCAGATACTGATCATAGTTCGGTCAGCCTTTTTCTGGTAGGAGACTTGAGAGCAATAGCGCCATTATACGGTGATTTGGCAGAAGGATTCTGTCATCAAGAGGCCGGCCATATGGCCAACTTATTGATCAACTTATTCAATGAAAAGCTGGCCTGGACACCCCAGGAATTAATCCATGATACTGATCTTCATGAGAAATTTTCTCTGGATCCGGAGCATATCATTATCCAGGGATTTTCAGGGGGAAGGGTCTCAGAAAAATCAGCCGATGACCTAGTGTCTTCTCCTTTTGGAGAAACTAAAAATGGAAAAATGGTGCATGCTTCTATTCAGTTGCCGGAAAGCGAACTGAACAAGACATGTTCTTTTTCTCACCTATATCGGAAAAGTTACAGGACTTATCTCAACGATGCTCTGTCTTTAGATGATTTGAGCTTTCTGCTTAAGTCTGCATTAGCTGGTAGTAATTCTCCGTTATTTGGAGCGGAAGGCCTGGGGTTATTTCTATATGCAAAGCCAGGGAAAGTGCAATCTTTAGAAGGCGGGTATTACCAATATCAGCCGGCCACATCTAGCCTCAAATTATTGACACCATGTAAATCAGCAATGGATGTCTTTTCAGGCAATGATATGATTTACGAGAATGGCGGTTTTGGCCTATTTATAACAGGAAAGAATTCGGCTCATTCCGAACTCACTTCAGGTTATCTAGCACAAGCCATGATGAACCTCAGTCCTTCCCGGAAGATTGGGTTATGTATTGCGGGTACGGTAAATCAAAGTAGATTAACAGAGGCTTTGCATCTTTCTTCCGACACATCTGTGGTTTATAGCCTGTTGGGTGGGGTAATAGCCGAAGACCAAATAGAAGCCGTTGAGAAATACGAGCAAATCGACAATGGTAGTCTGGAGCAATCCATTAAAGATTTTCTAAGAAGTTACCTGCCGGAATATATGATTCCGAGTCAATTCATTCAGCTCGACAAAGTACCCTTGAGTTCAAATGGGAAAGTGAACAGGAAAGCGCTGCCTGCTCCCAAGAGTCAAAAGAAAAATGAATACGAGTTACCATCTACTGCGGTAGAGAAGGAGCTTGCTAAAATATGGGCCGAGGTGCTGGAAATAGAACAGCAGGAAATTAGCCTTGAATCAGATTTCTTTCAGCTGGGAGGACACTCCATTTTGGCGATTCAGATGATCAATAAGCTTAATGCTGTTCATGGGATTCAATTTGGGATCGAAGACATATTTGTCAGTTCTGATTTAAAAACCTTTAGTAACATAATTCAGAACAAGCTGAGGGATAATGATCATAAGTCTGAACCGACTTTCAAGATCCTTCCAGCTGAAAAGAGAGAATACTATCCTATATCATTTGCCCAAAGAAGAATAATTTATTCCCAATTAATGTTCAAAACCGAAACAAGTTACAACTCAACGAGTGTGTTTCTTATCGAGGGGAAATTACAACTAGAGCAACTTGAGAAGGCTTTTCAATCACTTACAGAGAGGTACGAAATTTTAAGAACGTCATTCCATTTTATCAATGGAAGTCCTGTACAAAAAGTAAATGCCAGCGTACCGATAAAAATCCTTACCAAAGATTTAAGGAACATCAAAGATGAGAGTGGTATAGAAAAAATGATGGAGGACGAAATTGATCATTTTATTCAACCTTTTGAATTGACCGTGGCACCTCTATTTAGAATAGCTGTAGTTGCCATTGAAGAGGCTAAATGGGGGTTGCTGTTTGATATTGAACACTCCATTATGGACAAAGCGTCTCATGACATAATCAACCAGGATTTCATTAAAATCATGTCAGGAGAAGAGTTGGAGCCAGTAAAAGTTCATTATAAAGATTTTGCTTTATGGCAGAACAAAAATTACGCTAAGCTTAATGCGCAATCAAAGCAGCGACAACATTGGCTAAATGAGTTTAAAACAGATGTAGAACCACTCAATTTACCTACTGACTATCCCCGCTCGGAAATCACTAGCTATGAAGCGGAAGAATATGAATTTTTTATGGGTAAGCATCGTACTAGTGACCTTACCAAATTGTCGAAGGATAAGGATGTAACGATGTATACTTTAATGCTCACTGTCTTTAAGGTGATGTTGCATAAATTGACTAAGCAAAATGACATTTGCATTGGTATGCCGTACTTAGACCGGGATCACACTTTACTTGAAGACATGGTGGGTGTGCTGCTCAATACACTGGTCATCAGGTCGTACCCGAATGGAACTACTCGGTTTTCAGAATATCTGAATGAAGTAAAAGATACGATGATAAAAGCAATTTCAAACGGTGGGTATCCTTATGAAATGCTCTTAGATGAAATAAAGTACCAAAGAATAAAAGGCAGGAACCCTCTTTTTGATATTCTGTTCAATTCAAGAACCCTTACGAGTGGCCAGGGCCAACAGAACGGCAAACCACAGGGATCATCGGAACAGCAATTTTCTCCATATAAGATTCCGAATAAGGCTACTGCATTTGATCTTTCGGTTTTACTCCAGATAGTGGATGGTGATATCCAATTAACCATTCAATATAAGACCGATTTGTTCGAAAGATCTACCGTTAAATATTTTATGGACGAATACACCTCTCTGTTAGATCAAATTATAGAAAGTCAGGAATTGATGCTTGATGAATACTTAATTTTTGATCACAATAAAGGAGCGTCAAATAAAATCAAAATAGTCAATACACATTAAGTAAAAGCCTGGTCAGGATCAGGATTAAACAGGTAGCAATGAATATTCACATGGTCTGTTGACCGTGCATGGCAAATTCATCACGAATTCAATTGGGTAATTATTATTTACTTATTTCCAAAAACTAGGACAATCTATGTGCTCTAAACCATCTTTATTAAGCTCGGGTAATCACGCCAAACGATTCTTTTTGGTATTGTGGCTTCTGCTGACTTTGTCACCTTTTGTTGCTCTACCGCAAAACCCTTCTACCGATAGCTCTACACAGAAAAGGCTCCGGTCCGGAGATTTGGACGAACAGATCAATCAAATGATGGATGATGTTGGGGTACCGGGCATGTCGCTGGCGATCATTGAAAACAATCAGGTAGTATTTGCTAAAGGATATGGTAATAGAAAAGGAAATAAAAAAGTAAATAAAAGAACCATGTTTAATGGTGGTTCTCTTTCAAAAAGCTATCTGGTATTTGTTACCCATCAATTGGCAGATGAAGGCAAACTGGATTTGGACCGACCAATGTACGAGTATTTGCCTAATGATCGCCTGAACCATGATGAGCGCTATAAACTGATCACTCCTAGAATGGTTATGAGTCACTCTTCTGGGTTAGAGAACTGGGCTAAAAGTTACTACCATCGAGATACGCTGGATATACTAAGTGATCCTGGCAAAGAATATATCTACTCAGGAGAGGGGTATAACTATCTGGCTTCTGTGATTAAGAAGATATTGGGACAGTCCTATGAGGAGTATATTACCGAAAGAGTAGTAAAGACACTTAAGTTAAAAACGACACGATTAAAATTTAAAAATATCTATCAAAAGTTCAGCCTGCGCCACCCTACGCCTATCTATAAAATTTCAACTAAGAATCACACTTTTGGGCATTCGGTATTGGGTCAGGAACGGGAGGTCTACTTTAATACCTATACCAACCCGGCAGCTGGAAATCATTTTTCTGCCGAGGATTATGCTAAACTGATCATAGCAACATTTGATGGTAAAAGGCTTTCTGAAAAGCAACTTATGAATATTTTGGAACCTGAAATCTGGGTTCGGAATTCCGTTTACTATGGACCGGGTTTTGAAGTTGCCATTCACAATGGAGACACGTTGGTGGCCCACGGTGGAGATGACCAGGGGCATAAAAACTACTTCTTCTATTCTGTCAAAAAGAAAAGAGGATTTGTCTTTCTCACAAACAGTGATCGCGGACTGTTGATGACCTCCAGGCTCAATGAACTGACCATCGGGATGGACCTGACCCCATTTCTTAAGTCATTCTACTTTTCTGGGCAATACCCCAGCGCTACAACCCGCTTGCTAAAGGCCTATGATAACAGCGATGCTGAAACCATGTTTCAGCAGCTTCAGGAGTTGAGCGAGGAAGGAAAGGCGGACATCAATACCCTAAATACTTTGGCGTTTTTACTTGGAGGAAGAAATAAAGAGGTCACAAAATCCATCGTGGAGATGGCCATTGAATTATATCCTGAGTCCTCAACCGCATACGCACTCAATGGCCGACTACACATGAGGAATAAAAATTACGGCCTGGCTTATGAAAACCTGTCCAAAGCGAAAGAATTGAATTTTGCGATCTGGCGAATAAAAGAAGATCTCGAAAAATGCGAGAACACGCTGAATAATTAAGAGCGAAGAAGCATAAAAATAAACCTGACTTTATTCATCTCTGGATTTGGAGTAATCCAACATCACATAAGGGAAACCTATCATAAATCGATAAAAAGACATTCACTAAACGGACTTTTATCTAGGAGGCTATCAGAGAAACCTACAGGATAGATTAATTCATTTTTTGAATTCAAGTAATTGAGAGCAGTTAAAATTAGTATAGCATGAAAACCCATGACATTGTAGAACGATTTGAATCAGCTGTTGAGAAATACCCGGATAATATAGCGATTCATACCAAGGACAATAATTTGTCTTATGAGCAATTGAATAAAAAAGTAAATCAAGTTGCTTATAACATTAGGGAGTCCACCGCCAATAAGTGCCGTAACGTTACACTATTATTAGATCATGACGAGGAGGTAATTATTGCACTCCTGGGTGTGCTAAAAGCTGGAAAAACGTATGTGCCAATCGATCCATTCATCCCACTCGAGAGAGCCAAAAAAATCTTAAATGATTCGGAGACAGATGTGTTGATAACCAACAATAATCAAATGTCTTTTGCTTATAAATTGTTGAGTTCTTCCAAGAAAAACATCACCCTAATCAACATCTCCGGGCTTGAGAACAAATATGAGACAAATCCCGAGTTGAAAATTGATAAAACTCAAAGTGCCTATGTTCTTTATACCTCAGGCTCTACGGGAGAACCCAAGGGCGTGGCACAATCCCATCAATGCGTGGTTCATTTTATCTCCGGTTATATTGAGGAACTAGATATCAAGGATTTTGACAATATTTTATTAACCACCCCCTACAGTCATACAGTTTCTGTAATCGATATTTTTAGCGCCCTATTCAGTGGAGCTTCACTGTCCATCATTGATGTAAAGAAGGATCGGGATGCTTCAGTCTTCCTGCCATTAGTGAATAAGCTGGGAGTAACCATCATTCACACGGTTCCTACACTTTACCGGTACATGATTAAGTCTGCGGAGGATAAATCACAATTGAAAAATGTGAGATTGGTCGTACTGGGTGGGGAAGAAGTTCTTCAAAATGACGTAGACCTGTATAAAGAAAATTTTCCTGACAAATGCCTGTTTGTTAATTTATACGGATCTTCGGAAGTCATATTGGCCACCATGTATGTCATTGATAAAAACTATTCTAACGAAAGGAAAGTGATACCTGTTGGCTTTCCGTTCGGTTCTATTAAGGCAAGCCTTTTAGACGAGAATAAAAACCAGGTACACGTTCACGGAGTTGGAGAAATTCATTTTAGCAGTAAATTCTTAGACCCTCAGTACTATAAAGACAAGGGGATGACCGAGGCGATGTTTTTAGACATTGGGGAGGAAGAAAAGCTTGTAAGAATGGGTGATTTGGGAAAGCTGCTCCCTGACCTGAGCATTCAGCTGATGGGTAGAAAAGATAGTCAGGTGAAGATCAACGGTAACCGAGTAAACCTGAATGAAATTGAATCTTGTCTAAATACGGACGAGAGTATTGAACAGAGTGTTTTGGTGCCTGTCAAGAATGACAATAGCGAAATCTCTCTGGTAGCTTTTATCACGGCTTTTGAGGATAAGCCTGATCTTGAAAAGATTAAAAACAGCTTGAGAGAAAAGCTTCCCGAATATATGATCCCTTCTTTTTTTGTGAAGGTGGAGAAATTTCCAATCACTGCCAGTGGCAAAATAGACCGCAACAGCCTGCCAAGAATCAGTTATAAAGACTTGGTTAACAGCAGGAAAAAAGTGGAAAGTGTTGAAAAGAGCGATTTACAGAAAAGAATATTAGTCATATGGCAGAAAGTCTTTGAGAAGGAAGATATAACTGTACACGATAACTTTTTTCAACTGGGAGGCAACTCATTGATGGCAACAGAAATTGTCAATGAAATCCATTCTTCATTTAATATGGAAGTCGAATTAAGTACTGTATTTGATTATCAATCAGTTTTTGAAATGGCCATGTTTCTGGAAAATGCGAAATCGGAACAAGTTGCATAACTGTTAATTTTTATCATACCAACATAATTCCTAATCAGAAAAAATCGAAAGTTCATTTTGATCTGTAGGTCTTCCTATGTGCGGATTTTTTCAAAAAAGACGCGAGACAAAAGAATCTTCGAGAAAAATTAAACTATTAAAATAGAATGAAGTCAGAAAAGAAAATAGTCTGGATAGACTGTAGAGACATTAGCAAGAATAAAGACAAAGTAGCTCTGGTAAATAACCTGAGTTTTGAAAACATATTGGTTAGCGCAAAAGATTTAAGCAAACGGAGCCTTCCAAAGAAGAGCAATTTAATAGTAGAAGTTTTTAGCCAGGAAGATCTTGATAAAGTACCGAATGAAGCAGTGGTGCTCTCTGAGGATAAAGGTTTATTGAAGAACGCTGCCACCAGAGGTAATAAAACAGCTTTCGCTACTACCATAGTTGATCAAAAGACAATGGACGAAGCGTGGCAGGAAGGGTTAAACTACAATTATTTGGTGATTGAGCTTCTGGCTGAAACCAATATTCCACTTGAACTTTTGATTGCCAAATTACAGCCCACGGATACGGTTCTGATTAAGAAAGTAGACAAAGCCATAGATGCCGAAATTGCTTATGGTGTTATGGAGTCGGGCAGTGATGGTGTATTGTTTTCGAATAATGGCTTTAATGAATTGAAAGCACTGGATAAGCTTCTTCAAAAGGATGATACCTACAAAATGAAGCTTGTTAAGGCAAAAGTTACTGACGTTGAGCATGCCGGAATGGGATACAGGGCATGCATAGATACCACCAACCTTTTTCAAAAAGATGAAGGCATGATCATTGGGTCGACTTCAGACGGAGGCTTATGTGTTAGCTCCGAAACGCATTACCTGCCTTATATGGATTTACGCCCGTTCAGAGTAAACGCCGGAGCCGTCCATTCTTATGTTTGGTGTCCTGACGATAATACATCATATATAACTGAACTTAAAGGTGGAGCAAAAGTAACTTGTGTAGATGTAAAGGGGAATGCCCGTGATGTGACCGTAGGCAGAGTTAAAACGGAGTTGAGACCACTGCTGAAAATTGAAGTGGAAGCAGAAGGGAAAAAAATCAACGCTTTTGTACAAGATGATTGGCATATAAGAATTTTCGGAGGAAACGGAGAGCCGAGAAATGCTTCTACCGTAGCAGTAGGTGAAGAACTGCTGGCGTATGTATGCGAACCCGGGAGACACGTGGGAATCAAAATTGATGAGCATATCACTGAAGAGTAGTAGTGATATTAATTTCTTTAAAAAAATCAATCCAGAGATATGAATGGTAAAGAGATAAGACTTGCGAGAATACTTCCTTTCCCGAATAGGAGAGGATGCATTGTTCCTATAGATCACGGGGCCACATATGGCCCCATCGCCGGACTAGAAAATTGTTATGACGCAATTGCAGAAATCAAAAAAGGAGGAGCCAGTGCTATCGTATTGCATAAAGGTAACTTGTCGAAAGTTGGACAATTTTCAGGTTTGTCTGATGCCAATTACATCATGCATATTTCTGCTTCAACTTCTTTAGGACAATATCAATCTGAAAAGGTCCTGGTTGGAACAGTTGAAGAGGCGATTAAGCTCGGTGCAGTTGGCGTTTCAATACATGTCAATTTAGGTGTCGACGCTGAGCCTGGCATGTTGAGAGATTTCGGGATCGTTTCAGAAAAATGCAACGATTGGGGCATGCCCTTATTAGCAATGATGTATACGGAACCGTCTGATCATCCTGTCGAAGACACAGCTCATGCAGCTCGCCTGGCCCAGGAAATTGGAGCGGATATTGTAAAAGTGAACTATCCGGGTAGTGCAGAGGGAATGAGGCAAATTAACGAGAGTGTGAACATACCCGTTTTGATCGCCGGGGGAACACGAATTACCGAATTGAATGAATTTCTCCACATCGTTGATGAATCTTTGTACGGTGGTTCGTCGGGGGTATCTATTGGACGAAACATATTTCAACATGAACAGACTAAACTTGTGGTGGAGGTAATTTGTAAACTTCTGGAAAATAAATGGCATGTCAATGAATGTGTCAATTATGTAAATCAAAATATTTATCAATTGCTTGGTTAGGGGAGGTGTGGCCACTCACTTCAAGTGTCTTGAAACAGTAATAATGAAGGCTTTAAGTGGGTTGCTGGAAGCCTGAAAGCTTGACTTTGATGTCACTCATCTGTACCCAAAAAATCTTTCCATAAATATTTAGCATGTGCCAGTGATAAACACTTTATCAAAGCAACCTACACTTTGATATTGATTCCTCTGGCGCAGAGCCTTCGATAGGATAGCTGTAATTTTTGTTGGCTTAATGTGCTGCGCTTTTTTAGTCAGAGCGTAGCATGAAAGGCTATTCTATTTATTTCTTCTTCACAACAGTTAGGACTTTTTTCCTTTGAAAATGAATAATCAGATTACTAGAGATCAGTTTAATAAACAAGCTGAGAGATATGCCAATTGGTCTATGGTGACCAGTGATCAGAAGCTAAAAACCTATTTTAACTATTGTAAAATTAAGCCCCATGATACTTTATTGGATGTCGCGTGCGGTCCCGGAGACTTTGCGATCTACAGCGCTACGATGATCGCGCAATCTGCTGGCGTAGACATTTCTGATAATGAAATTGAAATTGGCAGATCGATAAGTGAGAAGATGGGGCTTAAAAATGTCTCATTTGACCGTGCAGATGTAGAAAATTTACCCCATGCTGATCACTCCTTCTCAGTAGTAACCTGTAGGTATGCCTTCCATCATTTTATAAACGCCGAAGTAGTATTTAAGGAGATGATCCGATGTTGTCAACCTCAGGGAAAAATAGGTATCGTTGATATCACCTCTTACGAGGATCCTGAAGTGAATCAATTCTTCGAAAGATTTGATAAACTGGTTGACGTAAGTCATAATAAAACGCGTGACAAGCATTTTTTTAATCAACTGTTCATCGATCATAAGGTGCAAAAAACAAATGAAATAATGATGAACGTAGACCTAAATGTACAAGAGTACATTGATCATGCTGTTCAAAGCGAAGAAAATAAACTTGAAATACAGGACTTGTTGAGTGCCGGTTTAAAGAACGAGAAACTTAAAAATTTCCTATTCATGAAGCAGGGTGAATTACACTACAGAAGGCATGTTTATCTAACCCGTGGAACAAGATAACAAGCAAACGCTAATTCAGACTTTCTTCAGCAACAATTGACTAATCGAACCTGTGAAAAATGAGTAATCTCTCGACGATAAAAAAATCGGAAAAAAAAGAATATTACAGACTGTCGCCAGCTCAAAAAAGACTGTATGTAATTCAACAACTAAATCCTGATAGTGTTGCCTATAATTTGACCAAAATCATACCAGATTATTCCGGTGACTTAACAAAAGTTGAAGACACGCTCAATGAATTTGTTCAACAACATGAAATTTTTCGCACTGCTTTCAAAAACATCAATGGAAATCCGGTACAAGTTGTTCAGGACAAGGGTGAAATAAGAGTTGGTCATTTACAAGCTGAAGATTTGACACTGGAAGAGGCTCCTTCCGTTTTAATGAAACCATTTCGGCTAGACGAGTTTCCATTAATCCGTCTAACTCATGTAACACGAGGTAAGCAGCAATCTCCATTTCTATTCATAGAATTTCATCATATCATTTTTGATGCAGTTTCTACCTCTTTATTTAATAAAGCTTTTAGTACGGTTTCCGCAGGAGGGAAATGGCCCTTGCCAACATTGCAATACAGAGATTACTCAGAGTGGTATTTCCAATCACGGAAAATTGAGAAAATAAAGAAGCAAGAAAATTTTTGGCAAAACAAATTTTTGACACCCGCGGAACCGCTGGCATTACCCATATCTTTTCCACGGCCTCAGATCAAAAGCGACAAAGGAAAAGCTTGTCGCTTTAAGATTGATGAAAATACGACTTTGGCCATAAGATCATTAGCACAGGCTTATGAGACCACTATGTCTACTGTTTTGTTGTGTGTTTTTAAAACGTTTTTAAAAACCATAAGCGGCCAGAGTGATATTGTAGTAGGTGTTCCCGTAACAGGAAGGAATCGTAAAGAATTAACCACCATGTTTGGCACATTTATTAATGCCATTCCTATCCGTTCCTATCCGGCTGACCACTTAACATTTGTCGATTACTTAAATGACTTGAAAGAGAATGTCAAAGAGTGCTTCAATAATCAGGATTTTCAATTTGATGAACTAGTAGAAAGCCTAAATCTACAGCGAGACAATTCCAGGTCGCCGCTTTTTGACGTGACATTTGATGTGCTAAATCATAAGAAGTACAAACATGTTTCGTCGGAAGTTTTGAGTATCGACGAAATAGATGAAGCTACTTTAGAATCATGTAAATCCATACCTTCAAATTATGATGTCGTATTCAAAGTGCTGGAATATGATACGAAAATTGATTTCATTTTTGAATACTGTACCGAACTATTTTCCAGCACACAGGCAGTTCGCTTTATCAGATATTTTAATAGGATTCTAATATCCATTCTTAAAAACCCAGTATTAAAAATATCGGAAATTGAACTTCTTGATAAGGTAGAGAAACAAAAACTCCTTTATCAATTTAATGATTCTGCTGTAGAAATTCCTCAGGAAAAAACTGTTCTGTCATTGTTTAAAGAGCAGGTGATACAACATCCGGACAGATCGGCATTGGTATTTGAAGGGACAACACTTACCTATCAGGAACTCGATCAGAAAAGTAATGGCCTGGCTTCTTATTTGATAGATAGGGGCATTGGTCCGGGAAGTATCGTCGGGCTAATGACGCAGAAGTCGCCCAAGTTGGTCATAGGTATTTTAGGCATTCTAAAAGCCGGAGGTGCCTACCTGCCCATTGACACGGATCTTCCTGATGGACGAAAAGAATACCTGCTTAAGGATAGCGGGGCAAATGCCTTGTTGGTCACAAAAGAATTGGAGGGTAAAGTTGAATACACGATTCCAACGTTTTTCGTAGAAGATGCTGAAAACCTTACTGAGGTAAAAGAAGTAGAAAATAGGAGTAAGGCTTCAGACCTATGCTATGTGATCTACACGTCAGGCTCCACCGGTAAACCCAAAGGTGTAATGATAGAACACGGGGCTTTGATCAATTATATTGGCTGGGCTTCTGAATACTATCTCGATGGGGAAGACGCGACTTTTGGATTGTATACATCAATTTCTTTTGATCTGACCGTCACATCGATTTTCACCCCCTTGATTTCCGGCAATAAAATCATTATCTCTCAAGAGCAGCAAGGTGGCCTGGTGGTAGAAAAAATGCTCAGAGAAGGTGAAGTAAATGTCTTGAAACTCACCCCCTCACATCTAAAAATCCTAAATGACAGTGACCTTGTACCAGCCTCCAATAAAACAATAAAGCTGATCGTAGGAGGTGAGGAGTTGGAGACCTCTCTGGCACAGGCTATTCATAGCAAGTTTGAGGGCCAGGTTGAAATATATAATGAATACGGCCCTACTGAAGCCACAGTAGGTTGTATGATCTATCGCTTTGTTCCTGATGAGCAATTACAGTCGGTTCCTATAGGACACCCAATAAATAATACACAGATATATATTCTGGACAGTTATTTGAAACCGATTCCAGTCGGCATCCAGGGAGAACTGTATGTCTCAGGATTGGGAGTTGCCAGAGGTTACATCAATAATGAAGCGTTGACCGACCAACGCTTTTTGGCCAACCCGTTTGTGGAGGGCACCAAGATGTACAGAACCGGTGATTTGGTGCAAATGCTTGATGATGGTACAGTCCTATACAAGGGACGAATAGATGATCAGGTAAAAATCCGAGGTTACAGGATAGAATTGGGAGAAATTGAGCACCAATTGTCAACCTATGATCTGGTAAAAGAAGCCGTAGCGGTTGTGAGAGACGTTGACGATGAAGAAGAGAAATACCTGGTTGGCTATTATTTATCTGATGAGAAATTGGATGAGTCAGTATTGAAGGAATACCTGTCAGAAAGGCTACCGGAATATATGTTGCCGTCATTCTATGTTCATATGGAAGAATGGCCTTTGACTAGCAATGGTAAACTGGATAAGAAAGCCTTGCCGGATCCTGAGATCGTAGCAGGTGACGATTATGAAGCACCTTCCAATGAAACAGAGGAAAAACTTGTTGAAATATGGTCTGAAATATTAAAAGTAAGCCATGAGAAAATAAGCGTAAGTAGCAACTTTTTCACCATTGGGGGAGATTCGATAAAAGCGATCAGACTGGTAGTTGCTATTAATAAAGGGTTATCTGTAAAAATAAGCCTTAAGAATTTGTTTGACCATTCCTCCATAGCTGCATTGTCGGACTACATCAGTGAAAGCGGGGTTGACAATGGTAAAGCGAAACCCACTGCTCTTGCTTCTTATTCTGAAATCGAACAGCTAAAAGAAAGGGTATTGGCGCAAATGCAAGATACAGCGCATGTGTCCGATATTTTTCCGATGAGCGACATTGAAAAAGGCATGGTCTACCATTCCCTTTCGAACATCGAAGAAGCTGTTTATCATGATCAAAACGTATACAACGTCAAGTACAAGCAATTTGATATAGCCATATTTGAAAAGGCGTTGACCTTGATGGTGGCCAAACATACCAACCTGAGAAAGAGCTTCAACCTTGATGATTACGAAACCCAGGTAAGTATAGTCCACAAAGAAGTACCCGTCATTGTATCCTTTGCTGACATTTCGTCAAAAGAAAAAGAAGAGCAGGAAAACATCGTGGGTGCCTTTATGAAATCTGATAGAGAAAACCCTTTCAAATTTGATCGCGCTCCTCTATGGAGGGCCAAGGTTTTTCAAACTACTCCAGGTGATGTGCTTTTTCTATGGACTTTTCATCATTCTATATTGGATGGGTGGAGTTCAGCCTCACTGATGACAGAGCTGAATAATACCTATTTAGCATTACTATCAGATAAATCCTTCCAGCCAAAGCCATTAAAAGCTGATTACAAGGATTTTGTGGCAGAACAAATGACAATCAAAAACAATGATGAGACGAATAATTACTGGAAGGCGGAATTAGATGACGTCTCTGGGATGGAATTTAAAGATCTCGATGCTACAGATAAGGAAAGTCGGGAGTTAGGAAGAGTTCAAAAAAGATTCCCAAAAGAGATCTACAAACTACTAGAAGAGCGATCAAAAAAATACAATACCGGGATCAAGGAGATATGCTTTGCAGCATATCTATATGCCTCAAAGATGATGACCTACCACAATGAAGTAATGGTAGGCCTTGTGACCAATAACCGTCCTGTTAAAGAAGGTGGTGATCAAATTCTGGGATGTTTTCTAAATACCATTCCATTCAAGATTAGCATATCAGAACCGATGGTTTTCGGTGATCTGGTCCGACATGTTGATCGTAAAATGTCTGATATAAGAGCGCATCAGCAACTGTCCCTATTTGAAATATTAAATCAGAAAAGTGATTCAGGCCCTACCAGCAAGCCATTATTCAATTCAATCTTTAATCACAATGATTTTCATATTTATAAGGAATTGAAATCTGAAGACGTTTCAGACGGCCAGGAAAAGACCTCTCATAAATTAGATATTGCGCTTTACGAAAAGACCAACTACGATTTGGATTTTATGATGAGCACGATGAATGATTCACTTTACGTGGAGATCTCATATGCTAAGTCTGAATTTCGTGAGGAGTATGTACAAAAATTCTTATACCATTTTGAGCAGGTACTGGAATTAGAATTCAGGACTCCTGACAAAGTATTAAACACAGGCGACCTTTTAAATGGTGAAGAAAAGCATCAATTATTAAGTGAGCTTAATACGCAAACTACCGATTACTCGAAAGATGATACGATCGTTAAATGGTTTGAGGATCAGGTAGATCAAACGCCTGAAGATACGGCTATCATGCTTGATGAGCGTGCAATAACCTACCGTGAATTAAACCTCAAAGCCAATCAATTAGCCAATAATTTAAGAAACGAAGGAGTTGAAAAGTCAAGTGTAATTGGTTTGATGGTTGACAGGTCCATGGAAATGTTCATAGGGATCCTAGGGATACTGAAAGCTGGTTGCACCTATTTGCCTTTGAGTAAATCTCAGCCATTGCCGCGCACGAAGTATATGCTTGAAAAGAGTGATGCTGAACTTCTACTGACAACAGAAGATAAACGGAAGGAGTGGGATCCATTCATTAAAACCATCAATGTTGACGATCCAGGCTTATACGCCCCAAATGGTGATGGAAATCCGGACATTCCCGTATCATCAGAAGATGTTGCCTACATCATATTTACTTCGGGCTCAACAGGTATGCCAAAGGGTGTAATGACTCGACATTATTCTGTAATCAATCTCATACGTTCACAACAGCAATTGTTCCAGATCAATAAAGATGAAAAGATCCTTCAGTTTTCATCTTTTACCTTCGATGCTTCGGTGGAGCAAATGTGGTTATCATTATTGCAAGGTGCTACTTTGGTCCTAATCACTGAGGATATCATCATCGATACTGCTAAATTTAATCAATACCTGTCACGGCATGCGATTACCCACCTTCATGCCACTCCGTCATTTTTGGAAAACATTTCATTGGATCATCATCCGAGCCTTAAGCGGGTGGTTGCTGGTGGAGAAGAATGCTCCGTATCGCTGGCAAATAAGTTTAGCGAGAAGTATCAATTCTTTAATGAATATGGCCCTACGGAAACAACGGTTACATCAATCATTAGAGAAGTTTCCAAATCCGGAGTAAAAGGTCATCGGGTACCAGTGGGTAAACCAATTGATAATACCGGAATCTACGTTCTAGACGAGCAGAGACAATTATTGCCTAAAGGAATAACGGGAGAATTGTATATAAGTGGTCACGGACTTGGAAAAGGTTACGTCAATGATGATGCCTTGACCCGGCAGAAGTTTATCGAGAATCCTTATGGTCCAGGAGAGCGTATGTACGCTACAGGTGACCTGGCAAGATGGCTGCCCAATGGAGAGCTAGAGTTTTTGGGCCGAATAGATGATCAGGTAAAGATCAGAGGCTTTAGGATCGAGTTGGGAGAAATAGAACATCATCTTACCAAACATGAGCAAATAAAAGAATCGGTAGTATTGGCCAAAGGAAAAGATTCAGAGAAATACCTTGTGGCCTACTACACTTCAGAAGGAATCCAGGAATCAGCGACGTTAATCAAATACCTGTCTGAGAAATTACCCGACTACATGGTGCCGGATAATTATATTCATTTGGACAAGCTGCCATTAAATGCCAATGGCAAACTGGATAAAAAAGCTTTGCCCGATCCGGATATTGAAATCGATGACAATTATGTGGCACCATCCAGTGAAGTAGAAGAGCTGCTGGTGAAAATATGGAGCGAAGTATTAAAACTAGATAAAGAAGCCATCAGTGTAACCAGGAGTTTCTTTGAACTGGGAGGCCATTCTCTTAGGGCAACTGTCCTGATCAATAAGATCTTAAAGGTGCTGGCCGTAGAAGTGCCTTTAAAAGCAGTATTTCAGTACAGGGACATCCAAAGCTTGGGGCAATTCATAAGCGGTTTGGAAAAAACGGCTTACCAGGTGATAGAACCAGCCGATAAAAAAGCTTATTATACGTTATCATCCGCCCAGCGTCGTTTATATTTTCTTTACCAGTTTGATAAGACCTCCTTGGCCTATAACATGCCCCAGGTCGTCAGACTTCAGGGAAACCTCGATAGGAAGCAACTGGAAAAAGCCCTTCAGCAATTAGTAGCACATCATGAAAGTCTACGTACTTATTTTGAAGTCGTCGACGAGGAACCGGTGCAGAAAATATTAGAGCAGGTAGCTTTTCAATTAGAATACTTTGAATCGACTGACGAGCAGGTACCTGCCGTCATTAAATCATTTATCAGACCTTTTGATTTGAGCCACGGTCCCCTCATCAGGGCTGGTCTGATCACAACGCACGCAACCGAAGAAAGCGCCGCATCACCAGAACATATACTAATGGTAGATATCCACCACATCGTTGCTGATGGGGTATCCCAGGGTATACTGGTGAAAGACTTCATGAACTTATATCATGATGAGTCATTGCCGGATGCATCGTTACATTACAAGGATTACGCCGAATGGCAGAGGGGAGAATCACAACAAACGACGTTAGCAAAACAAAAAGCTTTTTGGCTGAATGAATTTGCTGAAGAAGCACCTCTGCTTGAATTACCTGTAGATTTCACCAGGCCATCAGTCAAGAGCTATGAGGGTGATTCACTGAGCTTTGAACTGACTGTTGAAGAAACCGCCCGGTTAAAAACAGTTGCGGATAGGGAAGGAGCCACTCTGTTCATGGTGATCTTATCGGTTTATAATGTCTTATTAGGCAAATTAAGTAACCAGGAAGACATAGTGATCGGCACTCCACTGGCCGGTCGCCAGCATGAAGATCTGAAAAGTATGATCGGCATGTTTGTCAACACACTTCCATTGCGCAATTATCCGAAAGGAGAGTTGACCTTCAGGGAATTCTTAGCAGAAGTAAAATCCAGAACGCTGGCCTGTTTTGACAACCAAAATTATCAATATGATGAACTAATAGATGAGTTGCAAATGGATCGCAATATCAGTCGCAATCCACTATTTGATGTCATGTTCTCCTATCAAAACCTTGAGGACTCGGAGTTGAAAATGCGTGGGCTGACACTAAAACCCTACTCAGATAAAAAAACGACTTCAAAATTTGATCTGCTACTATCATCTACGGAACACAATGATCGGTTGTACTTCGGTATAGAATATTACTCCGCTATTTTTTCTCTGGAGTCAATTCAAAAGATCATTTACTACTTCAAATACCTTACTTCTCAAATTACTAGTGATCCCGATCAAAAAATATCAGCCCTTAGCCTCCTTGACGAGCCCGAGCGCAACAAAATATTATACGGGTTTAACGACACATCGAAGTACTATGAAGAAGAGCCTAAGACCCTGCATGAGATCTTCGAAGAGCAGGTGAATAAAGCACCTGACGCAGTAGCCTTGACCTTCAAGGGAAAATCACTTACCTATCGTGAACTCAATAACAGGTCCAATCAACTGGCCACTACGCTAAGAGCAAAGGGAATAACCAGAAACAAAGTGGTGGGGGTCATGCAGGAGCGATCCTTTGAGATGATCATATCCGTTCTGGCAATTTTAAAAGCAGGAGGAGCATACCTCCCCATCGATCCTGAGTTTCCGGCAGAACGAATAAAATACATATTCTTCAATAGCCAGTTAACCGTACTGCTAACAGACAATGTGTCTATGCCGGCAGAGGAGACCACTGAAGGGCTAGCTCGTATTAATGTTCAGGAAATAAACTTCGAGAGTAGCGAAACCAAAAACATAAAAAATGTCAATGTAAGCACAGACCTCTCTTATGTGATCTACACCTCCGGTTCCACAGGTAAGCCTAAGGGCGCGATGCTCAACCATATCAACATGACAAACTTGCTGGATCACCAATACAGTGAAGAAAAGGTTGATTACGGCTCAGTTCTGCAGTTTACCACTTTAAGTTTTGATGCTTCTGCGATGGAGATATTTTCTGCGCTCCTCAAAGGCGGAAAATTGCACCTTATCGGCAAGGAAACCGTTCAGGATTTTTCGAAATTATTGCACCATGTCCGTGAAAATGAGGTAGAAGCCATCTATATGCCATCCTCTGTATTAAATCAAATCTTTAATACAAAAGAATACATGCATCTGGTGCCATCCACGATCAAGCATATTGTCACCACCGGAGAGCAATTAATCATAGGAGACTTATTCAAACAGTATTTACAAAAGAATCAAACATACATTCATAATCATTATGGCCCTGCAGAAACGCAGGTAGTTACGGCATACACGGTCTCACCTACCGAAGTAATACCTACGATGCCACCCATAGGCCGACCGATTCAAAATACGTTTATCTATATATTGGATAAATACATGCAACCTCAACCTGTTCATGTGACAGGAGAACTATACATAGGAGGGAAACAGGTCGGTGAAGGCTACATTCATAATGAAACGCTTACAGCGAAAAAATTCATTGACAATCCGTTTGTTCCCGGTGACCGGTTGTATAAGACCGGTGATCTGGCCAGATGGTTACCAGATGGAAATATTGAGTTTTTAGGGAGAGTAGATCAGCAGGTAAAAATCCGGGGTATACGAATAGAGCCGGGTGAAATTGAGAGCCAGTTAAATGCTCATGATCAAATCACAGAATCAGCAGTAATAACCAAGGGAAAAGGTGGAGATAAGTATTTGGTGGCATATTATGTATCGAAAGAAGAAATCTCCCCATCGGAACTAAGAAGCTACTTATCAAAAAAGCTCCCGGCCTACATGATGCCTGGTCATTTTGTTCACATGGCGGAAATGCCATTTACTCCTTCCGGGAAACTGTACAGAAAAGCCTTGCCAGATCCGGAATTCCAGATAGGTGACGATTATGATGCCCCTTCCAATGAGGTGGAAGAACACCTGGTGGAAATATGGAGCGAGGTATTAAAACTCGATAAGGAAGTGATCAGTGTAACCCGGAGTTTCTTTGAGTTGGGAGGACATTCCCTACGGGCTACCGTATTGGTCAATAAGATTTTTAGGGTTTTATCCATAGAGGTGCCCCTAAAAACCATCTTTCAGCACCAGGATATCCGAAGTTTGAGCCAGTATATCCGTGAGGCAGATAAGACTAGCTATCAATCCATAGAGCCTGCAGCAAAACAGGAATACTATCCCTTATCTTCAGCGCAGCGTCGCATGTACTTCCTCTACCAGTTTGAGCCGAATGCTCTGACCTACAACATGCCTCAGATTGTGCGGCTGGAAGGGGTATTGGCTAAAAACAGTCTGGAGCTGGCTTTTAACGAACTAGTAGCCCGTCACGAGAGCTTGAGGACCTCTTTTGCCTTACAGGGCGACGAACCTGTACAGTGCATAACCGACTGGGTTGATCTCCATCTCGAACACTACCGGTCAGACGAAGCGGGAGTTCAGGAGGTAATCACCAGCTTCATTCGTCCCTTCGACTTGTCTGAGGCACCCTTGATAAGGGTAGGATTGATTTCAGTAGCGGAAGATTCCACTAGAGAGGCCGAGGAGCATATTTTAATGGTAGATCTTCACCATATTATTACCGATGGGGTTTCCCAGGGCCTTTTGATCAGGGATTTTATGTCCCTGTACGAAGGGGAGGACTTATCTCCTGTGCATTTGCACTACAAAGATTATGCGGTATGGCAACAGGCCGAAGCGCAACAATCCGCATTGTCACAACAAAAAGCATTCTGGCTGCAAGAATACTCCGACCTGCCACCAGTCCTGGAGTTACCTTATGACCATAAAAGACCCCTGGTGAAGAAATATCAGGGCGGCAATCTGGGTTTTGCCTTAGCAGCAGAGCAAACCGCTCAATTGAAATCGATAGCCGAATCAGAAGGAGCTACCCTTTTTATGCTGATGCTTTCGATGTACAACATTCTTTTGAGTAAGCTGAGTAATCAGGAAGACATTGTGATTGGAACCCCTACGGCCGGTCGTCAGCATGCCGATGTTGATGATATGATCGGGATGTTTGTTAATACGATGGCCCTGCGTAACTATCCCAAAGGAAAGATGAGTTTCAGGGAGTTTCTGTCGGCAGTCCAATCAGGGACGTTGACTTTTTTTGATCACCAGGGCTATCAATACGAGGAGTTGGTTGATGAACTGAAAATAGAACGCGATACCAGTCGTAACCCGCTGTTTGACGTCATGTTTGCCTATCAAAACTTCGAAGAGTCTACTCTTCAGATGCCTGGGTTGAAATTAGCCGCTCAGAACAGCGGTCATACAGTGTCCAAGTTTGATCTGACGTTGACAGTATCAGAAAATATTGAACAGCTTCATTTAAATTTCGAGTATTCCACTGAATTATTCGAAAAACACACCATTGAACGGTTCAACACCTACTTTGTAAAGATTGTCGAACAAGTCATCTCAAACCCGGAAATAACATTGTCCGACATAGTGATTATCAGTGAGGAGGAAAGACTTCAGATATTGGAAACATTTAATGACACTAAAGCTGATTTTCCGACGGACAAAACAGTCATTGACTTGTTTGAATCCCAGGCAGCGCGTACTCCTGATAAGACGGCTTTAATATTTAAGAACGAAGAACTGAGTTACAAATCTTTTCATGGGAAAGTGGATCAGGTGACTGATGTTCTCTTAAATAGAGGTGTCAAACAAGGGGACATTGTCGGTCTTATGAGTGATCGTTCTTTTGATTTGATGGCCGGGATATTTGGTATTATGAAAGCTGGGGCGACTTATTTGCCAATTAGTCCGGACTATCCGACAGAAAGGATCAACTTTCTCATAGAAGATAGTGGTATGCAGTTGATGCTGACTGGTTCTTCTGTGAGCAAGAAAGACTTATCTCCAATAGCATTAATATCCCTCGATTCGCTTGAGGACAAGCCATTTGGTGCTGTATTAGAGAGCAGAGCCCAGCCTGAAGATCTTGCTTACATTATTTACACATCCGGAAGCACGGGGAATCCTAAAGGTGTAGAAATCACTCATAGATCTCTTCACAATTTGATTAACTGGATGGATAACCAGTATCCATTGGCTGAAGACGATCGCTACCTGTTCAAAACGAGCCACATGTTCGATGTTTCGATGACTGAAATATTTGGCTGGTTACTCAGTGGTGGATCTATGGTCATTTTACCACAAGGCGATGAGGCAAATGTTGACAACCTGCTGCATGTCATTGATGACAAGCATGTAACCCATATCAACTTTGTTCCTTCCATGTTTGCTGTTTTTGTAGGTGAACTGACAAGCAAGAGCTATGATAGGATTAGTGGTCTAAAACACATATTCCTGGCTGGAGAAGCTTTAACTATTTCCCTCGTAAATGCATTTAATGCTTTAGGTGCTGGTATAACACTTGATAATATATATGGACCTACAGAAGGCACTGTTTATTGTTGCAGCTATTCGACAACATCATTAGGAGATCAAAAATCCGTTCCGATAGGCAAACCTCTAATTAATACTAACCTACTGGTTCTGGATCAGTATATGGGACTTCAGCCAGTAGGAGTGCCTGGGGAACTATGTATTTCAGGGGAAGGCGTAGCAAGAGGTTATGCAAATAATGAGAAATTAACCAAAGCCAAATTCATAGAAAACCCGTTTAGTCCTGGTGATAGGATGTACCGAACTGGCGACCTTGCCAGGTGGCTGCCAGACGGTAACATAGAATATATAGGCAGAATAGATGATCAGGTGAAGATTCGGGGCTTTAGGATAGAACCGGGCGAGATCGCATACCATCTGGTCAGTCATAACGAGATAAAGGAGACGGTAGTGGTAGTCAAAAAGAAAGAAGGAGAGAACTACCTGGTGGCTTATTATGTATCGGAAGAAGCTCAGGAACCATCGGCCTTAAGGAATTACCTGTCGGAGAGATTACCGGAATACATGGTTCCTGGTTATTATGTGCATTTGTATGAGCTTCCTTTGAATGCGAATGGAAAAACAGACAAAAAAGCATTACCCGATCCGGAGGTCGAGGTTGGTGAAGACTTTATAGCACCTTCAAATGCCACGGAAGAGCAACTGGTAGAGCTGTGGAGTCAGGTATTAAAGATTGATAAGGAAGTGATCAGTGTGACCAGGAGCTTCTTTGAGCTGGGAGGTCATTCTCTGCGAGCCACTATACTGATGAATAAGATATTCAAGATGATGGAGGTTGAAGTTCCCTTGAGAGAAATCTTTCGGAAACAAACTATACGAGATTTGTCTGGTTACATCATTACCATTAAACAACTGAGAAAGGTCGAGGTAAGTAAAGGTGAAAAGTCTACTATATTAATATGAGTATCGACGAATATATTACTCATCTGAGGAGTAAGAACATCATTGTTTCGGTAAAGGAGAACCAGCTTGAAGTTGAAGCTTCTGAGGGAGACCTAACTGAGTCAATAATCGACGAACTTAAAGCTAAAAAGCCTTCTATTATACAATTCTTCAACTCGCTGGGAGCTGTCTATCAACCCATAAAACCTGTTGCAAAGCGGGAATACTATCCCTTATCTTCAGCGCAGCGTCGCATGTACTTCCTCTACCAGTTTGAACCGCACGCCCTGACCTATAATATGCCTCAAATAGTGAGGCTGGATGGAGAACTGGATAAAGACCGATTGGAATACGCCTTCAGGAAACTGGTTGATCGACATGAGAGCCTGAGAACCAGTTTTAAATTAATTGACGAAGAACCGGTACAGCAGATAACAGAGCAGGTTGATTTCCAGATGGAATATTACCAGTCAAATGAAGAGGAAGTTCAGCAGGTGATCAATAAGTTTATTCGTCCTTTTGACCTGGCTAAAGCTCCTTTGATCAGAGTGGGATTAATTACGGAAATTAAGTCATCTGAACAGGGGTCCACGGCACACATCCTGATGGTTGACATGAATCACATTGTTATTGATGGCGTTTCTCAGGGCATCCTGATCAACGATTTCATGTCGCTATACTACAACGAAGAGCTACCACCTCGGCAATTACAATATAAGGACTATGCGGTATGGCAGCAAGGAGCCGAACAGCAAGCCGCTTTGTTCCAACAAAAAGCGTACTGGCTGGAAGAATATGCTGACTTGCCTCCTGTCCTGGAGCTACCTTATGATCATAAAAGGCCAATGGTGAAAAACAACCAGGGCAGTAATTTGAGTTTTTCGATACCAGTAGAGCAAACCGCTCAATTAAAATCGATAGCCGAATCAGAAGGAGCCACCCTGTTTATGATAATGCTATCAGTCTATAGCATCTTGTTGAGCAAACTGAGTAACCGGGAAGACATTGTGATCGGAACCCCAACCGCTGGCCGGCAGCATGCTGATGTGGAAAATATGATCGGGATGTTCGTCAATACGTTGGCCATGCGCAGTTATCCTAAAGGAACGCTGAGTTTCCGGGAGTTTTTATCTGCAGTACAATCCATGACGTTGGCCAGCTTTGATCATCAGGGCTATCAATACGAAGAGTTGATTGATGCGTTGAAAATAGAGCGCGATACCAGTCGTAACCCTTTGTTCGATGTGATGTTTGCCTATCAGAACTTTGAGGAATCCTCACTTCAGATGCCGGGATTGAAGTTGTCCTCCTTGAACAACGGGCAATCGGTTTCTAAGTTTGATCTAACGCTGACTGTATCGGAAAGCGTTGAACAACTCTTTTTGGAATTCGAATACGCGACCGAATTATTTGAAAAGAGTACCGTAGAAAGATTTGCCCAATATTTTACCAGGATAGTTGGTCAAGTTGTTTCAGATCCGCTTTTGAAACTTTCAGATATCGAGATTCTATCGCAGGCAGAACGGAACAAAATGCTCTATGAGTTTAACTCCAGCTCAGTGAATTATCAGGTAGGCGAAGCTACTGTCATTTCTTTGTTTGAAAAACAAGTAGAAAAAGATCCTAAAGGGATAGCTATCAGTTTTAAAGAGGAGAAATACACTTATGAAGAAGTAAATGAACGGGTAAATAAACTTGCCAATTACCTGTTGAATGTGAAGAAAATTCAGGCCGAAGATGTAATCGGCATCTATGTAGACAGGTCTGCTTCCATGATTTTTACTTTACTGGCAATAATAAAATCAGGATCAGCCTACATTTCCATCGATCCCGAATACGCCGATGAAAGAAATAACAAAATTATTGACGATTCCGATCTGAGGTTTATTGTAACCGACAAGTGCAGTAAGTTGAGAAGCTTTAATGCTAAGGTTCCGGTAGTAGACCTGGTGATGGATTCGGATCGTATAAACAAGATGAGTGGATCGAATCCAGAAGTTTTGATACAACCAGGCCATTCAGCTTATATTATCTATACTTCCGGAAGTTCAGGAATTCCCAAAGGGATATTAATCGAACATTCGTCTCTTTTGGACTACAGTCTGACTTTTAGGGAACATTTTTCTTTAACTAAGGAAGACAAGGTAATACAACAAGCATCACTGTCCTTTGATACAGCCATTGAAGAGATTTTCCCTACACTGATATCAGGAGCATCACTACTAATCATGCCCGATATGGGACGTGACATCAATTATCTGGTAGGAGCTATCAAAGACCAGGGAGCAACTATTTTGAGTACAACACCATTAGTGTTGAATGAGCTTAATCACTATTCAGAAGAGATTAAAAATCTTAGAGTTGTGATCAGTGGTGGTGATCTGTTGCTTCCCTCATATATTGATCAATTAATTGAATACTATCCAGTCTATAATACATATGGCCCTACTGAATCAACAGTATGTATTACATACAACAAAATAGATAGTTTAGATCAAACTCCGTATCTCGGTAAACCAATTCCAAACAGGAGGGTCGTCATTATTGATCAAAATCAAGGCTTATGTCCCATTTCTGTTCCAGGAGAATTGTGCGTTTCAGGAGCTGGATTGGCTCGGGGTTATATTAAAAACAGTTCATTAACGCAGAAGAATTTTGTGGAGAACCCTCATCTGTCAGGTGAGCGGATGTACAAGACTGGCGACCTGGCCCGTTGGTTACCGGATGGGAATATCGAATTCCTGGGACGGATTGACAACCAGGTAAAGATCAGGGGTTTCAGGATAGAATTGGGAGAAATAGAATACCACCTTTCGGACCATGAACAGGTGAGAGAATCAGCGGTGGTATCGAGCGGAATAGGAGCAGAGAACTACCTGGTGGCCTATTATGTGTCGGAAGAAGTGTTAGGAACGACGGAATTAAGAAAATATTTATCAGGGAAGCTGCCGGACTATATGGTTCCAGGTCATTATGTGCATCTGGATAAGTTGCCTTTGAATTCCAATGGTAAAATAGATAAAAAAGCTTTGCCTGATGCGGAGATCGGCGCCGGAGACAATTATGTAGCTCCCTCGAATGCCACAGAAGAACAATTAGTGGGAATTTGGAGTGAAGTATTGAAACTCGATAAAGAGGTGATCAGTATCACCAGAAGCTTTTTTGAACTGGGAGGGCATTCCCTGAAAGCTACTTTGCTAGTGAATAAAATATTTAAAGAAATGAATGTGGAAGTTCCATTGAGAGAAGTATTTAAAGAAAATACTGTCCTTAAAATGGCCGAGTACATAGAAAATGAGATCTGGATTAGGAAAAATGACAGACAATACTCATCTGAAGGGGAGGAGTTTATTCTAGATTAAATGTGAAATTTTTGAGATAATGGAGGTTGAAGTTCCCTTGAGAGAAATCTTTCGGAAACATACAACACGAGATTTATCTGGTTCCATCATTACCATTAAACAACTAAGAAGCTCGAAGTAAGTAAAGGTGAAAAGTCTACAACATTAATATGAGTATCGACGAATATATTACTCATTTGAGGAGTAACAATATCATTGTTTCGGTAAAGGAGAACCAGCTTGAAGTTGAAGCTTCTGAGGGAGACCTAACTGAGTCAATAATCGACGAACTTAAAGCTAAAAAGCCCTCAATTATACAATTCTTCAACTCGCTGGGAGCTGTCTATCAACCCATAAAACCTGTTGTAAAGCGGGAATACTATCCCTTATCTTCAGCGCAGCACCGCATGTACTTCCTCTACCAGTTTGAACCGCACGCCCTGACCTATAATATGCCTCAAATAGTGAGGTTGGATGGAGAACTGGATAAAGATCGATTGGAATACGCCTTCAGGAAGCTGGTTGATCGACATGAGAGTCTGAGAACCAGTTTTAAATTAATTGATGATGAACCGGTACAGGAGATAAAAGAGCAGGTTGATTTCCAGCTGGAATATTACCAGTCAAATGAAGAGGAAGTTCAGCAGGTGATCAATAAGTTTATTCGTCCTTTTGACCTGGCTAAAGCTCCTTTGATCAGAGTGGGATTAATTACGGAAATTAAGTCATCTGAACAGGGGTCCACGGCACACATCCTGATGGTTGACATGAATCACATTGTCATTGATGGCGTTTCTCAGGGCATCCTGATCAACGATTTCATGTCGCTTTACTACAACGAAGAGCTACCACCTCTGCATTTACAATATAAGGACTATGCGGTATGGCAGCAAAGAGCCGAACAGCAAGCCGCATTGTCCCAACAAAAAGCGTACTGGCTGGAAGAATATGCTGACTTGCCTCCCGTCCTGGAGCTACCTTATGATCATAAAAGGCCGATGGTGAAAAACAGCCAGGGTAGTAATTTGAGTTTTTCGGTACCAGTAGAGCAAACCGCTCAATTAAAATCGATAGCCGAATCAGAAGGAGCCACCCTGTTTATGGTAATGCTATCGGTCTATAGCATTTTGTTGAGCAAACTGAGTAACCGGGAAGACCTTGTGATCGGAACCCCAACCGCTGGCCGGCAGCATGCTGATGTGGAAAATATGATCGGGATGTTCGTCAATACGTTGGCCATGCGCAGTTATCCCAAAGGAACGCTGAGTTTCCGGGAGTTTTTATCGGCAATACAATCCATGACGTTGGCCAGCTTTGATCATCAGGGTTATCAATACGAAGAGTTGATTGATGCGTTGAAAATAGAGCGCGATACCAGTCGTAACCCTTTGTTCGATGTGATGTTTGCCTATCAAAACTTTGAGGAATCCTCTCTTCAGATGCCGGGATTGAAGTTATCCTCCTTGAACAACGGGCAATCGGTTTCTAAGTTTGATCTAACGCTGACTGTATCGGAAAGCGTTGAACAACTCTTTTTGGAGTTCGAGTATTCTAACGAATTATTTGAAAGGGAAACCATAGAAAGATTCGTCACTTACTTTAATAACGTAGTGACCACTATCATTTCCAACCCAGAGATCAGACTGTCGCACATTGAAGTGATCTCAGCATCAGAAAAGTATCAGTTGCTGCACAAATTCAACGACACAAAGGCTGATTATCCTCGGGAAGAAACGCTGGCATCCCTGTTTGACCGTCAGGTTAGAGCCACACCGGATAATCTGGCGTTAATTCATAACCAGATCGAAATTAGCTACCGGGAATTAGATGAAAAATCTAACCGACTAGCTTATTTACTGAAAAGTAAGGGAGTAGGCGAAGGTAGTGTTATAGGGCTGATGCTGGACAGGTCAGTAGGGATGATCATTGGCCTGTTGGGTATACTAAAAGCTGGCGGTACTTATTTACCACTGGATACATCACAACCGGAAAAACGAAACACGGATATCTTGCAGCAAAGCGATGCGACGCTATTGTTGACAAGTACGCATGACAGGTTCGCATATGAAAGCTATATCGATGTTGTCACCCTGGATGAACCCAATATCTACCCGGGAGATGAGAGAGATTTGAAAATTTCATCCTTTTCGTCATCAGGCATTGCTTATATAATCTATACTTCTGGCTCTACTGGAAAACCGAAAGGAGTAATGGTCAGTCATCGGTCGGTAATCAACCTGGTTCATTCTCAAAAGGAGACCTTTGGCATAAGTGATGATGAAAGGATTCTTCAATTTTCAAATATTGTTTTTGATGCCTCCATGGAGCAGATATGGTTAGCCTTGTTAAGCGGGTCAACACTAGTGCTGGCGAGCAGGGAAGTCATACTTAATCACGAGAATTTCAATGATTACATCTCCGATTTTAATATTACACATCTTGATGTAACGCCATCATTTCTGGAGAACCTGGATTCGGATTTTCACCCAACTCTTCGACGGATAGTCATAGGTGGAGAGCGTTGCAAAGTTCAGATAGCCGACGAGCTATGGAAGAAGTACAAAGTTTATAACGCATATGGGCCTTCGGAAGCCACAGTCACCTCTATTGAGTATTTGATTGACAGGCCATTGAATGAACGCATTCCCATAGGTAGGCCCATAAACAATACAGTAGTGTACGTGCTAGATGTGCATCAGCAATTATTGCCGAAAGGAGTTGGGGGTGAATTGTACATTGGAGGAGACTGCCTTGCAGCCGGATATTTGAACGACAAAGAATTAACTCGCGAAAAGTTCGTTGCGAATCCATTTAGGCCTGGAGAGCGGATGTACCGCACGGGCGACCTGGCTCGCTGGCTACCAGATGGGAACATTGAGTTTTTGGGTAGAATAGACGATCAGGTAAAGATCAGAGGTTTCAGGATCGAATTAGGGGAAACAGAACATCATCTCACCAGTCATGATCAAGTAAACAAAGCAATAGTATTAGCCAAGGAGAAAGATGGTGAGAACTTCCTGGTGGCCTACTATGTGGCAGAAGAAGCCTTAGAAACGATGGGGCTAAGAGATTACTTATCAGGGAATTTGCCTGATTACATGGTTCCCGCTTATTATGTCCATCTGGACAAGGTTCCTTTAAATGCCAATGGTAAGGTAGATAAAAAAGCTTTGCCCGACGCTGAGATCGGATCCACTTACAGTTATGTAGCTCCCTCGAATGCTACAGAAGAACAGTTAGTTGGAATATGGGGTGAAGTATTAAAACTCGATAAAGAAGTGATTGGTGTCACCAGAAGCTTTTTTGAACTGGGTGGGCATTCCCTGAAAGCTACCTTGCTGGTGAACAAAATCTTTAAAGAAATGAATGTGGAAGTTCCATTGAGAGAAGTATTTAGAGAAAGCACCGTCCATAAAATGGCCGAGTATATAGAAAATGAGATGTGGATTAGGAAAAATGACAAACAAAACTCACCTAAGGGAGAGGAATTTGTTATCGACTAAAAGTTTGTTGACCATAAACCAATAGGGAACCAAGATTATTATGAAGGTCATTCTTAGCAGATTACGTAAGCTGAAAATAGAACTTAGTGTAGAGGAAGGAAAGTTGAAAATAAATGCTCCTCCCGGAGTAATGACCAAAGATTTACTTGATGAAATAAAGGGTCACAAAGAAAAACTTGTACAATATATTCAAGCGGTAAATCAAAGGTCATACAAACATATCTCACCTGCTGAATCGAAAGAAAATTATGTGCTTTCATCGGCCCAGAAGAGATTATACTTTCTTCATCAATTTGAACCGGACGCTCTAACCTATAATATGCCTCAGGTAGTGAAGCTTGAAGGAGCGTTGGATAAGGATCGACTGGAAGATGCCTTCAAGAAACTGGTATCCCGACATGAGAGCTTACGGACATCCTTTGATTCGATTGACGGAGAACCAGTACAGAAGATAGTAGATCAGTTAGATTTCCGATTAGAACATTATCATTCAGATGCAGAGGGAGAGCCACAGGTGATCAAAGACTTCATCCGTCCGTTTGATCTGACTGAAGCTCCATTGGTCCGAGTTGGGTTGATCACCTTGTCATCCGATGAAACACAAATAGCGTCCGTGCTTATGGTCGATATGCACCACATCGTCACGGACGGGGTTTCACAAGGAATTTTGATTAGGGATTTCATGTCCTTATACAATGGAGAGGTATTATCTCCTGTTCGTTTACACTACAAGGATTATGCGGTATGGCAGCAAGCCGAATCACAACAATCCGCATTGTCACAACATCGAACCTTTTGGCTGGAGGAATATTCCGACCTGCCCCCAGCTCTGGAGTTACCCTATGACCATAAAAGGCCACTGGTGAAGAATCACCAGGGGGGTAACTTGCGTTTTGTCATAGCAGAAGAACAAACCGCTCGACTAAAATCCATAGCCGAATCAGAAGGTGCAACGCTGTTTATGCTGATGCTTTCACTCTACAATATCCTGTTGAGCAAGCTAAGTAACCAGGAAGATATTGTGATTGGCACTCCAACGTCTGGTCGTCAGCATGCCGATGTGGATCATATGATCGGGATGTTCGTTAACACACTGGCACTGCGCAACTATCCCAAAGGAACGATGAGTTTCATGGAATTCTTATCGGCAGTACAATCCGGGACTTTAGCCAGTTTTGATCACCAGGGCTATCAATACGAGGAGTTGGTTGATGAACTGAAAATAGAACGAGATACCAGTCGTAACCCGTTGTTTGATGTCATGTTTTCCTTTCAAAACTTCGAAGAGTCCTCTCTTGAAATGCCGGGGTTGAAATTAGCCTCTCAGAACAGCGGTCATACAGTGTCCAAGTTTGATTTGACATTGTCGATATCGGAAAATGTTGAACAGCTCTATTTAAATTTCGAGTATTCCACTGAATTGTTCGAAAAGGAAACTATTGAAAGGTTCAATACCTACTTTGTAAGGATAGTGGAGCAAGTCGTTTCAAACCCTGAAATATCATTGTCTGACATAGAGATCATCAGCGAGCAGGAACGACATCAAATACTGGAAGAGTTCAATAATACAGTTGTTGATTATCCACATGGCAAAACAGTCATAGAGCTGTTCGAAGAGCAGGTTGAGAATACTCCGAACGAGATAGCCATCGTATTTAATGGCGAAAAGCTTCTCTACCGTGATTTAAATGAAAAAGCCAATAGCTTGTCCGTTGCTCTCAGAGAATTGGGAGCCCGGCCAAATGATATCATTGCTATTTTGCTGGATCAAACGCCTGAGATGGTCATCGCAATACTGGCTATTCTTAAATCCGGAGCAGCTTTTCTTCCCATAGACTCTGAATACCCCAAAGAACGGATAGATTATATTTTAAAAGACAGTGCTCCCCGGTTAATACTCTCGACCTCATCTCTGGGAAAGCGTACCGGCATTGAGGAGGATTTCCTGGATGTTCAGAGGACAGCCTTTTTTCAAGGTTCCTCTGCAAATCCTGATCCGGTTATTACAGGATCAGACCTGGCTTATATTATCTATACTTCAGGCAGTACAGGTACGCCCAAAGGGACCATGATCGAACACCAATCACTGGTTAATCTTTGCCATTGGCACAATGATTATTATCAGGTGAGCCATTTGGATAATAGTACAAAATATGCCGGAGTTGGATTTGATGCTACGGTATGGGAGTTGTTTCCCTACCTGGTTAAAGGTGCCTGCATCCACATCATTGACAAATCGATCAGAACGGATGTTAATAAACTCAATGAATATTTTGAGTTACATCATATCACCATATCCTTTTTACCTACACAGGTGTGTGAGCAGTTTGTCAGATTAAAGAACAACTCACTAAGATACCTGCTTACCGGTGGCGATAAATTGACATCTATTGAGGATGCTAGCTATAAACTTGTTAACAATTACGGACCTACAGAAAATACAGTGGTCACGACCAGTTTTGAGGTTAATGAGGCCACACCGGAAATTCCTATCGGGAAACCGATTTCCAACCATGAAGTATACATCCTGGATAGCTATGGTAAATTATTACCTACACGTGTAAACGGTGAGTTGTGCATTGGTGGGGTGGGGTTGGCCAGAGGCTACTTGAACCGTGATGCACTTACGGAAGCCAAATTTGTTGAGAATCCTTTTCGTCCCGGTGAGCGGATGTATAAAACCGGAGACCTTGCCCATTGGCTGCCAGACGGAAATATAGCATTCATAGGCAGGATAGACGACCAGGTACAGATCAGGGGTTACCGGATAGAACTGGGAGAGATAGAACATCAACTCACGGGTCATGATCACGTGCAAGAGACGGTAGTTTTAGCCAAAGAGAAAGAGGGAGAAACCTACCTTGTGGCCTACTATGTATCGGAAAAAGCAGAGGAACCATCCGTCTTCAGGAATTTCCTGTCAAAGAAGCTACCTGACTACATGGTCCCAGGTTATTATGTTCATCTGGACAAGCTTCCTTTGAATGCTAATGGGAAAGTAGACAAAAGAGCATTACCTGAACCGGAGATCGAGGTTGGTGAAGATTTTATAGCACCTGCAAATACCACGGAAGAGCAGCTGGTAGCGCTATGGAGTGAAGTATTAAAGCTTGATAAGGAAGTGATCAGTGTGACCCGAAGTTTCTTTGAACTGGGCGGTCATTCCCTTCGAGCGAACGTACTGGTCAATAAGATCTTTAAGGCTTTGTCCGTGGAGGTGCCGCTAAAAGCCGTATTCCAGTATCAGGACATCCGTAGTTTGAGTCAGTACATCAGTGAGGCAAAAAAGACCATCTACCAACCGATAGCACCTGCAACTGTGCAGGCGTATTATCCACTGTCTTCGGCGCAGCATCGCATGTACTTCCTTTATCAGTTCGAACCGGACGCGCTGACCTATAACATGCCCCAGGTGGCAAGACTGGAAGGGGAACTGGACAAAGAACGCCTGGACCTGGCACTTAAAAAACTAGTTGCCCGTCATGAGAGCTTACGGACCTCTTTTGCCTTACAAGGCGACGAACCCGTTCAGAGGATAACCGACCAGGCAGATTTCCATCTGGAATACTACCAGTCGGACGAAAGGGGAGTGCAGCAGGTGATCGATAAGTTCATTCGTCCATTTGATCTATCTAAGTCACCCTTGATCAGGGTGGGATTGATTTCGGTTGCCGGGGATTCCGACGGAGAGGCTAACACCCATATTTTGATGGTAGACCTTCACCACATCATCACCGACGGAGTTTCCCAGGGAGTTTTGATCAGGGATTTCATGTCCCATTACAGTGGAGAGGAATTGTCTCCTGTGCGTTTACACTACAAAGACTATGCGGTGTGGCAGCAAGCCGAAGCACAACAATCCACTTTATCGCGACAAAAAGCTTTCTGGCTGGAAGAATATTCCGAAATGCCCCCAGTTCTGGAGCTACCCTGTGATCACAAGAGGCCTTTGGTGAAGAATCATCAGGGCGGCAACTTGAGCTTTGTCATAGATGCAGAACAGACCGCACAACTAAAATCGATAGCCGAATCAGAAGGTGCCACCCTGTTTATGCTGATGCTTTCGCTCTACAATATTCTACTGGGCAAGCTGAGTAACCAGGAAGACATTGTGATTGGCACACCTACTGCTGGTCGTCAACATATGGATGTAGACAACATGATCGGAATGTTTGTCAATACACTGGTTCTTCGGAATTATCCCAAAGGGACGATGAATTTCAAGGAATTCTTATCTGCAGTTCGATCAAAGACCCTGGCCTGTTTTGATCAGCAAGGCTTCCAGTATGAGGAGTTGATCGATGAATTGAGTATAGATCGTGATACTAGTCGTAATCCGCTCTTTGATGTGATGTTTTCCTATCAAAACTTTGAGGAGTCGACACTTGAAATACCCGGATTGAAACTAAAATCATTGAACAGTGATCAAAGTATCTCCAAGTTTGATCTGACATTGACGGTATCAGAAACTGTTGAACGACTCCAGTTGAATTTTGATTATTCAACTGAATTATTCGAAAAGGAAACCATTGAAAAGTTTGTTGCTTACCTTAAAAACATTGTAGCAACTGTTATTTCTGATGCTGATGTAAAACTCTCAGCTATAGAATTCCTTCCTGAAGCAGAAGAGCACCAATTATTAGATCAATACAATAACACTGAGGCATATTATCCTCGGGAAGAAACCCTCGTATCTCTGTTTGAGAAGCAGGTTAATGCTACACCCGAAAAAACGGCTTTATCTTATTATAAAGAGAAGGTTACCTACCGGGAGCTAAATCAAAGAGCCAACCAGCTGGCGCATTATCTTAGAAATAAAGGATTGAAACCGGGAAGCACTGCAGGCCTTATGTTGGACAGGTCAGTGGAGATGATCATTGGCATATTAGGGATTCTTAAAGCGGGAGGCGCTTATTTGCCTCTAGATACAAGTCATCCGGAAACAAGGCTAGAGGGAATGCTGAAAGAGGCCCGGGCGCTATGCTTGCTGACAGATAGTGAAAGAGGGAAGGTATATGGAAAATATATAGATGTTGTTGATGTAAATGATCGTGAAATTTCTGGCGAGAGCAGGAAGGAAATACAATCTTCGGTTTCACCTCTTGGAATCGCCTATATCATTTACACTTCCGGTTCCACAGGCCGCCCAAAAGGTGTTGAGGTCAGGCATCAATCTGTAGTAAACTACATCTACTCACAGAAGAAAATGTTGGGCATGAGGGAAGAGGAGAAAATACTTCAATTCTCCACCATAAGCTTCGATCCGTCAGTTGAACAAATCTGGTTAGCCTTATTGAATGGCTACGCACTTGTGCTCACGGACAAAGAGACAATCAATGACCCTGCTAAATTTAGTGATTACATCATAAGCCATGGAGTAACTCATCTGCATGCTACTCCGTCATTTTTGCAGGCTATCACATTCAATAATTCCAACAACCTAAGACGAATCATTTCCGGAGGGGAACCTTGTTCCGTGAAACTGGCTAAGAGGTTTATTGGAGGATATGATTTTTTCAATAAATACGGGCCTACTGAAGCTACTATTTCTTCAGTAAGTTGTAAAGTGTCTGAAGGTATGGTTGATGATGGGATTGTCCCCATAGGCAAGCCCATTGACAATACCAAAGTCTATATTCTTGACAACAGTCAGCGCTTACTAGCAAAAGGAGTCGCTGGAGAACTGTACATATCCGGAGATGGTTTGGCCAGGGGATATGTGAACGATGAGGACTTGACAAAGGAGAAATTTGTTGAGAATCCTTTTCATTCCGGTGTGCGGATGTACAAGACAGGGGATCTGGCCCGCTGGCTTCCCGACGGGAATCTTGAGTTTTTGGGCCGTGTTGACGATCAGGTAAAAGTCAGGGGCTTTAGGATAGAACCGGGCGAGATAGCACACCAGTTGGTCAGTCACAATGAGATAAAAGAGGGTGTAGTTTTAGCCAAAGAGAAAGAGGGAGAGAACTACCTGGTGGCTTATTATGTGTCAGAAGAAACTCAGGAACCATCCGTATTAAGGAATTATCTCTCAGAGAGATTGCCTGACTATATGGTTCCCGGTTATTATGTGCATCTGGACAAGCTTCCTTTGAATGCCAATGGTAAGACAGATAAAAAAGCATTACCCGAACCGGAAATCGAAGCTGGTGAAGACTATGTATATGCTTCAAATGAAACGGAAGAGCAACTGGTAGCGCTATGGAGCGAGGTACTAAAGCTTGATAAGGAAGTGATCAGTGTGACCCGAAGCTTCTTTGAATTGGGAGGTCATTCCCTACGGGCTACCGTACTGGCCAATAAGATATTCAAAGCTTTGTCGGTGGAAGTGCCTCTAAAAGTCATCTTCCAACATCAGGATATCCGTAGTTTGAGTCAGTACATCAGTGAGGCAAAAAAGACCAACTATCAATCCATAGAACCTGCAGCAAAGCAGGAATACTATCCCTTATCATCGGCGCAACGCCGGATGTATTTCCTTTACCAGTTTGAACCGGAGGCGCTGGCTTATAATATGCCTCAGGTGGTGAGGCTTGAAGGAGCGTTGGATAAGGATCGATTGGAAGAAGCCTTTAAGAAACTAGTATCCCGACATGAGAATTTACGGACCTCTTTTGTCCTACGTGGAGAGGAGCCTGTCCAGAGAATATCCGGCCAGGTTGATTTCCATTTGGAACATTACCAGTCGGACGAAGTAGGAGTGCAAGAGGTAATCACAAGGTTCATTCGTCCCTTTGACTTGTCTATGGCTCCCTTGCTCAGGGTAGGACTGATTTCAGTACCGAATGATTCCGCTGGAGAGGCTTCGGCGCACATTTTAATGGTAGACCTTCACCACATCATCACCGACGGTGTTGCCCAGGGCCTTTTGATCAAGGATTTTATGTCCCTGTATAATGGAGAGGACTTAACTCCTGTGCGTTTACACTACAAGGACTATACGGTATGGCAACAGGCCGAAGCACAACAATCCGCTTTGGCAGAACAAAAGGCTTTCTGGCTGAATGAATATTCCGAAACACCCCCAGTCCTGGAGTTGCCCTATGACCATAAAAGGCCCCTCGTGAAGAATCATCGTGGGGGCAATTTGAGTTTTGTCTTAGAAGAAGAACAGACCGCTCAATTGAAATCGATAGCCGAATCAGAAGGAGCTACCCTGTTTATGCTGATGCTTTCGATCTATAATATCCTCTTGAGTAAACTGAGCAACCAGGAAGACATTGTGATTGGAACCCCCACAGCTGGTCGTCAGCATGCTGATGTGGACAACATGATCGGGATGTTTGTCAATACGCTGGCCTTAAGGAATTATCCTAAAGGCGAGATGAGTTTCAGGGAATTCTTATCGGAAGTACAATCCGGGACGTTGGCTTGTTTTGATCATCAGGGCTATCAATACGAGGAGTTGATCGATGAGCTAAAAATTGCACGTGATACCAGTCGTAACCCGCTGTTTGATGTCCTGTTTTCTTATCAAAACTTTGAAGAGTCCACTCTGCAGATGCCTGGATTGAAATTAGCCTCCGTAAAAAGTGGTCATAGTATCTCTAAGTTTGATCTGACCTTGACCGTATCGGAAAGCGTCAAGCGACTCTATTTGGATTTCGAGTATTCCTCGGAATTATTCGAAAAACATACCATTGAAAGGTTCAATACCTACCTGGAAAAGATTGTGGAGCAAGTAGTTTCAAACCCGGAGACCTTGCTGTCTGACATAGCAATAATAACTGAACCAGAGAGACAACAAATACTGACGGAATTTAACGATACGATAGCGGAATATCCGAAGGACAAAACCGTCATTGATTTGTTTGAATTGCAGGTAGAGAAGACTCCTGACAAGACAGCCTTGATTTTTGAGGAGGAATCGTTGAGTTATGCATCGTTTCAGGGTAGCGTAAACCGAATGGCCGGAATGCTTATCCAGAGCGGAGTTAACCAGGGAGATCTTGTGGCGATCATGTGCGATCGCTCATTTGATATGATGGTAGGAATCTTTGGTATTCTCAAATCAGGGGCGGCCTATTTGCCAATTGATCCCAATTATCCTCAATCAAGAATTGATTACATCCTTCAGGATAGTGGTGCAACCCGGCTGCTTGTCTCAACTGATTTTGAAGGTGAGGTTAAAGAATCGGTAGAGATTGTATTCATAGACCCGTCAAACAATACGTCAACAGATGCTGCAATAATAGAAAGCAGGGCCAGACCGGAAGAGCTTGCCTACGTAATATACACTTCCGGAAGTACGGGGAATCCAAAAGGCGTCATGGTGGAGCATGGGTCATTAATGAACAGGCTTCACTGGATGAACCGGAAGTATCCGATTGGAGAACAGGATGTTCTTATACAAAAAACACCCATTACATTCGATGTGTCAGTATGGGAGCTGTTTTGGTGGTCGCAGCAGGGAGCAGCCTTGTGTTTGTTACAGCCGGGTGGAGAGAAGGCCCCGGATATATTAACTAAAACAATATCCGACCACAAAGTAAGTACCATGCACTTTGTGCCCTCCATGCTACAAGCTTTTTTAGGCTATTTTGAAAGTAGGGGCGATATCTCTCACCTTCACTCATTACGTCAAGTATTTTGTAGTGGAGAAGCCCTGAAATTGGCGCATGCTGAGCACTTCAAAAAACTACTTTATGAGGCCAATCGAACCAGGTTGATTAATTTGTATGGCCCCACAGAAGCAACCATTGATGTATCATACTACAATATCGGTGATGAAATAAGCCATGATACAATCCCGATAGGAAAGCCGATAGATAACATCAATCTTTATGTTCTGGACAAATCCAATTCTCTGCAACCAGTAGGAATACATGGTGAGTTGTGCATAGGAGGGATTGGGTTATCACGAGGTTACTTAAATAATGAAAAATTAACCAGAGCTAAATTCATAGAGAGTTCCTTTAAGTCTGGCGATAGAATATACCGCACTGGCGACCTTGCCCGGTGGCTACCGGACGGAAACCTGGAGTTTTTGGGCAGGATAGACGACCAGGTGAAGATCCGGGGGTTCCGGATAGAACTGGGAGAAATAGAACATCATCTCACTGATCATCATAAAGTGACAGAGACGGTGGTGTTAGCCCAAGAGAAAGACGAAGAAAAATACCTGGTGGCCTATTATGTATCCGAAGAAGCCCTGGAATCCTCCGGCTTTAGGAATTACCTGTCAGAAAGGATGCCCGACTATATGGTTCCCGACTATTTCGTGCATTTGGACAAGCTTCCATTGACGGCAAATGGGAAAATAGACAGAAAGACCCTGCCGGCTCCTAAGATTGAAGCCGGGGACGATTATCTGGCCCCTTCGAATGAAACAGAAGAACAGCTGGTAGCGCTATGGAGCGAGGTATTAAAGCTTGATAAAGAAGTGATCAGTGTGACCCAAAGCTTCTTTGAGCTGGGAGGTCATTCCCTGCGGGCGACAGTACTGGTCAATAAGATTTTTAAGGTGTTGTCCGTAGAAGTGCCGCTAAAGGTCATCTTCCAACATCAGGACATCCGTAGTTTGAGTCAGTACATCATTGATGCAAAAAAGACCAGTTATCAATCCATAACACCTGCAGCAAAGCGGGAATACTATCCCTTATCATCGGCACAACGCCGAATACACTTCCTCTACCAGTTTGAACCGCACGCGCTGACCTATAATATGCCCCAGGTGGTAAGTCTGGAAGGGAAACTGGATAAAGAACGTCTTGAACAGGCATTTAAAGAACTGGTTGCCCGTCATGAGAGTTTACGGACTTCCTTTGTCTTGCAGGGCGACGAACCTGTCCAGCGTATAACCGACCAGATTGATTTCCATCTGGAACACTACCAGTCAGGCGAAGCGGGAGTACAGGAGGTAATCACCAGGTTCATTCGCCCCTTTGACTTGTCTTTGGCACCCTTGATCAGGGTGGGATTGATTTCGGTAGCGGAGGATTCCGACGAAGAAGCTGCGACCCATATTTTAATGGTAGACCTTCATCACATCATTACCGATGGCGTTTCCCAAGGGGTTTTGACCAGGGATTTCATGTCCCTTTACGGTGGAGAGGAATTATCTCCCGTGCATTTACACTACAAAGACTATGCGGTATGGCAACAGGCCGAAGCGCAACAATCCGCATTGTCGCAACAAAAAGCATTCTGGCTAGAAGAATATTCCGGCCTGCCCCCGGTCCTTGAGTTACCGTATGACCGCAAAAGACCTCTGGTGAAGAATCACCGGGGTGGCAATTTGGGATTTGTCATAGAAGAAAAGCAAACTTCTCAATTGAAATCGATAGCCGAATCAGAAGGAGCTACTCTGTTTATGCTGATGCTTTCGATCTACAATATCCTGTTGAGCAAGTTAAGCAACCAGGAAGACATTGTGATTGGAACCCCCACAGCCGGTCGTCAGCATGCTGATGTTGATGACATGATCGGGATGTTCGTCAACACCATGGCCCTTCGCAACTATCCCAATGGAACGATGAGTTTCAGGGAGTTTTTGTCGGCAGTCCAATCCGGGACGTTGGCCTGTTTTGATCACCAGGGCTATCAATACGAGGAGCTGGTTGATGAACTGAAAATAGCACGCGATACCAGTCGTAACCCACTGTTTGATGTCATGTTTGCCTATCAAAACTTTGAAGAGTCCTCTCTGCAGATGCCTGGATTGAAGTTAGCGGCTCAGAACAGCGGTCATAGTATCTCCAAGTTTGATATGACATTGACAGTATCAGAAAACGTTGAACAGCTTCATTTAAATTTCGAGTATTCCAGTGAATTATTCGAAAAACACACGATTGAACGATTCAACACCTACTTTCTAAGGATAGTGGAGCAAGTCGTTTCAAACCCTGAAACAGCATTATCCGACATAGTGATCATCAATGAGCAGGAAAGGCTTCAAATACTGGAAGTATTTAATGATACTAAAGTTGATTATTCGAAAGGAAAAACCGCCCTGACTTTGTTCAAAGAGCAGGTGATACAACACCCTGACAGGACGGCATTGGTATTTGAAGGGACAACACTAACCTATCAGGAACTCGATCAGAAAAGTAATGGCCTGGCTTCGTATTTGATAGAAAGAGGTATTGGTCAGGGAAGTATCGTTGGGCTAATGACGCAGAAGTCACCCAGTTTGGTCATAGGGATTTTGGGAATTCTAAAAGCCGGAGGTGCCTACCTGCCCATTGACACTGATCTTCCTAATGGACGAAAAGAATACCTGCTTAAGGATAGCGGGGCAAATGCTTTGTTAGTCACAAAAGAATTAGAAGGTAATCTTGAATGCACAATTCCGACGTTTTTCGTAGAAGATGCTGAAAATCTTACTGAGGTAAAAGAAGTAGAAAATAGGATTACGGCTTCTGATCTATGCTATGTTATCTATACTTCAGGTTCTACTGGCAAACCGAAAGGTGTCATGATAGAACATGGCGCTTTGATCAATTACGTTGGTTGGGCCTCTGATTACTATCTCGATGGAGAAGACGCAACTTTTGGATTGTATACATCAGTTTCTTTTGATTTAACAGTCACATCGATTTTCACCCCCCTGATTTCCGGTAATCAGATTATTATCTACCAAGAGCAGCAAAGTGGCCTGGTGGTAGAAAGAATGCTCAGAGAAGGTGAAGTAAGTGTTTTGAAACTCACCCCCTCACATCTAAAAATCCTAAATGACAGTGATGTCTTACCAGCCTCTAGTAAAATAAGAAAGCTAGTCGTAGGAGGCGAGGAGTTGGAGACCTCCCTGGCCCAGTCAATTCATAGCAAGTTTGAGGGAAAGGTTGAAATATATAATGAATACGGCCCTACCGAAGCCACAGTAGGCTGTATGATCCATCGCTTTGTCCCTGATGAGCAATTACAGTCGGTTCCGATAGGACACCCTGTAAATAATACACAGATATACATTCTGGACAGTTATTTAAGACCGGTTCCTGTCGGCATCCAGGGAGAACTGTATGTCTCAGGATTGGGAGTTGCCAGAGGTTACGTAAATAATGAAGCGTTGACCGACCAACGCTTTTTGGCCAACCCATTCGTGGAGGGAACCAAGATGTACAGAACCGGTGATTTGGTACAAATGCTTGATAATGGAACGATCCTATATAAGGGACGAATAGATGATCAGGTAAAAATCCGAGGTTACAGGATAGAATTGGGAGAAATTGAGCACCAATTGTCAACCTATGATCTGGTAAAAGAAGCCGTAGCGGTTGTCAGAGACATTGATAATGAAGAAGAGAAATATCTGGTTGGCTATTATTTATCTGATGAGAAATTGGATGAGTCAGCATTGAAGGAATACCTGTCAGAAAGATTGCCGGAATATATGTTGCCATCATTCTATGTCCATTTAAAAGAATGGCCACTGACTAGCAACGGCAAACTGGATAAGAAAGCCTTGCCGGATCCTAAGATCGAAGCAGGTGAAGATTATAGGGCTCCGTCGAATGAAGTGGAAGAGCGCCTGGTGGAGCTATGGAGCGAGGTATTAAAACTCGATCAGGAAGTAATCAGTGTAACCAGGAGTTTCTTTGAGCTGGGTGGCCATTCACTAAGGGCTACCGTATTAGTGAATAAGGTTTTACGGTCCTTCGGAGTTGAAATTCCTTTGATTGACTTTTTCTCTAAGCCGACAATCAAAGCCCTGGCGCTTAAAATTGATAAAAATAGTGGTGAAGTATCCAAGAAGAGTGACTTGTTAACCTTGCTAAGTCAGTACCACAGTGCTCAAAGCAACTTGTTCATGATCCACGATGGTAGTGGGGATGTTCAGGGTTATTTTGAACTTGTTAAACTAATAAAAGATATCAATTGCTGGGGTTTGAGAAGTGAGACACTCCATCATATTGCACCTCGGAATATAAGCATAGAGGAAGTTGCTACACGCTATATCGAGGCAATGAAGGAGATACAATCAGAAGGTCCCTATTCTATCCTGGGTTGGAGTTTGGGTGGAGTGATCGCCTATGAGATTGCTCATCAACTAGAATCAAGAGGAGAAGTGGTGGATAAAATAGTCATGATAGATTCCCATTTTTCTTTGCATACTTCAAATGGCTGGGAGCCGTCATTTTCGTTAGGAGGGGAAAGGGAACTTCTTCATAAAGGTTTAGCTCATTCGATCGAAGAATTAGAAAGTGCAAAGACCATTGAAGAGCTTTGGCTCAAGACAGTGGACTCTTTCGAGAAGCGGGAAGAAAAAGGCGAAGAGATCAGAAAGTTAGTTCCCGAAGATTTTTGGTCGCTTATACCTCACTTTAATGAAATTGACATCAGAAGTATGATGTACTATCTCAATACCATCCGAACTCTGCAGCGTGCAGCTCTCAGGTTTCAACCAATTGAAAAATTGCAAACCAGACTGGTTTATATCCGTGCGACCGAGTCAGCTTTTGATGTTCGTTCATTGTCAACGTATTTCGAGACTAAAGTAACCTTTGAGGAGGTTGAAGGAGATCACTTTTCTATTCTTCAGCAACCAGGTGTTCAGGGGCTGGCAAAACTGGTTGAGGAAAACATCCAAAGCCCAGAATCAAACTTAGTAGATGCGGGTATTTGATTCTCCATGTGATACATGAGTAGTCAAAAAAAAATGAACGTTTGATCATATGGTGTTCATATGAAAACGGATCACATAGTTGTTAAGGGAATAAATAGGCTCATTGCGTCCACAGAGCCTTAGAGAAACATGATGTCGCAGAAATGTACTTTTTGAGTCAACCACTAAAAATAGAACTAAAGAAGATGGGTTTTAAAAGTCTTGTAGTAAATGCTTTAATTTTTGTGCTTTTGGTCAGCTGTCATTTTTCTGTTTCACAAGAGATTGATAAAGACTTTTTATTGAAGGTTGAGCAGGAAGTAGAAAAATTAATGGAACAAGGGGACATTCCGGGGTTGAGTCTTGTAATCATAAAAGGTGACCGGCAGTTCACAAAAAATTACGGGTATTCCGACCTGAAAAACCAAGTACCTGTTAATTCCAATACACTGTATGAGATAGGGTCTTGTAGCAAAGCGTTTACAGCCCTGGCAGTTACCAACCTGGAACTGCAGGGCAGAATTAATTTAGATGATAAGGTATCCGACTACCTTCCCTGGTTCAGGGTAAGTTTTGAAGACGCTGCGGCAGTCATCACCATTAGACAATTGTTGCATCATACCAGTGGCATTCCCTGGGAAACCATTGCTAAAATACCGGCAACCAATGCCCCCGATGCCCTTGAACGGACTGTCCGGATGTTGATCGGGCAGGAGTTGAACGAACCACCCGGAAAAGAGTTCAAGTATGCTACCATCAACTACGATGTTTTGGCGCTTATTGTTCAGGTTGTGACCGGTCAGCCCTTTGAAGAATATGTGCAGATAAATATCATTGATCAACTCCAGTTGAACAGTACAACCATCGGAGAACCCAAAGACAGTACCATACTATCGAAAGGATATAAAATAGGCTTCTTTGCAGCAAAAGAATATGAAGCCCCTGTATATAAAGGAAACAATGCTGCAGGGTATGTAATATCAAACGTCAAGGACATCACCAGGTGGGTAAAATTCCAAATGGGAATGATCGATACAGAGCTATACGAGGCCGCTAAAGTCACACATCAACGGGATGAAACAGTGGCGCTTCATGGCATGTCATCCTATGCAAGAGGATGGAATGTTGCCCTTGATGGCACGGGAGAAATTTATCATGGAGGTTTGAACCCGAACTATACTTCCTACATCACATTTCGTCCCAATGAAAAGCTGGCAATCGCCATACTTGCCAACTCTAATAGCAACTACACCGCTTTTATGGGCAATAAACTAATGAAGTTATTAGCTGGCGAAGAAATTGAACGAGAACTGGACCCAGGTGATGGGAACGATAAGACTTATTCAAGCATCTCAATTGCTCTTGTGATTTACATCATGGTCGTCATTTCATTTTTGCTGCTGATCGTCGTTGATGTCGTGAAAAGAAGGAGATCGTTGCAAGGAATATCCCTGGTAGATTTCGGTAGGTTTGCCAAATCATTCATTCTTATTTTGCCTTTCTTGTTGGGGCTTTACCTGCTTCCTAAAGCCATCGCTGGATTCACATGGGAAGCTATTTTGGTATGGACTCCTGCGAGCTTTACGGTACTGATCGGTGCCATTTTAGCCGCAATAGCCTTCACATATTTTGCATTTTTGATCAGTTTATGTTTTCCAGAAAAAAATGAATATAAGAGAAAAGCACCCCAGATACTACTAATAAGCATCCTTTCGGGACTTTCAAATGTAGCTGTCATTATCATGGTGACCTCAGCCATTAATTCAGAAACAGAAATAGAATACCTGATTTTTTATTACGGACTCATAATAGGCCTCTATCTGGCTGGTCGACGGTTTGTTCAGGTTAACCTAATCAAATTTACCAGGGGATTGGTATACGATTTGAGGATAAAGTTGATTCACAAAATATTCTCAACTTCTTATGACAAATTTGAGAAGATGGATCGCGGTAGGGTCTATACCGCTTTAAATGATGATGTCAATACCATTGGCCGGTCAACAAATCTGTTTGTTTCATTGGCGACTAGCATTATTACCGCGATAGGAGCTTTTCTTTATTTGGCATCAATTGCTTTTTGGGCGACGATACTCACCATTTCATTGATCGCTACGCTATCTACCATTTACTATTTTGCAGTTCAAAGCACCAATATTTATTTTGAAGAGGCCCGCGATTCTCGAAATGTCTTCATGCGTTTGGTCAATGGCATGATCGATGGGTTTAAGGAGATCAGTTTACATCGCAATAAAAAATTGGAATATAAGGAAGACGTAGCTGCGAGCGCTCGAGAATACAAGGAAAAAATATCTACGGCAGATATTCGTTTTGTCAATGCTTTTTTGGTAGGAGAATCCTTGCTGGTAATACTCTTGGGAGTCGTTTCCATAGGAATGTCGGAACTGTTTCCTAACATACAGTGGTATGCTGTAATGAGTTTTGTAATCGTTCTGCTGTATTTGATTGGGCCTATCAATGGTATTTTGGGTAGTGTCCCCGCCTTGATGACTTTGAGAATAGCCTGGAGGCGCATCCATCAATTCCTCAGTGAGATACCGGCTAACTTGGACCTTGACCTTGTCCCTGAACCATTATTTAACAGGATAGATCATCTGGAAGCGAAGGGAATAGAATATCAATTTGAAAATGAGGAAGGGGACAAAAACGGCTTCAGAGTTGGCCCCATCGACCTGGAAGTTAGCAGCGGTGAAATATTGTTCATCATAGGCGGGAACGGAAGTGGGAAAACAACGCTTGCTAAGCTAATTACGGGTCTTTATCAACCGGACAAAGGCCATTTATCAATCAATAATACCGCTTTAAAAAATTCACAATTAAGCGAATATTATTCAACGGTATTTAGTCCGTCTTATCTTTTTGAAAAATTGTATGACTGTGATATAAAAGACAGAGAAAACGAAATTAAACAATACCTTAATACGCTTGATCTGGAGGATAAAGTTGAGATTATCGATAACCACTATAGTACGATCAAGCTCTCAGGTGGGCAGCGAAAAAGATTAGCATTGCTGCAATGCTATATTGAAAATTCCCCTATTTATTTGTTTGACGAGTGGGCCGCAGATCAAGATCCCGAATACCGTAATTTTTTCTATCGAACACTTTTGCCGGAGATGAAAAAGCTTGGTAAAATCGTCATTGCTATTACCCATGATGATCATTATTTCGATGTAGCGGATAAGGTATTGAAAATGAACAGGGGTAAGCTCGAAGTTCATTCAGGTGAGAATTTATGGAATACAGTAGAGCTTTAATCTCTGGTATCAGATATTCTCAATTTTGATAGTACTCGCTGCTAGATCAGATCGATCATGTACTATCCGGCATTTCAAAACATACACAATTTTATAAACCTTACGTAATTGATGGAGATCTTAAAGTTTGGAGGCACTTCTATAAGTTCATATAAATCTTTGCAAAACATATTAATGATTACAAATGAGTTGAAGGAAGCAGGTCAACCCTTTGTAATTGTAGTTTCCGCCTTGGAGGGGGTAACGGATAAACTTAATGAGGTGATCAAACTAATCACTGAAAAAAATGGCGGTTATGAAGCGGTCTTGAATGATATTTTCAAAATTCATTACCGACTTGTCAATGCTTTACTTGAACAACAAGATGTTATTTCATTCCAAAAGCATTTTTCTCTGATTACAGAAGAGCTGTTTTCTTTCACAAAAGAATCATACCTCAATGGATTAGTTTCAAAAGTGGAATCCGATAAGATTTTGGCTTATGGTGAATTATTATCAGCGAATCTAATTACCCGTTTTTTGAATAGCGGGGGTTCACGCGTAAGCTTTCTGGATACCCGTCGGGTTATATTAACTGATGAAAAACATGGTAATGCAGATGTCAATCTTAGCACATCTATAAAAAATATCATAGATCATTGGAGTCAAAATGTTGGTGACTTTGTAGCTACTGGATTTATAGGTGCAACCCCAGGTGGAACCACGACAACTTTAGGCAGAGGTGGATCGGATTATACTGCAGCTATTTTTGCAATTGCATTGAGTGCTGAATCTGTTACAAAGTGGACAGATGTGAATGGAGTAATGACAGCTGATCCAAAAATTTCAAATAATCCGGAAACATTAGATAGAATTAGTTTTGAAGAACTGTTGCATTTATCAAAATGCAGTTCAAATGTATTGGTGCACAATAAAGCCATTGAACTACTTGCTGAAAATAACATTCCCCTCATCGTAAGAAACACTTTCAATACACAATTCAGAGGAACCGTAATTGGTGCTGAGAAAAATATCTATTTCTGATCCTCCTTTGTCAATTTAACGAGAAGTAATGCCGTTTTCCGGCTTAGGAATGCGGTGGTTACCCGGAACCTGAGACACGAAAGGAAAGCCTCAACATGACAACTAAGACCAATTAAGAGTATACCATTGGATCTTAATAAAGAGAGCACCATAGGGATAGTTGGAGGTATGAGGTCTCAGGCCGGGGTTGATTTGGTAAATCACATTAGTCGACTTGTTGAAGCGGATAAAGATCACAAACCTGTAATTCTATGTGCCAACTACGCTAGTCTTACTATTAAATTATACACATGTAACGTAATAAATCTATGGAAGCAACGGAAACAATCATCAGACAGGAAGTCTATCACAAAGATTTCAATCTTGAGAAAAAAGATAACCTGGAAGAATTGCCGGAAGAGAAAGCAGTATTTGGAATTTTCGCTATTGTTGATGAAAAGCCAATAAACTGCAGATACATTTCCGAAACGGAGAACCTTCAAAAAGAGATAAAAAATATCTTTGAAAACCCGCTGAACGAAGCTATGAAAGCGTTCATTCAGGGACCATGGATAAAAATGGTACAATATGAATTATTGAACGGCTCTTCAGCAGAAGAAAGGCAAAAAATAGTCAATGAATGGGCACAAGAACACGAGCCAAAGATTAATGAAGAGGGTGAATACCCAGGCTATTATGAGGATTAGGCATATTTGAATAATCTCGAATTAATAAAATTAAAGTAGGGATAAAACTTGATCCTTATTAATGTGAATGGTTTGATTTGAACCGTATTGAATTGATTGATATGAATAAACTAAAACTATTTTGTTTCCCTTACGCAGGAGGCTCGGCCGTAATTTTCAAGAAGTGGAAACAACATTTGGATCCTTCAATAGAACTAAGACCCATTGAATTGGCTGGTAGAGGAAAGCGAATTCAGGAACCTTTGTATAATGATATATATGAAGCAACAGATGACATTTTTCATCATATATACGAAGAACTAATTGAATCACCCTATGCCTTTTTTGGACATAGTATGGGAGCCATAATCGCACATCTATTGGCCCATAAAATTAATCACACTTCCTTAGCGGAACCCATGCATTTATTCTTCGCCGGAAGAGGGGCCCCTCATGTTGAAAGGCAAGATGAAAAAAAATATCATCTAATGGATAATGAAGATTTCAAAAAGGAAGTGATCAATTTGGGAGGTACCCCACCTGAGTTCTTCAATCATCCTGAATTACTCGAGCTATTCCTGCCTTTGTTGAAAAACGATTTTAAAATCGCTGAAACTTATGAGCACCAGGGTGAAATTCAAGCCTTGAGCCAGAATATGACGGTGTTTCTTGGAAAAGAAGATGATTTAACCCCGGAACAGTGTGGCGAATGGGAAAAACATACAACTGGCACCTGTAGTACCCATTACTTCGATGGAGGCCACTTTTTTTTGCATGATGAAACCATCGCCATTACCGATATTATCAATCGTACGTTGATTCGCATGAATGATAGTAAAATGGCTTTAGAAGATTTGAATAGCTGAAGTGAACCAAATTATCTGCCTGCAATTCAACGCTCAAAAAGAAATAGGCCCATTAAGTAAACGCTGTTAAACCCTCCAAGAAGTTCGATAACAATTCACCTCGCACAACATATTTAAACCATCCTGGTTTTCCAGGATGGTTTTTTTGATTTAGTCAGGTATGTTTTTCCGGTGTTAGTCTGAAGCGATCGACTTTCATCAAGCGATTATTCAATTCCCGTTGTATTTTTTCATCCCATATATGCGAGGTTGCGCGGCCCTTACGCCAAATATTCCCTACTAAAAGCTAAGTTTACCTTCCCATGACAGAAGCCCTACCAGCATCCACCATCATGCTATGCCGTGATCACGAAGGTGAATTACAAGTCTTATTATTGAGAAGAAGTAAAAAGCTGAATTTCGCTGGTGGTTTTTGGGTTTTCCCGGGAGGAAAGGTAGAAAATTCGGAAACTGAACGAGGAAAAGATGATCTGGATGCCGCCAAAATTGCTGCAGTTCGAGAGACCAAAGAAGAGACCAGTGTAGACATTTTTGCGGATGATCTGTTTTTCTTCAGGCATTGGACGACACCCAAGGCGGAACCTCGTCGGTTTGCGACCTGGTTTTTCTTTGGAGCATTACCCGATCATGCCCCGGAAGTGATCATCGATGATCAAGAAATCAAACAACATCTCTGGATACACCCGCAGGCAGCGATTGATGAATTGAAAGCAGGTAAGTTGGCGATGATGCCTCCGACAATCATGAGTTTACAGTTGATCAGTAAGTGCAATTCTGTGAATGAGGCGAAACAAGCTATGAACGAGCTAAAACCCGTATTTGTATTACCTGTGATTGATCAGAAAGAAAGCGCTTTCATTTGCATGTACGAAGGCGATGCGGGATATGGTACGGCAGATGCTCGTGTCATTGGAGCCAGGCATAGGCTGGTACTTAATGCGAAGAGGGGAGAGGTCTCGTTTGAGTATGAAGGCTGTGATGATATTCATCCCGTTAATGAAGGGATGTCATTTTGAAATGCATTATCTCGGGGTGAGGTTTTCTAACCCCTACTTAAGCTTCTCCAATGTTCGCATCAAAAAATTTCGATCTTCATCACTCAAATACGAGCCGAATTTGATCTTTTTTTCTCCATTAAAATAGAGTCCAATGCCATAGACCCATTTTCGTTTGCTTTTGTACATGCTCACCTTCCGAATTTCTTTCAGATTCTTCCATTTTCTCTTTTTTGTACGATTAAATCCAAAGAGTGACCAGATAAAGGTGAAGTACTCCTGATCGATGATAATCATTCGTTTTCCGATTAAAAAGAAAAGAAATACGATTGGGGATAACAGCATCATAAGACCAATAGGAAATAGAAATACGATGGGCGCGTCATTGGTGATAAAGCCCCAGAAAGTAAAACCCCATAGACCAGTCATGAAGAACCAAAACAGGGTGTTTTTGAAAGATCTGTGTGTCAATTCAACGGTTAATTGATCTCCTTCCTTCGTGACAAGGAGTTTGGAGTTTTCTGGTAATCCCATTTGTGTCTATGCGCTGTGGTTTCAATTCATAAAAATAATGAATTGCGAATGATCACTTACGGAAGAAATGCACCGGTCAACCACAATCCCTCTCATGAGCCAATTCAAACCGTATATCTTGGCTGATCGAAATTCTTTCTTATGAAAAACATAGTATTAAGCACGCTGCTTGTGTTTGCGGTCAGTCTTTCTCTGGTTGCACAGGAAACCCCTCCTTATTCAGGAAAATTTGAAGCGATTGATCGCTTGATCGAGTCACCTAGTCCTTATCGGACGGCCTCGGGAACTCCTGGTGCAGAATACTGGCAACAACGCGCTGACTATCAAATCAAAGCCTCCATCGATGAACAGAACAATGTCCTGGAGGGTGAAGAGACCATTACCTATTACAATAACTCTCCTGATGCCCTGAAATTCTTGTGGATCAACCTCGAGCAAAATATCAACAGGAAAGACGGTTCGGATTTCAATTATGTCTTTGGCGGGGTAAAAGATAGCATCTCATCGCTACAGGCCCAACGGATTTTGAGAGCCATTGATTTTCCTGCAGGCACAGAGATTATTTCGGTCAAAGATGAAGCAGGTAAAAACTTGAAATACCGTGAGATCAGGACCATGATGCGATTGGACCTTCCAGAATCGTTGCAGCCTGATTCGAAAATTACTTTTTCTATCAAATGGAAGAATTATATCACGAATAGAGCAGATTTTTTACTTTCAAGAGAAGGTTATGAGTACTTTCCGGAGGACGATAACAAGGTCTTTTTGTTGGGCCACTGGTTTCCTCGAATGGCGGTTTACAATGATACCGATGGCTGGCAAAACAAGCAGTTCCAGAAATTAGGTGAGTTTGCCCTGGAGTTTGGAGATTATGATGTGGAGATCACGGTTCCTGCAGATCACATTGTGGCTTCTACAGGCGCACTGATCAATGAGTCAGAAGTACTGTCCTCAACGCAAATAGAAAGATTAAAGAAGGCCAGACAGTCCACAGACAAACTGGTAATGATTGTGACTCCTCAGGAAGCTAGAAAAAATGAGAAAAAGAAATCTAGCTCGACGAAAACCTGGAAATTCCGTGCCGAGAACGTGAGGGATGTGGCTTTTGCTACTTCCCGTAAATTCATTTGGGATGCTATGGCTGTGAAACTGCCTACTAACAATGTCCTGGCCATGAGTTTCTATCCTAAAGAAGGGCTTCCAGTATGGACAGAAGAGTCTACGATGGCCATCAAAAATGCGCTGGAAGTGTATTCCGAGACAACCTTTGACTACCCTTATCCAGTTTGTATTTCGGTCAATACTTCAAATATCGGTATCGAGTACCCCATGATTTCCTTTAATGGTGGTCGCCCGGTCAATGGAGAAATATCCGAAGGAGCTCGACGTGGAATGACCAGTACGATCGTGCATGAAGTGGGGCATAACTGGTTCCCGATGATCGTGAGTTCTGATGAGCGAAAGTGGATGTGGATGGACGAAGGATTGAATACCTATGTTCATCAAAAAACACTGGCTGAACGATATCCTCAGTGGAGCCATACCGAGCCCAAGAGCATTGTTCCTTTCATGAAAGGAGACAAAAGTATCCTTCGCCCGATCATGACCAATGCGGACAATGATTTGCTCTCTCAGATGGGTAGCAACTTTTACCAGAAGCCTACCGTCGGATTTCAGATGCTCAGAAATTCTATCATTGGACAGGAGTTGTTTGATGAGGCTTTTAAAGAATACGCCAATCGATGGAAATTCAAACACCCTAATCCTGCTGATATGTTCAGAACCATAGAAGATGTGACAGCAACGGATTTAGACTGGTTTTGGAGAGGATGGTATTTTACCACGGATAATGTAGACATTGAGCTGGCAGAAGTGAAGTGGATGCAGACCATGCAGGAAGAAGGCAGCCTTGAAAACCGGCCAAGGAAAGGTAAGTCTTCGAAGATTTCTGGTTCTGGGAACTCGCAAGGGAACGATTTTAGCAATGGCCCGGAAATGATTTCTGTGTTGCCTACCGGGGATGGTTCTTATGGACAATACCTTAGTCGTATTAACGAGGATGAACTACAAGCGTCTTTATCTGGGAAAAACATCTACGTCCTTACGTTCAAAAACCGAGGAGGGTTGGTCATGCCCATTATCATTGAATGGACTTATGCTGATGGTACCACTGAGAGAGAAGTGCTACCCGCAGAAGTATGGAGACACAATGAGGCAGAATACAAGCATTCTTTCCTCAAAGAGAAAGAAGTGATCAGTATCGTAGTGGACCCCAATCAGGAAATTGCTGATGTGGACATGAATAACAACGTCTTTCCTAAAGTGGAAGGGGATAACGCCTTTGAAAAATTTAAAAAGAAGCAATAATGTAGTGTTGTAGCCTTTTCGCTATACAAACCATATCAATGTCCTCTTCGGTTCGCCGGGGAGGACTTGTTTTTTTCATATTCTATTTGGAATCCTAAAGCAGTGGTCAAAAAACTTAGGCGGCTGGCAACAAATTCCCGGGAATACTATCCGGCGTGTATTTCCCGGGCCTGTTCTTTTTCGTGTATTTCACCATTTTAATGAGAAGGAAGATGCTTCCTATCACTCCGATAATACCGTACAAAAGACTACCGGCAATAAGTGCCAATACTGAAATGATGGGGAATAACAAGCCTGCAATAATGAAAACGATCATACTAACGACATAACCCACTATACCAACTCCTTTTTTGTAAGCTACGGCAGGATTGGCAAGTGCCAACAGTTGGTGAAGCCCCTGTACAAAGGCACTATACATTTCGTTACGGTCCTCAAAATCGGCAATACCCCTATAATGTTGCGATTTGAGCTGTAACGAGGCACCATTGGCCATTTTTAGCACACATTGATAAAAGGCATTGTTTTTTGATGCGGCGTAAGAGGTATGCACTTCAACAATATCTGAGTATTGATACGTGACTTTATTTCCTTCGTGATCAGTCACTTCAATACCTTCCTTGGCGAGTACGTAGGTCTTTTCTTTTTCAAATGCGGATTTTCTGAAAGCGTATTCCATGACTTCTTTTTATCAAAGGAATGTGTTTAATGAATATCAGTCAATACCGTGATTCCCGTAGTTTTTGTGAAAAAATGTATTTCAACGAAGGCTTTTCGAGCTGTTTTATCGCTGATGATACAACGAAAATGCCGCTGCTGTAAAGTCGCTCATGTTTTTCAAGGGATCGTTCTCATCACTTAGGGGTGAAGTAGGGGTTCGTTTGTTTCAGAGATTCTGAATGACCTTCGAAACCTAACAAAGCTGTTGAAGAAATTACTGATTCTATTTTTTTGTGTTCACACAATCAGTGAGCTGAGTGCGCAGGATTTTGATCAGTTTCCATCGTTGAGTGGGGACATAGCACATTGGTATAAAGCAATTACCACAAACAGTGAGGCTCCGCTCATGAATGGGACATATTACTATGATGAGCATGAGGAATTGATCTCACAATACCACACACCATTTTACAAAACAGGATGGGATTATTATGGACAGATTACTTATGAAGGAAGGTTATTTCCAAGAGTAGATATCATCTATAACACCTCTGAGGACCTTCTCTTGATCAGGAATCTTAACATGGAAAAGGCTGGGGAGCGATCATTGCTGATCAAGCAAAGTAAGATTGATTCCTTTACTATTCACAACGATAAGTTTTTACGTTTCACCCATGCTAAAATAGGATCGGCCGGATTCTATAAGTTGATCATTCGTGGGAAAAGCATGGAATGCTTTGCGAAGGAATCCAAAACCGGTCAACCTGCAGGGACTGTATTCGAATTCAACCCAAAGACGAATTTTTACATCAAGTACAAAGACGAAATCCACCCTTACCGACAGAAGGGATCATTATATAAGATATTTCCAGCTCATAGGAAGGAAATCAAAAAATACATTAGAGAGAATAGTTTATTCATCTTGTCCAGAAAGAAGAAGGAAGTATTTCTTCGTTCCATTCTGAACTATTGTGATTCGATTGTCAAATGAGGTGGGTAGTCAAAATATTGCTAATACTGGCTACGGTCGATGCTTGTTTAGCTCAGGAAACACCCGCAGTAACGGATAGTATCTCTTTATTTGAAGCGATCAAAGAGGTCGAAAAATCGAAAAGTCACCTGAACTTCTTTTACCGCGATGAATGGATCAGAAATGTCAAAATCATTAGGCAGAAAGTCAATACACAACTCAACGACGAAGCAGCCATTGATTTGCTATTACAAGATACCAGGCTCAACTTTTACCTGAATAATGAGGACGTAATCCTTCTTTCTAATACAACCATAGTCGTACCTGAAATCCAGGATAATGAGGTTCAGAGGGAATCGCAATCTTCTGAAATCCTGGAGAGCTTCATTTTTCAAGTGAATACCGACGATAGTGATGTGGAGAACAAAATGCATGTCATTGGCGATATCAAGAAGTTCGAGAGAGGTAAGGCTAGTTCGGTCAGGGGGCAGGTAACGACAGAAAATGGCCCCATGGAAGGAATATATATTTTCTCTTCCAAGCCATTCGTAAGTACCATCACCGATGAAGAGGGACGGTTCAGTATCACATTGCCAAATGGTATCAATGAGTTGAATTTTCAGTCCATTACGACCATAGATACTCGCCGCAAGTTGAATTTGTTTTCGAATGGATCACTTGACGTGAAGCTGAAAATAGATGTTGTGGCTTTAGAAGAGGTGGTGGTCAGTGCTGAAAGAGATCAAAACATCGAGGCGATACAAGTCGGGCTGACAAAGATTGAACCGAAGCAAATCTCAATTTTACCCACATTTCTGGGAGAAAAAGACATCATACGTGTGGCTACTTCTACCGCTGGTGTACAGAATGTGGGCGAAGGATCGGCTGGGATCAACATCAGAGGAGGTAAGGCCGATCAAAACCTGTTCCTGATTGATAATAACACGGTATTTACCACCAACCATTTCTTTGGGTTTTTCTCTGCTTTTAATTCTCGGGGAGTAGGGGGGCTATCATTGTACAAAAATGGGATTCCTGCAGAGTACGGTGGGAGGCTTTCGTCCGTATTCGATATCAAGACGAAAAGGCCGAATGACAAGGAATTTGAATTGAGTGGAGGGATTGGTCTGGTTACCTCTCAACTTCAGCTTGAAGGGCCCATCAATAAAGCGAAGACCAGCATTTTCGTGAATGGGCGAGGAACGTATTCTCAATACATACTGGATCAGTTTAAGAATTCCACACTTGGCAATAATGAAGCCTCCTTTTACGATTTTACAGTAAAAACCCATACGCAACTAAGTAAAAAAGATGAGTTGGCGGTCACTGGGTATTACAGCTACGATGCATTCAAAATTCAGTCTGATACACTATTGTCATTTAGTGATTTCTCTTACGAAAATAAGGTTCTGGGAGCAAGTTGGAAGCATGTTTTTAATGACCAGCTATTTGGTATTCTGGAAGTAGGAAACAGCAACTTTGGTTATCGCTCCAGCTTTGACGTATTACCTACGCAGGCTTTCAATGTTGATTTGTCTGTAAATGAATTTAGAACAGCTGCCAAGTTTGACTACCTCGTCAATTCCAAATTGAACTTCAAGTTTGGAGCAGAAACAAAATCTTATACACTTAGTCCGGGAGAGAAGGCGCCGAAAGGTTCCGCTTCTTTGATAGAAGAAGAGCAAATAGACGAAGAAAAAGCCCTGGAAGTAGCACCTTATTTAACAGCTTCCTATAACTTATCTGAGAAGTTAGCGATCGATGGAGGTATCAGGTACTCCGTTTTCACTTCTTACGGCCCAACAACAATCAATATTTACGAAGAAGGGCAGCCCAGGCAGTCATCGACCGTGATAGATCGCAAAACTTATGAACAAGGCGATATCATTCATCTAAACCAGGGACCGGAATTCAGACTTCAAGGGAGGTACATATTGGATCCTTCCAGTTCCCTGAAATTTGGCTACGGTCGAACCAGGCAGAATTTACACTTGCTGCTAAATGCAGCATCCATCGCCCCAACAGATGTTTGGCGACTTTCTGGTCCATTTATTGCCCCTCAGCTGGCGGATCAGTTTTCCGTTGGCTATTTCAGAAACATCTTCGATAAAGACCTAATTGAAGTCTCCGTGGAGGCATACTATAAAAACATTGAGAACCTCCTTGATTTTAAAACAGGAGCTGAGCTCCAATTCAATCCCACATTAGAAACAGATTTGTTACAAGGAGACGGTAAATCATATGGCGTAGAGTTTTCTGTCTCAAAAGCCAAAGGGTGGTGGAGTGGCTGGTTGAACTACACCTTTTCCCGGTCTTTTATTCGCCTCGATGGTACTGATCCGTCAGAGATTATCAACGGTGGATCCTTTTTCCCGACAGGTTACGATAAGCCACATTACCTGAACTCCGTGACCAACTATAAGTTTTCGAGCAGGTTTACCATGACACTTAATGTGGTTTATGCAAGCGGTATTCCCATCACCTATCCTGTGGGTAAGTGGGATTTTAAGTCATCAGAGAATATTCTTTATTCTGAAAGAAATGAATTCAGGATACCTGATTATTTCAGGGTCGATTTGGGCATCAATATCAATGCGAGTCACAAATTGAAGCAGTTTACGCATTCTTCCTGGTCATTTTCAGTGTACAATTTGCTGGGCAGAGATAACATTTATTCAATCTTTTTTGAGGTTGATGAAGACGAAATAAAGGGGTATGAACTGAGCATATTCCCAACCCCTATACCCACGGTGACTTACAATTTTAAATTTTGAGAAACTACTTGTTTATAATCGTTCTTAGCGTCTCTGCTTGTGTCAATCCTCATGAATTTGAGGTGATAGATACACGGAGAGTGTTGGTGATAGACGCACAAGTCGCCAATGTCCCGGGAGAGCAATTTGTCCAATTACAATATTCATATGCCCTGGATGGAATTGAGCCCGAGGCTTTAACAGGTGCTACCATAGTCCTTAGGGATGATCTTGGTAATACAATTAATTTTCTGGGAGATGGTTCCGGACTTTATCAGCCCGATGCTTCATTTGTAGGGATCGTGGGAAGGAAATATCAATTGTCCATTGGAACTCCAGATGGCAAACAATATCAATCCAGGGAAGAAGAACTATTGTCACCGGTTCAGGAAGTGGATATTTATGGTAGATTTTTAACCCTTCGTTCAGAGACCAGTGGAGGGTTTGATGTAGGCATCCAGTTTTTAACCGACATAGCAGGGGTGAGTGGAGCAAATCATAATTACAGATTTGAGTATGTAGAAGACCATGAGATTCTGGTGCCGTTTGCGTCTTTATATGAGTATAATGTTGTTACAGGTGAAATAGATCGCAGGCTTATTGATCTTGAGCGCTGCTACATCAATAAACCTTCAGAGAGCCTCCTGATTGCTACAACAGGTGGGCAAGTGAATAGTGATTTACTTGAGTTTCCCATTGAATTTATCAAGACTGATGAGCCAGATCTACTTGGGAGATACTCATTAAGACTCAAAGCTTTTCGCATTTCAGGGGCAGCATATCAGTATTACAAGGACCTTCAAGAAAATAACGAGTCTGCTGGGTCTTTTTTCGATCGACAAAAGGGCCAGCTTATTGGCAATATTCAAAATGTCAATGACATAACAGAGCCGGTGTTAGGTTATTTCGAAGTAGCTGGCGTAACAGAGACGTTTGAAGTTTTTGAAGGCGGGGCATGGAGAGACGAAGGTTTTGCAGTGGATAAGATATTGGATTTTTGTGATGAGTTGACTGAAACAGTGCCTACAGTGGACATCCTGGCCGGTGATTTTGATTTTAGTAATCGCCTCATTTATGACTTTGCTCCTACGGATAATTTTGTGCCAGGTACATTTTACAATACGGCGATTATTCTGGCGCCAAAAATATGTAGCGACTGCAGAACTTATGGATCACTAGAAAGGCCATCATTTTGGGACTAAGGAGTATTATTATCGTTGGGATCGGCTTCATGATGCTCGATCTGTATGCACAAACACAAGATTTCCAGGAAGAAGTCCATCTAAGTCTGAATACTACGAATATCCTGGTTGGTGAAACACTACATTTTTCGGTCTTCGTTTACAGTAATAAGACCAAACAACTGAGTGAACTTAGCAGCTTGTTGTATGTCGAATTGATTGATCAGAAAGGTAATCCAGTTCATCAGACCAAAGTCGGTCTCAGGGGTGGTAGAGGGGCAGGAAAGATATACATCAACCCGGCTTGGTTAACCAATACATACCGAGTGGTCGCATATACTAAGTGGATGAGGAACTATGACGCCTATTTTGAGCAATCGCTGCTCGTGTTAAACCCTTACATAGGTTTAACCAAAATCTATGAAATCTCAGGAACTCCCGTACAGGTCAAAGCCAATGATCCGAGAAATGAAACCTATGGTCAACTACAGCAGGTTACGATGAATCTTGGAGACGTAGAACCATCGTCACTTTCGATCACTGTATCAAAGAAGCCTAATCTTTTTTACACCAATGAAATCAACTTAGAGCGCCCAAAAGCAGCCATTGAGTCCTACAATATTCTCCCAGACTATAAATATGCCCAAGTGCAAGGGCGGATTAAAGCGATAGCTGGTGACCAAGCTGGTGAAAGAATCAACATGACCGTAAAAGGTGATTTTTTTCAGGTTGCCACTACTGTAACCGATGAGTATGGTAGGTTTTGGATGAATTATAAGCCTGAGTTAACTTCAAATGGCTCAATTCAGATTCAAACGGAAAATGAATCGATTGAATTTGATTTGATCGACGAGTTTCGCATCGGCTACCCAGTATTAAATCAAGGCAAGACGGTATTGGACGCTGTTTTCATGTCTACCTTGATTGACAGAAGTATTTATGCTCAAATTCAAAATGCTTATCTGTTGCCGGAGCAATCCGAACAATCGGTTAGAAATACTTATTTGAACAGAGAGGATGTCATTGTTTATCATTTGGATGATTATAAAAGATTTACCTCTATCAGGGATACCTTCATCGAACTGACGATCCTTATTGGGGTATCTAAATCTGAGGAGAGTGACAAAATATTTGTAAGGTGCGAGCAACTGCCAGGAATGGCTTCTAACGCCAATTCCCCTATGATTTTATTGGATGGATTGCGTGTCGATGCGAGAACACTTTTAGATCAAAACCCAAATGATATTGAAAAAATAGAAGTGTTACCCGCTTACTATTTTGTTGATGATCAGGTTTATAAAGGTGTGATTTCTGCACATACTTTTGATGAATCGGGTAAGAATATGCCAGGACTAGGTGAAATTTTCTCCTTATCTGAGTACCAGCCCTATTTCAATCAGGAATATGAGATCAATGCCACTGTAAACCTGCCTCACTACGAGAGGAATGTTTTATGGAAGCCAATGCATCGCCACGGAGGAGGCTCCTTTGTGCTAGAATTCACCACCTCAAGGTTAGTTGGGAATTATCAGGTTTCAATAAGGGGTATCACGAATACTGGTGAACCAGTAAACATCGCGCGATACTTTCAGGTCGCTGCTTCCAATCAGTGATTCCCGAAGTTCATGAGGTAGAAACGCATTTATTTTATTGTTCCATTGCTAGAAGATCATGCTGGTTACTAGAAGTGAATTCTGGGACTTATTCCCAGATTCCATTTCAAATTGATTGTTTTATTGAACCAGACCAACCTGGATGGCAAACCTTACCAAACCGGCAATATTCCTGATGTCTAGTTTTTGATGAATGTTCTTTCTGTGAGTTTCTACGGTGCGGGAGGAAATATGTAATTCTTCGGAGATTTCTGTGGATGTTTTTCCTTTTGCGATCAGCGAAAGAATTTCGACTTCACGATCAGACAACACGGACAATTGACCCATTTCTAGTGTTGCTTTAGATTCGGTGCTTCTAACAAATCCTTCAATAGCCTCCGTCTGGAAATACTTTTTTCCTTTCAACACCCGAGCTATACCTAACTTCAACTCTTCTTTGTCCGCATTTTTGATAAGGTACCCATAGATACCTAGTTTCATCATTCTCTCCACAATTGATCGCTCCCCATGCATAGTGAGAATAACAATTTTTAGATGACTAACCTCCTTTAAAAGGATACGCGAAGCCTCCAGCCCATTCAAGATGGGCATGTCTAAGTCCATTAGTACAAGATCAGGACGGATGATCGGGACTTTATCAACTGCTTCCTTGCCATTGCAGGCTATACCTACAATCTCAACGTCATCAATCTCATTGATGATTTTTTCAAGACCATCAATCATAATTTGATGGTCATCCACAATGAAAATCTTCTTGGTCAAGGATTAAGTGGTTAGGTGACCTGGCAATTGGCTTCTACGAAAATACCATGATCACGGTATTTCGAGACTACTTCCAAAAAGATAATTTTCCTGTTAAATGATTAGGAAAATGCGTATTCTATCGATTTTATTCATCTTCGGGTTTTATTCCGTCTTCGCTCAATCCGGGAAGAAAGCGCTTAAAATGGCTCAGAAATCCTTTTATGAGTTGAATTACAGCACAGCTTTGCAAGAATACGCACAGGCATCACAGGTGTTGAAAGCCGCTGGTGATTGGGAGAATTACTATGTGTCACAGGCAGAGAGAGCATGGTTGGAATTACTTTTTGACGATTACGATGCGTTTTTTGCGACGATTGATGATGACGTAGAGCCGTTGCTAGCCCGATACGGAGAGCAATCTCCTGAAGCTGGCTATTTTAATTTTTTGCTAGGTCAGTATTTCTATTGGCAGGAGCAATATGATTCTTCCGCGGCATATTTTCACTCGTCCGTTGCCTTGATTCAACCGCAAACGAAAAAAGCACAGCATTTCTTGGGCTTTGTTTATGAGAGTCTGGGAGATATGTACAATTGGCAGGACCAATCGGATAGTGCGGTTTTTTATTATGAAAAAGCCTACGAATACCTGTTGAATGAAATAGGTGGCGACAAGAAATGGATGGTCAATTTCTACAATAACTATGCCCTCTGTTTGCAGAATATTGGCCAATCCCAAAAGGCCCTGGACATACATCTCAAAAACCTCGAATTAGGAAAAGTAAAAAATGGTCCCGCCAGTATAGAAGTGGCCAGGACCTTGCAAAACATTGGTGTGGTGTATAGTGATGGGTTAAAGAATCCTGAGCAGGGGATCATCTATTATGAGCAAGCACTTGAGGCTTATATTAAACTGAAAGGCAATGCATCTCAGGAAGCAGCCACCATACATTACAATCTAGGGAATACATACGATGCGCTAGATAACCATGAAAAAAGTATTTATCATGGAAAAGTTGCTGTCAACTTAAGAAGAAAAACTGAAGGAGAGAATGCTCAGGGAACGGCCAGGGCCTACTCAAGTCAGGGAAATCACTACTACAACAACGGGGATTTCGGGGCAGCAATAACACACTATAGTCAGTCACTTAAAATTTTTGAGGCTAATTATGATGATTCTCATCGCATGACACTAAGAGAAAGAGAGCGATTAGCGGATGCATTAAATAGCTTTGATCGTGAGCAAGAGGCGCTTCCCCTTTATCTGAAGAACATTGAGATCATTGAAAAGATGCCAGATTCCGATTCACTACTCACAGCCAAGACTTATCAGGATGCCGCTAATTGCTACTCAGATCTGGATCAGACCGAGAAAGCAATTGCTTTGTATCAAACTGCTTTGGATTACTTCCAGGTGGACACCTTAAATAAATGGCACATCAAATGCATGTCGGATTTTGCTAAGGCGCTCAACGACTACTATCAATTTTTTGAAGCAAAATCCCTTGCGGAGAAGGCCCTTTCCCTGGCAGATAAAATTGACCTGAATCCCAGAGAGCGCTATCCTATCCATCGTAACCTTTCATTTATTTTAAAAGAGTTAAATCAGCTTCGGGAGGCACTGCGTGAATTTAAGTTGGCGGTACAACTGGCCGAACAAGGGCTGAATGAAAACCATCCATTCAAAATAAGCCTTTATAATAACCTCGGACTGTGCTATGCAGACTTGGGATTGTACGATTCTGCCACAATGTTTTACGAAAAATCGATCGAGCTTACAGAAAAGTTGTACGGTGAAGAGGATCACAATGCGACTTATGCGCTGAACAACTATGCTATGGCGCTGATGCATCTGGGAAGATCCGAGGAAGCATTGACTCACTCAAAGAGATCTGTTGATATTTCTGAATCTAGTTTCGAAAGAAATAGTCCTGAATTGGCTGGCGATTACTTGAATTATGGGATTCTGCTGGACAACATCGGAAGACCTTACGAAGCGATTGAAATGATGGAGAAGGCATTGAACATTTACAGAAGTGTCGATGCACATTCGAAAGATGTGGCGCTTTGCTACAACAACCTGGGCACGGTATATCAAAATATTAATCAAGAATTCAAAGCAAAAACGCTGTATGAAAGTGCCATTCAGCTATATGAGGACATCTATGGGAATAATAGTCGTGATGCTATTTTGGTCCGTATCAATGCGATTGAAGCCATAGGGTATGACTATGAAGCGGCATTGAAAGCGTTAAAGAAGCTCATTCCACTTACCACGCAATTGAGCGATCAAACATTATTGGCATCTCTGTATGAAAAATGCGCACGATTCTATGACTTAGCTGGTCACGAGGAAGAGGCAATTGCTCACTACGATTCAGCAATCGAACTGTATGAGAGCACCTATGGGAGCATGTCCAGCAAAGTTTATGCCTGTTTGGTGAATAAGTCGCTTGCCTTAGAGGTGCTTGAAAAGTATAACGAGGAAGTGATTTTGCTGAATAAAGCCATGGCAATCCTGACACAAACCCACAACGATGAAAGCGAAAAGACAAGGGTTCGGCATATTCTGATTGGAGCATTAAAGGCCAATGGGAAATTACCAGAAGCCAAAGCATTGATCGAGAGAACTGAGCGGGATTTGAAATTATTCGCCGAAAAAATTTCCTATCATCAGCGTTATCTGTTCTACGTACAGAAAGCAAAATACCTGTTGGAATTCGAAAGCGACCAATTAGAGCCCATTTTCGAAACCATTGCTTTGGCCAATGACTTCAAAAAGAAGGGGCAAAGTCAGTTATTGAATGAGTCAGATCAAATTACGAACGCCTATTCATCCAGTAATACACTAGGGTTGGAAGCTGCGATGTTAGCACATGATAGGGCACCCTCAGAGAAGAATTTGGATCGAATTCTCCATTTCATGGAGGCTTCTAAGTCTTCTGTATTGACTCGTAGTATCTCGCATAGAAGTCTTGCCAATACGGAATCTGATCGACAGCTTTTTGAAAAAAAAGCACTGCTGGTGCGAGTAGATGCGGCTTTGGCTTTAGCAGAACAACCTTCAGTGATTACTCGACTGCATGATCGTAAACTGGAGATACTAACCGAGATAGAGTCTCTGGAAAAATCTACTAGGAAGTGGGTGGACGGACCCGGGAGAATTTCTACCTCAGCTTTACAAAAATCATTGGAGGAAGGATCGGCTGTGCTTCAATATGACTTTACCAGGGATACGCTGGTATCAATTCTGATCACCAAAAAAAACGTAAAAGTTAGTTATCACAACTATGATGAAAACACTTTCTCAAAGAGCCTGTTAGCACTCAATAACTCCGTGTTATTTAAAATAAGCGCTGCCTTAGATGCCGCTGGTAAGAGAATTTATGGATCGCTTCTTGATCCAATTGTAGGATATCTGGAAGGCGAATCCATTTCGAATTTGATTATCATTCCCTCAGGGCCTTTGAATACCTTACCTTTTGAATTACTCAGGAAGTCGGAGGACCATCCCTTTTTGATAGAAACTTATCAAATCACCTACCACAATTCTCTTTCACTAAGAGAAGCCATAGCAGCTAGAGAAGTAAAGGAAAAGCCTAATGAAATGATCGCCTTTGCTCCGGTTTTTGATCAAAACAATAAACTGAATCTGGATGCAAGCCGTTTTGTTAGAGAGGCCATGGCTCCATCGTTAGGCACTTCAAGATCTTTCTCATTCGATCAGGAGCTTCAGCCGCTTCCGGGTACAAAATCTGAGGTAGAACAATTGAATAACCTTTTTGAAGGAGCCACGATCAATGCCCAATACTTCCTTCAATCCGAGGCTAGCGAGGATCGAGTGAAAGCTTTGAATTATAACAAAGTAAAGTACCTGCATTTTGCTACACATGGGTTTGTTAATGAGCTAAATCCTAACAAGTCAGGTCTTTTCCTTGATCCTAGTTCTAACAATGCCGAGGATGGAATTTTATTCGCCAATGAGATTGAATTGCTTCAACTCAATGCTGAGTTGGTTTCCCTTTCAGCTTGCGAAACAGGCCTCGGCACCTATTTCATGGGAGAAGGTGTCGTGGGGCTTTCCCGAAGTTTCTTTTTAGCCGGAGCCCGCAGGGTACTGGTCTCTCAATGGAAGGTCAATGATGAAAGCACCAAACAACTGATGATCAACTTTTACAATGAATTGCTAATCACAGGGAATTATGCCCAATCTCTGCAAAAAGCAAAGATCAAACTGATCCAATCAGAGCAATTTAATCATCCGTATTACTGGGCACCATTCAAGCTTATTGGTTACTAATTACGTAATAAAACGGATGTAAATACCGTAAATACGGTATACCCATGGCCGTGAAAGAATAGGACCTTTGGTTTAAATCTTAAAGCCATGAAACATTATATATTCACCGCCTGCATAATGCTACTAGGTTTGACATTTGCAGCCGCCCAAGATGGTAATAGTTACTTTGAAAATAAAGACTATTACAATGCAGCACGCTACTATGAATCTGAAGTTAGGAATGATGCATCCAAGTACCTGAACCTTTCCAAAAGTTATTTCGCCTTGAAAGAATTTGATAAGGCGATTTCCGCCATGGAAAAATACAAGGATGAATATAGTGGCGCAGATATTATTTACGCCAGGAAATATATCGAATTACTGAAAAGGCAAGATGAGGACATAGAGCTTCGATCCATCGATAACATCAATACCGATAAACTAGAATACTACCCTGTGGTCAGCAAGGATGGTAGTAGACTGTACTTTACGGGGAGTGACAGGGATGATGGGAAAGGGGGAGAGGATCTGTTCTATACCAACCGACTCGATGATGGAAACTGGGGCAATCCGATCAATTTTGATGTGCTCAATACCACAACACATGAAGGTTTGTTAGGGATCAATGCAGATCAGGATGTCGTCATTTTGTTCGGGAATTATCCCGGGTCCTTCGGTGGGGGTGACTTGTTTTATTCTGTGAAAGAAGAAGAAACCTGGACATTCCCTTGTAACCTTGGAGGATCGGTCAATACTGACGACTGGGAAGCCCAGGCCTCTTTAAGTGGTAGTGGAAAATATTTGCTTTTTGTCAGTGATCGAGCTGGAGGAAAAGGAGGAACGGACCTATATATGACCACTATCGGTAGTGAAGGGTGGTCAGTACCCATCAATTTGTCGGGGATCAATACCCCGGAAGGCGAGTATTCCCCTTACCTCGCTGCAGATGATGAAACACTCTATTTTTCTAGTTCAGGGTACTTTTCTTTTGGAAGCCAAGATCTTTTTGTAACACGCCGACTGGATGATACCTGGGAGAATTGGTCAGAACCCATCAACATGGGTAAAGAGATCAACACCTTAGATTCCGATCGATACTTGGCGATACCTTCTTCGGGTACCCGAGGGTATATTGGTGCCTATGATCAAACAAGTATTACGAAAAATCGAAATATCTATGAATTCATTCTGCCTCCAAGTTTAAGGCCAGAGACATTTATTAATGTCAAAGGGACAGTGGTCAATGAGAAGGCCAAAGGTGTGCCAGTTATTATTCGGTACTATGATCATGAAACGAAGGAAGAAGTTGGGCTGACCGTAAGTGATGAAAACGATGGTAGCTATGCACTTTCATTGCCCGCATACAAAAGATATGACGTAATTGTAGACATGAAAGGGTATTTGTATTACGATACGGATTTGGACCTCAATGACTTATCAAAGTATTATCCCATCAGAAGTTTCGAAGAGATCGTAGGTGACAAATTTGCCCAACTACAGACTTCTGAGAGTAACTACAAGGCGTTTAATAGATCATTTAATGTACACCTATCAGCAACTACTGAAGGAGATATGCTCCAGAACTTTGATGACTTCATTAAGCTTACAGATTCATATGATCTTGAAAGTGAAAAGGTGCGACAGTTGTTAAGAGAGGCCAAATATGCCTATTTACTGGAGCTGGAAAATCAAAGAACCATCACTCAGGACCATGAGGTACAGGCAATAGAAGTGGGAGCATCTTTCAATGTTGACAATTTGTTTTTCGATTTTGGCAAGGCCACGTTAAGAGAGGAATCAAAAACAGAATTGAACCACCTGTATGACATCATGGAAAAATCCGAGATCGTTATTGAATTCGGAGGTCATACTGATAATGTGGGATCCGATGAAGCAAATCAGCAACTTTCACAGGCTCGGGTAAATTCAGTAAGGAATTACCTCATCGAAAAGGGCATCAACGGACAAAGAATTGATGCGGTTGGTTATGGTGAAACACTTCCTGTGGCCTCCAATGAAACGGAAGAAGGGCGTCAAAAAAATCGTCGGGTAGAATTGAAAATCACTTCTTTGAGATTGCAGCGAGAAGGTCAGGATGAAATCACCGGAGACGAGGATATTTCGGCCTTAAAAGAAGATTTAGGTGCGTTGGCCCTTATCAAAGAGGAGATTGACCTGAAATCACTCTTCAAAGAAGCAGCACAAAAAGGAGGTTTGCCAGATGGGTCTGATTGTGGTCGCAGCATCGATGAATTATACACGGACGGGAATGTTGTTGTGAGGGATGAGGATGATGATGATGGTTCTGCAGGGCTAAACCTGAAAATGGGAGGAAATGCTGAAAAGCTTGATAAGAGCAATTACATTTTCAAAGGATTCAATGCGCACGTGCAGAACTTCGGTTTTGAAAATTCAGATCAGGGTTCATTGGGAGTTGGAGCCAGATTGATGAACGATAAGTTACGCGAGCTCTATGGAAACTTTTATCTGGTTAACCCCGACGGAATTTCCGGGATGGCGAATGTTGGTATCCTCTATGCGATCCAATTATATGACATTGTAAATCTGCCTATTAATTTCCACTTTGGTGGAGATGCTCTGGCTTATGCACCTGAGCAAGGAGATAGCCCTGAAAAACCTGATCCACAGTGGTTTGTGAATGTGCCAGTAGGATTAAGATATGTTCATTCTTTCAACGACCTGAAAGTAGGACCAGAGCTTTTCTATCATATCAATGTCTTGAAAAGTGATGGAATCACAGACACTCCTGGGCATTTTAGGTTAGGAGTAAATGCACGCTGGAAATTGTTTCATGGCGGGTTGTTTCTCAACTCAGGCAAGTTTGTCAACTATGCTGGTTTCCGAGCAGGTATTTCCCTGTGATAAGTCATCCGTATAAGCCAAAACATTCCTCAGCAATTGGCTTTGGATTAAGTTGGGGGAAGGGGACACATTTATTGTGTCCCTGAATTCTTTCATTACTGCGGCCTGACACCTATTGGTTTCATCCGGAAGCATTCGGCCTTGTTTTCTCTGCGATTAAAACTTAACTTATCAATTGCCACACCATACCTATTATACGCCAAATGAAAAATAACCTAGCCGCCTTTCTATCATTATTGTTATTTGTTTGTCAGCATGTATTGTCCCAGGGTAATGAACATGGTGTACCTGTTATCAGGACATTTACTCCTTCGGATCTTGGGGGCCATCATCAGACCTATCACGGTATTCATGCTTCAGATGGGTACCTATATTTCGCAAATGGTAATGGAATTCTGATTTATAATGGTGAAGACTGGAATTTGATCAAGGGACGAGGCATTCAGACCTTGTTGGAAGCGAAAGATGGAACCATCTATGCAGCAGGCGCATCAAGCTTCGGATATCTGAAACGTAGTGAAAGTGGTGATTTGAGATTTGAGACCTTGCTTACTAAACTAGATTCTTCCAAGCATCAGTTTGATGTGAGTCATTTCCTTTACGAAAGTGATGAAAAAATCTTTCTTATCGCCCGATTTGGGATACTGACTTATGATCAGGATACGATTATTAGTTCTTATGACAAGGATACTTATTTCCGTGTTTCTGCCAATAAAGGAGAAGATGGGTTGATATTCCAGGAGGCAAGGTCAAGAGAAATACTCCAAATTTCAGATGGACAGATTGGTGCCTTACAAGATTCCTTATTAGCAAAAGAAATTGAGCAAGCATCTATTTTTAGAAGGTTTGATAAAAAATGGCTGATGGCCAGTAGACGCAGATGGTTTTATGTTTTGAACGAAGACCGAACATCGGGTCCAGTTGGCATTTCCGACCAACTTTTTGAGAAAGAAATGTGGGGGATCGATTCCCTGGACAAAGATCTGGCAGTGGTCAGATCCTACCGTGATGGTATGTATTTTTTGGATGGTGAAGGCAATTTTATCAATAAAATAACCCGTAAAGACGGTTTGGCGGATAACCTGGTCTTTTATTCGTTTAAGGACCGCCAGGGTAATATCTGGGCCTGTACTGATAATGGGATCTCCCGAATTGAAAATTACGGTTATCTGGAATACTTCAAGACTCGTGGGAGCAATGGAGCGGCAGTCCTTTCAATTGAGAGATTAAACAATACCTTATTTACCGGAAAGGGACAAAGTGTACAAAAACTCCTCAAAAAAGAAGAAAGCTGGGAATTTGATGACCCAATGCTCACGGTGTATGCACTTCAGCTTATTCGAATTGATGGGGTAAATTACACTACCTCACAAAGAGGTTTTGGCAAACTGACTGATAAGTTCGAACGGCTGGATAGAGAGACTGTAAGGTGTGTTCATCGATCACGAACAGATCCCTCGTTGTTTTTCTTTGGGAGCCCTAAGGGAGTTTTTTCTAGAAAGAAATCTGGAGAAAATTGGGGTGAACCTAATTGGATAGAAGGGATCACGGCTCATGTTCAATCCATTACCGAAGATGATGAAGGAAATCTTTGGACCGGGACATTGACCTCAGGAGTATTTAAAATTCAATCTCCAATGGTGAATGCGGTGGTCACCCAAGTAAATTTTGATTCAGAAATTGAAATTTCGGAATATGCAGACGTTCATTATTTCCGTGGGGAAATTCTGGTGGTGTTCAATGGTGGAATTTTATATGTCAATAAAGCTTCAGGGTTGATTGAGCCCTATTGCGATTTTGGAGACCTGTTTTGTAATTCACAGGTAGGGGCCTATTCCTTAGATTTTAACGCAAATAGAAATGAAATCATCGTCTCAAGTAGTGAAAAGATCATCAAGGTAGGCCTGGAAGGAGCCCCAACAGTTGATACGATATCCTACGCCATTTTAAATCAGAAAGACTATCATTACGCCGCCTATTTGGAAGATGATGGAACCACCTGGTTAGGCGGACCGGCTGGGCTCGTAAGGGTAGATCCGGATGCACGAAGAACGACTCCCGGTTTTTTTACTAAACTTCAGAGTATCACCTTCGGAGAGGATTCCACAGTACATGTTACAGAAAAAAATGAACTGGTCTTTACAGAAGAAGTTCAGGATCTTCGTTTGAATGCAGCTGCTTTGTTTTTTGAGTCGTCAGATCATAATCAGTATCAATTTTGGCTTGAGGGTTATGACAGGGAATGGTCCGACTGGACGATGGAGTCATTCAAGGATTATACGAATCTGAAAGGTGGAAATTACACTTTTCATGTTCGATCGAAAAACATCTATGGGCAACAAGGAAGCCAGGTGTCGAAATCCTTTGCAATCGAGAAAGATGTTTTCGAAACCTTGCTTTTTAAGTTATTAATAGTACTTACGGGGCTTTTCTTACTCTATTACGCATTGAAATATGCAAGTACGAGAAGAAAATTAAAGGCCCTGGAGGTTCAGCAGAACCTGGAGATGGCAGTGACCAGAGAACGAGAAGCGGGATTTAAAGCGGTTCTCACCGCCACTGAAAACGAACGAAAGCGAATTGCCAAAGACCTCCATGATGGAGTTGTTCAGCAGTTAGCAGCCATAAAGGTAAATTTATCTATTGTTGAACTTGCGGTAACGACGGAAGCGGAAAAAGCAGCGGTTCAGAAGGCTTTGAAAATTTCCGAACAAGCAGCGATCGAGACGCGTGGGTTGTCACATCAGATGATGCCAAAGGCACTCATTGAACTGGGCCTTGTTCCGGCAATGGAAGATGTGATTAATAATATGTTTTCCATCAATGAAATTAATGCCGATTTTCAGCATTTTAACCTTCGGAATCGCTACGAAAATCAAATTGAGATATCCGTTTATCGCATTTTTCAGGAACTAGTTAATAACATTAGCAAACATGCGAGGGCCAAAAAAGTTGACGTACAATTGATTGAAAATGATGGAAATCTTATTTTGATCGTCGAAGATGATGGTATTGGAATGGATAAAGATCTCACAGGTGGAATAGGGATAAGTAATATTTCAAGCAGATTGGTCACGGTTGATGGTAAGTTGGATTTTTCTTCAGGCCCCAATTCAGGAACGATCGCAACGGTTGTGATTCCCTTACAGGGATGAATTCAAGTATTTTTTTGACCTGCTGATTCAAAGGTGTTAGTTACTTCTTCGTTTCAAGGTTCATTTGATGATACGTACAATTTTTGCTATCCTTGATGTTACACAACTTTGGTCCCGATTTAAGGAAAGTATGCTCAATCACATCCCCCGTATATTGATCGTAGACGATCAGGAACTCAATCGATCCTTGTTAATTGATATTTTTCAGCCTCAGGGGTATGAGATGTTGCAGGCTTTGAATGGTGAAGAAGGTTGTAGAATGGCAGAGGAAGTACTTCCTGATGTCATTATCATGGACTGGACAATGCCCATCATGAATGGGATTGATGCTACATTGAGGATCAAATCTAACTCTTCAACGAAGGACATTCCTGTTTTGATGACAACCGGAATCATGGATTCAGCAGATAACCTGAAAGAAGCCATGGAAGCAGGAGCCATTGACTTTGTTCGAAAACCCTTTAACAAAACGGAAATCGAGGCGCGTGTGCAGACGGCCTTGAGACTGAGTAATTCATACAGAGAACTCAAGCAAAAAAAGGCGGAAATTGAGATCTTAGTGGCCAATGAGCGAAAGATGTCAGAAGGAAAAGATCGTGAGTTGACCCTGCAGGCATTATATACCAATGAGACCCAGGTTTTCCTTGATGAGATAAGCGAAGAGCTAAAAACCATCAAGAAACGGCCCTCAGTTGAGGCCATTAATGATGTGATCAAAAAGCTTAAAAGCCGAAAGGACATGGGGAAAACCTGGGATGCTTTCATGTATCACTTCGAAAATGTGCATCCTGAGTTTTTTACCAAGCTAAAGGTTCGGTTTACAGATCTGACCAATCATGACCTCAAGTTATGTGCTTACGTGAAGATTGGAATGGGGAATAAAGAGATTGCTTCTATCATGGGAATAGGCCAAAACAGCCTGAAAAGTAGCCTTTACCGACTTAAGAAAAAGCTTGGATTGGGCGCAGAAGACAAACTACGCGACTTCCTGATCAAGTTTCGGTGATCTGTCCGATCCTAAATGGTACCTGATTTGATCCTTTTTGCTTACCCGGATTTTTGATCAAAGAAGATAGGATTTTCATCTTTGTTATGTCGTTACGCCAGACGACAAAGGCCTTAAAGACCAGGAATTTTTAAGGTTGTCAGTCGAATTTCATTGACCTTGACATTTGCCAAGTCAGCATTCTCAAACACCGCGAGAATGCTGTTTTTTTTTCTGGTAACTGCACTTGAACCAATCAATATTCCTGGGGCGAGTCTTTGATCAAGCGAATCGTTGAGAGCCATCTTTTTGCAAGTGAAATTCCAAGATTAGAGTACAATACCACCTCGCTATCATGAAACGCCCGAAATGGTTCATCACCACTTAGGAATCTCCATATCACAAGAAGGGAAAACAAATAACTAATTAACTCAATCACTGTTGGAACGGTGAAGAATTATACTTTCTCCTCTGAGATTGATCGGGGTTAAGGATGGATCACTTTGTTGATTACGCTACTTACTATCTAGCTGTGTGGATAACCATGTAGGTCCATATTTTTCAAAGGACAATTGAACAATTTTTCAAGAATTTAGTTAGGCTTTTTTACTTGGAGCCTAAAGTAATGGCTAGATGGATTTTAGTAAGTTTTTATAAGTAGAATGAGCTATCAGAAAAGTCAGTGTTTCGTCAGTCTATTAAGCTTTTTTACTCATCTATCTGATATAATAGATAGCTATTTGTCTTATCTCTTCGATATTTATTAATTGTATTATTCTAATATTAACTTTCTGTGTATGTGACATACAAATAATGTATTCAGTTAATTGAAATAGGTTCTTTTTAGCTTTTATTTCAAATAAATAGTTGCATATTTGAAGGGTGGGCACTGTACTTGTGTTCCACAAAATAGAACCACTTGTCATGATGCGATTGTGTGATCATTGGCAAGAATTATACAGCATTGGAACCCATGGATAAGCACTGGCATGTAATCTATACAAGGCACCGGTATGAGAAGCGTACTGCCCGGTCGTTAGAGAGAAAAGGGATTGAGTATTTCCTTCCATTGAAAACTGAGCTTCGGCAATGGAACGATCGCAAGAAGAAAATTGAATCCCCCGTATTTCCTGGATATCTCTTTGTTCAAGTTGATTCGCAAGAGATGCTTCAAGTCTATTACACTGATGGGTTTGTCAAGTTCATTACGAATGAAGATAAACCTGATATTGTTCCCGAACGTGATATTTCTTCGTTGCGGCGAGCCCTGGTAGGAGATTATGAAATTTCAACAGAATCATTTGACCTGGGTGATAAGGTCCGTGTCTCTTCCGGTCCGATGCAAGGATTGCAGGGACATTTGATCCGATTCACCCAAAACTCAAAACTGGTGATCAATGTTGATGTGATCGACAAGAGTGTTGTGGTAACAATTCCATCTTATTTCATAGAAAAGGTGGAGGCGGAATATTGTATTAGTGGCTAAATCAGTTTAGCTGGTTTGTAATTGGCGCCACAATTTTCTCTGAATGGCATACAAAGTTTAGATCAGTATGCAGAGATTTTCATTGATTTAGGAGCAATAAGTTGCTATCTTTCCTGCAAGAACCATAAACCAGTATTCGAAAATCGGGTATCTGGCATAATTTCCGTTTGGTGAAGCCTATGGCGAAACCCACTAAACCCCGGAATAAAAAAGCTATGATGAAGGTAGATATTCTAGATCTTCTAAATGATCTAAAAGCACAGGGTGTAATGGCTGTGCTTGAAAACGGCAAACTACAGATCAATAAACCAAATCAAGTAACACTTGAATCAGCATTGATCGATCGGATCCAGGAAAATAAATCCGCAATTATCGATTTCCTGGGGTCCTCTGAAGAAATAACGCAGATAGCAGACATGGCGGTCATTGATCGCAGCATGGCACGTATCCCACTTTCTTATGCTCAGGAACGGATCTGGCAAACTGGCCAATTGGAAGGGTCCAGCTCCTATCACATTCCTGCCATATGTAAGATTTCGGGGGCCTTGAATGTTTCGGCCCTGAAAAAAGCCTTTGAGTGCGTCATCAATCGTCATGAGGTGCTAAGAACGATCTACCCGGATCATAAAGGATCTCCTTATCAGGAAATTTTGCCCCAAAAGGCCTGGACGTTCGATGTATTGGATTTTTCCCGTGCCTCTTATGCGGAGATCAAGGATTTCCTCACGCGGGAAACCAATCGACCATTCAAACTAACTCAGAAAGCCCCAATACGGGCCATTCTGGTGAAAGCGAAAGACAATGCTCATTACTTCTCAATGGCCATCCATCGCATAGCAGCGGATGGGCCATCCATTCCGGTTTTGCAGAATGAATTGATTCAACATTATTATTCATGTAATGAGGGAAAAACTGCTGAATTGCCTCAACTAGAGTTGCAATACGTAGATTATGCGTGCTGGCAAAGAAAGCAATGGGATTGTAAAGCCATTAACAACCAGCTGGACTATTGGACCAGTAAATTATCAGGGTATGAACCCCTGAACTTCAATGCTGATTTCTCTCCGGAGACAGATAGAAGTAGCCGTAGATCTGTAGTCAACCATATGATTTCAAGGGAGTTAAGCGCTAAGGTCAATCAGCAGTGCACAGACCACAATGTTAGTCCGTACATGTATTTATTGGCTGCTTATAAGGTGCTTTTGTCTCAATACACAGGACAGAAGGATGTGATCGTAGGTAGTCCTTTTGCCAACCGGCCACATCAGAATATTGAGTCACTGATTGGGTTCTTCGTGAATACGGTTCCGCTTCGTACAGTGATTGATTCTTCAAATTCCTTTGCGGATTTGCTGTCTGAGATTCGCGAGACGGTGCTGGCAGCATTCCAGAATCAAGACGCTCCCATCGAAAAGATCATTGAAAAGGTAGGTGGTACCCAAGACATCAACCAAAGCACACTTATTCAGTCCCAATTTATACTCCAGGATAAGCCTGAAACCAGTCTGCAGGAAGTTTCCGATATTAAAATGGAATGGGAAACTACGTGTATTGAAGACGCTATGGCCGCGCTAACATTTATGGTCGTCCCAAATCCAGCAGGGATTACTATTCAGGCTAATTCTTGTGATAAGCTTTTTAAAGAAGAAACATTGATCAACCTGGTCGATCATTTTGAAAACATCCTTAATGCTGTCGTAAAAGATCCCAGTTTGGTCATTGCCGATCTTCCAAAGATGAGTATTGAAGAGATGGAAGAAGCCATGGCATTGTAATCCAGTGTAGCTATTCAAAACGTCATTGGCATTAATAGCGTTGAGTTACGGTCGACTCAATATGTAAAGCACGATACTCGTTAAATGTTGAGTAAAAGGTTATAAAACGCAGTAGGCCAAAGTCTTGAAATAGGAAATTGGTAAGATTTCCTCCGATGGGAATACCTTTGAACTGAAACCATTAATTACCAGTATCGATTGACGGAGATCAAACTCATATATGTGCAGTTTCCTGAACCTTTAGAAACGAGTATTTACCAATACTACCTGGAACAACTCCCAAAAGACCTACAATCCAAAAATGCCCGTTATCATCGATGGCAAGATCGACATCTGCATTTATTTGGAAAGATCTTGTTGATTCGTCTTGCTATTGAGTTTGGAATAGGGAGTCAGGTTTTGTCTCAATTGGCTTATACCAAACATGACCGACCATATCTGGAAGGTGAAGTGGATTTTAATATTTCTCATACAGGCACTACCGTAGCTTGTGCGATCACCAGGGGGGCGAAGGTAGGACTAGACATTGAGCGATTCAGTGAGGTAGAGATTTCTGATTTCGGGAGGATACATAATTCGGAACAATGGAACCAGATCAAGTTGGCCAAAGATCCACAAAAGGCTTTCTTTGATTTTTGGACCGTTAAAGAAAGTGTGATCAAAGCGGATGGTAAAGGATTATCTATTCCTCTTGATCAGATCCTGATCGATCAGAATCGTGCGTTTCAGGGAAATCACCAATGGTACCTACAGCGACTTGACCTGGAAGACACCATGGCTTGCTGTGTGGCTAGCGATCAGAAAGAATTCAAGATAATTACAGAGAAAATTAGTAGAGAGCAGATTTATGCCAGGAACGTTTGTTGATACCGAGAAAAAAATCAAATTATTTGCCTTGCCTTATGCGGGTGGATCAGCTGCAGCTTTCTATAAATGGAAGGCACATATGAATAGTCATATCGACTTTATACCTGTAGAGTTGGCTGGCAGAGGGAAGCGGATATCGGAGAAGCACTATGGTAATCTGGAGAATGCGGTGGATGATTTGTACAACATTATTTCCAAACAAGTCAGCGACTCAGCTTTTGCCTTATTTGGACACAGCATGGGATGTCTGCTTATCCATGAGCTGATCAAGAGAATGAAGGAAATGAATCACAGAATGCCCCAACACCTGTTCTTTTCAGGTAAAGGAGCGATTCAGATCAAACGTGAGGATGAAAAGATCTATCACAAAATGCCTGACGATGAATTCAGGAAAGAGATTGTTAACCTTGGTGGTACTCCTCCGGAATTTTTCGACCACCCAGAGTTGATGGAATTATTTCTGCCTTTGATGAAGAGTGATTTCGCCATTGCAGAGGCTCCTATAGATTTTGAAAAATTTGAACCCATTGATCTGGACATCACCGTTTTTAATGGGAAGGAAGATGATCTTGATTCAGAACAACATGAAGGTTGGAAATTCTACACCACTGGAGGTTGTCACCTCTATATGTACGAAGGAGACCACTTTTTTCTCAATCACAAACTAGGGGATATGGCGAAGATCATTAATTCAAGGTTGTCCAACTTATTGACTGTTCCTTGAAATTCAATTCAATCCCGTTTGGTCACTTATGAGCAGATGAATCTCAAGAATTGAGATCAGCTGAATTTAGTGAATTTATTTACACCAGTATGCACTATGATAACTGGTGATTGTGGTATGTCCAGTAAATCAATGGTTTACGTATAGAATTTGGTTCTTCATTGCATTTCTGCACTCAACCAAATCTAGTTTCGCATTCTCCATAATTAACGATCAATCATTTTATTGGGGCTGAAATCGACTTTTGGAATTAATTTACTGATTGGTTATGTACCTAAGAGCCAAAGTAACCAATCATACCAACCGGAAATTTTTGAGACGAATACGTCTATTGTATGGCTTACTCCTTCTTGCAAATGCCGTCAACTCCCAGGTTTACCAGCCCGAATTAGCAAGATATTCGATCGCAAGTGGGCTATCTCAAAGTACAGTCACAGATATTACACAAGATGGTCAGGGTTTCTTATGGGTCGGTACACAAGATGGATTGAATCGTTTTGATGGATATCAGTTCAGGGTCTATCGAGACACGGAAAAAAGCAGGGTTCAACTCCCCAGTGACTACATTACTCGAATAGTACCTGCAGAGAATGGAGACCTTTGGATCGGAACCCAGCAGGGCCTCGCACGGTATCAAAGTGACATAGATCAGGTCAGTTCATTAGAGTTATTGGAATTGAACGATAGAATCCATGATCTGATCATCGATGGCAATGATTTATGGATAGGCTCAGCTTCAGGCCTCTTTATACTTTCCCACGATCAAATTTTACGCCAGGTTGATGTCTTACAAGGGGAAAAACAAGATGATTTTGAAGTCTTTGAAATGGTCCTCGATGACCGTAACCATCTTTGGCTCGCTACGAATCAAGGTGTATTCTGTATAGACCGAATCACGTTTAAGGTACATCAGCTTGATGCCAACACGGATATTCCGTGGAGTAAGGATATAAGAAGCATTGCTTACATTTCGAAAAGAATCTGGTTGGGTACGAATAAAGGGTTATGGTCCGTACATCTTCCTGATAGTATCCCGGACTCAAATGTCATCTTCCCAAAGAAATTTGAAAGCTACCTGTCAGGAACAGATCGGTATCCAGGTCAAAGTGGAATACTCAATATTTTCCAGGATAGTCAAAAGAGGATTTGGGTAGGAACAGAGTCTAATGGACTGATGTATCTCGATAGAAATTCAGATCAAATTGTACCTTATACCGCTAGCTATATGTATGATGAGGAGTTCTTTGCTACAACATCCATTCATAGAATTTTCCAGGATATGTATGAAAATCTATGGATAGGAACATTGGAACAAGGCATTTACAAAATCTCCTTTTCCTCCAAAAAATTTGGATTGATGCGCGTGAATGGAAGAGGAGGGACACGTTTGAGCAATAATAGGGTTAGAGGCATGATGGAGCAAGGTGATTTCCTGTGGGTTGGAACAGCGCAGGGACTCAACCGGCTCAACCGAGTCACCCAGTCAAATATGGTCTTAACTCATCAACCACTTGATGAGGAGACCTTGAGTAGCAATGATGTCAAATATATGCTCACTGGTCCAGATCAACATATTTGGGTTGCTACCAACAATGGATTAAACAAATTGGATCCGATATCGATGAAGGTCAGGAGGTATAATGCTAATGATTCCGCTGGGAAGCTGATCTTCCACAACAAAGTTCGGGGAATGAGGATCATTGATGAAAAAGAACTTTGGGTTGGAACACTTGGAGGAGGTGTGACAGTGATCGATCCGATCAATAACAAATTGCTTAAGCGATTTGATGTAAATGATTCATCGGGACTCACGAATAACAACGTCATGTACATATTTCAGGATAGTAGCAGTGAGATTTGGGTGACAAGCTATGGCGGTGGGCTGATGAAGTTCAATAGAGATTTGGGAAAATTTCAGACGGTAGTGCTTTCGGAAGATATGCGCATCGGCAAATTGTTATCGAGCATCAACGAAGACCAATATGGACAGTTATGGGTGGGCTCCTATGGGGATGGGGTCTTCAAAGTTGATCGCAAATCCCTTGAAGTTCAGGTTTACAATACCGTAAACGGGATGAGTAGCGATGTGGTTTATGGGGTGATTCCTGTGCGGGATGAAGTTTGGATGAGTACGAATCAGGGGATCAATAAGCTGAATTTGAAAAACGGTCAATTCTCTGTTTTTCAACAAAGTGACGGATTGCAAAGCGATGAATTCAATACTGGGTCTTTTTTTAAGGCCAGAGACGGTGAACTGTTTTTTGGTGGCACCAATGGGTTGAGTTTTTTCTATCCGGATAGCATTGTTGAAGAAACTATTCCTCCGCGAGTGGCCTTTACTGATTTTAAGATTTTTAATGAATCAGTTGTGCCGGGCCAATTAGTAGGAAAAGGTGACATACCTCCGTTGCCAACCGCTCTTAAAGATGCTGCGTCGCTTGTATTGCATCATGAGCATAACGTGTTTACATTCGAATTTGCGGCCCTGGACTTCAGAAACTCCAATGATATAAGGTTCTCTTATCTATTAGAAGGGTTTGATAAAAATTGGATTTCCACCAATAGCCAAAGCCGAACAGCCACCTACACCAATCTTTCTCCCGGTCGTTACACGTTTTTTGTAAAGGCGACAAATGGAGATCGAATGTCAGGAGATTCTCCGATCACCTTAAACATTCGCGTATTACCCGCTTATTGGCAAACCTGGTGGTTCAGACTGACTGTTGCCGCTTCAATTCTCTTGCTCTTGTCTTATCTGGTTTATCGCAGGATCAGCAAAGCGGAAAGAAGGAAGGTCTATCTTGAAAAGGAAGTTGAGAAACATACTCGCGTCATATCCAGTCAAAAACAATTGGTGGAGCAGAAGAATGCTCGACTAAAGAAGCTAGCCCTACGCAAGGACCAGCTATTTTTCCTATTGACTCATAACATGCGAGGGCCTTTGACCTCTCTTTCTGGACTTCTGAACCTCCTGTCTCCTCAAAACAAGGTGATCCAGGAAGCAGATTTCGAAGCTTACAGCGAGGAAATCAAGCATCAGGTAGATGATTCATTGCTACTGCTTGACAACACATTTTACTATTCTTATACACAATTTGAGGAGCTTCACCCCAAGATTGAATCCGTCAATTTCCACCAGATTATTGGAAGAATTTGCGATCGGTTTGGTGCCAAGGCACACCATAAAAATATCACACTTGACTGGTCTAAAAAGGTGGATGATCAAGTTTTATGCGATCCTAAATTGACCTCTTTGGTGCTAGAAAACTTGATGTCGAATGCTGTCAAGTTTGCCTATTCTGATTCCCTGATTTTGCTGTCCTCCGAAAGGGATCAGGATAAATTAATTTTCAGTATTGAAAATGAAGGCATTGAACTTTCGGAAGAAATCAAAGCGGTGATCTTCGACGGTGATAAAGAAAATATTGCCTTCGGTACAGGAAAAGAAAGAGGTGCCGGTATTGGTTTGTCAATTTGCAATAAGCTTACTCAACTAATGGGACAGGAGCTGTCCGTGGAAACAAACGAGGCAAAAACAAAGTTTATACTTCGATTACCTGTCCGGTAAAAACGGAAAAGATCTTCCCGGAAAGTGTATTTATGATCAGGGTTTGACCGACAAAGAGTCTTTTCGGAAAGTTTGTAAAGTATATTCAGCGACTTTTGCAATTTGTTCCTGAGAAAGCCGCTTTTCAAAGGATGGCATTTTATCCTTTCCTTCAGAAATATGAGCAATTCGATTCTCAAGACTCATAGTACTGAGATTAAGATCTTTTGCTCCTTTCTTCCCTTTTCTTCCATCTGATCCGTGGCAGCGTTTACAATGCATTTTATAGACTTCAGATGAAGATAGATTGGCTCCTGTTTCCATTTGGCAATTTGTGACCGTCAGGAGCGCAATCATGAATGCGATGATGCCGCCTATTTTAATTGGGATCATCAATCGTTGGTGCTTCCAATTCATAGTGGTGGTTAAAATCCAATTCCTACATGAAAGGCGATCGTGTAAGCACTGAAATTATCGCTGCTATCTAATACACTTCGAGAACCGAACCTTACGGGTAATACCAATTCCATAAAAATGCTCTTGTTATTTCCAATGGTAAACCCCTTGTTCAGAAGTGGGGTGAATCCATAAGTTTCGGGCCCCGTTTCATAAGCCAACCTTGTTCCAAACGTGAATCCTGCCCCCAAACCAAATAACACCCCTGGGTGGATCAACAGGTTATCTATAGACCCATTAGTCATGAAAGGAACAAATTCAAAATCTACCGATGGGTTGGACTTTCTTTTGATGGTTAATCCTATTGGAAACCCGACCGTGTATTGATCGGCAATAGTACTGGTTTCTCCTTCACTCAATGTGAACAGTGGGTGAACGATGCCCACATGCCCTCCGATAGACTGAGCATTTGATACGTACACCATTGCGAGCAGGAGTACGATGAGTAGGTGTCTCATTTTCATAATAGTAACTTTAATGGTTTAAGATTAGATAGTCGAATGATCCCCGGTTAAGGTGGCCAGGAATTGAACGATCGCTTCTGTTTCGTCATTGGAGAGGTCTACATTCAATTGGACCTTCCCCATTACCTTCACCGCTTCTTTTAAGTCTCTGACACTTCCGTCATGAAAATAAGGCTGAGTCTTGTCAATGTTTCTTAATGTTGGGATCTTAAAAACATAGAGATCATCCGGATCACCTGTTATCAGGAATCTTCCTGAATCTGGTTTATGACTTTTGGTCATGGCCCAATAATCCTGAAATAGACCAAACTTTTCAAAGTCATCACCTCCGAAAAGGGCTCCATCATGGCAATCAGTACAACCCTTTTCGATGAATACCTGCATGCCCTTAAGTTCAACTTTTGAAAGATTGACTTGTCCTAGTAGAAACTTATCGAACTTAGAGTGATAGACTTCACTTTCAATAAACGATGCAATTGCATCGGCCATATTTTCAATTAGGATCTCTTCACCTGGAAAGGCTAACTCGAATCTCTTTTGATAATCAGGACTTTTCTTAAGTCTGTCAACAAGCATAGCTTCCGTCATTCCCATTTCCGTCAGGTTCATGATTGGCATTCGAACTTGCTCACGGAGGGTAGCAGATCTGCCATCCCAGAATTGAGCAACCTGTCCGGAAGTATTGAGAATAGTTGGTGAATTCCGTTGTGTCATGTGGCCTTTTATACCTTTGGATAAAGGCTTATTATCAACACCAAACTTTTTAAGGTCGTGACAAGAATTGCAGCTAACTTCACCTGTTTCCGAAAGTTGTGGGTCGAAAAAGAGGACTTTTCCCAATACAACTTTCGGATGATCCTTATCCGGTCTTTTGGTCAAATCAAGGGATTCAAAATTTTCCCTGGCAAGTTCCAGTAAATCAGTTTTTTCTGGATTTGTCTGGCTTACTTCGGCGGAGGTAGTTTTACCGCCACAGCTAAAAAAAATCATAGTACTCAGCACCGCGAGCAGTATGGGGTAAAGGAGGTTTTTCATGTAAGGTGGGGTTAGTGATCAAATACAGAAACCGGATCTTTTCTGATCTTAAGGTTCCAAAAAACAATACAACACAGTCCCAGGATCACCGGTACAAACCAGGCGGTGAGCCCAAGGCGTACTTCCATGGAGCTAACTGTGAGAGCCGTAATGGCACCTGCATAGCTGCCAATCATCTTCGCAGAGTGATACTCGAGCCAAAGGAAACTGGGCTTTTCCACTGATCTAAAAAGTCTAATGTCCAGCACAAGAAGGACCAATGCCATCAATCCGAATACCATCAGTACAATGCCCCAACTATCTCCAATACGCATTAAGAAAAGGCCGTAATAAAGCATGTATAATCCTAAGGGTAGGAGACTTAGGGAAAGCAGCCAATCCCAAATCGGGACCTTTTCTTTCGAAAAGATAACCTTGAACTTTAAGCTGCGATTTCCTGAGAGGGTAATGTAGACCGAAAACAGACCCAGTAATAGTAAGGTGGTATTTTCATGATCTGGTATCAGCATCATCACAAAGGCAGTGATGGCGGTTGCGATGATCAAAAAAGTGTAAGTTTCGCCATATAACCGATGGTTACTTTTGGCTTTTCTGGCAATCATTGCACCAGCCCCGGCTGCAATGGACGTAAAGGCACATGTCAAATGAATGATCAATACGATATCAAAAAAATCCGTCATATAGAATTCTGTTTAGGTAATGTTATCTTACAGAAAACGCTTGATGTTGTGGAATTCTGAATCGTAATCAATCTCCAGGTGATCCGTTGTTGGTATGGATTGACATGACAGAATGTAACCCAAATCGTGAAATTCCTTTTTGAGTCCTTTGGTCTGGCGAGTATTTACTTTCCCTTTAACCACCTTGCAAACACAGGAGGCGCATACGCCAGATCTACAGGCGAAAGGAATGATCACATCTTTTTTCAAAAGACTATCAAGGATGGGACGATTATCATCAATGTCCAGTTGATAAGACTCGCCTTTATAAGTAATTGTGGTTTTACAGTTTTTGATATTGCCTCCGGGTAAAATATCATTGTGATCTCTGTGGAAGCTTTCACTTAGTATATCATCACTATTGAATCCTATCTTTGTCAAATAATTAATGGAAGCCTCCATCATTCCAGAAGGACCGCAAACAAAGCTTTTTATTTTGGATCGGTCTTGAATAGGATAGGTTGTGAAAAATTCCGTTAGTGAAGCATTATCAATCTGTCCAATTTTGCCATCCCAGCGTATATCACCGCGTTTGATAAATCCGAGTAAGCCCGGCTGTCTGTATCTTTTTGGTGCACTTAGCAAATACTCGACGAAAAAACGGTCCGGGTATTTCAATTGTAAATGATCCAATTCAGATTTAAACATGATTCCATCCTCATTTCGGTTACCGTACAATAAGTAAACTTTACTGTCTGGTTCTCTGTGTAGTAAGGATTTCATGATTGACATGAGCGGTGTGATCCCGCTTCCTGCTCCAAAAAAGAAGTGTTGACGTGTGGTTTCAGGTTTAAAATCAGGATAGAAGTCTCCTTTTGGAGGTAGGATCTCAATTTTGTCTCCTTTCAATATCCGGTCATTAATGAAGTTGGATACTACTCCTCCCCGTAACCTTTTAACGGTAACGGTGAAGTCGTCTTCATAAGGAGCTGAAGACAAGGAGTAAGGCCTAAGGTATTCTACTTCGTCAATCATCATTCTCATGAAGACATATTGCCCGGGTTGATAATTTAGTTCACCCAAACCATTCGTGACTTCAAAAGAAATTGAAACAGATTCGGCGGTTTCCCTCTTTACGTCTTTAACGCTCACAGGGATGAAATTCTCTTTCATGCTCATAGGTATTTAGTGGTAACTATGAGTAAAAATTTCCCTATAAAAATATCAGTGGTTTCCTAATGGATAGTGGCGCTTACTTACTTGGTTAGGATCAAATGTCGAAAGATTTCTTATTAATTGTCAAGACAATCGATGAATGAGTGGATTTTCTCGATGAAAGAACATAAAATCCGTTGAGCGAATTTGATATTTATCAAAATAACAAAATAATCGAATGTAAATTTTAATTATTGCAAAATAACGCATTGATCAAAAGCAATTATTAGAAATAATATTTATATAAATGCGCTATTTGCCATTTGGCAAATAGCGCATTTTAGTAGCTTAAATCTCTTGAATCTGCCTCACCAGCTGACTCGTAAAACTCCATTCATTGTCATACCAGGCCATGATCTTGACCAGGTCACCGTCTACGACTTTGGTCATTTCCTTATCAATCACCGCAGCGTAAGTGCTTTTGAGCAAATCCGTGGAGACTAAAGGTTCCGAAGAAGTAGCGATGACTTTTTGGTACCTGCCTGTTTGTGCTTCCTCATCGAGTATTTGATTGACTTCATCCGCTGAAGTCGCCCTTGATGCCACAAACGTGATGTCTGAGATTGAACCCGCCGGAACCGGAGTTCGAACCGCTACTCCATCAAATTTACCTTCATATTGAGGCAATGCTTTGGTCGTAGCTTTCGCTGCACCTGTGGTGGTAGGGATCAGATTATTGGCACCACCTCTGCCCATTCTAAAATTCTTTTTCGACGGACTGTCAATGATGCTTTGAGAGGCCGTATAAGCATGTGTGGTATTCAATATGGCTTTTTCGATACCAATCCTTCTTCCCAGAATCTCAATCAGTGGTGAGATGTTATTAGTGGTACAGCTTGCACAAGAAAATACACGGGTATTGCCTGCTTCGGTGTTCACACCATGCACTACTGTGGGGGTATCCAAACTTGAAGTAGGGCCTGAGATGACCACCGTTTTTGCCCCGGCCTGGATGTGCTTTTCGGCATCTTCTCTTTTGGTAAAGAAGCCTGTGCTTTCAATCACCACGTCTATTCCTATTTTTTTCCAAGGAAGATTGGCCGGATCTTTTTCATTAAAATAGGCGATGGCTTTTCCATTGATAACCAGCCCATTTTCTTCGGTGATTACTTCCTGTTCATACTTTCCATACACACTATCGTATTGTAGTAAGTAAGCTGCATTTTCCAATGACATCAAGTCATTGATGGCGATTACCTCCAGATCAGGCGTATTTTCGATGATTTTCAGGGCTGCCCGACCTATGCGACCAAACCCATTAATGGCTATTCGTTTCATGATATGTTTGTTTTAGGTGGACATAAGTCTTCCAGTAATTCCGGTTGACTTTCGCCCAGTGCTTTAAATTCTTCTATTGTGTATCTCGGCGTAATGTGTTGAGGACAGTTCCAGTCGTATGCTTCTATGTGAAAGATTACCAGGCGTCCCACTTGCGCTCCGTAGGTGTCATCGGCTAGCTTCGCCAGTAAATCAGGATGTTCTGCAGGGTCCAGAATTTGGGTTCTGGCCCAAATTTTTAGTCGGGTACGGGTTGGGTAGTGGAGTAAGATCAAAGCCGCTTTTTGCGTCGCGTTGATGTTACCCGTACTGATGTATTGCATGTTCCCCTGAAAATCAGCGTAACCCAGGGTCTCCTGATCAATGACTTTGAGGAAACCAGTAGGGCCACCACGAAACTGAACATAAGGCCATCCATTTTCTCCCACCGTAGACATATAAAAACCGTCCATTTTTCGGATGTGCTCCATTTCTCTCAGATAGATCTTGTTTTGCTCTGGTAACTTTCCTTCCATTTTGGCATAAATGTGTCTCGACCCGAATTGCTCCTGAGCTTCTTTGACACTATCCGTAAAGGCTATTTCTGCAAAATTTTTAGCCATGACTGTATGATTTGATTGATTAAAACCGAACGTTCGTTCGATATATATTTAAATTTTTTTACCGTCTAAAATCAGCCTCAATTCCGTTCAATGTTTCCTGAAAGAGTTGGGGCTCGCCCATCCCTTTTCCAACGACCAGGCTCCCTTGTATTTTCAAAATTGCCTCCCGCGCTAGTTTATCAGCTTCCGGTTCTTCTTTTCCAAATTCCAATGCAAGACTTTTAAATCCATCATGTAGATCCTGGAATGTGCCACGGATCAAATCACCGAATTTCTCTAACCCGCTTTCGGTGGACATACTTCTCAATATGCAAGACTTTTTGCCACCATCGTACAATTCGAACAGATGCCGCATCACCTTGTCAAGTTTTTCTTCCACAGGGATAGCAAGATGAGCCACCGCCACCACGTGCGTTTTGATCCACTGAGCTACCGTTTGCAATACCTCTTGGGCCATTTGTTCTTTACCTCCGGGAAATCGATGGTACAAGCTGGATTTTCGCAATCCTGTGGCTTTGGCAAGGACTTCCATACTCGCTCCATCGTATCCGCACTGTCTGAATACTTCAAACAGGTTAGTGAGGAGTTCTTCTTTCGAGTATTTCTGTTTAGCCATTGATTTACTTTTCTATACAGAACGTTCGTTCGGAATAAAAGTTTTTGATAAGAGATGTTTTTTTGGTTTTTTATCGTCAGAATGGATCAGACGATGAAATACACACATCCCATTAATCTAGCAGATCAGATTTTGTGATTTCAAATGTACGTTTTGGTTGAAGTTAATGAACAATAACAGGAGACTAAGCAAGAGATAGGATTTTGCAAGCCGTATCCTCTTCACCAGCAGGTACCCACCGACCAGCATAGCATTGAATGCACCGATTGCACTTTAAAAAGAACAGAAAGTCCCGACCGATTTCCACAAACCTAAACTATCGAATTCCTATTGGCTTTTTTAGATCAATACTGTGAATATTATTGTAGGAAATCGATCGGGAGTCATCAATTGATTGCTTTTCTAGCCTTCTCCCGATTTTTGATCAATAGAAGATAATTGGGGTTGATTTCAAACCTTGTAGGTTCACTTAGAGACCATATACCTGATTGCTCAACTTATCGAATCTCAATCCCCGTACCTCTTCAATGTTCAACGTAAACCCTCGGCCATCAGCATCAAATTTGATTCCGCCAAAAAACCATCGATTTCCTTCGAAAAGCCCAGGTTCCACAGCGGTTAAAACTACTTCACCTGCTCTGAGATTACTGGCGGTCAGCTTTCCGTCTTTTTTAGCCACTTCGTAGACCACATTCAAAGTAGGGCAGTAGTAAGTTCCAGTATAGGCTTCCAGATTTTCGTTGGATGTATTCCTCGAGATGGCCTTACCAACAATGGGATCACTTTCGCCGATCACAAAATTCATTTGTCTGTTAGCCCCTTTGCCTCTGAAGGATACAAGAATATGCTCATCGCCGGGAATGTACATCTGAAAGGTATTTTCAGTAAGAGGTAGCAGTGCACTGGAACGACCATCTCCTCGGACATATCGAAGGGTGTCATTTTCTATAGCGATGGTCCGTGAATATCCTGATCGATTAATCCAATAGGTACCTTCATGTTTTTCAAGCTTTCGTTTATTGAACTTTTGCGTAGGTAAGGCAGCATAATCAATCGTCTGCGGTTCCGTGAATTGATCTTCCAGGAAAAGATAGGCGGTATGCATGCCCAGATAGCCACTGTAGGGAATGCCAGAACTTAATACGATGATTGAGAAGTCCTGATCCATGAATTTGAAGATCGCACTGGCATAGCCACCTAAGGTCCCGGTCTGATAGGATTCCACAAGTCCACGCTCCTTATGATACAACTGTTGTCCATAGGTCAAAGTACCAAAAAGGGGATTCATTGTTGATCCGTTCTTTAAGGTCGAACGTGTGTAAAGCTTTTTAACCAGTTCCGAACTTCCAATTTTAGGGTCGATTAAGTTTAGCTCCCATTTGGCCAGATCTGCCACAGTAGAATAGACATTGGTAGGGCCCACAATTCCGTAGTTCAATGGGCTGGGGCGAAAACCTTCTTCAGAGGCTTCATAAGATTCTGCCAGGTTGCTAATGTACTGTTCAAAATCATCTTTGACGAGTGTATTGGTCATACCAAGTGGGCTGAATATTTCGTCATTCATAAATGATGCAAAGCTTTTACCACTGACTTTTGAAACAATCTCGGCCATGAGTAGTAAGTCCGTATTGGAGTAGATGTAATCGGTTCCAGGCGCAAACCCTGGTTGGCAATTCTTGATCAATTCCATCGCATGCTCCTGTGTAAATACATCGTCTCGATGCCAGCCTGCAATATTTTTGAGAGTCCAGAAATCAGGGAGGCCACTGGTCATCGTCATCAGGTGATCCATGGTAATGGTTGCAGGATATTCGGGTAATTCGGGCAAGTAGTTTCGAATGTTATCGCTCAATGAAATTTTGCCTTGTTCTTCCAATAAAAGCAGCGCAAATGCAGTGAATTGCTTGGATAGTCCTCCTAGTTGAAACTTCGTATCGATGGTAGCAGGAGTGAAGTTGTCTAATTCTGTGCTGCCAAATGCTTTCTGGTAAACCACCTGACCTTTATGAATGGCCACAGTCGCTACTGCCGGATGGTCTTTTCGGTTAAATGGAGCAAAAATTTCGTCTATATCATCATTAGCTACAGCTGATTTTTTTGATTCGTTGACTGCCTCAATCACGGCTTTGGCAACACCCCTTGCTGAGGTCGGATCTTGTCCGGTGATCAATCGACCATCAATTTCCAGAAAACCATCCCAACCGTCTTTGGAATAGCTGAACATGCCGCCATTGCTAACAATTTGTTCCTGAATGGAAAATGGGAATTGTTGAAAATAGGCTGCTTCTTTGTTTTCAAACAAATCCGGGAACCCATTGACACGCTTGTCCCAAACCAGGAATTGACCATCGCTCAATTTGATATCGACAATACCAGCCGTGCCGTGACAGACCGCAGCAACAAAACCATCATGTTCATAGATGTCTGCGGAAATTTGCTTGAGCTTGTTATTGTCAAAAGTTCCAAACATCGCAGCACCACCTCCGGAATAATAAACTGCTTCGTAATCATTGGACTGTATTTCGTCTGGGTGTTTAGTCCGTTCTAATAATCCCATGAACGCCGGATTGTATAGATAAAATTGCAACAATGAATCGGAATTGAGGTAGCCAATAGCAATGGAACCACCCTCGGGACTCACAATATCTACATGAAATCCTGCTTTAACGAACTCATCATAAGCATAGACGATTTCTCCAAAATGATTGGCAGTTCTGATCTCGCTATTGCCATAATGTGTGGCATTAGATACCACGAATAACACACGGTTCTGACCGAATAATTGCCCGCAAAGACTTAATTGAATAAGCCAAAATGTGAGGATAGTAATTTGTTTCATGACCTTTTTTGGTCAATGATATGGTCTGCATTTAGAGCAAGGGTCATGAGTTATAAATCAGCAATAGCGATTTATAAATCTGAACTTGAGTTTGAAGGTTTCTGCTAGGGGGTCAGCTGTGGTATATTACTAGAAATACAGGTTTCCGATTCTACATCATGTTTTAAGGAAAGATTTTTCTGGTGATACGGTTTTATCACCCCGACCCTGAAGGGAGAATAATCTCTTTCCCTTTAGGGATACAAGGGTAATTTTTACAGACTCACTCGAATTTGAAAAATCTTTTCTGAAACCATTTCCTCTGGTTGAATGGATATGAATGAGTTTGAATCATGGATGAACAGACTTACCATGCATTGGAGCGTAGACCCATCAAAAATCAGATTAACAATGAGAAGTTTAGTTTTCAGCCTAACCATAGCAGTTATCAGTATGGCTCAGGCACAGCAATTGATTCCTATCGATGATCCACGCTTTGAATATTTCGAACGCGAACCTCGGAGGGTTGAGACCTTCAAAGGAAGAAAAGCCATCTATCTGAACGGTAGGGCGTCATTAAAAGACATTCCCTTTCAAGACGGAATTTTGCAAGTAGATTTCACCGCGGCTAAACCCAGAGCCTTTGCAGGGTTCGTGTTCAGAGCACAAGACGAGGAAAATTATGAAGCAGTATACGTTCGATTGCATAAGTCCAGGATGCCAGATGCAATTCAATACAATCCGGAGTATAATGGAGAGTCCAATTGGCAGCTTTATGGCGAGCATCAAAGCTTTGCGACGTTTGACCAAAATGATTGGAACACTTTACGCATTGAAATCAGAGGTTCGGAATTAAAAGTCTATCTCAATGATTTCTCTAAGCCTCTACTGACAGTGGAAAACCTTAGACATAAAGTGGGGCAAGGTTTTATCGGGTTTTACAGTTTTTTAGGTGCTTATTTTTCCAACTTCAGATATGAAGCATTCACAGATCTTACAACTGCTAAGCCGCTCTCAGCTTATGAAAAAGGAGTCATTCAAAATTGGCAACTGAGCGAAAGCGAACTACTAGCCGAAGTAGATACAGAGGCGTATCCTAATGTTGAAGAGATTAAATGGAAATCAGCTACATCCGAGCCTTCAGGTCTTCTTCCCATTAACAAGTATGTCAGGAAGATCAAAGCAGGAAACTTTGAACAAAATGAGCATGAGGTAGTATGGGCCCGGTACACTTTCAATGCTGAACAACCTGAAACCCGAAAATTCTACTTTGATTACAGCGATAATATTGAACTGTTTTTCAATGGTCATTTGATCTTCAGTGGTAAAAACGCCTTCCGATACAAAGGATTGACTTTTCGTGGAGACATCAAGCTGGAAGGCAATATGCTTTATCTGAACACACGTGAAGGTGAAAATGAGATCCTTTGTGCGGTATCGGATAAAGCCAATGGCTGGGCTATCTTGGGGAAAATACAGTAAAGTTATCTGCTTAAGGGATGAGCATTAATTACTCGTCCCTCAAGATTTTTGCAGGATTCATTTGGGTTACCTTCAGGGATTGGATGGTTAGCAGCACTAAAATGGTAGTAAGGCTGAGTAAAAAAATACTCATTCCGGCAATTACAGGGAAGGAAATGCGATAAGCAAAAGACTCGAGCCATTCATTGCCGATCCAGATGGCAAATGGAAAAGCAATCACATTGGCAATTATTGTGAGTATGATGAATTCACGAGATAGTAATCCAAACAATTGAATCCCAGAGGCTCCAAAGATTTTCCTAAGCCCTATTTCCTTGAGTTTTCTCGAAATATTGAAAATGGACAAGCCTAGGATTCCGATCAATGCAATCACAACGGCTAGTACCATGACCCCCATCGAGATGCGACTAATGATCTGTTCTCTTTGATATAATGCCTGATATTCGTCATCTAACAAGCGGAACTTGATATCAAAAAATGTCTCGTATCGATCATACACTTCCTCAATCTTTTGAATTGAAGCCTGCGGTTGTCTTTGATCATATCGGATATAGAAGGTGCCGGCATGTCGGGCTTGTACGGGGTAAAGTACGATTGGGAATGACTCTGAGTGCAGTGATTCTGTCTTAAAGTCTTCAACAATGCCCACCACCCGACGATCATAGTCGTATATATTGATGGTTGTGCCCAGGATGTTTTCGATACCTATTTCTTTGGCCGCAGTTCGGGTCAGGATGACTTGTGCCGCTGAATCAGAACTGAACGCATTACCTTCATAAATTGTAAGTCCTAGCAATTCCATAAGACCATTGTCTACACCAATGGCTTTAAATCGACGATGGTCATCCGGATCCTTTCCTGGCCAGAAAATTTCCTCCACGGAATGAACACCGTTTACAAGGTGCATATTGGCCAATCCCACATTTTCAATTTCAGGATGTTGCAACAAGTCATTTTTGAATGCTTCGAACTGCTTAATATGCCGATAAGTCGGTTCCATAAGCATGATCCCTTTGGAGTCATATCCAAGGTTATGTTGTTGCATGTATTTTAGTTGTAGGTAAAAGACCAGCGTCATTAAGATGATGAAAGTAGAGATCGCTACTTGCGCAATGGTCAGGACTTGACGACTGGTGTTGTTGCCACTACCATGGAATTGCAAATTTTTTAGCACAACCAGCGGTTTGAAAGCCGATAAAACGAAAGCCGGATAAATGCCAGAAAGTAGGATGGTAAGTCCGATGGCCGAGATCATCTGAATCATGATGTCTGTACCAAAGACAAACTGTATAGGTTCATCAATGAGCCGGGAAAGGATCGGAAGCATAAAATAGGCGGATATGCAGGCGATAATGGAAGCGATCAATACACAACATCCTATTTCCATCAGGAAGTGCAACTTAAGCGTACCCTTACCCGCCCCAATGATTTTTCGTACTCCTATTTCCTTGCCTCGACTGGTTGCATGGGCGGTGGTGAGATTAATGAAATTGACAACCGAGATAATTAAAATGAAGATTGAAAAGGCCCGGATCATGTTGATGTAGGTGATTAGTCCACCCACAACTGATCCATTTTCAAATTGATCGTAAAGATGCTTGTCACGAAACGGGTGAAGAAAGATGCTGTTTCTGGGTTGGTCTTTCATCAGTTCGAGGGCATTAATTTTTGCACCAATTGTTTTGGGTGCATCATTTTGTAGTACCACGTAGGTTTCGAACCCCCAATCCAACCATTTTTCAAATTCAAGGCCAAATAAATCTGTTACCAGGCGCAATGAGCCAATAAATTCGAATTGAAATGAGGAATTCGGAGGCAGGTCTTCAAACACAGCGGATATCGTAACTGGGAAATGATTATCTATTTTGTAAGTGAGACCGATAGGATTAGTATCTCCATAAAGTTCCTTAGCTAAGGATTCACTCAACGCAATGTGTCCCGGGTCTCGGAGTGGATTTGGGTCTCCTGCGATAACTTTAAAGTCAAACACTTTAAAGAACGAGGAATCTGAATAAATGCCTTTCCGGTAGATACAAGATTTGTTTTCATCAATTTTGAAACACTGTTCCGAAGGCCATCGCCAGGTTGAAATGATCCTGGTGACTTGCTGAATTTCGGGGATCTCTTCCAGGGCTTGTTCCATCAAACGGTAATTAGCGGAAAATCCTGTCTGAGTTTCACCAGCAACACCATCGGTATTGGTCAATGCTGAATAAATACGGTCTTTTTTTGAATGGAAATCGTCAAAGCTTGTGTGGTAGTATATCCAAAGCATGGATAAGAAAACGACGGTAAGTCCGAGTGCCAGCCCAAGAATATTGATACTGTAGAACCCTGGTTTCTTTTTCATATGACGAATAAGAGGTTTGGCGATCATGCTCAAGCCAGGGATTTTTTCTATCGGTGAAATCATTTTTTTGGTCGCAAATGGTCTTAAAAAGAGGAAGGCATTTATCCAGTATTTTCTTTTGGCAATTCGGGGGGAATTGGTCTCCAGGTCTTCTAAAAATTGTTCATATAAATCGCCTTTGATCGGTTCCAGCCATTCCTCTTTGCAAAACCAGGCAAGCATGCGATCCGCAAGTTGAGGAGGGCGGTTGTTTGCTTGCTTTTTCATAGTTGTTTCCAGGCTAATTCAGGGATTTTGTCCCAAATGCTATTTCGGAGGTCACGGCTGGTTTCCAGGGCCTTTTTGCCTGTAGCAGTGATTTCATAAAGCTTCTTCCTACGACCACCGCGCTTTTTGGTCCCATCAGCAAGTTTTGAGATCAAGAACCCCTTTTCCTCCAGGCGGTTAAGGGCAGCATGCACGGCTCCGATAGCGATCTTACGCCCCGATTGCTCGATCAATTCATTTTTGACCGCCAGGCCATAGGCATCAGGAAAAAGGAACCCGACAATAAGCATGACCAGTTCTTCAAATTCTCCTAGATGTGAGCCTTTCATGTTAGTTTTTTCGTAAATGTAGAACAAATATCTATTCTACAAAAGAGAACAAATGATTTCTTTTAAACCATACTTTGATTTTCATGGCTTAGCATTAAATTGATAAGCTAAATTTTAAGCGTTTTCGTTATATACTTGACTAGAAATTTGTCATTAATGACTGATCCGACCAGAACCATAGGATATATTGAATCAGAAGAGGAAGCACTTAATCGTGAAGTTGAATTGGCCTTCAATTCCACCATGGAGGAAAACCTCATTCGCTATTGCCAGGTTTTATCTGCGCAATTAGCGATGCAAGGCATTGATTTGAAGACTCATCCGGTTGAACGAACCATTTATTTCATAGAGGAAGAGCAATGAGCATAGCTCCGAATAATCGTTTTCCAGATCACTTTAGAGATTTTATTGTTGCTTTGAACCAGTATGAGGTCGAGTATCTGTTGATTGGCGGCTACGCGATGGGTGCTTATGGGCATCATAGAGGCACAGGAGACCTGGATATCTTCATCAATGCAAATGAGAAGAACGCGGAGCGTATGAATGCTGCATGCGTTTCATATGGAATTCCAGAAAAGGATTTAAATCATGAAATGTTTTTGATTCCAAGAATGATTGGCATTGGTCAGCCTCCATTGAGAATTGAGATATTAAAGAAATTGGATGTTCTCGAGTTTAGGTATGCATATGAAAGAGCATCATTTAAGAATGTCGATGATTTAGATATTCGCGTAATTAGTGTAGATGATCTTATTTTATTGAAAAAGGCTGCTATTAAGGACAGGTCAAAAGCAAGGGACTCAGAAGACCTTACTTTTTTGGAGAAGCTCAAGTCAAGATTCTCTTAGAAGTGGGCTTGAATACCTTCATTTAGTTCGATCGCAATTGCATTGCGTATCGCAACTTTTAGGCATTTGCAATGCGCTTAGTGAACCACACCACGATATCACCCACTAAATATTTCCCTTATCTTGTGCGATAGCTTAGGCAAGTGACTTCTTTTTAGTAGACCTTCATTATCCCAAAAATGAATAAATATCTATTCCGCCTGATCGGCTATCTCCCGTATTTTGTATGTTTTGCTGTTCTGCTGATGAGTAATACTTTTCATCAGATCGCCTCTTTCAATGCGGCTGTTCAATTGGTCTTATTTCTGTTGGTCGTTTGTATCCCTGCTTACAAGACAAAGCGCATGTCTTATGTGGATATCGGATGGCCCTGGGGGTTGGTTTGTATAGGCTTAGTGGCGATATTCCTGGGGGATGGTGTACTATGGAGAAAGATCATTGTAGGAGTGATGTACATGGTTGCAGGATTGCGAATGGGTGTGTTTGCAGTGATCATGTGGCGCAAGGGTCATCTGAATAAAGAATTGAATAGATACCAGTTTCAGCGCAAGAGATGGGCAAAGAGAGGATTTACCAACGACGGTGTTTCCTTGCAATATGAGATACTTGTACAGTGTTTTGCCAACATTACTTTTCTGGCGCTTCCGGCATTTTTTCAGTCGCAAAATCCAACGGCAGAACTTTCTCCGATTGAGTTGTTAGGATATTTACTCTGGTTGGCATTTATGCTCTTCGAGCATGTGGCTGATCTTCAGAAAAGCAAGTTTGCAAGAGTGGCTAAAAAATCAGGTGATGCCAAAGCCCCATGTAACGTAGGCCTGTGGAAATACAGCCGCCACCCCAACTATTTTGGTGAATGGATGGTTTGGAATGGCTTGATCATCGCTTCCATACCTTCTGCGATTTATTTTTATGGACAGGAATCTTCTTGGATTTGGGGATTTCTGATTGCTGGACTTGTATTTATTGCCCGCCTCATGTACCTGACATTGGTTTACTACACAGGAGCTGTGCCCTCCGAATATTATTCCTTGAAGAAACGACCAGGCTATGCGGATTACCAAAAGCAGACCAATAGGTTCTTTCCCGGACCTAGGAAAGTATGATTGATTATTGACAGTAAGTAGTTTCTTCAGTAACTGACTGTCAGTCTACTAATCTGATTTCATCGTTGAGTTGTTCCCAGATGGCATGATCCATGGGTTGTGGTGAAAGCCGGAAAAACCAAACCTTGCCTTCCTCTAGCCTTTCGATGGTGAAATTCAGGATCAATTCGCTTTTGGTAAAGAAGCCATCAAGGGTATTGAGTTCACCTTTATAGAAATCGCCATTCTGCTGCAGAGAAGTAAAGGTCCCGACTTCTTCAAATCCACCTACCATTCCCATGATGCCATCAAAATAGGCGATTAGAAAGTACTCCAGATCTTCAATGGTGAGGTCATTGGGATCATCAAGAAACCACACGAATGCGTAACTGAAATATTCTTCACTTTCGGCATCACCCCAGCCAGGAGCAAAACGAACTTCTTCTAAACCTGTTATCGGAATATCAGGCGCAAAAGACAAAGGGAGTTTGATTTCCTCCGCCCGCCACCCTGCGGGCAGGTTTACTTGCTTTTGCTGTGCGGCCGTATTGAATATGAATACTAACGATAAGCTTATCAGAGCGATAATGTTCTTTGTTTTCATTGGTCCTTAATAGTCTTGTCCAAAGCTAATTAATCCGGTAGCACCAGCGCCATACTTTCTTGTATCAACTTTGTAACGTAATCGTTCTCAAAATCATGTATTTCCTTCATTGGAATATGGCGGATCAGTTTTCCGGTTCCTTGAAGTAGATTATCCGGGTCTGAGAGAAGTGTTCCTTTGTTAAATCCTAGGTTTAGGTGGTTGCTGTAAATAGGTATGTGGCAGAATGCATGTGACAACTTTTTGGTATGTGAAAAGACACTTGTAAGTGCATGGGTATTGTAAATTAATTCATGGGATTCAGGCGCCAGTTGTAAAATGTGATTTCTCAAATGAATGAACAAGGTGACTAAAGCTATATCCTTTATCATGAGTGCACGAGTGAAGTTTTCATCAATTGGCCTGATTGGTTTTGGCAGCTCCATGGGTCGTAATTCAATAATTTTTTAAAGATAAGGACTGAAAAGCTCGGGTTTCAGCTCATTTGCACAAAACCCGGCAATCCACTAGCTTAGGAATTGCTTGATAAGTTTCATATCTAAGTGATAAATTAATTGGTTGCATGAAAATTGAGGGTTTTGAAGGGAAGTCTACGGAAAAGCTAAAAGGAGAATTGAAGTCGCTACAAATTGTCGCATGGGCATTAGCGATCGTATTGTTCTTTCTCTTTTCTATAACCATTTACGGCTTGATTGCGAAGGAAGATAAAAGTACGTTCATCGCGTTGCTTTTCGTTGCATTCTCTTGCGGAGGCATCATGCCATTTCAGATGATTATGATGAACAAAATCAAAAAAGAACTGAAACTAAGAGAAAGCAATACCTAATCAACATCAACCTGCTCCTTAACCCATGAATGAATTCAGTATTGGGATCGTCGATCTCTCAGTGGTCATTGGCTACTTTCTGCTTGTCTTGGCCATTGGTCTGTATATCGGTCGTAAAACCAAAACAGGCGATGAACTCTTCCTCGGTGGACGCTCATTCGGTTGGGGTCTGGTGGGATTGTCATTGTTTGCTTCCAACATTTCCAGTTCTACCATCATTGGGTTGTCTGGTGCGGCCTACAGCACCGGAGTGGTCAATTCCTTTTACGAATGGGGCTCTGCGATTCCATTAATCATCGCAGCAGTAATTTTTGTTCCTCTCTATTTGAATGCCCGGATTACCACCATTCCTGAGTTTTTAGAATTGCGCTATGATGTCCGCTCCAGGAATTTCTTTTCTGCGGTGACCATCTTCATCAGTGTGATTGTAGAAATGTCTGGTGGGCTGTATGCCGGGGCTTTGGTCCTGCAATTCTTTTTTCCTAACCTCATCCTGTGGCAAACCTGTATCATCATTGCATTTGCTGCTGGTTTGTATACCGCTTTTGGAGGTTTGAAAGCAGTAGTCTATACCGACGCCATCCAGGCTGTTATCTTGATTGTTGGGTGTTCTGTCTTGACATACATTCTTTATCAGGAACTTGATTTTTCCTGGGAGAAAGTGTTGGCAGCAGCTCCCGAAGGCCACTTCTCGATGATCCGACCTATTGATGATGACACACTACCTTGGTTGGGACTCATCGTCGGTGCGCCTTTCCTTGGTTTTTGGTATTGGGCCACCAACCAGTTTATCGTTCAGCGGGTGCTGGGGAGTAAGGACATTCCAAATGCACGTTGGGGAATCATGTTTGCAGGATTGCTCAAATTCGTTCCTCTGTTCATCATGGTGATCCCAGGAGCGATGGCCATCAGTTTGTTTCCCGGGTTGGACAATCCTGATATGGTATTTCCTACGGTCATGACGGAGATCTTACCCACAGGTTTATTGGGACTGGTACTTGCAGGATTAGTATCAGCGATCATGTCAAGTGTGGACTCGACGTTGAATTCGGCCTCTACACTGATTGTAGTAGATTTTGTGAAGCCAAAAAATCCGGACCTTTCGGAAGAACAAGCGGCGAAGTATGGTCGCATCACGACACTCATCCTAATGGTCATCGCTGCGCTTTGGGCTCCACAAATTGCGAATTTTAGTGGGCTTTGGGGGTACCTTCAGCAGATGTTCTCCATTGTTGTTCCACCGATAGCTGTTATCTTTTTGGTAGGTGTATTTTACAAGAAGTCCAACGGAACTGCTGCCATCTGGACGTTAGCAGTTGGGACGGGTATAGGTGTTTTACTTTTCGTACTGGAACAATTCGGATTATGGGACTTGCATTACACCTACAATGTGGGGATCATTTTTGGATTAAGCACGCTATTGTTCATTGTTCTTGGAAACTTTGGAGTGCGGCCTTCAGAAGAAGTACTGGCCAGGTTCACTTTCAATAAATCTCACCTCGAGTCAGGAACGGAAAGTAAATCAGTCTTGCTCGATTACCGCATACATGCCGTAGTGCTGTTGATCATCGTCTTTTTGATCTTCTGGTTTTTTTAGTCGATGGAAAAAGAAAAACCATACGACTGGGAAAATCCTGAGGTATTTAACGTCAATCAGGAGCAAACCAGGGCCTACTTCATTCCTTATGCTACTGAACATCAGCTCTTATCCGGGGAGCGGGAAACTTCACCCTATTTTCAATCCCTGAATGGGGACTGGAAATTTCATTATTCAACAAATCCAGGGGATAGGCCGCTAGACTTTCATCAAACAGGTTTTAATCCAGCAAATTGGAATGAAATTCCTGTGCCTTCTAATGTAGAATTACAGGGATATGGATTGCCCATATATGTCAACAAGCAATATCCTTATCCAGCCAATCCACCCCATATTCCACATGAATTTAACCCTGTAGCTTCTTATCTGCGAACCTTTGAAATTCCAGATGATTGGTCCGAAAAAGAGATATTACTTCATTTTGAGGGGATTGGAGCAGCAGCTTACTACTGGATCAATGGACAAAATCTCGGCTACAGCCAGGACTCTAAGACAGCAGTAGAATTCAAGATCACCAATTATTTGCAACCTGGGCCAAATGTTTTGGCGGTAGAAGTCTATCGGTGGTGTGACGGATCCTACCTCGAAGGACAGGATTTTTGGCGATTGAGTGGGATTGACCGGGATGTTTATTTATTGGCCCGTCCTAAAAGTCATGTTCGGGATTTTTTCGTGGAAACCGATCTCTCCGATAATTTTCAGAAAGGCTCCTTAAAAGTCAATTTAGAATTTTCAGCACCTGAAGAAGGTACTCATGTCAATTTGCATTTAAGAGATCTGTCAGGAAATCATGAGGTTGCAAGCGGTCGATTGAAAGCGGCTCACGAAATGGTTTGGGAATCATTTATCGAACAACCAAGACACTGGAGTGCCGAATTTCCTCAACTCTATCAATTGGTCATTTCTTTGATCTCGGATGGCGGTGAAACAAAGGAAGTCATTGGTTGCCGTGTAGGATTCAGGAGGTCGGAGATTCGAGATGGCTTACTTCAAATCAATGGTAAACCAGTCACGTTAAAAGGCGTCAATCGTCACGAACATGATGAGCATACCGGGCATGTGATTTCCGAGGAAAGTATGATCCAGGACATCTTGTTGATGAAACAGTTCAACATCAACGCGGTGCGGAACAGTCACTATCCCTGCTGCCCACGGTGGTACGAGCTCTGCGATGAATATGGCCTTTATGTAGTGGATGAAGCAAACATCGAATCACATGGCTTAGGAGTTCGGTTTCAGGGTGATGAAATTCCGTATGATCCAAAAACACATATTTCCAACCTTATGGAATGGAAAGCGGCCTACTTGGACCGGATCCAAAAGATGGTAGAACGTGATAAGAATTTCCCATCGATCATTACCTGGTCGTTAGGAAATGAGGCAGAAAATGGTCAGCACTTCTATACAGCCTATGATTGGATCAAGGCGAGGGATACTTCCCGTCCGGTTCAATATGAACAAGCAGATGAAGATGAGAATACAGATATTGTCTGTCCGATGTATCCGACCGTTGAGGCCATAGAAGAGTACGGAAAGAAAGAAACAATCCGTCCGCTGATCATGTGCGAATATGCCCATGCAATGGGTAATAGTACCGGCAATTTGCAGGAGTACTGGGCGATCATCGACAAATATCCATCCCTACAGGGAGGCTTTATTTGGGATTGGGTGGATCAAGGATTGAAAGGGCTGAAAGGAGGGCAGGAATTCTGGGGTTATGGTGGCGATTTTGGTGCCCAACAGCTACCACATGACCATAATTTTTGTATCAATGGATTGGTATTTCCGGACCGGACGCCACATCCGTCTTTATGGGAAGTCAAGAAGGTTTATCAAAGTGTCAAGATCGATTTTGACAAAAAATCATGGCTTTTAAGTATTACCAATCAGTACGATTTTTTCAAACTCCAGGGCTGCAATATTACTTGGACACTAGAAGCTGATGGAGAAGTGTTGAGTGAAGAATTTTATGATTTGTCCTCATTGGTATCTGGTGATTCTGAAGCAATTGAACTTTACCTTGATGAGGATCATCCCTCCGCTGTAGATGTTTACCTCTCAGTATTTGTCTCCTTGTCCACGGATTGGGGAGTCTTGGAGGCGGGGCATGAATTGGCGAGAGAACAATTCCAATTGCAAGCAGGGGCGATAGCTTCATTTTCAACAAAAGAAGGAGAAGAACTATTATGTACCTTAGAAAACGAGGTGTTGTCAATTCAAGGAACATCTTTTGATATATCGATAGAAAAGGGGGTGTTAGCAGGGCTGGTTTTTGATGGTACGGAAATATTGAATGACGCGTTGCGACCACATTTCTGGCGTGCTCCTACAGACAATGATTTTGGGAATCAAATGCCGGAACGACTTGGATTCTGGAGGACTGCCAGTCAGGCAATTGCAATCACAGAATGGTCCTGGAGACAATTGTCACCAGAAGAGGTGCTGATCATAAGTGTATGGAGTGTTCCCGAAGAAGCGGTTTCTCTCGCAATTAATTATCATATTTTCAATTCAGGGGTCATTGATATCCAATGCGATTTTCAAGTAAATGCAACGTCCTTACCAGAACTGCCAAGAATCGGATTAATAGTGGGTATCACAAAAGATTTTGATCAATTGGAGTGGTTGGGTAGAGGGCCACATGAAAACTATTGGGATCGGCAATCAGCTGCTTTTATTGGGAAATATCAAAGCACGGTTAAGGAACAATATGTACCTTACATTAGTCCGCAGGAGAATGGTTTAAAGACGGATACAACCTTGTTGAAATTAACAGATCAGGCAAGTAAAGGCCTTCAAATTCGAGGAGATCATAAGTTTCAATTCTCTGCTTTGCCTTTTTCACCCGAAGACCTTACCCAAACGTCCCGAGGAACGATGCATACCTACGATTTGAATCCCCAAGATCGGATCATCCTTTGCCTGGATCACCTGCACATGGGGGTAGGTGGCGATGACTCCTGGGGAGCGCTGGTGCATGAAGCATATCGCATACCTGCAACGGGATATCAGTTTGGGTTTAGTCTGAGAATCATTTAAGAATTGAAATTCCATGTAATTCATTGGAACTGATTACAAAATATTACCCTTTCGCCCACATTTCTGGAATATTCCCTTTTTCATTTCTTATCATTGATTCTCTTCAATTTTGATCATGAGCGAAGAAACCAAAGAACTCTTCTACTTATTTGTAATGACCATTGTGGCCCTGATCATTGGGCTGATTTGGATCAAAAGGGATTTTAAAGACTCCTTTCTTGGGAAGATCATGATGTGGGTAGGTGTCTTAGCAGGAGAGATGTCACTGCTGACTTACTTCGCTGGAACCATGGGATTTGTTCACATGCTGTGGGTTTTTCCTTTGATTTTTTTCCAGGTCTATTTGCTGTCCAGGCATACCTTCAGACATGTGCATGTACCGCTGTACCGCATGACCAAACGTATCAATCAGATTTCCATGGGTGACCTATCAGTGAATTTCAGGGAGATCAATGTGCACGGAAAAGAAGATGAGATCGGAAGTTTGAAGGGCTCGCTTTCCCGTGTTTTATCTTCCTTACGGAGTGTGAATGAATTTGCTACGGGGATCAGTTCCGGAGATTTGAATGTGACTTATCAGCGTTTAGGTGAAAATGACCAAATGGGAAATTCCTTGCTCATGATGCGCGATAATTTGAAAGCCGTCTTAACTGACGTAAGCCATGCCTTGCATCAGGCAACTGAACAAGGTCAACTTCAAGCGAAAATTAACATAGAAGGAAAGGCCGGAGTTTGGGGAGAGATCAGTGAAGGGGTTAACCAGTTGCTTGATTCTTTTCGTGAACCATTGGCAGAGATCAACCGGATCGTAGCGTCATTATCTTCAGGAGACCTTACCCAACGTTATGAAAAAGAAGCTACCGGAGATATCGGAGAAATGGTGACAAACTTGAATGCTGCTTTGAACCAGTTGGATGGCCTCTTGTTACGGATTGCGGATGGAGTGAGGGTGTTTGATCGTTCTTCAGAAGAAATGAAGCGCTCCACAAGTGACATGGCTACCAATACAACTGAGATAGCTGCGTCCATCAGTGAAATGAGTGCCGGTAGTCATTTGCAAATGAAGAAATCCGATGAATCTTCAATCCTGGTAGAAAGCATCCAAAAAGCAACTACTTCCATGGAGATTCAGGCAAGAGAGATCCATCGAGCTGCCTTGTTAAGTGCATCCACCTGTGAGCAGGGACTACAGCGCATTACTTCTATGGAGAAGCGCATGACAGAACTGACAGAGCTTTCGGGACAGGCGGAACATTCTACCAATGCACTCACCCAACAGGCCCGAGCAATTGATGAGGTATTAAATGTCATGTCGGAAATTGCGACCCAAACCAATATGCTCGCTTTGAATGCAGCGATTGAAGCTGCTCAGGCGGGGGAGGTAGGGAGAGGGTTCGCTGTAGTCGCAGAAGAGATTCGAAAGCTGGCAGAGAATTCACGCAGTTCCGCTGAGGAAATCGGTGTGCTGATTGCATCCGTCCAGTCCCACACGGCAGATACGACGCTTGCTGTAAAGAACATGAACACAGGTGTGGAAGAAAGTGCTGAAGCAGCACAAGAAGCCATGAAAGCCTTTGGGAACATCCTGGAAACTACCTCGAAGACCAGTCAATTATCAGAAGGTATTAGTCAGTCAGCAGCCTCACAAGTGAGTAATGTCAAGAAGATTGTGGAAGTGACAGAAAATGTGGTTGTGGTGGCTGAAGAAACTGCGGCAGGGACCGATGAAGTAGCGGCATCTGCCGAACAATTGTCCAGTGGGATGAAAGTAGCCTATGACAAGATGGACATCCTGACGACCGTTTCAGAGAACCTGGCGGAGGGATTAGCTTCCATTAAGTTTTCTAATCAAACTGCATCACCAGAACATCAATAAGTTCAAATCTTCAAAACATTTCGCCGTACCTAACCTTTATTCCAACATGGAAGTCTATCTCATCCGACATACCACTCCTGACGTTGATCGGAGTATCTGCTATGGCCAAACTGATCTTGCCCTGAAAAACACTTTTGAAGAAGAAGCACAAGTGATTTTGGATCAGTTACCCAATTGGTTTGATCGGATTTACACGAGTCCCTTGATCCGTTGCCATTCCCTGGCAAATACAATTCCTGCCAGTGAAGTAATCGTAGAGTCCAGACTTAGAGAGTTGAGTTTTGGTGAGTGGGAGATGCAACCCTGGAAAGCGTTACCTCAACCAGATTTTGATCAATGGAAACAAAACTTCGTTCATCAGGGGCCACCAAACGGTGAATCCATGCAAGACTTACAAACAAGAGTTATGTCCTGGTGGAATGAAATCATTGATGACTTAAATTCTCCTGTGGGTATCGTCGCTCACTTTGCCGTGATCCGGGTATTCATGGCCGCCATTCAAAACACGTCCTTAGAAGATGTATTCAATCAGGAGCGTATGGAATACGGCGCTGTTTTTCGATTGGATTTGTAATCTAGAATCTATTTAGAAGAGTCCCCCTTGACAAGGGTGTGGCCGTAGGTCGGGGGATTTTTATGGTCAACATGAAACCTTTTGGTTTCCTTTTGTTATATTTGAAACTAAAAGGTTTCATATCCTATGCGAAGAGACGTATTCCAGGCCATTGCCGATCCTACACGCCGGGAGATCATTGGGATGTTAGCAGAAAAGACTGCCAACGTGAACGAACTATCCGATAACTTTTCCATGAGTCGTACTGCAGTATCAAAGCACTTGCGGATTTTACAAGAATGTGGTGTGGTCGAAGTGGTCAAGCAAGGTAGAGAACGCCATTGCAGGGCCAGATTAGACGCATTAGCAGAAGTGGCGGTCTGGATCAATCAATACCGCTTGTTCTGGAACGACAGTCTGGATCGATTGGAAGCCTTGTTGAATCAGGAAGATCAAACCCCTAAAAAATTGAAATCATGACACAATTCGGCAAACTCATCAATCCAACTACCCTACAATTTGAGCGCATGCTACCAGGACCTATTGAACATGTATGGGAGTACATCACCGATGGCGAAAAACGTGCCCTGTGGTTTGCAGGTGGTCCAACGGATCCCAGTCCAGGAGGTAACATGCAATTGGTCTTTAACAATTCTAAGTTTTCCAACCCACCCGATCCAACTCCGGAGAAATATAAAGACTTTGGCGATGGATTCATTTCCGAAGCGAAAGTGCTGACTTGCGAACCTCCTTCGCTTTTTGTCATAGAATGGGAAGGTGAAGTGACCTTTCAGTTGGAGGAAGTAGGAGATCAGGTAAAATTGACGTTGACCCATAGCAAACTCCAGGATAGTAAAGACGCCATCGTAGGTACGCTTGCTGGCTGGCACACCCATTTGAACATTCTGGAAGATCGAGTGGCTGGTAAAGCCCCAAAAGGTTTTTGGTCGGTGCACATGCCTTTGGAAGAGGCCTATGCTGAAAGATTAGATTCATGATCTAATGAAAAAGTATCTGGTGAATCCAAAACGCACCTAACTTTACTCGCAAGAGCAAAGTAGCAGGTGACCGACCGATCTTTCCACATCATTCCTACCGAAGAAAAAGCATTTCGGGATTTTTTTGATGCTCACTATCCGGTGATGGTGAGCTTTGCTATGAATTATGTTTCGGATCAGGATCAAGCCGAGGAGCTGGTACAGGATGTATTTGCCAATGTTTGGTCTAAAGCTGCTACCTTAAAATTGCAATCTTCGCCCCGGGCTTATCTGTTTTCATCTACAAGAAATGCCTGCCTGAATTTCCTCAAACACAAGAAAGTTGAGCAAGCTTATCTGGAGCAAACCACCTTCCATCAGGAGCAGGGCGATGCGGTTGAATATGAGGAATTGATTGTACGGTTGGAACGAGCCCTGGATAAAGTGCCGGAGAAATGTCGTGAAATTTTTGAGTTGAATCGTTTCCATGGCAAACGCTACAAAGAGATCGCTGAGGAACTTGGGTTGTCCCTGAAAACGGTAGAAAACCAAATGGGAAAAGCCTTGAAAATACTTAGACAAGAGTTGGGAGATTACCTGCCTTTCATTATTTGGTTATGGTGGAATGGGGGTAAATTTTAGTTGAGGTGTCAAAAAGTTGAGCATGGAGCAAAAACCATCATATCGACCATCATCTGAGGCATTTGCCGCTTATTTTTCAGGAGAGCTTTCTTCGGACGAAAAGCGAGCACTCGAAGATTGGGCAAACACTTCGTCAGCCAATAAGGATGAACTGGAACAATTGCGATTTGTTTGGCAAGATCTGGGTGCACTTCAACTTCAGGATGTGACTTTAGATAAGGAATTGGCCTTTCAGAAAGTCAAGCTGAAAAAAGAGAGCCTTACTGACAGTAGTATGGCATTCCCGATTTGGCGGGTGGCCGCCACTGTATTATTGTTGATCACGATTTCCTGGTGGTTTTGGAAGCCTACACCGGAACCGGTTGTCTATGCTTCATCAGGTATTCAAAAGATCAATTTATCAGACGGTTCGATGGTATCCCTCAATGATCAGGCAGTATTGACTTATCCCGAACAATTTGGTGATCATGAAAGAGGGCTTCAATTAACAGGAGAGGCTTTCTTTAGCGTAGCGGAAGATAAGGATCGTCCATTTCACATAGAAGCCAGTGGGGTGATCATCACTGTCTTAGGAACGGAATTCAACGTAGCGTCGCTGGAAAATATTGTAGTAGTGAGTGTGTCCACTGGGCATGTGGAAGTGAAATCGGATTTTACGACAGAAATATTAAATGCAGGAGATCAAATTACCTTGAACCTTAATAATGAATCGTTCACTTCAGGCACAAATTCCGCTTCTGGTATAGAATTCTACTGGCGAGATCAAAAGCTGACTTTCGATGGAGTTAACCTATCTGAAGTATTGCACGACCTTAAACAGGTATTTGATGTGGAAGTGAATGTTTCTGATGAAGCCATACTTACTTGTCGATTGCAAGCCAACTTTGAAAAGCAATCGCTGGAAGAGATCCTCGAGATCATCGCCTTATCGCAAAATCTGGAAGTTTCTACTGATGGTGCCGAGTACCTACTAACTGGATCAGGGTGCGACAACTGATCACAAGTGTAATGTGCTTTGTGGCGGTTACGGTCTGGTCTCAATCCAATCTGATCACACTTGACTTACAAGAAGCATCTGCTCAAGAAGCGATGGCTCAGGTGATGGCCCAGACCAATTATCAATTTGCTTATAACCCGGACGTGCTGAAAGATGACCCTATCACCTTATCACTGAATCAGGTACAGATAGATAAGGCTTTAGACAAGTTGTTTGCTCAGAATTATCAGGTCAAAGTTCGGGGTAGTTATGTGGTTTTACTACCAAGAAAACAAGAAGAATCCGCTCCAAAGAAAAACAGCATTCAAATTAAGGGAGCGGTACTGGAGGCATCCACCAATCGACAATTGGAAGACGTGACCATTTATGAAGTACAAACCTTAAAGCCAGTTTTTACGGATGCTTCAGGTAATTATTCGCTGGAAATAGAACTCCCTGATGAAGTAGCGTTTATCGCGATCAGCAAAGAGCATTATCAGGATACAGTGATACAGGTGAAGCGCAATGAGTTTTGGAAGATCTCACTCAGGCGAAAGGATAAAGCACCGAAAGCAAAGGAGGAGAAAGTGGATAAAGTCCAACAGAAATTTCTAAGTGACAAGATATCTATGCATGCTAAAAACGTCAATTTGACGGAAAGGCGGTTTTTTCAGTTAGCGCTTACACCTGGTTTGAGTACCAATGGTTTTCTAAGTGGTCAGTTTACGAATAAGGTTTCGATCAACATGATTGCAGGTTACAGTCATGCAGTGGAAGGAGCGGAATTTGGAGGTGCACTGAACATGTCGCGGAGTTATGTGCAGGGTGTGCAGATGTCCGGAGGTGTAAATATCAATGGAGAATTGACCAATGGTGTTCAGTTTGCTGGCATATCCAATATTACGCTTGCTGATCTGAAGGGCTGGCAGGCTGCAGGTTTTTCTAATCAAGTTGATCAGGCCTCCGCCGTACAAATGGCCGGTGGGATGAATTTCTCAAAGAACATGAAAGGGGTACAGATTGCCGGAATGAGCAACTGGAATCAATATGAATATCATGGGGTCCAAATTTCCGGTGGACTGAATTACACCAGAAAGTTGAAGGGCATTCAAATAGGTGTGGTGAATGTTGCAGATTCCGTAGCGGGAGGAATGATGCTGGGAGTGGTTAACTGGGCCAAAAATGGATTTCATGTACTGGAGTTCAGTTCCAATGATGTTGCTCCGTACAACCTGGCCTTCAAGTCAGGAGTAGAGGCTTTTTATACCATCCTGAGAGCCGGTATCAATCCACATGACAATCAATTATGGGATTATGGCATGGGAATCGGAACATTGGCCCGATGGAAAGAAAAGACATTCATCGATCTTGAAGCAACGTATCACGTCATTCAACCCCTGGATCAAAGATTCATCGATGGCGTCAATGTCTCCACACGAGTACAAATGCGATTCGGTTATCGTCTGGCCAACAAAATCCAGCTCATCGGCGGCCCTGTTTTGCATTTCCTGTTCTTCAAACCGAAAAACATCGAAGATCTCAGTTTTGCTGATCGATTTGGCCGCAGCACCCTTTCCAGTACCCAAACCAATTCCTTCTCCAGAAAATGGTGGTTGGGTTATGCATTTGCTGTGAGGTTTTAGTTTTTTTCTGTCTTTCCGGTTGCAGTGAAGTGGAATCTCGGAATCTCATCTATTGGTATTAGAGTCACGCAGTTACAGTTTACTCTGCTTAAGTCATTCTTTGAAGAGTCTGAGTCAATTTTTAAGAGTTTATGAAAACGTCCAATGGTCATTTTTTTAAATTCTCATTGACACACCAGAGTCATTGCCTCTACACTTTAATTGTACCTCCTCCTAATAACTCAATGACCGAATAACCTCTCAAATGCTCAGCTGTCCAAACCCTCTCAAAGAATCGAAAATCAAAAATCTTAATAAAGTTTCGAAGTAGCGTGGGGGTAAATCCCAAGTTGGTTTTCATGCGTGTGAATTCAAGATAGAAACACTCAAAATGAAACGACAATTTTTTTATTCGCTTTGTATCATGCTGCTTTCAACTACTGTTTTTGCGCAGCATCAAACCATTCGGGGAACTATCCTCGATACCGATTCCAAAACACCGTTGATCGGTGCTACGGTTCAGGTTTTGAATCAGGAACCATTAATTGGAGCGGTCACCGATTTTGATGGAAAATTCCGCCTCGTCAATGTGCCTTATGGTCGGGTTGATTTGCTAGTTCGCTACATCGGCTATGAAGAACGTGTATTACCCAATGTGCTGGTCACAGCAGCCAAAGAAGTGATCCTTGATGTAGATCTTACGGAGAGTTTTGAACATCTCGAAGCAGTGGTTGTTTCTGCCACTGATAACCATGAGGTATTGAACGAAATGGCATTGGTCAGTGCCCGTACGTTTTCCGTCGAAGAAACCCAGCGCTATGCAGGCTCTTTTAATGATCCGGCCAGATTAGTGGCATCATTCGCAGGAGTAAATAGTAACGCAGAAGGCAACAACGATATCGTCGTTCGTGGTAATTCACCGAAAGGCATTCTATGGCGACTGGAAGGCGTAGAAATTCCGAATCCTAATCACTTTGCTAATGAAGGAGCTACAGGCGGACCGATCAATGCACTCAATAGTAACATGCTGGCCAACTCGGATTTCTTTACCGGAGCGTTTGCTCCAGAATACGGCAATGCACTATCTGGTGTATTTGATATGAAATACAAGAAAGGCAACAATGAACAGCGGGAGTACACAGCTTCTGCAAGTACGCTTGGCCTGGATTTTACGGCCGAAGGACCTTTCAAGAAGGGCTACAATGGTTCTTACATTGCCAATTATCGCTATAGTTCGTTGCAGTTGTTGACGGACCTGGGTGTGGTAGATTTTACTGGTGTTCCAAAATATCAGGATGCAGCGATCAATGTGAGTTTACCTGCCGGGAAGAATGATCACTTCACACTTTTCGGATTGGGTGGAATCAGTGATATCGCAGGAGAGGAATTCCACGACAATGGGGACAAGGCATACCGTGGAATTATGGGTAGTGATTTGGGTGTATTTGGTTTATCCCATGTGCATTTCTACAGTGATCGCGCCTTTTTGAAATCTACTTTGGCCTACACCGGTACACGGCTTCGTTTCACAGAAGAATTGGTGAATGATCTGGACGAATACTACTTGATTGAGGATACGGATATTTCGAAAAGTACACTACGTGCGTTATCTACCTTTAATTATAAATTCAATGTGCGTCATAAGTTAGAGGTTGGAGCCATACTTTCCCGTTTGTCCTTCAAGGCCAATTCCGAAACTTATAATTACGGACTAGAAGAGCTAGAAACTGCCTTAAATGATGATGGTGCTTCGAATACGATCCAGACGTTTGCAAGCTGGAAATACCGAATGGGAGAGGACCTTACCTTGATTTCAGGTCTTCACTACATGCACTTTACCCTGAATGAAGCCAACTCCATTGAGCCTCGCGTTGCATTGCGTTGGGAGGCTAGTGAACGAGGTGCGTTCAACCTGGGTTTTGGAATTCACAGTAAACTCGATGCGATTTCTACCTATTTGGCACAGATTCCCAATGAGGCTGGGCAATTCTCACAGCCTAACCTTGATTTGAAACCATCCAAGGCCGCGCATTTTGTGTTAGGATACGATCGAAAGATCAATCCACAGACACATTTCAAAGCAGAGCTCTACTATCAATACTTGTACGATGTGCCGGTGGAGAATGATCCAAACAGTTCTTATGCTTTGCTCAACGAGTCGGATACGTATGGTTCAGTGCCATTGGTCAATGAGGGAACCGGCCGAAATTTCGGCCTGGAGTTGACCTATGAGCGGTTTTTTCATAATGGGTTGTACTACATGGGGAATGTTTCTTTGTATGAATCTCTATACACGGCCCACGATGGGATTGAACGCTCGACTGCCTTCAATGGAAACTACATCGTCAATTTCATCGGAGGAAAGGAGTTTTCCATTGGGAAACCCGAGAAGGATCGGGTGATGTTCATGAACACGAAAGTTGTACTTCTTGGTGGTGGAAGGTATACCCCAATCGATTTGAATTCCAGCATTAATGCGGGTCATACGATCTATGACGAGTCTCGTCCTTTATCGAGCAAGGGTGAGGATGTGTTCTTTGTGAATTTTTCTATTGGTATTCGCAGAAACAAAGGTAAAACTACCCGTGAGTTGAAGTTGGATGCGAACAACATCACCAACAATCAAGCGTTAGTCCGAGAATATTACATTCAGCCTACTGAAGAAATCGAGCAAAGCTTTCAGCTGCCGATGATCCCAAATTTGGTGTATACGTTTAAGTTTTAAAATGAAAGTATCCTCAGAGTCACTGGAACGGGACTCTTTGCGCTCTCAGAATTACTCGAAGTGGACTCTGAGAGAGTCATGTGATGATATCAAAAAGTACCATCAACTGTCCTTTTCTTGTAGCCAGTTCCAACTCGGTGACCATGAAATTTGCCTCATAGTTGATCGCTGATGTTCCTTTTGGATTGGCGATCAGGAGAAAAATTATTCATCTAAAATTTTTTGAAATGAAATTCGTCACCCAACAGATCCATGCTTATCTAGATTACCCAGTGGCAGTTGCACTCATGGGACTTCCATTCTTGTTAGGCTTAGGAAGTTCAAATCCTTTTGCGTTGCAGCTTTCCGTGGCAACAGGTATTGCGGCGTTGATCTTAACCATACTTACTAATCATGAATTAGGATTGATCAAAGTGATTCCTTACAGAATCCATTTATTAGTGGATTTGGTGGTAGGGATCACCTTTGTCATAGCTCCATTTCTCTTTGGTTTCAAAGGAATCGATGCCTTTTACTACTGGGCCAATGGAGGAGCAGTACTGATGGTAGTTAGTTTGCATAAACCTGCTACTGCCAATTTAGGATAGTATACATTCAGTCGATAATCATGTGAAAGCTTTCTCAGCATACGTGCAATTGTACGCTGAGGGGCTTTTTTTGGTCTTGCCCCCTCACAACTCATAGGCCTTTCCAATTGGGATGATCCGACCAGCGATTTCTACGTTCTCATGACTATAGGAATCAATTTTATCCTGATTGATGATGAAGGACTTGTGGATCCTTTTGAAAGTGTTAGGGAGCATTTGCTCCACTTCTTTCAAGGATAGGTAGGAAATCAATGATTTGTTGTTTTCGAGATAGAAGGTCACATAATTGCCAAGGCCTTCTACATAAAGAATCGATGAGGGTAAGACCCTGTGATGTCTTTTTTCTGCTTTGATCAAAAGGGGCGATTCCTGACTGATTTCCTTGTCTGGACTGGCTGCCCTCCATAATTTGAAAAGCTTAATCGACGAAACGAGCAACGTTACAATCACAAGATCAACCAAAGCACGTTGAAACAACGCTGGAACCATCAGAACCTCGTCATCCATGAAGAAGCATTCATGAAAGTAAAAACAAGCTAACCTTTGTCCGATCATAACGAGTCCCAGCAAACTCAGATAACCTGATCCAAATAAGAAATATCGTTCCTTCAGTAGCAACCTGGGGATCAGAAAATAGATGGTCAAATACCCTGCTCCAATTCGTGTGGGCATGGCCACAAATTCCCTTTCAAAGGATCGAAACAAGTCACCATTTTCGGTTCCCATGATTCCGAACAAGACATAATAGCTTATCCAAAACAAGACATGTGTCCATACGCGTGAGTTGAAGACATACATTTCTTTGGATAGCCACATCAGCAGGTCATGATTGATAGGGTGTTGGCATAGAAACAGGTGCTTTTCGCATAAAAGGCTTTCAAAATCACAGCCAGGCTACTTTTTGGACGTTGATCTTAAGACGAAAGAAATACAGAAAGAGTTTTCAAACACTTAAATATTCAGTGATGACTTTTATGAAAAAACACCTTGTAATTCTGTTTTTCAGTACGCTTAACTTGATGGCTTATGCACAAAACGAGACCAGGATTTCCTCCATCGACTTTGTGCAGATTCTGAACAATAACAAAGAAGAAGCGCTGTATTACTATCAGCACAATTGGCGGTGGTTGCGTGAGCTGGCGGTGGAGAAAGGCTATATCGTCGATTATGAATTTTATCAGGTAGAACGAACTGTAGATACGCCATACGACATGATCCTGATCACGGTTTATGGCAATCAAGCTCAATCTACTGCCAGGGAGGATAATTTTGCCGAGTTAATCGCCCTCAAAGGCGATCTGCGCTTACTCAACAAGAAACAGCCCGCCGAATTTCGAAAGCTCCTGACAGGACACGAAAAGGCAATTCATTTGGAGAAATGAAAACCTTGTTGGATGTTTTTATCCATGCCACAGGTTTATCGACATGAATTTTTTAAATAAGGTCAAGGTTCTTGTCTATGTAGTGGCAGTTGAATGATCACCGAACAGCCCTCTCCTGGTTTTGATAAAATAGAAATAGCCCCTTTATGTTCGTCGATGATATTATAGGTAATCGATAGGCCCAGACCTGTGCCTTCCCCGGGAGGTTTCGTGGTGAAAAAGGGTTCCATTACCCTTTGAAGTTTACTTTCTTCAATCCCTCTGCCTGTATCGTTAATTAGGACCTTTATCATGTTTTGGTCTGCAGAGGTTGCAATGCTGATCTCTCCTTTGTCGTCGATCGCTTGTTCGGCATTGGAGAGAATATTAATGAAGGATTGATGAAGGCGCCCCTCATTCCCGATAACCATCAATGGAGCTTGATGATAATCTTTATGAATAGTGATGTGATTCCTTAATTTGCTTTTCAGAATGACTAGACAATGATCGATGACCTCATGTATTTCGAATTTGTCTTGCATGGATTGGTCCAGTCTGCTGAAATGACTTAAACTCTTTACGATTTCTGTAGCCCTGTTTACTCCTTCTTCAATTATTTCAAAGTAACAATTCAAGCCATTATCATCGTTCTTGGCACTTGTTTCCAACTCTTGATGTAAGGCTAATACCCCACCCTTAATGAAATTTAGCGGGTTGTTGATCTCATGACCTATTCCAGCAGCGAGTTGTCCCAATGAGGCCATTTTCTCCGATTCTACCAATTGTTTTTGGGCCTCTAGTAATTGATTTACGGTGTTCCTTAATTCGGAATTCGAGCCTCGAAGTTCCTCTGACCTTTTATCGATTTCTGCTTTTTGCCCGATGATCTGGAGGTTGAGGTTTTTTAGTTTCCTCATGTCCTTTGATTTAGACCAAAACATGAAGCCCAGGATTAGGATAACCGAAAATGCAGACACCAGCAGAATGTAGGTGATCCTGTTTTTTGCCCGCTGTGATTTCATTGCCTCGTCTTGTAATTTCCGTTCGATTCGCAAATTTTCAGTTTCATAGTTCAATATGACTTCTGAGATTTCCGAAAAATCTTTGAGGTGATATAGGCTATCCGTCAGGCTTTTATATAATGCCTTGTCTTCTTGTGCCGAAGTATAGTCTTCACGCAAGCTATCGATCCTTATCTTCAGAAAATAGTAGCGTTGAAGCGATGACAGTAACTTGTTTTCAGTGCTAATGGCATAGGCTTTTTCCAGGTTATGTAAGGCCGTTTCTGTGTCATTTAGTTTGAGGAATAACTCTCCCAGCGCATTGTAGCTATTGGCCTGCCCTCGGAGCTCACCGATTTCTTGTTGTATGGAAAGCGCTTTTTGGAACGATGAAGTGGCTTCTTCAAACTTACCAAGCCTCGAAAGGATGGTAGCTTTATTGTACAAGGCTTGACTTAGGTAAACATTGTTGCGTATGGACGTACAGTAGATGATTGCTTTATCAAGGTAATCCATACTGGTTTCTGTATCACCCAAATGGTTGTAAGTTTCTCCAATACAAGTTAGATTACCGCATATAACCATTTCATTCAGTATATCCTGACCTAAATCAATGGAATGCTCAAAATAATTCAGCGCTTCGAGGTGATTTTCCATCATCCCGTAGACGACACCAATATTATTGGCTATAATGGCTTCGTTGGTTAGGTCCCCCAGTGATTGAAATACTCTATAGGCTTGAAACGAACTTTTTAAACTCTGGGCATATTCGCCACGTTCGCGGTAAACAAGACCCATATTACTGGTAACTTTTGCCTTTAGCGAGTCATCTTCGATGACTTCAGCCAGCTCGATCGCTTGATCTAAAAAATAGAGACTGGAGTCATAGTTGGCCAAACGCCAGTAGGCAAGTCCCATGTTTTTGAGCGCAATTGTTTTCGCTACATTCATTGGAATGTCTGCCTTGTTGATCAACATGATGGCTTCTTGTGATCTTTCTAAAGTCTCATGTGGGTAGCGGTTGTGTAGGGAGAAAGCCAGCTCATTGATGACATCCACTCGCTCGTTTACGCTGTGAGCCATCTCCAATTTACGTTCGAGCGCTTCCTTGGATTGGCTGTGTCCGCTGAATATTGAGAGAACAATTACATGGATGCAAATCAAAAATCGATTCATCTTAAGACTGACGATACAGATTTGGAGGAAGATACCTTTTAAACAGCAGATTGTCCCTATGGTTCAAGCTGAGCTGGAATAATTTCGTGCTTCGCGGGGATGGAATTTAGTGACTTAGGCAAATGATTTACAAAAAGTGGTTTTAACCGTCTTGAATAAAACTAACGCTTTATATATGCGATCTTGAAATTAGTTGTGATTTCCATTTCTAATCTCAGACATTTGAGGAGAGATGGCTGATGGGCACATTATTCATTCGGTGAAATCGTCTTTTAACTGTTCCTCGTTGATCAAACCTGTGGGTCTACTAAAGAAAGAAGAAAAAGACATTATGAGGGAATAAGAGATTCTTGTAAGTATCTTAACCTCATGATACGATTAAAGGCTTTTTTGATACTATTAATAGCCTCAATGCTTTGGCTGGTTGCCTGTCAAACTGAGGAAGAATGCGAACCCCCGCCATGTCAACCACCGATGGTTTTCTTTGACACTTTTAACTTCGAATTACGCCATGTAGAAGATCAGTTGATTGAAATAATACCAGAAGAATTGGAACAAATCTCATTCAAGATTGATGAGTACTTCATGGAGGATCTTACATTAGTCGACAATCGACTAAGCACTCCTTTGACCTGGATCGATGATTTTTATGATGTGCGTCCAATCACGACATATACACTATGTACGCCCTATGGGGCCGATCAACAACTAACGATTATAACCAGAGATGAAAATGAAGGGATTAGATGCTCTTGTAGAAACTATTTCATTAGCCATATTATACAAAATGAAATAGATACCTTGTTTAATGGATTTTATCAAGAGGAATTAATTTCTGTTAGTTTAAACTAATGATGGACACTACACATTATTGGCGAATATGCTGCGTCGGGAATCAGAAGGCTACTTAATCGGAAGGAATGATAACGCAAAAGTTTGAAGCGAGTCCTGCATTAAGCCGATACATCAAATGTTATTGGTACTATCACGTCAAGCCAAAGGCGATCAAACTGTTTGAAGTTTTGCCAGATGGTCATTTTGATCTGGTCTTGATGATCAAAGCAGGTAAAATTCTTGATACGAGATTAACCGGAATCTGGACAAAATCTGCATCGATCAGTTATGATGAGGAGATGGAAGTACTTGGCGTGTGTTTCAACCCCATTGCAGCAGGTGGATTGCTTCCCTTGAGTATCAAATCCCTATTGGATGATTCTGAATCTAATACATTGAACAACTTCAATTTGAATGAACAACTCATCATCGGTTATTTGTCTCAACCGCAGTTGCTGGTTCATTATCTGAATCTACAATTCGAAAAATTCCTTGCAAACAATTTTGTGGATCTCCGAGTGAAAAAGTGTTTTGAACTCGTCGATGATTCGGATGGAAAAATAACAGTTAAAGAAATATCAGAAATCGTTGGGTTAAGTCCTCGACAAATCCATCGGCTGGTTACAAATATGATTGGCATTGGAATCAAGGAGTATGCACAGATCACTAGATTCAAGAGGAGCCTGGTTGAAGTCAAAAAGAGTCACTCCAATTACTATCATTACTATGATCAGTCTCATTTTATTAGGGAGGTGAAGAAATATGCTGGTTTTCAGCCTCAAAAAATGGACTTGAGGAATGATGACCGATTCATACAATATTATTATTTCCCGGAGTGACAGTTTTGCGATGCATTCGAAGTTAGATTGAAATATGAACCTTACTAAGCCCGGATTCCAGAAAGCCAAAGACTTTATCCTCACCAATGCCCGCATGATCGAACGCCGATTGTTTCAATATCATTTTGAGGGTGATGGACCAGAAGGTGTCTTTCATGCGGTATACGCCTACCGAAATTCGGATGGAGGATTTGGACATGGGATGGAACCTGATACTGCTTCGCCAGAAAGTCAACCATTATTTAGCATCATGGCGCTAGAAACGCTTGATGAAGTAGGTTACCTCTCTCCAGATGTGATCCTGAAGGATTTTATGCCATATTTTGAGCGGCTTACTACTGAGAAGGGAGGAATTCCATGGATGATGCGGCCGACGAGTGATTATCCTTGTGAAGATCACTTTAAAACAGTTAAGGAATGGGCTGCATTGAGTACAACCGCTCCATTGTTGGGTTTGCTGGAGAAATACAAGATTGATATTCCTTGGATGCAGCAAGCTGAGGAATTTGTATGGAGTGAATTTGAACGAATTCAAGGGAAACATGCCTTTTGCTACCTCTGTGTGCCCAGGTGGCTCACGTTTTTACAGCATACAAGAAGCAAGGAAAAAGCTAAACAACAAATCAAGCGATTAGGCGAATGGGTCTTGAAAGATGGCGTGATTAGTTTGAACGAAGCAGATGAGGGGTGGGGCCTTTATGGAAAACCCCATAGCCTGAATTATGCCCCGACTACCAATAGCATATTATCTCCTTTATTTGACGAAGCGACCATTGATGCAGATATCAATGAGTTGATTGGACGTCAAAAAGGGGACGGGCGCTGGGATACCTGGTATGGCATCAGTGAAGGAACTAAACTGGAGTGGGCTGGAATTCAGACTTTAACAGTACTTAAAACTTTAAAAAATTATGGTCGGATAAATTTAGCCTAATGAAGCCTTTAAACTTCTTATTCGGCATTTGAAGTGTATTTGAAGAGCGATGATTCACAATTACAGGATAATAAAATTTGAAATGCAGTCGTCGCGTGAAGGGGTGAGCGACCTGTTTGAACTCCGGCCTTCTTGAGCTGCCTCGCCGAAATGGCAAGCTTATCGAAGTATAGGAGTGAGTAGCGAAGACCTGACCTGAAAGGGCACGCCCAAATTCATCAAATGGATAACGCTAGCAACTAGTTCAGTCGAAATTGCATTGCGATAGCACATTGATCAGCATTTGAAATGCGACAAAGTATAGCACTTCATTATCAATGGAATAACTACTGCAATGATTTATTCTTTCACAAACTTTACCTGTAAACATCAGACCCTTTACTTTTGCGGCCTTAAACGAAGCAGAGTAAACGCATGGGATTGCAATGTGGTATTGTCGGATTGCCTAACGTAGGTAAATCCACCTTGTTCAACGCACTATCAAACGCCAAAGCAGAGGCGGCGAATTTTCCTTTTTGTACCATTGAGCCAAATGTAGGTGTGATCACGGTGCCAGATCAGAGGTTGAATGAACTGGAAAATCTGGTGAATCCTGCTAAGGTGATCCCTACAGTAATGGAGTTTGTAGACATTGCCGGTCTGGTAGAAGGAGCGAGCAAGGGCGAAGGGCTAGGAAATAAATTCCTGGCCAATATCCGTGAAGTAGATGCCATCCTGCATGTGATCCGATGCTTCAACGACGATAACATAGTTCACGTATCTGGTCGTGTAAGCCCAATCGAGGACAAGGAGATCATCGATACGGAACTGCAACTTCGAGACCTGGAATCGGTAGACAAGCGAATCCAGCGAGTAGAAAAGATCGCTAAATCGGGGGATGCTGAGGCGAAACGTGAGATGGAAGTGCTCCGACCTTTCAAAGAGCACCTGGAGTCAGGGAAGAACGCACGTGAACTTGAAATGGATGTCGAGAAACGTACACTGATCAAGCCATTGCAATTACTGACGGACAAGCCGATCATTTATGTAGCCAACGTTGAAGAGGATGCCATTACTAGCGGTAATGACTGGTCCAATATGCTGGAAGAGAACGTGCAAAAAGAAGGTGCACAAATGGTCATGGTCAGTGCAGGGTTGGAAGCACAGATCGCGGAGTTTGAAGATCCGGAAGAGAAGCAAATGTTTCTCGACGAATATGGTTTGGCTGAATCTGGCCTTAACCGCCTGATCAAAGCTTCTTATGCCTTATTGGATTTGATCACCTATTTCACTGCTGGCCCACAAGAGGTACGTGCCTGGACCATTCGTCGTGGGTGGAAAGCGCCTCAGGCTGCAGGTGTGATACATACCGATTTTGAAAAAGGCTTCATCAAAGCGGAAGTAGTGAAGTTAGAAGACTATCAGGCGCTTAAGACAGAAGTGGCGATCAAAGAGGCCGGAAAGATGGCCATAGAAGGCAAAGAATATGTCGTGAAGGATGGAGACATCATGCATTTTCGATTCAATGTCTAAATTTTTACCAAATCTTTGAACAATATCCGTTTTACGCTGTTCACCATTCATTGGAATTTTTAAAAGTGAACTACCGTGAGAGTAAGGATTACCTTTCAGGTGAAGAATAAAGGAGCTGCGATTCCTTTTCACCATCAGTACTTGATATCACAACTTGTTAGGGGATTAATAGCTTCTAGTGGCCATGAGGGCTATTCGAGCTATCCTTATTACAGTTTTAGTTCGCTGAAAGGGCAGACGAGAGTGAGTAAACAAGGCCTGCATTATCAATCGAGCCGGGTTACTATTGTGCTCACCTCTCCCAATGAAGATTTCGTGGATTTCGTGATCGGACGGATCTTTGATCAGCATCAGATCGAGATAAGTACGCTAGTTGTCATCCCGGAGACAGTTCATCAGGAAGAAGAGGTAGAACTGGCCGAAGAACAGAAACTGATTTGTCTGAGTCCTATGGTGGTTACACAAGCAACGCTTGATTCTCCAGAAGGCACACAATTCATTAATCCCGCATCTGATGAGTATTCAGACAAGTTATTTGAATCGACCATGATGCGAATGGAAGAGGCGGGTATTGATGTAGATGCGATCCCCAACATCCAAAAATTCCAATTGGTACCTGATATGGGCTACCTCGAAAAAATGAAGGCCTCACAGAAAAGAATTGCCTGGGTCTATCCGGTATTTGATAAAGAGATACGACATGAAGTTCGTGGCTATACCTTCCCCTTCACTTTGTATGCACCTGAAGAAGTGCAGCGCTTCTTATTCTCTTGCGGGATGGGGCTTTATACTGAGAAAGGTTTTGGCATGTTGGATATAGCCAACGCAGATCATTATCGTACGATAGTACCTTACCCTATGCGTGAGCTAGTTGCCGCTGGCTAATTTGGTGTAGCCGATCAGTCGGTGATAGGCCAGAGATGGATCGGTGAAATACACCAGTACCTCATATTGATTTTCTGTCTCAGGAAAGCTTCCTTCTATTTCCTTCATTCCTTCTTGTGTCGCGTAAGCGAAATTGTAAAACCCTTGCTTCAGGCGAATCTCTTTGATGTACAAGCCTAATCCAGGCTCGTATTCCATCTCATTCTTGGTGTCCAGTCGCCAGTTGTTCCATTTACCAGTGATATATACAGGAGTCGATAGTTGCTCCGTTTCCAGAAAAAAGGAGGTATAGATGTAGTCAGCTTCCATCAGGTCTTCACCTGGATCGGTATTGCCAGGGAAATAGGCACCATTTTCATCTTCTATGCTATTGGTGTAAGCCAGGTTTTTTCTAGAGATATCCTTGCCTAATCGGGCACTGTAAGAATTGCCTTGCTGAAATATGGCATTGATGTTTCTGCCTCGGTATTGTGTGGCTCTTAAATCGAAGAAGCGGAATTCATTGTTGCCCGGAAATTCATTTTCTCCTGTAAAGTGATGGAATTCCAGGTAGCGCTGGTCCGGACGTTGAACAGTAGGTTGCAATTCCCTGATGGCAGTATACCAATTGTGATTTTGGAGGAGGATGACCTTAAGATCTCGAAGCGGATTAAAAATATTCAATGTTGGATGCCGCACTTCGAAATCGATGCGTTGATGCGTCTGCATTTGCCTGGCTAGCTGACTAAAAAGAACGCGTCCATTGACCGCAGCGAGGTTTTCATAAACAACCATTCTTCGGGTAAACAATAGGTCTTCTTCATCGCCATCTCTGTAAACGACCAAAAGATAGTTGCCTGATTTGGTAACAGGGGGTAGTCTGAATTGATAGCGGGTATATGGGATTAGGGTGTTGCTGCTGTAATTGAATTCATCCAGTGAAAACTCATTGTAGATGTTGAGGAAGTCGAGGCTTCGGATCTCTGACTGCTGCCAGTCATAGGTGCAATGGATCAATTTAGCGTGTAGAAATTCATAATCTTCACCGATCAGGTCGAAATCCAGGAGCAGCGTTTGGCCTAAAGGAATCACCGGGTCCGTATTGAAGGTGGTCGCACCAGGAAGTCGTAACGTGACCATACCCACGGCATCTTCGTAGTTCTTATCTTCGAAAACCAATTGCTTAGACTGGCCTACAGACAAAAAGGGTAGAAAAAGTAATGTGAATAAAATCACTGAAAATGAGTGTGTTACACTGGTTGAAGTCACGTTTTCTGTTTTATTATTTTTAGATTACAACCAAATTCCGATTAAAGTTGTCATTAATACACATCACCTGCAAGTGACACCTGGAGAAGAACAATTGATCAAAGGATGTATTTCTGGTAAACGAGAAATGCAGCAAGCCTTGTATGATAAGTACAGCGGGCAGATGTATGCCGTTGCGCTTCGGTATGCAAAAATGCAACAAGAAGCAGAAGATATTTTGCAAGAGGCATTTATCAAAGTATTCCAGAAGATCGACACGTTCCGGCAGGATTCTTCGCTTGTACACTGGATTAAGAAGGTAGTGATCAATACCGCGTTGAACTCTCAACGCAGCAAGCTCTACATGTATCCAATGGTCGATGTAGATGAATTGAAAAGCTGGACCCAGGAAGGTACTGCGATCTCAGATTTCAGTCATCAGGAGCTGTTAGCAATGGTTCAGGAATTGCCTGATGGGTGCCGAGTGATCTTCAATTTATTTGCCATTGAAGGTTATAAGCACCACGAGATAGCCAAAATGCTGGAGATCAGTGAGGGGACCTCCAAGTCACAGTATTCGCGGGCTAAAATGCTCTTGCAACAGAAAGTATTATCCAAAAATCCATCTTATGAGCAAGCAAGAGGATAAAAAAGGAAAATTCGAACAATCTTGGGAAGCGGCATTCTCGGGAGCAAAGGTGACACCTCCTTCCAGCATTTGGAATGAGATCGATCATAGTTTGACGCAAACACAGCTCATAGGATTGCAAAAGAAAACAGTCATCTATAAATGGACGGCTGCCGCTGCCGTGATCTTTGCTGTCTCATTAGCAGCACTTGCACTTTCTCTCAATTTTGAGGACGTGGTTACGTGGTTAGGTTTCGATGCAAGCGATCAGAATACCCTAACCCTGTCAGAAGATAAAAATGAATCTACAGGCAACTACGCTGGATTTTCTATACTGAGGCTAAATACAGATACCAATGATGAGGGAAAGGATGTTACGCCTAAGTCGCAGACTCAACCTTTGAGTGTGGCCTTATCCAAAATTGATACTCCTGGCGGTAAGACCATCGCTACAAGACCAACCTATTCAACAATAGCTGGTTTAAGTGCGACAGATCAGCCATTTGGATCAATGCTAGATGATATTGCGGTGAGTAGCATAAGCCTTTACAGGCCAATGAGCAAGCGGCCATCCAACGCTATTTTATTTGGTAAGCCGGTAAATCAACTCCTGGCAGTTAATGTGCCAGACCCTGCTGCTTTTGGTGTGAATGGCGTCATGGTCAATGAAGTGAAACGAAAGGTTTTGAATGGCAAGAGCAAGACCCGTTTTTGGAGTGGTGTTGATTTTGCCTCGGGATATTTCAATCCGAATTACGCGCCTGGTAATCAGATCACGTCTCAAGAGCAAGCGATTCAGGACGCAGCAAACCGTGAAGCCATTCCCGAACTTTCACAAAACATCAGTGGAGGGGCTTCTTATTCCGTTGGAGTTAATTTTGGGATGGAGCTCAAGAATAGATGGTCGGTTGAAGTCGGCGTACTCTATTCACTGCTGGGTGCAAGAACATTCACTAACCTGATCCTGGAGAGTGAAGGGTTTAATAAGGCTGTGGCTTATTCAAGTGAGATCGCTGGACTGGAATCTGTGGCTAATCTGGTGGAAAGCGAGTTGACCAAACTTAGCGTGGATGACATTCAGATCAACAACACCTTCCAATTCGTGTCCATCCCGGTGCAAGCGGGTTATAAGTTGATCGACAAAAGATTCAATGTGACTTTGAATGGAGGATTGGCTGCCAATTTGTATTTAGGGAACAGCCTCAGAGGCCGTCAAAACTTCAGCTCCTTTGAACTGGAACCAGGGCGCCGTTCTCCATACCGAAGTTTGACTATTGCTGCTGTCACCGGTTTTGAGGTCGGGTACTGGATCCATCGCCGGGTCAATCTGAGTTTTGAGCCGACGTATCAAAAGAACTTACAATCCCTGACCAAGAATGACGCGGCATTTGTGGCCAATCCTTCTGGAATTGGTGTGCAGGTCGGTTTCAAATACGATTTCTAAGAAGAAACCTTCCATACACACTTGGAAAAAGTGTAGTGCGACCTGGACACTTTGATTTGAGTAATAGCGAATTTGACTCCCCAGCTTTTCTCTTGAATACTATAAACTAACCCTCTAAAACCCCGTATCCACAAAGAAAAAACCATGACAGTCAACCGGTTATTGATCAACCTGATTACCGAACAACTTACAGCGTCTGCTGCATTTTATACCCGCTATTTTGACTTTGAAATTGATTTCGATAGTGATTGGTTCGTTCACTTGATCTCTAAAGAAAAGTCATTGGAAATTGGCTTGATCCATCCCAATAGTGAGATTGTTCCTAAGGAAGTAGCGATGAAGCCTGGAGGTTACTACCTCACACTGGTTATCGAAGATGTTGATTCGCTATACGAGCAAGTGCAGGCAGATGGTGTGGAGGTCTTGCAGGAACCGCACGATACTTTCTATGGTCAGCGTCGATTGCTCATTGAAGACCTGAATGGCGTCGTAATAGACGTGTCTTCGCCGATGCGATGAGTTCACTGCCGTTCATGGCCGGATCGGGCATTTTTACAACATTTTGTAACCAATTGCCGTTGGTAGAGTACATACTAAAGCAACTTCAAAGCATTTTTTAAGTCTTTGAGGAAAGGTCAAACACACTTCTACCAACCATGAAACGTATTTTAACCCTGCTTTTGTGCCTGGTCAGCATGTGGGTGTTTTCACAAGAACAGCCCACTCCCCGACAATACGAGACAGCCCTCCGGAACAGTGAAATTGTAATCGACGGCAAACTGGATGATGCTGCCTGGAATCAGGTAGAATGGTCAGGTGACTTCATTCAGCGCTTCCCGGATTATGGGGTGCCACCATCAGAACAAACACAATTCAAGATTTTATATGATGCTAAATTCCTCTATGTAGGCGTTCGGGCATTTGATTCAGACCCTTCAGCCATTGAAAAGAGGCTGTCGAGAAGAGATGGGTTCGAAGGGGATTGGATCGAGATCAATATTGATAGTTACAATGATAAACGTACGGCCTTTTCCTTCACGGCCTCTGTGTCTGGAGTGATTGGTGATGAGTATATTTCCAATAATGGCGATGATTGGGACGATACCTGGGACCCTATCTGGTACCTGAAGACGTCCATCGATGATCAGGGCTGGATCGCTGAATTCAAAATCCCTCTTTCTCAACTTCGTTTCGCGGATGTACCTGAACATAGCTGGGGCATTCAACTCACACGGAGATTTTTTAGAAAAGAAGAACGCTCGGTATGGCAGCCCATCGCTCAGGACGCACCAGGATGGGTGCATTTATTTGGTCAATTGCAAGGCATCAAAGGCATCAAACCACAAAAGCAGCTAGAGATTCTGCCCTATGTTGTAGCAAAAACTGAATTAACTGAGGAGGAAGAAGGTAATCCCTTTGCCACCGGGCAAAACAATACGTTTGATGCAGGTGTAGATGCCAAGATCGGCCTCACCAGTGATATTACCCTCGACTTGACCATCAATCCTGATTTTGGACAGGTGGAAGCAGATCCCTCACAAGTCAACTTGTCTGCCTTCAGGTTGTTCTTCCAGGAAAGACGACCCTTCTTTTTGGAGGGAAACAATATCCTGACCTTTCCTACTGGAGACGGCAACAATTTGTTTTACTCAAGGAGGATTGGAAAAAGGCCGAGCTATTTCCCAGATGGAGATAACATCGCTTACGTGGACCAACCCAATTTTACGCGGATATGGGGCGCTGCTAAGCTTACTGGCAAGAATAAGAAAGGCTTTTCCTGGGGTTTGCTGGAAGCGGTTACGAACCGTGAAAAAGCAGAAGTCCAAAATTTGGATGGTAGCCGGGAAAAAATAGCCGTAGAGCCTACGACCAATTATTTGGTGGGAAGGTTTCAACAAGATATCGATGAGGGGAACACTGTCGTAGGTGCAATCCTTACTTCCACCAATCGGATCTTTAATGAAGAAGACAGCCACTTGCATTTTTTGCATGACAATGCGTATTCAGGAGGAATTGATGTAACGCACAATTTTTTGGATCGAAAGTATTACGTCAGCATGCGATCTTCCTTTAGTCATGTCAATGGGACACCCGAGTCAATCTTATTGACGCAAACGGCTTCTGAAAGATTCTTCCAACGACCGGATAACCGACACCATGATGTGGATTCTACCCTTACTAGTTTGAATGGCTCTTCAGGCGCGATCAATATTGGTAAGGCACAGGGAAAAGTGCGGTACAATCTATCATTTGCTTATACTTCACCGGAATTCGAGACCAATGACCTGGGTTTTTTACGACAATCAGACGTCATGTCACAGGATTTTTGGATCCAATACCGTACCCTGAAGACGTTTGGTATTTTCCGATCTATCCGAGTGAACATGAACCAGTCTGCCGGGTGGGATTTTGATGGGATCAATACCTCTCAGAGCATAAACATGAATGCTCATGCAGAATTTAAGAACAACTGGTCTTTTGGAAATGGCTCTACTTACCGAATGAATTCCGTTTCCAATGCAGATCTCCGGGGTGGACCTTCCATTACTTATCCTGGTGGATCTAATTATTGGTATTATCTCGGAACCAACAGTCAAAAGAAACTGACGTTTCGAATCAATCAGTGGTTTTTCAGAGGTTTTGAAAATTATGCCTGGGAAAGTGGCCTGTGGAGCCGATTGTTTTGGCAGCCCATCAACGCCCTTAGCCTGAATTTACAACCATCGATCAATTGGAACAGGAACGATTTGCAGTATATCCAAACATCAAGTTTTGGATCGGAAGACCGGTTCTTGCTAGGTCGGATCAATCAAATAACTTATCGGGTTTCGTTTCGCAGTACATTCAACCTTACACCAAATTTCTCGGTGGAATTGTGGGCGCAGCCCTTCATGACCCGGGGTGAATACAGTGACTTTAAATTGGCTGTTTCACCTCATGCAGAGGCCTACGATGATCGATTTCAACTGCTAGATCCCGATCAAATAGCCTGGAATGGCGCGGATGAAACGTACACCATTGACGAAAATCGAGATGGGATCACCGATTATACCATGGGAGATCCAGACTTCAATGTGGTACAGTTTAGGTCAAACTTTGTAATCCGTTGGGAATACATTCAAGGGTCGACATTATTCCTGGTATGGTCTTCCAATGGCTCGGATTTCAATCAAATGAATGACAATGGCTTCCGTAGCCTGAGCAATCAACTGACCAATATCAACGCAGATCACACATTCCTAATTAAGTATACCTACCGATTTATCCTTTGATATACAGAAAGGTACAATAACATAATATTCTCAATCTTTTTCCCCGACCATTTTTTCTTGAGAAACTAAGGTTAACTTTGCCTTTTAATACTCAAGGTGTATGTCAAAGGTCATGATCATCGGCGCTGGAGGCGTCGGAAGGGTTGTTGCTTATAAGTGCGCTCAGGTACCGGAAGTTTTTTCGGAAATTGTGCTAGCCAGCCGGACCAAGTCCAAATGTGATGCGATCGCATCAGATGTTCAGCAAAAGTTTAATGTATCCATTGAAACCGATCGGGTAGATGCCGATCAGGTCCCAGAATTGATGGCGCTTTTCAATAAGCATCAACCTAAGATGGTGATCAATGTGGCCCTGCCTTATCAGGACCTGACTATCATGGATGCTTGTCTGGAATGTGGTGTTCATTATCTGGATACGGCTAATTATGAGCCACCAGAGGAAGCCAAGTTTGAATACAAATGGCAATGGGCCTATAAGGACCGTTTCAAGGAAGCTGGATTACTGGCTGTTTTGGGATGTGGATTCGATCCTGGTGTGACCAGTGTATTTACAGCCAGAGCAGCAAAACACCACTTTGATGAAATGCACTATCTGGACATTGTCGATTGCAATGGTGGTGATCACGGTAAGGCATTTGCAACGAATTTCAATCCGGAAATCAATATTCGGGAAGTGACCCAGAAGGGTAAGTTTTGGGAGAATGGGGACTGGCACTTAACCGAGCCACACGCCATCCGAAAAGAGCTGAGCTATCCAAATATTGGTGAAAGAAGTTCTTACCTGATCTATCATGAGGAATTGGAGTCATTAGTTAAGAACTTCCCCTCATTAAAAAGAGCCCGATTTTGGATGACCTTCGGAGAAGAATACCTCACACACCTGAGAGTGATCCAGAACATTGGCATGGCTGCCATTGAGCCAGTTATGTATGAAGGAAAAGAGATCATTCCATTACAATTTCTGAAAGCCGTACTTCCGGATCCTGGAGATCTTGGTGAAAACTATGAGGGTGAAACCAGTATTGGTTGTCGTATCCGTGGCATTCAGGATGAAAAAGAAAAAACATATTACATCTATAATAATTGTCAGCATCAGGCGGCTTATCAGGAAACCGGAGCACAAGGTGTATCGTATACAACTGGAGTGCCTGCTATGGTAGGAGCAATGATGATGATGACTGGGAAATGGGCGGGAGCTGGAGTATTTAATGTAGAAGAATTTGATCCTGATCCATTTCTAGAGCAGCTTGCAGCCTATGGGCTTCCGTGGCATGAACAGGAAAACATAGACCTGGAGCTGGATTAATGGCAGCCAACAAATACCAATAAAGAACCTAAACGAAGACTGATCAACCATGCCAAGACCTGATATCGAAAAAATACCCTTATTCTATAAGGGGTATGTGGAAGGTATTCCTGAGAAAAAGGAGCTTCTTCCTTTGATGATTGATTCCAGAGATGAATTTGTTGAATTGATCGATGAAATCCCTGAAGAAAAAGGTGCATATGCCTATGCTGAGGGTAAATGGACCATTAAGGAATTAATTGGGCATATCTGTGATGCAGAACGTATTTTCTCCTACCGTGCTTTGCGGTTTGGAAGAGGAGATATGACAGATTTGCCAGGATTTGAACAAGATGATTATGTGGTAAGTAGCCGGGCGAATGAACGCCCAATGGCAGATCACCGAACAGAATTTATCAATGTTCGAAATGCTACAATCGATTTGTTCAATGGCTTCAGCGAAAAAGAATTCCTGAGCTTTGGATCGGCCAATGGATTGCGTGTGGATGTAAACTCAATTGGTTATATCACCATCGGTCACCTGTATCATCACATGGAGATCCTGAAATCGAGATACCTGAAGTAGTGAGCTTGCCCGAGATCCCTTCTCCTTGTTTTGTGTTGCAGGAAGATCGCCTGAAAAGGAATCTTCAGCTAATGAAAGAGGTACAGGAGAGATCGGGAGCTAAGATCATCCTGGCTTTCAAAGGTTTTGCGATGTGGAGTGCCTTTCCATTGATCAGAGAATACCTGGGAGGAGCCACCGCAAGTTCATTGCATGAGGCTCGGTTATGTGTTGAAGAGATGGGAGTGGCATCGCATACCTATATGGTGGCTTATCCACCAAGAGAGTTTCAACAGATTGCTGGATTGTCTTCGCATATGACTTTTAATTCATGGAGTCAATGGATGCAGTTTTCTGATCAGGTTCCTGACGAAGTGAGCTGTGCCATACGGGTCAATCCGGGATGGTCAGATGTAGATACGGACCTGTACAATCCTGCGGGACTGAATTCTCGGCTCGGGGTGTCTTCTCAAGACATGCCTGATGAATTGCCAGCTAAAATCGAGGGACTCCATTTTCATGTGCTTTGCGAGTCCAATTCTTACGCACTTGAAAAAGTCTTGAAGCAGTTGGAATCCGGATTTGAGAAATTCCTTCATCAAATCAAGTGGCTCAACATGGGAGGAGGACATTTGATGACTTCTGAAGGATACGATGTGGATCATTTGGTTACATTGTTGAAAGCTTTTAGGGAAAAATATAACCTGGACATTATTCTGGAGCCTGGTAGTGCCGTGGCCTGGCAAACTGGAGACCTGCACGCTACTGTACTGGATGTGGTTGAAAGGGGAGGAGTGAAAACGGCGATCGCCGATATTTCTTTCACCTGTCATATGCCCGATTGCCTGGAGATGCCGTATCGACCTGTGATTACTGATGCTCATCAGGATACTGGTCAAGGGAAATATGCCTATCGAATTGGTGGTGTAAGCTGCCTGGCTGGAGACTTTTTGGAGGCCTATGGTTTTGATCAGGAACTAAAGCCTGGTGATCCCTTGATTTTTGAAGATATGATGCACTATACCATGGTCAAGACCACCGTTTTCAATGGGGTTCAACATCCGGCGATTGGTGTGGTTCGAAATGGTGAATTTGAGTTGGTCCGGGAGTTTGGATATCAGGATTATAAATCCCGACTTTCTTAATTCTCTTTGAGCTTGGGGTCGAGTAACCCTCGCATGAATAAATTGTATTCTTCGCAAGTTAGATAGGGCTCTCCTGCAGAATAGGGACACGTTTTATAGATCCGATCAAAATAACTCTGCTTGATGATGACCCCATTTCCATGGCAGACTGGACAAATCATGTTTTCGAGCCCGTCACAGTCATAATCTTCACCGACCAGCTCATTGGACATTTCTTCATTTCTCTCACGCTGAATCTCAATGTATTTACTTTCGGCCAATTGTAGGTACTTCACTGCTGGTTCATAATACCGTCCTTTTGTACCCTTAATCTGAATGTATTTATTCAGCCAGTTGATACTCTGTTTGTATTTCATGAGGTGATAGCTGTTCTGGCCGAATAGGAAGGCAATCTCGCTTGGTAATACCTCCATGTTTTCGATCACGAAAAGAAAATTCTCATCCGCTTCTTCGTGTTTACCTTGCTTCATAAGGTCTTCACCGTCATCCATTCGTTTTAAATAGTCCGCTTCGGTGATCAACTGTGCGCTCACTGGTTGAAAAAGCAATAACATCCAGCAAGTAAGAATTGGAATAAGGAACGTATTAGGTAGGTTGATCACTTTTGGGTACTTGCTCACATTTATCATAAATACTCTTCTGCTTTTCCTGATATCCTATTGCAATTTCATCATGCAAGGATGTTGCCAGAAACTACTTTTGATGAACGGACGATCGTCATGTAGCATGCAATTTAGCTTTTCCATGTACGGAATCCCCGTCAAAAACGTTAAAGACTTATAAATTTGTGTATATGCGTTCGAAACAAGTGTTTTTGGCAGCGGTGTTTTGCCTGGCTACTATGGCTTTGTATGGTCAGAGTTCAAAAGATGTAGCTCCGCCTAATCCTCCGGCTCCTAGGTATCAGGTCAAAAAAGACAAGAAGCTTACGGTGGCTAAGGTTTTCAAAAAGAAGCCCAAATCAGACCGTGAAATATTCGAGGAACGGATGGAAGAGGTTGCTAAGAAAAAGAAGAAAGAAGCCAAATTGGCGAAAAAACCTCAATATTCTGATCCCTTGTATTTCGGCCACAAGAGACCCCCTAAGAAAAGACCACTGCACAAGCGTAAGCTCTGTAAAACTTGCAATATCGTACATTGATAAAATTACTAAATGCCCCTGGTTGCTTTTCAGTTTCGATGCGTAGGTAAGGTTCAGGGTGTTTTTTACCGGGCATCTACCAAACAGCAAGCTGATCTTTTGGGCATAAAAGGCTGGGTCCGGAATGAAACCAATGGTGATGTTAGCGTGCATGCGGAAGGGGAAGAACAGACGGTCATGAAATTGTACCAATGGTGCTTACAAGGACCACCATTAGCCAGGGTACAAGAAGTAATTAAATCTGCCACTACCCTGGAAAATTTTGATCGCTTTGAAGTGAGATACTTCTAGTATCAGATAAAATTCTGTATGACTTTTAAATTGGTAAACAGCTGAAATTAAGGCTAGGCAGCCTTTACAAGCGATTTCTTACGGCCATCCCATTTTAATTTCAATTCCTTGAGAATGGCGCGACTGAAATTTTTATGCAATAGGAGCATAGAAGAATCGTCCTTCAATACGCATGCCCGAATGATTGGCCGATTAATGTTGTCAATACGCGTCAGACCGTAGATCCAGTGATCCAATTGGGTTTCCCATTCATCCTGATATTTCTGCTGATGCGATCGTCCGTCCCAAAGGAATTCCAATTGATTGGAAGAATAAAGGAAACGATAGCTTGCTGCGAGGAAATCATAAGATTCCTCAAGGAAGGCTGTCTTGTAGTTGGTCACACCCATGATGCTACGAACAAAATCGTCAACTAGTCCCATGGGGTTGTGGAGTTCCATGTAAGCTTTTATACTTTGCAAGACCCACTTCTCCAATAAGACATCCCGGTTGGCTTGCTGGGCTTTCTTTAAGAGATAGTTTTTGTCTTGACTAAAAAAGTAATCTTCCACGCTGCAAAATTAAAAAATGTATGGCCTGAAACGCTATTCCAATGACCTTTTCTTTTATCAGATTTACGCAAATCTGTGAATCATGTTGCCTAAATGTCTGGCAGTATCCACGTGATCATTCTTCCCATATAGAGGGAGGTTCCAATAAGCCGTAAAGCGTACAATCAGAGCATGATTCATGAGACACAAAAGCCGTCGTAGCATTAACGTCCACAATGCGATAAGTGTAACCACAAGCTTCCTGTGAGGTTACGCCAAGGCTGTTAAGTTCGGCATCCAGATCGGAGTAGTCGAGAACGGTTTCTTCTACAATCGTGGTGTCTCCTGTCCGAGGATTGATCACGATTTCTTCCAGAACTTCAACTATCGATATCATTCGTTGATCTTTAAAAACACAACCAAAGCCAAGGTCCTGACCCTCTTCCAATGGCAGGCAGATGAACTGTTCCGTTTTAATGCCTTCCAATAAAAATTGCTGGTAGTTGAAAGATTTCTTTACAGTCGATACGCCGGCTACTTCAAAATAGCCTAATACCAGATTATTGGGATTTGCGACATCAATAATGTTGCCCCGAATACTGCCCAATTGTCGATCGGACAGGCTGCCTGCACCTTCATTACTTTCTTTTAAATATCTAAAGAAGTTATAGGCGTCATTTGAGATGGTGAATTGAGTTACTTCAATGATGTACTGATAGGCCAGGTCATCGGAAGACTCATTGATGAACCGGATAGGGTATTCCAGTACTTTGTTCTCACTCAAACTTCTTGTTGTCGCGACCATTGTTTCTGTGGATGCACTCTTACGATAACAGGTACCAAGCGGACGCTCGCGTTCAAAGATCCGGAAGGTTTCACCAGTGCCCGACCAATCATATTGAGAAGGAAAGGGAACTGGGACTTGATAGCTATCTCGGTAAGTGTATCGAAAATTTTGGGATTCTGGATCCTCTGAATGAGCATCCAGAAAAACTTGTACCCCGGTCATGTCTGTGTCATCAGTATCCGTAGGAAGTGTGATATAGCGGCCGTATATGCTGTCGATCACTGCCGGGACAGGCATGGTCTCTTCCGAAGACCGATACATGGTTCCGTCGGCGAGAATCACTTCCAATGAATACGATGCTCCAGGGATGCCAAAAAAGGTGGAGTCCGTGATATAGAAACCCGGTGTGGCTTCTCTCAATGAAGTTCTTGCACCCGTCTCGTCAATAAATGCCACGGATGCGTTGGAAGCCGGATCATTTTTGGAAGAATCGATTTCAAAGGTGTAGCTCAATCGGACAAAATGAGCAGTGGTTTCGGTAGTCAGGGAGGCATCGATAACCAAAGTCCTTTCAAAATCTATAGATTCAAATTCGTAAGGAGAAATGCAACTTAGGAGACTGAGAAAAAATAGGTGGTAGAATGTCTTGCCCGTCATCTTGGTGATTGATTCTAATAGTTCGATACTACTTCATATTTGAAATGTATACTTTTCGGTACTATGCCACGAAATCAGAAAAGTAACATAGTGTTAAGAGAAAGTTTTATACATGCTATTGTGATTTGGTGATAAACACTGAAGGAACAAGGTTATAGTATTCGAACAGACCGGATGCTATTCACCCTTAAGGAAAGTGTGGTTGATGAATTTTGAGCATGAATCAGTAACTTAGAACAAAAGGTCAAACCATGAAAAAGCCACGTTATCGATTTAGTACGGCATTGCTGATTTTGTTCATGTCTCTGATTGGCATGAATACAAAATTACTGGCGCAAGCTGCTCCGGAATTTGGGTATGCTAAGAATGCCATTAGCATCAATGATCGTGGGGATATAATCGAAGGAGAATCGGCGATTCATGAACGGAATTTGGAAACAGAATTAGCAGATCGTGCTTACAAGCCCGAATTTGGCGTAGTTGCAAATCGAGACAGCAGCTATTATTATGAGATAGGAAGTTTTTATAGTGGGGGAGTGGTCTTTGGTTATGTGCAGGTCCTGGCCGTATCCGATCAGGAGAAGCAATTGGAATTAGAATTCTTTTCTCGGCAATTGGATTTTACTCCGGCTTTAGTTGAGATCGATAGAAGGAGGGAGGAATGGATCCAATTGTGTAATGCACACAATGCTGCTGCATTGATTAATGAACTGTACTCCGAAAACACCATGTACTATAATCATAAACCTTTGGTTGTGGGTCGTCCTGGGTTAATTCAGGACTATCAATACATGAACCGTGAAAGCTATTCCTTAATGTTGACCCCATTGAAAACGGAACAAGTCAATGAAAATATCGTGCTGGAGGTTGGGCAATGTAGTGGTAGCTATGGCGGGAAATACATCATCGTCTGGAAGAAAAGTGATGAAGGAAAATGGGAGGTATTCCTTGATTCGAATATTTAGCTATTTCTCGCTTGGTACTAATCTGCCTTCGCGCTCTGCTTTATTACGTCCCCATCCGGCCATAGCTTCAATCATTGGAATGAGTGTCTGACCTTCTGTGGATAATTCATATTCTACCCGGATCGGCACTTCCGAATAAACCGTCCGAGTGACGATTCCATCTTCTTCAAGTGACTTCAATTGTAAAGACAACATTTTGTCGGTGATGTCCGGAATCAATGCTTTTAGTTTAGAAAACCTGCGCTTTTCGTGACGTAAATACCATAAAACAACGGCTTTCCATTTTCCGCCGATGTACCTCATGGTTACATCAAGTGCACAATGAAAGTCTTCATTTCGCAAGCGGTATTGATACTTTTTTCCATCGATGATCATGACTGATGATATTGAAAGTGAAAGCAACTATCATTATTGACAGTGTATTGCCCTGACTAAAATAGTACTATACTTTTGATATTTAATAACATAAAGATATATAAAATGAACATTGGAGTTTTTGGAACAGGTGTGGTTGGAAGAACCATTGCCAAAAAGTTGACGGTGTTAGGTCATGAAGTACTGTTGGGGACAAGAGATGTGGAGAATACCTTGAGTAAATCGGACCCTGATGGGTACGGTAATCCGCCTTTTCAAACCTGGTACTCTGCCAATGAGCAAGTCAGACTACTTACTTTCTCCGAAGTAGCGAGATCCTCAGAGCTTATTTTTAATTGTACGAATGGGCAGTCGTCTTTGGAAGTATTGAAAGCTGCTGGAGATTTGAGTGATAAGATATTGATAGATTTGGCCAACCCACTGGATTTCAGCGAAGGGATTCCTCCGAGTCTGAACCCTGTCAATACAGATTCTCTAGGTGAGCAAATTCAACGTGCATTTCCTCAATTAAAGGTTGTAAAGACCCTAAACACAATGAATGCAGAGATCATGGTTAACCCAGCGAAAATAGAGGGCAATCATGATGTATTTGTATCCGGGAATGATGAACCATCGAAGTTAAAGGTGAAAGAAGTGTTGAGATCTTTTGGTTGGCAAGACGATCGGATCATCGACCTGGGAGATATCTCTACGGCTCGTGGTACAGAGATGATGTTACCGGTCTGGTTGCGTTTGTGGAATGCCTTAGGGACAGCAGATTTCAATTTTCATATTCAAAAGAACGATTATGTTGCTGACTTTCTGATCGACTTTACCCAATTGATCATGGATTTCATGCACCATAGGCTGATGAAAAGTGTCAGAACTCCTGAAATTTCAAATAACCAGTCATTGGGTAGCAGATACTTAGGTGGGGGATACATCAGGTGTAGGGTATCCTCTGACAAGCCTCCGAAGTACAGCATGTTTTTAAGCACATGGTTGTAGGCGCCCTCGAAGAACCCGATGGCACCAACGAAGAAAAATCCTGCTACGACGATATATGCCCATACCAGGAATCGTTTGCTCCAATTGATGTAAACCACCATGATGAGATAAGAGACCAGAAGCCACGTAAATCCTTGATAGGCGATATGTGTTCTCCAGGGAGTATCGTAGAGCCAGGCACCATAAACGTGATGGATAGAGGTGATCAGATAAACTGCCAATGTGGACAGGCAGACCATTTGTTCATGCTTATTCAATTTGAGATGTAACATTTCCTTGACCTTTCTTGTCAAATGTAGGGTTGAGGAGATGTTGTAAATTGCTTTTGTACCTTGAGAAAAGATTGATATGAAAAATGTGACCCTGAATGAGACTTATCGCATTGATTTTTCAAGGCATCAGATCAAAAACTTAAAAGACGGTACCGTCCGTAACTTGGAGCCACGTCTGATACAACTCCTGCATATGATGATAGAAAGGGAAGGTCAGGTGGTCTTAAGAAAGGATTTTATAGAGACGGTCTGGGGGAATTATGCATCCGGTGATGAGTTATTGACCCATTCTATCTGTTTGATTCGCAATGCCCTGGACAAGTCAATGATTCTTACCGTTCCAAAAAGAGGTTATGTACTCGTTGCGGAGGTGTCTCGTCAACATCCGTATTTGGGTAAAGTCCGAAGCCAATTCACATATAAAAGAGTAGCGGCTTTTTTATTGGTTTTAATGGTGCTTAAGATGATCTTATTTCCTCATCATTAATTCCTATCGAGAAGGAATGATCAATGTGTTCCATGCTAACCCACGTAAAAGTCAGCCAAGAAACATAATGATACAGGCCATTGTCTAATATCCGACTAAGTCCAGGGCTTTAAAGTAATTGTCTCATCCAAACTTCTTCCCGTTCAGGAGGTGATTTTACTGGTAGAATTTACCCTGTAAAATGCTGATTTTTTTGCGGTCCGCTGCCGGACAGTTCACCGGTCTCAGAGGTTCTAGTTTTGCCTCAAATATTTTTTTAGATGGCAATTAAATTCATTGATGCAATCAAACCTTCAGAAGCCACAGGAGAGGTCAAGGAGGTCTATGATCAACTAAAATCCGAAATGGGAGAGGTTGTAGAACCTATATCCATGCATGCACTGATCCCGGATTTATTGACAGGAATATGGGGTATCCTGCGAGAAACGGTGCTGGTGGAGGATCAAGTGGAACGAATGATCAAAGAGGCGGTAGGAGCGGCGGTATCATCGTCGAATGAATGTCCTTATTGTGTAGATGCCCATACCATCATGATCCTTGGGTTAAAGGATAAATTAGTTGCTGATGCAATTGTGAAAAAAGATCTTGATATGATTCAGGATGATAAGGTTCGAGAAATTGTCAACTGGTCATTCAATACAAGGAACTTCAAATCTATGACGGTAAACAATCCTCCGTTTCCGTCAACTCAAGCTCCCGAAATAATAGGAACAGCGGTATTTTTTCATTACCTCAACCGAATGGTGACCATTTTCCTTGGCAGTACAATACTACCCCTTAATATCAATTTTCTAAAGGGGATCATGAAGGCCATGGCCGCGAAAATGTTTTCAGGGGTACTTGCCCAAAAGAAAGAGGCAGGAAAGGTACAGGGCGTCTCTGGTGAAATAAAGGCCCTTTACTGGGCCCAGTCCAATGCCAGATTAGAGCATGTTTTCAGCTATTTTTTCAGAGTAGTAAGTCATCTTGGGAAAAAGTACATTCCTGAGGAGGTACGTGAGTTCATGAAGGATCAGATCATCAATTGGGATGGAGGCGATTTACTTAATACCAGAGACCTGGATACCATCGTATCTGTAATCTCAGCGGGAAATCAGCCGCTGGCAAGGATGTTATATCTGACGGCATTTTCTCCTCATCGTATCCAGGATTATCATTTTGAGGAATTCAAGCTGTTTTATCGTGGAAAAGATGATCATATACTGGCAGCACTTTCCTGGGCCAGTTGGATATCTGCTGTAAAAATCGGTGATAGACTTGGTGTGAAATTCAAATATGAGCAAGCCAAGCAAAAGAATTTGAGCAAGGCTGTGTAAATAACAAGTAGTATAATTTAAGCATCTGTAGCCCCGTGGATTCAAGTCTACGGGGCTTACTTATTGAAGCACTACGTCAATTCCAGTTCTGCGAAATTTGTAATACGATACAGACTGTAGGGTGAGTTAGGTTGATTTGAGCGAGCCATCTGGATGGTAGTAAGCCCGAGTGCTTTTCCGGCTTTCAGTTCAGATTCCGGGTTATCACCAATGACGACATGCTGCTCAGGCATCAATTCACTGGATTCAATGATCTGTTTAAAAATCCCTGATTTGAATAAGCGATTTGGAGCATCAATTTCATCTATATAGATGGCTTCAAATGCGGAAGCTATTCCCAGCGCAGAGATCTTGGCTTCTTGCAAATGTTTGAAACCTGTTGTGACCAATACTTTTGGGTAAGGAAAGGATTGTAGGTGTTTAAAGTCTGAAAAGGGCTGAATATTAAATTTGAAGTTGGTTTCATTGATGAGCTTTGGAAGCAGTTTACTTAATTCGATAGGGAATTGATGTTTTGAAACAACCTGATCAAATGGAAGATGCCAAAGGTCATTTTCAATCTCCTCTAAAGCCTTTGAAGAATAATGATCGATCCCGACCTTTCTGAATTGACTGAATATTGATTTGAGATGGTTGGTGCCAATGCTCCGGGTTTCGAAAATTGTATCGTCCAGGTCAAGAATGAGTAGCCGTCCCTGATTCATGATGGGTTTTCATAATCTTCAATTTGCCGATCTTCTCGTATTTCCCCAATGTGGTAGTGAGCGATGATTTTGGTTATTTGCTCTCCTTGCAAATAGTACCACTCACTTACATCCATTTTGAAGGATTCCCCTTGCCTCGTAGTGTATCGGACACATGCTTTATCTGCTTCATAGAAACCATCGTGGATCTCAAATTGATAACCCAGAAACTTGTCCTGATTTTGCTCAACTAGTAGGAGATAGGCAGACTTTCCCGAAATGATTCCGAAAGGACTCTCATGTGTAAAGCCTTCGGCTAGTGGTAAATTCATAAAGTCACCGGAAGACCATTTTGCGAACCAGGATTCGGCGATTGCTTTACTTTTCATGGTGAAAGATCAAACGCTCGGAGCAATTATCCTAATTCCAGGGGCCCAATGCCGTAACAGGTCGAAATAAGAAGGCTGGATTTTTTTGGTCGGGATAGTATCGGAAAAGTCCGCCCCAGCCACCCAACCAGAATCGACCGGAGGTGTCTTCATAGAAGCTTAAAATGCCATCAGTAAGCAAACCTTGAGCTTTATTGAATTGGGTAAAGGAATCACTGGTGGGATCGTATTGGTACACCCCATGGTTTTCAGAGGCGAACCAAACCTGCGATCGAAGGTCTTCATACAATGCACCAATTTCCCATCCTTTAATTGTACTGTATGGATATGTTATGAATTTTCCATCCGAATATCGTCCGAGTCCACCCAACATGGTGGCGATCCAAATGTTGCCTCGACTATCTTCCATGAGGCTGGATATACTGTTGTTAGGCAATCCGTTTTCTTTGGTGAAAAACTGAAATCCCTTCTCCGGATGGTAGCAGGTAATCCCGAAACCATCCGTAACAAACCAATAAGTGCCTGTCCGGTCTTTAATGATGTCGGTGATACGATCTTCGGAGTAGATTGAAACCGTATCCGGTACTGCTGCTTTTGGTAAATCAAATGCGCTAAAAGACTGGCCGTCGAATTGATAGAGCCCCTGTGTGGTACCTACCCAAAACTGATCATTGTCATCCAGAAAAAGGCTCCATATTTCCTTGTCTTCCAATCCCTGGTCTGTAGCATAATTTTCAAACTGAACGCCTGGGTTATTTTCTGATGCCGTATACTTACTTAATCCATTAGCGGTGCCAAACCATACATTGCCAGCGCTATCCTCTACAATTCCAGTAACTCTACCACCAGCCAGCCCGTGACCTTCATCGAAGTATTCGAGCGTATCCCCATCATAGCGCATGATGCCATAGACATTGGTGCCAAACCAGAGATCACCTCTGGAGTCTTGGAAGATCTTTCGCAGATGTTGACAGAGTTGGCCATCAATGAAGAAGAGCGGGTCTACCCAATCCTCAGGCGGGCTAGTATCTTTAGCGGTGGATGAAAAAGTAGACTGTTGATTCGAATCTCTCTGGCATGAAATGCAAATCAGCAGAATGAGCAAATAGGATGAGAATTTGAGTAATGGCATGCCTGAAAGCCTTTTGAAGACTTCTTCAATTTATGGCTTATTCCGGAAAGCTGCCCAACTCTTCGACCAATTCCCGGGCACTTTCCTGTGCCATGGTACTTGGATTGTTGCCGCCAATCATTTTCGCGATGTTGCTGATCCGCTCTTCATTGTCGAGCACTTTGATCCGACTGATCGATCGAGCGGCTTCATGGTCTTTGTAGACGAAGTAATGTTGCCTGGCAGCGGCTGCGAATTGTGGTAAATGGCTGATTGAAATAATTTGATGTCGATCCGCCATGGCACGCATCATTTTCACCATTTGAATGGCCACTTCTCCCGACACACCTGTATCAATCTCATCAAAAATGACGGTAGGCATCGCTGTTTTTTGAGCCAGAACAGACTTGATAGCAAAAATCAATCTAGAGAATTCTCCACCTGAAGCCACGCTCTTCAACGGCTTGGGGTCGATCCCTTTATTGGCAGAAAAAAGAAACTCAATCGCATCCAGACCATCAACTGATGGATCTTGTTCACTGAGACTAATCTTCAGTTCTCCATTTTCAATTCCGATGGTCTGAATGATCTTTACGATCTGTTTGGCTAAAGCATTTGCCGTTTTTTGTCGAGAAGCGGTCAACTTTTTGCCTTTCTTCAACACAAGCTCTTTTGCCTTAGCGACCTGCTCCGTTAATTGCTTGATGCGTTCGTCGGAGTTTTCAAATCCTTCAAGTTCTGTACTGAGTTTTTCTTGCAATTCAAGTAAGCCGTCAATTTCAGTTACTCCATGCTTTTGTTGCAGTCGGAAGATCAGGTCGAGTCGTTCCTTGACGAACAAAGCCCGTTCGGGATCAAAATTGATTTGCTCATTGGTGGTGGCCAATTCGTCCACAATGTCTTTCAGCTCGATGCTACAGCTTTCCAGGCGCTCGGGCATGGATTGGAGGTTGTCTTTTAGATCAGCGATTTTTCCAATCAATTGGCTGACTTCCCGCAGCTTATTCAAGATGGAAGCATCACTTTCGTCCAGTAAATGCACAGATCCTGTGAGCTTCTCTTTGATTTCTTCCGCATGCTCTAACAAATGCAGTTCTTTTTCTAATTCCGCTTGCTCATCAACTTCGAGTTTGGCTTCATTAAGCTCCTGCAAGATGAATTTTTGATAATCCAGGTCTTTGGAGGCTTCCAGTGACTGGCGCCTGAGCTGCTCCAGTTCCTTTTGGAGATTAGCATAAGACTTAAACTGCTCCTGGTAAGTATTCAACAGCTCATCATGCTGAGCAATCTTATCCAGCGTTTGCAACTGAAATTGGCTATTACCCAGGGCCAGCGATTCATGTTGGGAATGGACATCTACTAGTTTGATTCCCAGCTCTTTAAGAACGTCCAGGGTAACTGGGGTGTCATTGACAAAAGCCCGGGACTTGCCGGTTGGGCTGATCTCTCTACGAATGACACATTCTGCTTCATAATCCAGGTCTGCTGTTTCGAATAAAGATTGTAAGCCTAATTGCTCTACCTCAAAAATGCCTTCCACGACACATTTCTGAGAGGCATCATAAAGCACCTTCACGTCGGCACGCTTACCTAATAATAAGCCAATGGCACCTAGAAGAATGGATTTCCCCGCACCAGTTTCTCCGGTAATGATATTCAGAGAAGATTCAGGTCGCAGCTCTAGAGCTTCGATCAGGGCATAATTTCGAATAGAAAGCGATTGGATCATTGATGAACGGGCGCCTTTTTGTCAGACCACATTTCTTGAATGTCCTGCAAAAGTAAAACGCGCTTGTGTCCTAACCCATTCCTTGTGGTAAGTTTATCTTTTTCCAGTTTTTTCAAGGTGACATGGAGCACTTCGCCAGACTTAAGGACTACATCTATCGACTTCCTGGATTCGAGGTAATGCTTGAGATCTTTGAAGGCTACTTTGATCTGTACTTTCGACATGCTATTTGATCATTGCCTCGAAAACCTCCGATTTTGTAGGATCGATATTGGTCAGGATGTTGTAAGCCTCGCGTCGTTCGCTGGGGTTTCCTGTAGAAAATATCTGCGCCAATTCATCTGCTTTGGCATCCAGGAAGGAAATGGTCAAAATAGACCTTGGGCGGGCATTGTTGGCTTTTTGGATTTGTCCAAGGCTTTCCAAAATGGATTTGTGCGCATCGTCCGGTGCTTCGCTAAGGTTGTCCATGCCCTGCCGATGATATTGATATTGTGCCCGACGAATTGGTTCCATTTCATTACTTAGCAAGTTCTCGGCGAGCCAATAGCGATTACGAATGCTGTTGAATTGTTCCCAACCCGGATATCCGGATTGCTGAGCATTGATCACAACCTGCCATGCTTTTTGGAAATAATCTTCTCCGCCCAATTCTGAAAAGGAATCATAATCAAAACCAATGATCATGTAGGCATAGTAGGCGAGGAGGGAGCTGATGTTATCTAAGAACGTGTTTTCACTGAATTGAATGGGTTGTGAGGCTACATATTCAAACGTCCAGTCCCGATCAGCGAAGTTCATGAGGACAGATTCATAATCTGTGTTGAATACCGGACGCGATGAAAGTACTTGTACCGAAGCCTCAAATCGACCAATGCTTGGCTGTTGCGAAATGGTCAGGATCAGGTTGCAATTGATGCGCTCCTCTTGCTCATATTGATCCTCTGTCCATCGCCGGTTATTCATGAATTCAGCGAATACCACTTCCATTTCCTGAAAAATGGATCGTTCGGTGGTTTGCACCTGATCAGCGTTCACGACTACCCGACAATTCAATTCCTGAGCAGAAACGATCAGCGGAACAATTAGTAAAATTAGGAGGTGATACCTAAGCATTGAGCTTTTCAACAATCTCATTGACAATATCCGAAGCTACTTCTTTTTTAGTTTTTAACTCAAAAGCTTTAGGATTATTATCCCGAGAGTAGATTGTTACTTTATTAGTCGCGTGAGAAAATCCTGCTCCTTCGTCATTTAAGGAGTTCAGCGCAATGAAATCAAAGTTCTTTTGCTCCAGCTTTTTCTGCGCGTTGGTGCCTTCTTCGTTGGTTTCCAGGGCAAAACCTACGGTGATTTGTCCGCTGGTTTTTCGTTCACCCATCTCCGCTGCAATGTCTTTGTTTTCCACCAGTTCAATGGACATGCCATTGCCGGTTTTCTTCATTTTATGGTCCACCGCTGATTTGGGACGATAATCAGAAACTGCGGCAGCGAAAATGGCTACATCAGCCGAACCGAAATTCGAATCAGTAGCTTCATACATTTCCTGGGCGGAATTGATCTTGATTACTTGAAGGTTTTCTCCTGTAGGAATGTGCTGAGTGGGGCCAGTAATGAAAGTTACCTGGGCACCCTGGACCAAACAATTCATCGCCAGTTCATAGCCCATTTTCCCGGATGAATTATTGCCAATGAACCTTACCGCATCGATTTGCTCATGTGTAGGCCCCGAAGTGATCAGTACTTTTTTGCCCGTTAATTTCTCTGTAGCCTGGAAAAATTTTTCCAATTGCTCAATCATGTGTTTGGGTTCAGCCATTCTCCCCACACCGGAAAGTCCGCTGGCCAATTCACCATCTTCCGCAGCAAATTGGTGATTGCCGTAGCTTTCTAATTTCCGGATATTGGCTTGCGTGGAAGGGTGGAGGTGCATGTCAAGGTCCATGGCCGGAGCAAAAAATACCGGACATCTGGCTGACAGGTAGGTGGCAATGAGTAAGTTGTCGCAATTGCCATTCGCCATTTTACTCAGGGTATTGGCACTGGCAGGTGCTACGACCATGACATCTGCCCACAGTCCCAGTTCAACATGGCTGTCCCATTCACCAGTTTCTTTGTTGAAAAAATCCCGGTAAACCTTGTGCTTCGATAAAGTGGCCAGGGTAAGTGGCGTGATGAAGTCGGTTGCGCTTTCGGTCATTACGACGCGAACTTCAGCACCACTTTTGATCAGTAAACGAACAAAAAAGGCGGATTTGTAGGCTGCAATGGACCCACTTACCGCCAGTAAGATTTTTTTTCCGTTAAGCATGAAAGGTGGAATTATTCCTCCCCTTCACCTAACTCAGGCATACGGAACATCACTTCGTCTTCAAGAAACTCGTCGATGGCCATTGAGCTAGGCTTAGGCATGCGCTCGTAAAACCTGGAAATTTCAATCTGCTCTCTGTTTTCGAAGATCTCTTCCAAATTGTCTACAGAAGAGGCAAATTCAGCCAATTTACCATTCAACTCTTCCTTGTTTTTCGTGCTGATCTGACGAGCTCTTTTTCCAATAATGGAAATAGACTCATAGATATTGCCCGTTGGCTGAGCAATGTGGTCGTTATTTCGAGTAATGATAGATGGATCCGTTGCCATTACGATTTATTTTTTTGAGCCGCAAATTTAGATAATTCCTCCAAACTTTCCTGATAATATTCACCTGCATCTTTCAGGTACTTACTTTCAGGATAGCGTCTGAGCATGGCTTCATACTTTTCAACCGTCTCCTTGAAGCGCTCTTCCTGTTTGGAGTAGATGCTGTTACGTGCATAGTTGTAATTAGTTTCAACCATGAGGAAAGCAATTTCTTCATTGAATTTGCTATCCGGAAAGTTTCTCTGGAAGTTTTCGAAGGTGACCAGTGCAGGTCGATAGCCTTTCACACCTTTGATCTTATAATAAAGAATGGCATTGTCGTATGCCTTTTTCTCCAGTTTCACCTGTAGTTCATCAATCAGGTTGTCCGCTTGTTCGGCGTATTCCGAATAGGGATACGTATTGATAAAGTTCTGAAGCGCGGTAACGGCTTCAAAAGTGCTGGTTTGATCCAGACTGTGTTTTGGGCTCTGCTTATAAAGCGAATAAGCGTGCATGAATGTGGCTTCCATCAGGTACTCACTTCGACCATAGATGGTTGAGAAAGTCTTGAAGTGATGCGCACTTAAAATGTATTGTCGTTGGTGAAACTGGCAGTAGGCATAGTAGAAGTTTCCCAACTCCGCTTCCTCTGTTCCCCGAATGATGGGCAGAATGTCTTCTAGCAACAGTCCGGCACGGAAGTAATCCTTCACTTCGTAGTACCGAATGGCAGCTTCATATTTATCTTTCCATTGTCCTTTTCGGAGTAACTTTCTGAACTTGGAACATGATGAAACACTCACCATCAACAGGCACACCAAACCTAACTGCAATATCCTCTTCGTCATATCAAGGGTAAAAATCGAGCGCAAAATTACAAAGTCCAAGAGAGAACAGAAAACCGAGGCTTATCCGTCCTCAGATTCCTCATTTTTAACGTTTTTTATCATCTTACGCTTTCCAGGGATGAATTTTTCGCCCCGAATTTTCCGTTCGGGAACCATTTTTTCGGGATCGATGGTCATGTCTTTGATGGGTGTAATCCCTTCTCCTGTACTGGGCACTTCACCGAAAATATCAATCAGACTGGGTCGTTCCTCTATGCGCCATGAAAACCCTTTCAGGCGAGTATCCCCTGCCTTCAATTCATGGGGCGGGATGAATTTGGCTTCTGGTTGTTGGAAGATGGATATAGTTGATACCTGGTTGTCCTTGAAACCGATCTTCATCGTACTACAAATGAATTTGTTCATACCCATGGTACTGGTATCTCCTTCGGTAAGAACATAATAGATACCCTCGGCATTACCGTCCACGGTCATACGCGTCATCTCTTCTTCTACGAAATACGCCACCATGTCTCTTCCTTTTATCTGGTTGTAATTCTTCAGTGTGTCCTCCGTCACCATGAAGGAATTTCGGTACAGGTTCATTCGGTCCAGGTTCTCCTCTTTGATTGTCAGGCTGATCGTGTCTGCATTGATCTGATTGTTTTCGTTCCAAAGAATTGGATTCCGATAAAGGAAGAACAGCGAATCGGATTTATAGTAGGCTGCTGAGTCAGCACGGCCCTGCATGCCTTTCTTAAAGATCTTAATATCATTATATGCCAGAATCCTTTCCGCGCTATCATATTCACTTTCAATGGCTACCAGCGTATCTGCCGCCATGTAAAGGGTGTCGTCTTCTAAAATTCGTTTCAGGATCGGGTTGCCAAATACCTTACTAATACCTTTTTCCTTGTCATAGTAGCCTTCATCCCCAATGATGATTATATCGTTGTTTTTGGCCGTAAGCACCACATTCCCAATGCTTTTGTAATACCTGAGCAGGTCGTCAAAATACAATTGGTCCCCCTCCAGGGTATAATCTTCTGTATCTAATTTGCCTTCGACGAAATCCGATTGATCGATCTGGGTTCGAAAAACCCCGCCATCGGAAAAGAGCTTGGTGCCGTCTTCATTTTCTATTTCAGTGGGACCGTAGGTGTAAGCGATTTTTGTATTGGTATCGTAACGGAGCGTATCGGCTTTTAAGGTGAAATTGGGTGAGACCAATACCACATCCGTGTAAAATGTCGCCAGGTTTTGCTGGCCATAGAAATATCCGATTTCACTGGTCAAAGTATTTGTAGTGCTGTCGAGTAGCTTACCACCATTAAAGTATTTTGCAACTTCAGAGTCCAGGTTGTAATCAAGAAAGTCAGTTAGTAGTTGTTGCACTCCTTTCGTGTATACTACATTTTTCCTCAACTCCGAATCTCTCGAATCCCCGTCGTAGATTAGCTCTACCGAAGTGATGGTTGTGGAGTCATCCAGGATCTTCACATGTCCATAAGCTTCCATCACATTTCTGCGTTTAAAGTAGAAGGAGCTATCGCAATATACAGTGGTTTCTTCCTGTGTGAAGATTACCTCATTTAGGAGTTTCTGGAATTTTTCGCCGTTTCTTTTTCCGACAGTTAACGTCTTGGCTTTGTAGTCAATTTTCCTCGCCTTGCGTTGAGCCGATGCGGGCAGAAACGCAGCTATCAGAATAAGAACAAAAAGCAATCGACGCAAAGTCATATAAGTATGAGTCAAGAATTTTTGAAGTAACAAAACTAGTAACGTTCAATGATGCAAAAGGATTGCTTTGAATTTTATGACGAATTTTGAGGACATGCAGGCGGAACTTCAAGCTTTTATCCAGCAACGCAAGCTTTTTAAGTCGAATGATCATTTGCTTATTGCCGTAAGCGGAGGCGTAGATTCGATGACCTTACTTCACTTGTTGGTCCAACTAGGATATCAGGTTTCCGTGGCTCATATGAATTTCGGTTTGAGGGGAGAAGCTTCAGATCAGGACGAAGCATTGGTCACAGAAATATGCAACCTGCTGCACGTTCCTGTTTTTACAAAGCGAGTAGCCACGGTTGATTACGCGAATGAGCAAGGGATTTCCATTCAAATGGCAGCCAGGGAGTTACGCTACAGATGGTTCATGGAGCTTGAAGATGAGCATCATTTTGCTTATGTGGCTACAGCTCATAATGCAGATGATAACCTGGAAACCGTACTATTCAACCTAACCAAAGGAACTGGAATTCGCGGGATTAGTGGGATCAATCACCGATCGGGAATCTTTGTGAGACCTTTACTCTTTGCAGAAAAATCTCAAATCATTGCTTTTGCTGAGGCTAATGGTATCCGATGGCGAGAAGATGCTTCCAATACCGAGGTGAAGTATGCCAGAAATAAAATACGACATGAGGTGCTCCCGGTTCTTAAAGCGATCAATCCATCCGTGATTGCCCATTTTGAAAATACACGACTTAGAATCTCTGGCACGGAGCAGGTTTTGATGGACAAGGTTCAATCGATCAGAGAACAGCACACCTCTATGTCAGAAGGCATATTTTATATCAACCATGATTGGATGACGGGTCAGGAAGTGGATGCGGTGATTCTTTCTGAATTACTAAGGGAATTTGATTTCAGCTTTTCCCAGTGCCTGGATATTTCAAAAGCGGCTGATCAATCAGGAAAGCTATTCTATTCTGAAAAGTTCCTGCTTAACATCAATCGTGGCCAGTTCATGGTGAAGCCGAAAGTAGAATCCGTTGGTGCTTCAACGATCGCAATTGAAGTCACAGAAGGTACTTACCAAATAGGTGACAGGTCGCTGCGAGTCACTGAGCATCCGGTAGAGTCATTCAAAAAGGGGTCGGCGCCTCATGAAGTGTATCTAGATGCGGATGCAGTACAATTGCCACTCATCATTCGACAATGGGAACAGGGAGATGCTTTTCAGCCTTTGGGCATGAAGGGTAAAAAGAAAATTAGTGACTTTTTAGTCGATCAAAAAGTGCCTCTAATTGACAAAACTGCTGTTCTTGTACTGGAATCAGATGCGACGATTTGCTGGGTAGTCAATCACCGGTTGGATGATCGTTTCAAAGTGACGGATAAGACACAGAAAGTGCTGAAAATCACCTGTCAAAAATCATTTGATCAGGGACCAAATACGGTGTAGTTTTGGGGCCGATTTCGCAGGTATGGAATGTGAGGTCAATAATCTAAGAATCAAAATCACGTTAATCCCATGAAAGTTACCGTAGTAGGAGCAGGAGCAGTCGGAGCCACCTGTGCTGAAAATATCGCCAGAAAATCATTATGTGAAGAAGTTGTTTTACTGGACATCAAAGAAGGTTTTGCGGAAGGCAAGGCCATGGACATGAACCAGTGTGCGACTTTGAATGGTTACGATACCAAAGTTATCGGTTCAACAAATGATTACCAGGCTACTGAAGGTTCAGAAGTGGTCGTGATCACTTCCGGATTGCCAAGGAAACCGGGTATGACCCGTGAAGAACTTATCGGAACCAATGCCGGGATCGTGAAGTCCGTAACGGACAACATTCTGAAATACACGCCTAATCCGATCATCATCGTGATTAGTAATCCTATGGATACCATGACTTATCTGTCTGCTAAAGCCAGCGGATTGCCTAAAGAAAGAATCATCGGTATGGGTGGGATTCTCGATAGCAGCCGATTCAAATACAGATTGAGTGAAGCCATTTCTTGTTCGCCTAATGACCTGCAAGGTGTTGTGATTGGTGGACACGGAGATACGACCATGATCCCGTTGATTAACCACGCTACTTACAACAGTGCTCCTGTAACTGATTTCTTGTCTGCTGAGCAACAAGAGCACGTTGTGAAAGAAACCATGGTAGGCGGCGCTACTTTGACCAAATTGATCGGTACATCTGCGTGGTATGCTCCCGGAGCTGCAGGTGCTTATCTGGTAGAGAGCATCGTACGTGACCAAAAGAAATTATTCCCTTGCTGTGTATACCTCGATGGTGAATATGGTCAGAGCGACATCTGTATTGGTGTGCCTGTTGTAGTTGGTAAAAACGGTTGGGAAAAAATCGTTCAGTACAACCTGAGTGATGATGAGCAAGCGAAATTTAATGCAAGTGCAGATGCAGTTCGTAAAATGAATGCTGTGCTTTCAGATATGAAAATGGTGTAATCCATTATTCATTTAGCGATAAAATAGGAAACCACTCCATTTGGAGTGGTTTCTTTATTTTGAAGCAACACTAAAACTACGAGAGTAAGTTGTTGTGGAACTTTCTCATAGGATTACTCGAAACTTCTAATATTAGCCGCTCTTAGGCATAAGTGCTAGCCAGGTTTAATTCTTTTACAATTTTGGATGCCAGCTTGCTGGTCAATCCGTCCATTTCATATAGAACTTCGAAATCTGGATCGGATACTTCTTGTGTCATATTACTATAGGTGGCCCAACTACCAAACTGGTATTCTTTGAGTATAGGATTGTACCAAATGACTCCTGTGGTGGCTTGCGGTGTGTTCGTCATTATAAAGGCGCTTGTTACAACTTCTAAACGAAGGTAATCAATTAAATTGCATTATTATTGGAAAAAATATAATTTTTTCTTTCCTATCTTCTACGGCGCAACATGAATTAGGTTACAAAAACCCAGCTATCCTTCTCTGTAAGGTATCGGTATCAAGGTTCCTTCCTTTAACTTTGGACCATGCAGGAAAACTATCAGGACCTTATTTCCGGGAGTGATTTGATCAGCCGAGACCTTAGCTGGGTGAGATTCAATTATCGTGTTTTAGATCAGGTAAAAAAGCAAGACCGGAGCCTGGTTGAGCGACTCAAGTTTTTGGCGATAACAGCAAGCAATGCGGATGAGTTTTTTATGATCAGGGTCGGTAGTTTATACAACTACGTGGATTTTGAAACTGATAGGATTGATTATTCAGGCTTACACTTGATTCCTTTTAAAAATGCCTTGTTTCAGGAACTCCAGGAATTTGCTGCTGAACAACACCGGCTTTTTTCGGAAGACCTGTCGCCGAAATTTAAAGACCTTGGATTTTCTATTTGTGCTTTTGAAGAATTGTCAGAGAATGAGCAGAAGCAAGTAGGAAAATATTTCCGTAAAGAAGTGTTCCCAATGCTGACACCTATGATGTATGATTCTTATCATCCCTTCCCGGTGTTAATGAACAATGTGCTCACTTTCGGCGTGGTTTCTAAGGGTTTGGGCACCGGGAAGAAGGAGAAGAAGAAAATGTCCTTTGTGCAAATACCGCAGAATGTCAGTCGATTCTACCCGATAGAACGTGAAGGTCAGGTGATATTCGTTCCGATTGAAGAAATTGTCAAAAACAACATCGCAGAGCTGTTTAAAAATGTCGAACTCATATCCTGTACACTGTTCCGAATGACAAGGAATGGGGATTTCACGTTGGAGGAGTCCGAAGATATTGAAGCCAATTACCTCGAAGAACTTTCTAAGAAACTTAAAACACGAAAGACAGGCAGGGTGGTTCGTCTGGAGATCAGTTCCGTCTTCGATAAATGGTTGATCAGAAAGTTGAAAGACCGGTTTGAGATCGAGGACGTCAACCTGTTCAAAGCCGAAACTCCTGCGATGATTGATTACACCGGACTTTGGCAAATTGTCAATTATCCGGCACTGCAAAACTTCCGTGAAGAGTCGAAACCTCCGGTGAAGCCACTCAGTATGGAGGATTATCAGGACCAGAAAATATTCAACATCCTGAAAGACCGTGATATCCTCTTGCACCAGCCCTACAATAGCATCGAGCCACTACTTGATCTTCTTGATCAGGCGGCGGAGGATGCCAATGTGATGTCTATTAAGCTGACTATTTATCGTTTAGCAAAACGTTCCAGGGTCATTGAAGCGTTATTAAAGGCTGCGGAGAATGGTAAGCACGTTTCAGTCCTTTTTGAGGTGAAGGCACGCTTCGATGAAGAAAACAACATGCGGCAAGCACAGCGTCTTCAGAAAGCCGGTTGCTTTGTGATCTACGGCGTAGGTTCTTTGAAAACACACACCAAGTTATTGCTGATCGTCAGAAAGGAACGGGACAGGGTCAAGCGATATGTCCATATGTCCAGTGGTAACTATAATGAATCTACTTCCAAACTGTACACCGATCTCGGCTTTATGACCACTGATGATGGATATGCCAATGATGTACAGGAATTCTTTAATGTAATCACGGGCCACTCATTCCCAGACAAGTATGAAAACCTGCTTACCGCTCCCAGGGACCTGCGCAATAAATTGATAGAACTCATTCAGAGTGAAGGAGAAAATGCTGCCAATAGCTTACCAGCAGGTATTGTGATCAAGATCAATTCCTTGCAGGACAAAGACACCATAGAAGCGCTTTATGCGGCATCACAGCTAGGAGTACCCGTAAGATTGATTGTTCGAGGCATTTGTTGTTTGCGTCCACAGCGAGCGGGTTTAAGTGAAAACATTGAAGTACGGTCCATTGTGGGAGACTATCTCGAGCATTCACGGATATTTTATTTCCATAACAATGGAGAGCCCATTGTCTATTCTGGAAGTGCAGATGTCATGGTCCGGAGTTTTGATCGTCGTTTAGAATCTCTGTTCTTGATCAAGGACAAATTCCTGAAACAGCAGGCGATCAATATATTAGCCTATAACCTCAAGGACAATGTGAATGCTTACGAAATGAAAGAGTCCGGGAGTTATGTAGCCGCCTCAGCAGAAGGAGAAGTATTCAATATTCACAAAGAATTTTTCAAAGTTACCAGCGATATTGTTCGAAATGCGAAACTTTTTGGTTGATTTGCTGAATAATATTTAATCGGATGGGGATTTGTGCTTTCAAAAGGCAATTTGGGCGACCTGCTCAATCTGCTCCTTTTGATACAGGAATTTGCATTGACACATTATATATTTGCGGACTGAATTGGCTTGGTGTATATGCGAAGCCAGACTGCATAGGGGAGTTGGTTTTGTGATAATTTATCATCGATTTTAGTATGAGCGCATTACGGGAAAGGACCCGACAGTTTAGGGAGCCACAACGTGTTCAGGATTTAGGATTCTATTCTTACTTCAGAGAGCTGGAATCTCATCAGGGCACGGAGGTGATCTACAAAGGAAGAAAGGTCTTGATGTTTGGTTCGAATAGTTACCTGGGATTGAACAATGATCCTAGAGTCAAAGAGGCCTGCATCAAAGCAGTAGAGAAGTACGGTTCCGGTTGTGGTGGCTCCAGGTTCCTGAATGGAACCCTTGATCTACATGTTGAATTAGAAGAAAAACTGGCCAAATTTCTCCGTAAAGATGCTTGTATCGCCTACAGCACCGGTTTTCAGGTAAACCTGGGTGTTTTGCCTACATTGGCTGGTCGGGGAGATTACCTCATTTTAGATACACAAAATCACGCGTCCATCATTGAAGGTGCCCGATTATCTCAGGCGTCTACGGTGTACTTCAAGCACAATGACATGAAGTCATTGGAAACGAAGCTGAAAAGCATTGGAAAAGAGGCGTTCAAAATGATCGTGGTAGATGGTGTCTTCAGCATGGAAGGAGACATTTGTGAATTACCCGATATCGTGAGACTGGCTCAGGAGTACAATGCGACAGTCATGACTGATTGTGCGCATGCAGTCGGTGTGTTGGGCGAAGAAGGACGTGGGACACCTTCCTACTTTGGCTTGGAAGATGAAGTGGAATTGATCGGCGGTACTTTTAGCAAATCATTTGCTTCTTTAGGAGGGTTTATTGCTGGAGATGCGGATACCATCAACTACCTGAAACACATTTCAAGATCATTCATTTTCAGTGCGAGCATGACCCCTGCGGCAGTTGCAGCGGTGATCAAAACACTGGAAATATTACAAACTGAGCCTGAGCGATTGAAAAAGCTCTGGGACAATACGCACTATGCGCAAAAGAGACTGGTAGAATTAGGATTTGATATCGGTGATTCAAAAACACCGATCATTCCAATTTATATCAGAGATTACGATAAGACATTCCAGATTTCAACCAGACTGATCCAGGAAGACATTTTTGTCAATACAGTGATTCCACCGGCTGTAAGACCGGAAGACACCCTGATGCGTTTTTCTCTGATGGCGACGCATACCAAAGATCAGATCGACGAGGCCATTTCCAAAATCCATAAGGTAGCTAAGGAAGTTGACATTCCTTTAAACGAGCCTTCTCGTGTATAGTATCAAGAAGATTGAAGGCAAGGTGGGTCTAAAGAAATTCATCAAATTCCCTTTTACCATTTTTAAAGAGAATGACTGTTGGGTGCCTCCACTGATGATGGACGAACTCACGGTTTTCAATCCCAAGAAAAATCCAGCATTTGACGGAGCTGAGGCGGTTTACTGGATGGCTTATGAAGGGAATAAACCTGTCGGTCGAATTGCAGGCATCATCTTGCAAAGAGAAGCGAAGGAAGAAAAACTGGCTCGTTTTGGATGGATTGATTTCATCGATGATATCAAAGTAGCCGAGTTGCTACTGAACACGGTTGAACAATGGGCCAAGGAAAAAGGCCTGAATGGTATTCATGGGCCGATGGGGTTCACGGACATGGATTTTGAAGGTATGTTGGTCGAAGGCTTCGACAAGCCTGGAACTATCGCTACCATCTACAATCATCCGTATTACCCTGAACACTTGGAAAAGTTGGGCTATGCCAAGAGCGTAGATTGGCTACAGTTAGAAACGGAAGTGCCTGATGAGTTACCTAAAAGACTGGCTCGTCGAGCAGAAATGATTGAAAATCGCTTCAAGTTCAAAAGCCTGAAGTTCAAGAGTAAAAAAGAGGCGCAGAAATACGGCGATGAGTTATTTGATGTGCTCAATAAATCCTATTCAGATTTATTTGGATTCCATCAATTGACCGAAAAGCAGATCAAGTTCTACATTGATCAGTACCTTGGCTTTATTGTCGTTGATTTTCTGAGTATGATCGTGAATGAAGAAGGCAAATTGGTAGGTTTTGCTATCACCATGCCCTCTTTGTCCAAAGCTTTTCAGAAGGCGAAAGGTCAGGTCATTCCTTTTGGGCTTTTTCATATTTTGAAAGCAATGAAGAAAAATGATAAAGTCGACATGTATTTGATCGGTGTACTACCGGAATATCAGATGCACGGTGTGACGGCCATCATTTTTAGAGATTTGATCCAGGCCTATATTGATAAAGGCATAAAAACCACCATAACCAACCAAATGTTGGAGGGCAATCAGAAAGTGCTTGCTCAGTTCAACGAATTTTCTTCCGAAGTTTACCAACGACGGAGGTGCTATAAGAAAGTGCTTGCATGAGTGTATTTGCAGAAAAAAACCTTTGGGGGCTCATTTTAGGAGCGTCCAGTGGAATGGGATTAGCAACCGCTAAGAAACTGGCCGGAGCCGGCATGAACCTCATTCTTATTTATCGTGAACGTAGATCCCGACAAGTGGAAGTCGATGAGGCTTATAATGAAATGCGTGCGATGGGCGTGGAAGTGCTGGACTTCAATACCGATGCATTGCAGGAAGTGAAGCGAGAGCAGGTGCTGGAAGAAATTGCCACTAAAATCGGTGATGGTAAAATCAGGTTACTGTTGCACTCTATTGCGAAAGGAAACCTCAAACTGATGACTCCCACACCAGAAGATGGGGGCATTGCCTATCCTTCACAGTTACTGACGGACGAAGATTTTGCCATTACCGGAGATAGCATGGCCTTCAGCATTGTGCCCTGGCTCAATGCCATTTTAGCCAAAGACCTGGTGGCCAATCCCGCGAGAGTCATTGCCTTGACCAGTGCCGGAGACAAACGCGTTTGGAAAGGGTATGCTGCGGTAGCAGCAGCTAAAGCTTCTTTGGATGCCATCATCAAATACATTGCTGTCGAGTATGCACATTTGGGTATCACTTCTAATTTAATCGAGGCAGGCGTGACGGTTACTCCATCCATGCAACTCATTCCGGGGAGTAACGAAATGGTAGAACGCATCCAGCAACAACATCCAAAGAAACGCTTGACGCAACCGGAAGATGTGGCCAATGCGATTTACCTGTTGACGCAAGATGAAGCTAATTGGATCAATGGATCCCGATTGGTGGTTGATGGAGGTGAAACACTGATCTAAGCCGAAAATTCATAGAAAAACAGGCTGGTCATTGGTGTGATTTTCAACAAAAAATCAATTACCTGATTTTTTTTGCAAAAAGTGATAATTTTTTTGGGGGTATTAAAAGTGCCGTTTGCCTTCCTGTGAAGTGAGTTTACGTCTAGTCGTGAATTCACCCGATAATTTGTAATGAAGATCAAGCCTATGAATTATATGACCAGCTCATCTGTTGTATCCTTTAATGATAAAAATAGCATATAGGATTAACTGATGCAGGAGATCATAGATCAATTACCATACCAAAAACCATTTCTGTTTGTCGATCATCTGGAGAAGCTGGATGAGAACGGCGCAATCGGCAGTTATACCCTAAAAGAAGAGGAGTTCTTCTATCAAGGACATTTTCCCGAAAACCCGGTAACACCTGGTGTGATCCTTACGGAAATCGCAGCCCAGATAGGACTGGTAAGTTTAGGGATCTACTTGCTGCAAAATCAAACGGAAGGAGAGGTGATTCCCGTATTTTCTTCGTCGAACATGGACTTTTTGAAACCTGTTTATCCTGGCGAGAAAGTAAAGGTATTTTCCACCAAAGAATACTTCCGGTTCAGTAAGTTGAAATGCAAGGTAGTGATGTTGAATGAGGCTGGAGAGGAAGTGTGTAAGGGGACGTTATCAGGCATGGTCACACGAAAGGCGAATAAGAACTAATGGAATATAAGCGAGTTGTAATCACCGGACTTGGAGTGACCTCCCCCAATGGGATTGGTATACCAGATTTTGGTGACGCTATCAAAAACGGAAAATCAGGAATTACAAGTTGGCCGGAATTGGCAGACCTGAATTTTCGGTGCCAGGTAGGTGGAAAGCCACCGATCACCATGGAATACCTGGAGCAAAAGTTACCCGCCTATATAGCTAAGAAGATCACCAATAACGCCATTTTGTATGCTTGTCTTGCCGGAGTAGAGGCATGGGAAGATGCAGGACTGGAGGTTTTAAGTAAAGAGACTGACTTTGATACAGGGGCTGCTTTTGGAGCAGGGGCGTTGGGGCTGGATAGCTTTATTACGTCCAAGACTTCACCTATCGACGAAGGCAATCATAAGATATTAGGAGCGGGTGCCATCCCTCAGAGTATGAGCAGTGGCGCCAGTGCTTATTTGAATCAGATCCTTGGGTTTGGTAACCGGGTGATGTCCAATTCTTCGGCCTGTATCACAGGTTCAGAAGCCGTATCTCAAGGTTACGAATGGATACGAATGGGACGTGCCAAGCGCATGTTGTGTGGTGGAACCGAAGGTGATGGTCGTTACATCTGGGGTGGTTTTGACGCCATGCGCATCCTGTGCAGTGCTTATAACGATGACCCAACTAAAGCATCCCGGCCCATGTCAAGTACTCCAATGGGATTTGTGCCCGGTGGTGGAGCAGGGGCTTTGATGTTAGAAGAATTAGATTCTGCGTTGGAACGTGGAGCGAAGATATACGGTGAGGTCATTGGCTCTTTTGTAAATACGGGAGGCCAGCGATCCGGAGGCTCAATGACTGCTGCTAATCCGGAAGGTGTTCGGCGTTGTATCAAAGGGGCGATTGCCGATTCGGGGATCAAACCTTCAGAAATTGACCTGATCAACGGACACTTGACCTCTACCAAAGGCGATGTAGTGGAAATAAACAACTGGTCGAACGCGTTAGGACTGGAAGGAGATGATTTTCCTTACATCAATGCGACCAAATCCATGATCGGTCATTGCATCGGTGGAGCAGGAGCAATTGAATTAGTGGGGACGGTTTTGCAAATGCACGAAAATTTTATTCACCCTACGTTGAACCTTGAGGAGGTTCATCCCGATATACTGTCAAAAGTTTCGGCTGAAAAATTACCAACAAAGAAAATAGACAAAGAAATCAACATAGCAATCAAGTCAAACTTCGGTTTTGGTGACCTGAATTGCTGTGTCGTACTTAAATCCTGGAAAAACTAATAATTATGAATAGAGAGAGCATACTTTCCAAATTGAAAGATCTGATCCAACCTTATGTTGGCGACAATGATGCTTTTGGTGCGATGAATGAGAAGTCTGATCTGATCAATGATTTGAAGATCAACTCTGCACACATCGTTGATATCGTATTGGACATTGAGTCTGAGTTCGATATCATGATTGATGATGAGTCTATCAATGAAATGATCACTGTAGGCTCAAGTATTGATGTGGTAGAAGCGAAGCTTGCAGTAGCTGCTAGCTAATCTTTGCCGATCGGTAACGACATCATCGATCTGGATGAGGCAAGTAAGCATCGACCTCAGTATTATGAACGACTGAAAAGTTCGAGTTTTACTGAGGACGAATGGCTGCTGCAAGACCTTCCCGATGGAAACACGGGCCTTTGGTTGTTGTGGTCTTTGAAAGAAGCCACATTCAAATCTTTGGTTCAGGGTGATTGGGATGGTAGACGCTTCTTCCCGATAGATTATAGCGTAACATCGTTGAAGCGAAATACAAACGATTTCATTGCTGAAATTGTATTCAAAGACCGAATTGTGAGAACGATCACCTCTATTCAAAAACAGTTCTTGCATACGGTCACTAAACCTGAAAATGACCTAAAGACACGATCAGATCATTTCGAATGTCCCGGTGAAGATTATGAACATCAATCGGCGGAAGTTCGAGACCAGGCGGTTGCTGCATTGGCGCTCTACCTGGGGCAGGATCGTGGAAGCATTGCTATTATAAAGAATGAAGATCAGGTGCCTCAATTCTTTATTAATGGAGAATACCTGTCTTCAGTAGACCTATCACTATCTCACCACGGTAGATATGGAGCGTACGCCATGTCCTTCTCTCATTGAACACTGATACTGATGAAATCTGTATTAATTACTGGTGCCAATGGTTTTGTCGGTAGGCATTTACTTGAAAGAGCCCTTTCCGAAGGATACAAGGTCTACGCTGGAGTCAGGAAGAGGAGTAATATATCTAGTATCAAACATCTGGATGTTACCATCTTAAGATTAGATTACCAGCATTACTCGAACCTTAAGAACACGCTATCTGAGTACGGTCCGTTCGACTATGTGATTCACAATGCAGGAGTTACAGAAGCCATAGATATCGATGCTTACCGAAAGGGAAATGTAGAAGTGACCGGAAACCTGATCAAGGCTTTGCAAGGTGGATTGATCTCTTCCAATTTCGTTTACGTTTCTAGTTTGGCGGCCAGAGGTCCTAATTATCAAGGTAAAGACGACCCCATTTCAGATTACGGGGTTAGTAAGTCGGAAGCTGAAGCGGTGGTAAAGACCTCAGGAATCGACTATGTAATTGTTCGCCCGACTGCCGTTTATGGTTCAGGAGATGCTGCTTTTTTTGAGTTGGTAAAGTTGGTGAAGTGGGGCATTTCATTGTCTATGGGAAGTAGGGACCAAAAACTCACCTTCATTCATGGATTCGACCTGGCTAATTTGATCTTCCTTTCGGCACCATTTACAGGAAAGACGTTTTATGGACATGATGGTCATGTGAGAAGTCAGAAAGATTTGCTCAATGCCATTAAAAATGGCCTGGGAAAGAAGCGAGCATTGGGTATTCACATACCAGCAGGATTAGTCAGAAACATTTCACTTTACGTTAATACATTCTACAATCAGTTTTTAGGCAAATCCTGGCATTACAATCCACCCAAGATCAGAGAACTCCTGGCCACTGATTGGACCATTCATGAAACCAAGGACCAATCTCTATTAGAGTTTGTGCCAAAATATACCCTGGAAAGTGGGTTTCAGGAAGCCATCGATTACTACAGGGAAAAGTTTTGGCTTTAGCTTCGCGCTGCGATTATGAAGATCATTTATCTCTTTTTCAAGAAATCACCGGTCATATTTTATGTGGCTGTTATTACTGGAGCTATTTCCGGACTCGCGCTGATGGGTATGATCTACTGCATCAACGAGGGCATCAGTCATGGTGTGGAAATTCATAACATCCGTGATGGCAGCCAGCAGGTCATTGATTCGAAATGGTACCTCAATGAAGAGGACGTAGCTTCATTGAATGACCCAGAGGAACCCGGAGCTTTGAATTTTGGATATCTGATTCCTGCATTTTTAGGGCTATGGCTGATCTATGGGGCAACCAGCGTTACCGCTTCTTATTATGTGACTAGAATGAGCCAGGACGTGATTCTGGACTTACGGGTAGACCTTAGTCGCAAGATCATGAAAGCCTCCTTTACTAAAATGGAGCGAAGTAAGAATCAATTGCTCGCCATTTTAACGGATGATATCATGAGTGTGGTACAGGCTGTTACACGTTTTCCAAATATCCTGACCTCTATCACCATGGTGATGGGCGCTCTTGTTTATATGGCCTTCATTTCCTGGCAATTGATCTTCGTTTTCTTATTGTTGTTTGCGTTGGCTTATGGGTTCTTCCAAAAGCCGTTGAACAACTTTAAGCATAAAATGCGGAAGTCTCGTGATACGCAGAAAGACCTGCTGGGTCATTTCAATGCTTTGATCAATGGCTTAAAGGAATTGTTATTGAACTTCAGGTTGCGAGACAATTTCGTTGAAAACGTATTGCTTCCTTCAGCCAGAGATCAGAAAGAATACAACCTATGGTCCAATATTTGGGTATCTGTTTTTTCCCGATCTGCGGAAATGGTATTGCTCATAGGCTTTGGGAGTATTTTGATCATCATTTCGAATACAGAATTTGTGACCTTCGCAACCTTGAAGGACTTTTTGATGGTGGCTTTGTTTACGATCTCTCCATTAAGTAATATCAGTAGCTTCTTGCCATTCCTCGGTAAAATTGACGTGGCATTGGAACAGATAGAAAGTACAGGTCTGATGCTGGATGAAGCAAAAATTGATCGCACCATCGAGGCTCCTGATTTTAACAAAAAGTCAGAGACTTATCTCGAGCTGAAGGATGTAACTTATCAGTATTACCATGAAGGTGAGGAGAAGTTTTTCCAGCTGGGACCTATCAACCTGGAGATCAATAAAGGGGAAATGATCTACCTGCTTGGAGGCAATGGAAGTGGAAAAAGTACATTAGCGAAGATCATTTGTGGGCTTTACATTCCGGAATCAGGAAGCATTGAGATGGCAGGCGTTGAGCAGAAACAAGGAAATCTGGATGCTTATCGTGAGAACTTCAATAGCATTTTCACGGACTTCTTCCTTTTCACTGATTTAGGTCATGTAGATGCTGAACGCTTAAAGGCTGATGTCGAAAAGTACCTGAAGCTGTTAGAGCTGGATAAGAAAGTCAAGATTGAGGATAACAAACTTTCAACCACGAATTTATCGACTGGTCAACGTCAACGATTGGCATTATTACTTTCCTATTTGGATGATAAGCCTTTCTACATTTTCGATGAGTGGGCTGCCACACAAGATCCTTACTACAAAGAGGTGTATTACCGCACCTTACTACCGGATTTGAAAGCCAAAGGAAAGACTTTACTGATCATTACCCATGATGAGAAGTACTTCGATGGTGCAGATCGATTCATCATGCTGCAGGATGGACAAATGCTTAATCCGGATGATCATGAAGATCTCCTGGCAATATACAATCAGGGGGTTTCTTAAATTTCCTTTCTCTGAATCTGTTCCACGTAATCTACAGATACATCAGCAATTTTTGCGATCTGTTCGATCGATAAGCTGGATTCGTTCAGCATATTTCTGGTGAGCTTGATCGTATTTTCAGTTATGCCTCTTTCAATCCCTTGCTCAACACCCTCCAGATAGAGTCCGCTTTTAGTGATATCAGAGGTAATTTGCATATATGCTAATTGTTTTTCGCTACTTGTTTGAAGAGTAAACCGGATACTACGACTAATTGTTTGAAATATCTCTTATTGTACCAGGGTGCAATGTATTTGGAGCATCAATTAGGTGGCTATTTTTTACTTTAAACTGAAGTCAAAGTCGCCCATGAGCAGTTGTTTTGAATGAGTTGCTGTCTTGAATCACTAATTTCGTAATTCCAAACGAAATACCCAGAATGGATCAGCATCTAAATCTTTGTTTCCCCGAATGGCAGGGCTACGCCGAGTCCAACTCTGTTTATTTCGGAGCATTGAGATTACAGCAATTGCTGTCTACCACCCACCAGTTCACCAGCATTCCAGTGCCTGAGCAAGAAGACCTGTTTCTTGAGAATGACATCATTGGATTTGAAGCCAACCTGCGTCAATTGAAAGCCACAGCGCATGTGCTGAAACAAGAAAAGCCTGCATCCATCTTTATGGTTGGAGGGACATGCGCGGCGGAAATTGCCCCTGTTTCTTACCTTAATAACTATTACCACGGGAACCTCACCGTACTTTGGCTGGATGCCCACGGAGACTTAAATACGCCGCAATCTTCACCCAGCAAACATTTTCACGGAATGCCTTTGCGAGCCTTGCTTGGTGAGTCTGATCCTTATGTTTTGCAACATGCTTTTTCGAAGTTGAATCCGGATCAGGTGGTGCTAGCAGGGACCAGGGATTTGGATCAGGAAGAAGAGCGTTACATTGCTGCCAATCAAATTCAGGTGGTAACCCCCGAAAATATCACTCAAGTCGTGGATCGCGTACTCGAAAAAGAAAAAGCGCATGTCTATGTCCATATTGACCTGGATGTATTGGACCCATCTTCATTTCCTCATTTGCTTTTGCCTATTCCCGGCGGAGTTTTGATTGATACACTTTTGAAACAATTGAATGAATTGGTAAGAGAAATCCCCTTGGTCGGGGCAAGTATTGTAGAATATGTTCCTGATGGAAATTCCGGAGAACCTGTTCTTAAGGAAATTGTAGCGGCACTGGGTTTGGGTCAGTAGTCGATCCTGCTTAAGTTTATCCCATGGTGAAGGAATCAAGAACCCTTTTGGGAAGGTTTATGCGTGCCCTTAGAGATTTGCTGGGTGTCCTAATTCTACTAGGATTAGTGGTGTTTTTCTTTGTTGTGGGCAAGTGGGTCGACCGACAAAATAACGTTCGATTGAGGGATATTAACGAACCTATTATTGTATCTGAAAGAGCCAAAAGGCTTCACGCAACGATAGCTGTTGCCGATTGGCATTCAGACAATTTGCTGTGGGACCGAGATCCGTTGACCAAACACGATCATGGACATGTGGATATACCACGTTTGATTGAAGGGAATTTTGCCATTCAGGTATTCGATGCGGTGATTAAAGTGCCTCAAGGACTCAATTATGAATCCAACACGGAAAGAACAGATCAGATCAAGTTGCTGTCCATGGCCAATCGTTGGCCAGTATCCAGTTGGTTTGGCCTAATTGAAAGAGCACTCCATCAAAGTCAGGTTTTACACGACGCAGCTAATGAATCTTCGGATCTGGTGATCATCAAGACGCGAGGCGACCTGGAATACTTCATGAAACAATGGAATACGAATGGTGGTCAAATCGGCGGGATGTTATCCATTGAAGGTCTTCATGCCATGGAAGGGAAGCTGGAGAACCTTCAGGTATTGATCGATGCAGGTTATCGAATGTTTGGTCTGGTGCATTTTTTCGACAATGAAATTGGTGGATCTTCTGCGGGTGTAGAGCAAGGCGGCTTAACAGACCTGGGTAGACAAGTGGTACGCATCATGAATGAAGAGTCCATCATCATAGACCTGGCACATGCATCAGAGCAATTGATTGACGAAGTATTGGCAATGACCACAAAACCTGTGGTGGTTTCGCATACTGGCGTTAAAGGTGTGCATGATAGCCCCAGAAACCTTAGTGATCGTCAGCTCCGTGCCATTGCCGAAAATGGGGGCATGGTTGGCCTGGGGTTTTGGGAAGAAGCTTCAGGAGGCGAGTCGGTGAATGACATTGCAAGAGCCATTCGCTACACTGCTGACCTGATCGGTGTGGAACATGTGAGTCTAGGTTCCGATTTTGATGGAGCCGTGACCGTCCCTTTTGATGCTTCACAAATCATTTTACTGACTGAAGCATTGATGACCGTAGGATTCAGTGACGAAGAAATCACCCAGATCATGGGTGGCAATCAGATCCGTTTTTTGATGGAGAATTTGCCTGGCAATTAATTGAGCCATGACACCAGATGAATTTGTCGAAATCATTCAATATAACGAGGAATGGTTTTTGTTAGGCTTTTTACCTCAAGGAGTCATTCAGCAACAAATGGAAGAGTGGTCCATTTCAAACGATCGAAACATAGAGCACTACAAGTGGGGAGCGTATAGGTATATCTTGGACAATGAAGATTTCAAAAACAAGGACAGGTTATTAGCTTTTGTACAGCTTATGGAATCAGACCCCAATGAACATTTATACAAAGGAGCGATCCATTCTCTAATCGAAATTCATGGCGTTTATCCCAAAACTCTCGCGGAATTTGGAGGAGAAAGAATTTCGAATAATCCTGTTATCTTGAAAATGCTGTAGCATTCAAACTAGTCAATATGAAAATCATTTTCAAAACCCTAAAGGAAAAATGGCCGGAGTATTTTCTGGAGATACTGGTGATTACCTTGGGTATTCTGGGAGCGCTTTTGCTGAATAACTGGAACGACGGGCGAAAAGCCAGAAACGTTCAGAAAAAGACCATGGAACGTATGATCGATGACATGGAGAGTGATATCGAGCGCTATGAGTTTCTGAACAGACGTTTTGATGTAAGAATCGGTAAATGTGATTCGGTCTTGCAATTGATCCAGACGCAAAAGACACTGGATGATCGGCTTGGGATCATCGCGGTTGAATTGGTCAGTTTGTATTTAGTGGAAGCACATACAACCACTTACGAAGAGATGCTCAATACCAGCCGCATTTATTCTTTGAAGAACGGTCGATTACGATGGAGGATCATTAATTATTATAAGAACATCAATAAATGGAGTACTTACATTGAAAAGGACAATGACCAACTACGGGAGCGAATGATTTCACCAGGACTCAATGACTATTGGTCGATTCAGCAAGCCCTATGGAACGATGTTCCTATTGATCCCAAGAAATATCCATGGCTTAATCAGGAATTATCTAATGAGCTCAATGAAATTGAACATTTGATTTATCAGATCAAATACACTTTTGAGGGAAATAAGTCTGCAATTGGTACCCTTTCGGCCATTTCGGAGAACCTGCTCAAGGATCTGAAGCGAGTCTATGAATGACCCAAGTCAATTAAAAAGAGAGTGTGGGAATAACTTTGCTGTTGATCAGATGGGTACTCTTTAAATAATCTCGATTATCATTTGTGCCAACCACAACAGCCAACAGAAAAATACAGTTTTATGATAATTCTCAGGGGTAATATGTTCACTCGATATTAATGTGCCGAGGGTTATTTTTTTCTGAGCTTGAGAGGAGGGTGATTTAAAGCTAGCATATACATTAAGCCACATCCATCCAATCACGTAGATCATACCAGTCCTTACAAGCGATGATAATATGACGTAAATCAAGTCGGAGGATGGGAAGTAATAAATGAATGAAATCAAGAACGCAGAAATCGGTATGATCCAATTGAAAAACATCTTGTAGTTCAATTGATTCAGTAGTTGTTGTATTTTAAAGTAAAGCAAAGATGTCTCTATTTAATTATCCATCTCCCTGATCCACTCCTCGACCAAGGCGATACCTTCTATGTGTTGTAGCTTCCTCCCGACTTCAGGCATCATCTCTCCCGGATCTAGCGACTTAATGCGATGCATGAGGATGGAGTTTTCTGGTTTCCCAGGTACAATGCCGAATTTCAATCCGGCAGAGCCTCGTCCAGCAGCCACCGGTGGCTTGTTGATGCCAATTTCGTAATCGGTACTGGTGGAAGCCAGGAGGTGTAGCCCAGTGTTTTTTGCAGGACCTTCTTTTCTGTGGCAATGTGCACAATTGATTTCCAGCCAGGCACGGGCACGCTGGTCTAAGGTGCCTGTTTGAGGATCGTCCCATTTGGCCAAAGTAGGCCACTGCTGAGGAGGATCGATGTTTTCTAATAGGCCTAATTCTACCCACTTTTTTAGTTGATTGTGTCCGCCATCGGCATAATCGAAATCGTGGTTAAGCTGTCGGGCAGTAGGCCCAATAGGGACAATTTTTCCATTGAATTCATGACAACTCTTGCATTGATTTTGATTAGGAACAGAATAATTGATTCTTTGAAGCTCTCCAGAACCATCGGTCCACGAAACAGGAATAGATTTGCCTGCTATTTCCAGGAAAGCTTCTGTTTGTTCCTCATTCCATACGTAGGTCAAAGCTTTCCATTCTTCACCCTCATTGATGAGCAATCGGGTTTCAAGGATGCGTCGATCACCTTCAGGTTTTTGGAAGTCGACAGGGTAGTAGAAGTTCTTGACCAGAATGGTGGATTCCGGAAATTCCATCACTTCCGTAGCATGATAATTGGCTGCTTTTCCTTCTGGTAGTTTCACAAAACGTGCCTTGAAGGTATAATCACTGAACAGCGGAGTGTTCAGGTCATAGGGGAGCATTCCAGCCGCGGCCGTAAATGTTTTTAACTCGCCAACAAATAAGTTCCACTCGGAAAGGCGTTGTTTTTCTTGAATTTCAGTATCTCCGCCCAACGTCACTACTTCGATTTGCTTCGGGGCCTGTTCTTTTGGGCTACACGCAAAAACGAAGATCAACCATCCTAAAATTCCGTATTTCATAAAGTAATTTTCTGATCAATTCGTGTTCCTTCACAATCGAAAGCCGTCCATTCTGTGGTCAGCGCTTCAAACTCATTGGCTGCATCCAGGTCAGCAAAGTTGATTTCACCATTTTCACTCAGGCAAAATCCTAATTGCGTGCGATCAGGAGAAATGCCATCCCAGACGATATCAGGTGTATTGAAAGGGAATTTGGTCAGGAACAGCAGTCCAAAATCGTTCTTCAAAGTCGGGAACCAATGACTGTTGTCAAATTGGTTGTGATGGACATACATCTGTGTAGGGTAGGGGTCGTATCGCTCGTCGTTTTTCGCCGTTTCTATGTTGTTGTCCAATTGCGTCCCTTCTCCGCTGCCTAAAGCCGAAACCAGATCATAACTGGCTATCGCCAATCCTGCGGTTTTATTGTCGGTCACTACATTTTCAAAAATCTCTATGTTTCGCGTAGCTAGCAACATGATGCCAGTACCCGGAGGTACGGTAGCGACGATATTACCCTCTGGCGCGAAATTTTTGAAATTGTTTTTCTCTACTACGTTTTTGTAAACCCGTGTGGTATGCCCAAACTGAGTCAATCCGGGTAAATCAAATACCAAAATACCTCCCGTATTTTGGAAAGCTTCATTTCCATAGATTTCTACCCATTTGGAGTTTTCACTTTCAATGCCCGCCACGTTGTGATAGACCTTGTTGTTTCTTATGATTACAGAATCAGATTGACCAACATAGATTCCTGCATCACTGGCACCTGCTGCAATGGAATTTTGGATCAATACATTTTTACAAAGTACTGGGTAATAGGCATAGGCCCCATTGGTTTCTTTGGGTTCTCCTGTCCAATGTGATTTTACATATTGAATAGTCAGGTTGCGCGTATCCGTGATCTTGATGTTATCGCCAGGAGCATCTTCTATGGTGAAATCCTGAAGCGTGATGTTTTCGCAATTACTGATTTTGAGTCCTTCGGCGCCTTCGGTTTGGTTGGCAAATGAAAGGACCGTTTCTTCTGCTCCTGCTCCCTTGATCGTGATGTGTTTTTTGCCATCTAAAAGAATGCTCTTAGTAAACATGAAATAGCCTGCAGGCAATTCAATGACTGCTGAATCAGGGGTGGTGATGAAACGTTTTTGAAGGTCAGCTTCAATGGACTTCCAGGGGAGGTCGCGTTCCTCCGATCCACAAGAAGCGAGCAGTAAGGCAATCAGGGTTAAGGTTAGGATTTGCTTCATCGTTGAAAGATAAAGAAAAGAAGGCTTTTTCACCTCTTGAGAGGAGGCAGGGGTGTATCAAACGCCTAAATCGAAGGACCCTATAACCCTAGACCCGATAGCAATGGTACCCGGTTAGGCAATGGCGCAGGTAGCGCGGCTAAGGTAAGAACGGATAGCAGGAATGAAGAAAAGGCGGAGGAAAGCCGATGCTCTCCTCCTTTATGTTCTTAATCGAAAAACTCCGGCTTCGTCGTGGTAACGTTTGCCCTCAATTCATTTAATAGGGTGTATAAACCAAAGTAAGTTCGGTTAATGTACAAGCCATGCCTTGAGCCTCTTGGGTGCTTCGACTTACGCAACTCCTCCATCTGTGAAAGTCGATCACTCAGGTCGTAGATCTGTTGGAAATACGCGTCATCCGCAAAATCGAAGGTGTCGAAATGGAAGGGCCGCCCAAGCAAAGTGGTCATCTCCTTGAATATGTGTAGGAAAACCTTTTTTTCATGCTCGGTATCATCTTCATAAATGAAATTGAGGCCCAGTAATACTTGCATCAATTCCTCGTCATTGTCAACGATCTGCTTGCGCATGAGGACAAAGTAAGGTCCGTAGAAATCTTCAGGGATCACCTTTACACAACCAAAATCAATAACGCCAAGTTTTCCTTCTGGGGTCATCAGGAAGTTCCCCGGATGAGGATCAGCATGAACCTGCTTCAAATTGTGAATCTGATGATGATAGAATTCCCACATGGCTTGCCCAAGCTTATTGCGTACTTCCTGTGAAGGATTGGTGGCCAGGAATTCTTTAATGTGCTTGCCGTTGAGCCAATCCATGGTGATGATCCGCTCGGCTGACATTTCTTCGTAATACTCTGGGAAAAAGAGGTCAGGAATGTGAGAGCAAGCTTTGGAGATCTCTTTTGAACGTCGAACTTCCAAATGATAATCCGTTTCTTCCAGCAATTTCTCTTCTACTTCTTCCATGTATTGATCCAACTCTCTTTCATTGAGACTTAGGATTCGCAAGGCGATCGGCTTCACCAATTTCAGATCCGATCGAACACTATCCGCGACACCTGGATACTGAATTTTCACGGCATATTCTTTGTCACCGATAGTAGCTTTATGCACTTGTCCAATGGATGCCGCGTTAACCGCATTTTTAGTGAAAGAATCAAAGAATTCGTTCGGGGATTTCTTCAAGTATTTCCTGAAGGTCTGAACGACTAGTGGAAAGGACAAGGGGGGTGCACTGTATTGCCCCATGGCAAACTTTTCCTGATAGGCATTGGGCAACAGGTTTTTGTCCATGGCCAGCATTTGAGCCACTTTCAAGGCACTACCTTTCAATTCGCTTAGCGACTGATAAATGTCTGTCGCATTGTCCTTATCCAGTGTTTCTCTGGAAGCATTGGCATCCACAAGCTTTCTACCATAGTGCTTGATGTAGTTGCCACCCACTTTTGCTCCCGTCTTCACAAATTTTACCGCCCTGGACACTTTTCCGGTTGGGATCGTGGTTTGTTCCTTCATAAAATGAATTAAATTTTGTTGCTCTGATATAAAAATTTCGCCAGATCGAGGAAGGAGTCCAATGGACCTTTGCTCACCAGGTCAAAGGAGAAATTCACCGCCTTTTCAATCGCAGCATCGGTTTGTTCGTATCCGTGGCTGTCATCCTTGGCCCAGAATCGGGTCAGGAACATGAACTGGATCCAAAATCCTTTGTCATATTGTTTGCTAAATGGACGATCTGCGATTTCTGCTGTGTCTTTTCCTTCTAACAATAGATCATTGACGTATTCCTTGAAAGCATGATGCAAAGGCTTGAAGAATTCAGGATTGATCTCTTTCTGAGGCATCCGATCGAATTTCATCAATACGAAACTGCGGTTTCCTTTGATGACTTCTATCCACGTGTAATAAAAGGCCAGTAACTTCTCTCGAACGGAATATTGGACATAAGCTTCGTCTTTGTGCAGGATATCCAACGTGGCGTCGAACCATGATTTCCAAATATCCCCCTCTAAAGCCCTGAACGAATTATAGTGATCGTAGAAGTCTGCCTCTTTGATTTTCAGTGAATGACAAAAAGCAAATACCGAAGTAGGTGTCCGCTCATTCAACAACAAATACTCGATAAATCGAAGTTGCAGTTTTTCTTTTGTGATGGCTTTTTTCGCCGTTTTCTGTTTCGACTCTTCCATAGATAGCATAACGCTTATCGTATCGCTTTAGTTAACAGAAGAAGGATGTATTTTTAAACAAAAATTATTCAACTTAAGGGTGTCCATATGACATCTGTTTTTTTGAGGTTTAAAACCATACCATGCGACGATTACTGACGGTTTCTTTTTGTTTAGTCATGTTGTTTCATCTGGCCAAAAGCCAGCAACTTTCCGCAGAGGAAATATTGAATAATTCAATTGCTTTTCATGATCCCAAAGGTGAGTGGCCTTCACTCAAAACGGAGCTGACCTTCAAAGAAACCCGCCCTAATGGACCAGATAGAAAAACAATTGCTATGATTGACAACAGCAAGAGTTTTTTTAAGCTGAATCGTAATGACGAGGAAGTCTATAAAGTGGAGGTAGAGGATTGTGTGGTAGAAAAAGGAGAAGGTACCTCCGAACGTGGATTGATGCTCCGCAATTACTACACCTATTTATGGGGGTTACCCATGAAGCTGAAAGATCCAGGTACAAATCTAGATGAAACATATACTGAGGAAGAGGTCGATGGAGTAGCGTGCTATGTGTTGCGTGTGCCCTATGAAAAAGATATCTGGTATTTCTATATGCGCAAGGACAACTTTGCGATGATCGCTTATAAGTTCTACAAGGATGAAGCGGCCGGAAAAGGCGAATACATTCCCACGGAAGGATTATTCACGGTGGGGAGTATGAAGATTCCGAATAATCGTACCTGGTACGAATTGCCAGGTAACCGGGTCTTAGGGACAGATATCCTTACTGTTGCACAGTAAATGCGGGACCTTGTTATTCTGACGGATCCCCGATATCTGGATCCGGTTGATCCTACACCTTACGATTTGGACGTGTTGGAAGACGATCAAATTCTAATGGATGCTTGTCTTCAACAAGGGCTGAATGTTGATAGAAAATCCTGGGATGATCCTGAATTTGATTGGTCTTTGACAAAAACCGTGATCTTTCGCAGTACCTGGGATTATTTTGATCGATTCTCCGAGTTTAAGCAATGGCTCGAAAAAATCAAGTCTTTAACCGAATTCATCAACCCTCAGGAGCTTGTCTTTTGGAATGTGGAGAAGACCTACCTCATGGACCTGCAGTCGAAAGGCATCAGTATTGTGCCTTCGGTGCTCGTCGTGAAAGGATCGCAGCAACAGCTTCGAGGGGTTGCCGACAAGTACGGATGGGATGAAATCGTTATTAAACCTACCATTTCTGCAACGGCCAGGGACACACACCGACTTACTTATGAAGTGTTGAGCCAGGCATCAACCCAAAGCATGTTTGATAACTTATGTAAGGATAAAACCATGATGATTCAGCCTTTTTTGAGTCGGGTCCTTGAAGAAGGTGAGTTATCGATAATCGTCATTGATGGTAAAGTAACTCATGGCATTCGGAAAGTGGCTAAGGCGGGTGATTATCGCGTGCAAAGTGACTTTGGAGGGAGTATTCGAATGGAAGAACCAGACAAAACAGCAATAGCCTTTGCGGAACATGTAGTGAAATCCTGCCCCTCACTACCCTTTTATGCAAGGGTAGACTTGATCAAGAACGATAAAGACCAATGGAACCTGGGAGAAATGGAATTGATCGAGCCGGAGTTGTGGTTTCGCATGCAACCAAGTGCAGCTGATGCCTTAGCTAAGACTATCAGAGATTACTTGAAAAAGTAAGTCAAACTTCTGTCTTACTTTTAGATTAAAGCCATATCGCATTGATAGACGCAAATTCACGTTTTGGGATTGGCCTTGATCCATTTTAGTTTTTTGAGACGAATAAGAGCAGTAAAGAATAAAATTCTGTTCGAGACTTATGTAGTTTAGATTCATTAAGTGAATCACATGGCGAGTTTATTTTATTCTTGCTCTTTTGGCTTAAAAAGCGTTAAAAAATGAATCCAGCCTAGAATTTTTGGTTCTTTTTCTTCAATGGAAAAAGAACGGAAAGGAAGCGTGGTGAATGATAAGAATGGTTGATTTCGGATGTTAATCTACTTTTTAGATATTATATAAAAAATAAGACCCTCACCATTTGATGAGGGTCCCTTTGGGCGGTGTTAAGCTAGAAAGCTTTAGTTGATCAGCTTTTTCAAGCTATTCCAAAAGTAGACTACCACAACAGCCTGTACAATACCCAATTAAGGGTAATTTTTTATTGGATTTTTACCGAAAAACCATGATTCCTTTTACCCAAAAAGACGCATACTGATATAGGAAATAGCCCTTCATGCTATATTAGAGCCTAAATTGATACATATGATTCGTTCCTTCCTCTTGATAATGGTATTGGTGAACTTCATCACCGTTGCGACTGCTCAACTCAATAAAACCGAGAAAAAACTGGCGCAATACATGGATGCCAACAATGAAAATGCCCTGGATTTATTGAAAAAGCTGATCAACATCAACAGCGGGACCATGAATTTTGAGGGAGTTCAGCAAGTTGGAAAAGAGTTGATGCCGCTTTTTGAAGAACTGGGAATGGAAGTGCGATGGGCGGATGGTTCTTCCTTTGACAGAGCCGGTCACCTGGTAGCTAAAATTGAAGGAGGAAAAGGAAAGAAATTGCTACTAATTGGTCATCTGGATACCGTGTTTGAGCCAGATAGCCCGGCGCAGGAATGGGAACAGATAGACGAGAATACCATTAAAGGCCCTGGAATTGCCGACATGAAAGGTGGAGATGTGATCATTTTACAAGCACTACGAGCGTTACATGCACAGGGGTTGTTGAAAAAAATGAACATCACAGTAGTGATGACCGGTGATGAAGAGCTAAGTGGTTCACCATTGTCTGAATCCAAAAAAGAATTGATCGAGGCGGCGAAATGGGCCGATATAGCTCTGGGTTTTGAGAATGGAGATGGTAATCCGCTCACCGCGAATGTGGCAAGAAGAAGTTCCTCTGGTTGGAAGTTGACTGTGACCGGGAATGCTGCACACTCTTCGCAGATATTCAAACCTTCAGTAGGTGCAGGGGCCATTTATGAAGCCTCGCGCATCTTGTATCAATTTTATGAAGAGCTAGCTTCTGAAGAATTTTTGACCTTTAACCCTGGTATGTTTGCTGGCGGTACAACTGTGAATTATTCGGAAGTTGAGAATAGCAGTACAGCCTATGGAAAAGACAATGTCGTGTCAAAAGAAGTGACGGTGACTGGGGACATTCGGTGTTTATCTCCTGAGCAATTGGAGAAAGCACAAAATACCATGATGGAAATTGTCACTCGGAATTTGCCTGGCACTTCCGCGATCATCGAATTTTCAGAAGGCTATCCGCCTTTTGCTCCTACAGATGGGAATTATGCATTGCTGGAGCAGTTCAGTAAGGTAAGTACAGACCTGGGTTTTGATCCGGTGAAGCCTGTGAATCCAAGTGATGCGGGTGCCGCGGATATTTCCTTTACTTCCGAATACATTGAGATGGGATTGGATGGCCTGGGTATGGCTGGAGCAGATGATCATACCATTCACGAGACGGGACATTTGCATACATTTCCGATGCAATCTAAAAGAGCTGCTGTACTGATTTATCGATTGACGAGATAATCGAAGCATTTCGTGAATTACTGTCTCTTCCTTGGGGGTTCCATCTTTTTCCTGCTGGTAAGTATTTTTTGACTCATGCTATCTGGATATATCAAACAGAGATTGAATTGGTGTTATTTTCATTCTTACTGAATGCATCCTTCTTTTGGATGGTTTTGGCTAATCTAAGGATTTACATTAAAGTCAATCATTCTGGTACTTCTTTGATGATTAAACGACATTATTCAGAAAAGCATTATGATCTTAAAGATCTGATCTATTGGCAAGAAAGGACCAATAGTTATCGTGTGAGATACCGGGAAATCATTCTTGTTTTTCCTGATTCAAGACAAAAATTGACTGATCATTCGGACAGATATAAAATCGAATCGCTATTTCACTACCTCAGGACTCATTACAATCCAAGTAGAAAACAATTCTAATCATTCAAAACAATACTTGAGAATGCTGGTTTTTCAATTAATAAGACCTCAAATGATCTATAGTGTATTACTCAAAACATGATATCGAGCAAATGGAACGCTTCAAGCGAGCCAATCTGATTAATTCCATGACAGGTATCAAACCTGCCAATTTGATTGCCACGAAATCAGAAGACGGTTTCCCCAATGTGGGAATATTTAGCAGTGTGGTGCACCTGGGAAGTGATCCTGCAGTGATTGGCTTTGTCATGCGTCCTCAAGATGAAAAACCGAGGGATACTTATTTGAACATCAAAGCAACGGGTGTCTATACCATCAACCATGTCCCTACTGGAATGGTGGAAAATGCGCACTTCACTTCTGCTAAATTCCCCAAAGAGCAGAGTGAGTTTGAATATTGTGGTTTTCAGGAGGAATATATTGAGGGATTCCATGCTCCTTTTGTAAAAGAAAGCCCCTTGAAGTTCGGATTGGAATTGGTTGATGAAATACCGATCAGGGTGAATAAGACCATTTTAATGATCGGGAAAGTACAGCATTTGATCTTCCCTGATGAGGCCATGAGTGAAACCGGTCAATTGAATTTGGAAACTCTGGGTTCGGCAGGAATTTCAGGCCTGGATGGCTACTATGACTTGAGGAAAATTGGTCAGTTTCCCTACGCACATTTGAAGGATGTGCCTGAGAAGTTGAAACTGGAATAGAAGTTTTTCAACCCCGTCATTTCGGAATTTTTGACCTTAAAATTTCAAAAGGGTCAAAAATGTCCGTAATCTCGATTGCAGGAGATGATTATGGAATTACCTTAAGGACAGCTAACCCAAACCCCATGCTCTACAACCCCGAAAGAGAAACCCTTCCTTTAGATGAGCTACGCAAACTTCAGTCTCAGCGATTGAAAACCATGCTACAGCGACAATACGATCATGTACCTTTTTATCGAAAGCTGCTTTCAGAAAGAGGTATTCACCCCAATGATATCAATGGGATTGACGACCTGTCCAAGCTTCCTTTCACTAGAAAGACGGACTTAAGAGATCAGTATCCGTATGGGTTGTTTGCCGAACCTGAAGATCAGATCAGAAGAATTCATGCATCCAGCGGGACCACTGGGAAACCAACAGTGGTTGGCTATAATCATCAGGATCTGGCGCTTTTTGATGAGGTAGTAGCTCGGTCACTGGTTTGTGCAGGAGCTCGGCCGGGCATGAAATTACACAATGCCTATGGGTATGGGCTATTTACAGGAGGGTTAGGTATGCACGGAGGTGCGACCAAACTAGGTATGGCGGTTATTCCGGTTTCGGGAGGAATGACGGATCGCCAATTGATGATATTGCAGGACTTTAAACCGGAGGTCATTTGTTGTACACCATCCTATGCGCAGACCTTAGCCGAAGAGTGTACAAAACGAGGAATTGATACCGGTAGTTTGGCTGTAAAATATGCAGTGCTAGGTGCAGAACCATGGACAGAAACCATACGCTCACAAGTAGAAGCAGGTCTGAATGTTGAAGCAACCAATATTTATGGTTTGAGCGAGATCATTGGTCCGGGAGTTTCACAGGAAGATGTAGAGGAGAAGGGCACGGGTAGCTATGTCTGGGAGGATCACTTTTTTCCCGAAATAGTAGATAGGGATACAGGTGAACCGCTTCCTTATGGGCAGGAAGGAGTGCTTGTTTTTACAACATTGACCAAGCAAGCCATGCCATTGCTCAGGTATTGGACCAATGACATTTGCTCCTTGCATTACGATTCCAATGGCAAACGGACCCATATTAAAATGTCCACCATCAAAGGTCGGGCGGATGATATGTTGATTATCCGAGGCGTGAATTTGTTTTACACCCAGGTGGAAGAAGTGATCAAGGATATGGATTTCCTGATTCCTAACTATCAGTTAGTAGTTTCTCGTGATGGAACCATGGATCAGGTACTGGTAAAAGTGGAAGTGGCTGAAGGAGTGGAGATCGCTAATCAGGATTTGGCCAGATCATTTGGAAAGAAGATCAAAGACAATATCGGCATTTCCATGAATATTGAGCTGCTGAACAAAGGCGAAATACCGATGAGTCAGGGCGGGAAGTTGAGTCGGATTGTTGATATGAGGAAATAGGCTTGAAACTTAACGGTTATTTAAGTCGTAATCATTCATATGGAACTTACTAAGATCAAGCTGAGGTCTAAAATGAAGCCGCCACAGCCCAAGGAGCCATGGCGACCAACCAAATCGAATATATAGTTAAGCTAGGACAGTTTCTTTTTCAAGAATTGTGTCGATGAAATGGTCATTTTCAATGGCTTCCTTGTTCACATCAGCAACAATGATGTGTCCTACTTCCTCAGAGAAATCCTTATAGATTTTCATGCGTTTCATGCCTTCACATTGACGGCTATTATCCACTGTTGGCGTGAGGTAGTGAATGCTAAAAGTCGAATAACGCTTGATCAGGAACAGATGTAGAATGGTCATCAATCGCTTTCTGCGCAAGCTGGTGTGGAACGTATTCTGATCACGAACAGATAGCAAGTTCAACTTATTGCGATCCGTCATGATGGTAAAGACGATGTTTGCCAATTTGCCATGCTCAGAGAGTAGTGACAATTCCATCACAGCAGAGCCAGGTAAGTGTGGCTTCAACGATACCTGAATGTTCTCCCGGATGTCATTCATCTCTTTCCAGGTATCAATCCACTCGGCAAGCAAGGTTTTGGGTAACTCTGTTTGCTTCAGGTGCTGGAATTGAGTGGAACCTTTACCCATCGCTTTGGTGGTAGCCGTTCTACCTGATGAAGCAGCGAGCGCACTGTCTAATCTTGGTCCGCCCACATGTGATTGCGGGGTACGATATGGGGAATCAAGCAATCTTAGTTTCCGCTGTACTTTGGCCAGGGCCAGCATGCCTTCGGTTTGCAGAGAGTTAGAGAACTCATCTGTGGCTAACCCATCAATTTGGTGTCCACCATAAGTGATGAAGTTGAATACAAAACCCATTTTGCCCAACTCTTCCGGGAATTGACTCATTTCTTCTTCCGTCATGCCCGTAGTATCCCAGTTGAAAGAAGGTGAGAGGTTATAAGCCAACATTTGATCTGGATATATGGCATGAATGGCTTCTGCGAACTTTCTGGCATCTTCTAAATCCGCCGTTTTAGTTTCCATCCATAAAAGGTCCGCATAAGGAGCCACTGCCAATGATTTTGCAATCGCGAATGGAATGCCACCCTTTACTTGATAGTAACCTTCAGGGGTTCGTGCCAACTCGCAATCCCATTTCACATCAATACCTAATTCAGCCGCTTTTGCCTGTGCTGCCTTAAGTGAAGCCGTTTTAGCGAACTTCAACCATTCCTGATGACACATGCCTACGTCTTCGCCATCGCCTCTAAGTTCTTCAATAATGATGGCAACGGCACTCCGATAGGTCATGACACCTGCATCATCTTCCCAAGTTGAAACGAGGGTAGTAGAGATGTCATTATAAGCTTTCTCAAATACATCATTTTCTAGACTCGTCAACTCGGGAATAAGCTCATCCGCTGCTTTCAGGACGCCAGCGTTTTTCAGCCAGATTCGGGCTGCACCTGCATCGGTTTCACTGATTTGATATAATTCATGCCCTTTGATGTCGATGACACCGATCTCGTTTAGGTATTGCTGTAATACCAGGAATGCATGTTTGTAAGAAGGAACTTCCAGGTTGGTGGCACCTAAAACGAAAGGTTGATCTCGTTCATCTGCAATGTTTTCAATCAAAGAGGCTGCTTCTGCATCTGTTCTGGCAACAATAAGTCCCTGTACGCGCATTGTGTCTAATTGAAGTCTCGCGGTGTTGACCCGTTTGATTTGTTCATCGCAAGAGACTAATACCTTGCCTCCCTGATGACCACATTTTTTGGTCCCGGGCTTCTGATCTTCAATGTGATATCCCGGCACACCTGCTTCTACAAACCTGCGAATCAAATTACGAACATGTGCATCTCCGCCGTGACCCGTATCTGCATCTGCAATGATGAATGGACGGAAATCTACCAAAGGCATCAGCGCTCTTTCTTTTTCGGATAACCGGAGCCTTTGAAATCGCTGGTTTTTGTCGGCAGTCAATAAAGCACGAACAATGCCTGCTGCTTCATCAGGTACCTGACTCAAAGGATAGGAGGCTAAGTCTGCGCCCGGGTCCTCTGTTACTGATCCTTTTGCAGAAGTAGCCCAGCCGCCTAAATAAATGCCTTCAATGCCGGATCGTTTCATTTGAACTGCCTGACTAGGAGTGTAGGGACCGAAGGTTGTGATCTGTTTTTTCTGATCAAATTTGGTTCTTAAGACCTTATAGAATTCAGCGGCTGCTTCTTTCGCAATACTGTAGTCATTGTAAATGGTGCCTTGTTGTTCCACGACCTGGCGTGCCGAAAAAAGTCGTTTCACACCTTTGAATCGGGGTAGATTAAAATAGGCTTGGGCCTGGTCAATCGCGTCGTTGATCAGCTCTTTTTCAGTTTTCATTTCAGTATTGCATTTAATTGGATAATTGATTTTCTAAAGGATTGAGGTCGGGATTCTTCGTGATTCGATTCCCAGTAGATTTTAGTTCATCGAAGTAGGTGCTGATTCTCTTTTGCGCTTCTTTCAAGTCATCGTTATTCAGGTTCAGGTTCAATAAATCAATGTACCAGGGAGCCTTGGTCTTTTCTCTTAGGCAAGTGTCCACGATCAATCGAGCGATTGGTAGGGTAGTGGTTTTTGAGTCCTCGTGAACGTCTTTGTTTTTAGCCTGTAACAATTTCTCGTACTCTTCTGCTAGAAGTTGTTCATAAACCTGAAAAGTGAATGTATCTCCTTCATCGAATCCAAGTGTTGGATCGCCCACAGTTAGCTTTCCTCCTTTATGGAGCCATTCCCACAGTACGCTGACCCGGATTTCGCCTGTTGCCATGTCTTCCATGAGATACAGTACATCATCATCCGTAAAAAAGTCGGCTGGTTTTAAGGCCGCGGCCTGGAATCCTCGTAAAAAGGCATTTCCGTACTGAAGGGCAACACTTAACAGGTTTCTTGCGCCCTGAATGGTCCTGGGCGCTGGGGCTAACTCCGACAGTGCTTTCGCATCTTCGAGGGTATGGGTTAGTTCTCCGAATTGCCTTCCAAGTTGATTGATCTCACCTGAAGCTTCCCAAACTGGTCGAATGATGTGCACCATTTTCCAATGAGCAACCCACTTTCCGGAGGCGCCGGATTGTCGTTCTCGAATCGCACCATTCATGGCTTTTTTCATGCTCGCTTGTACACCCGTTTCTGATCCTACCGGAATGTTTGGTTCCATGCCTCCTTGCCATAAACTGAAGTTGCCATTTCGATCTGGCGTATTCACCGCCCGACGAACCCGATCCTCATAGGCAGCCATGTAAGCATAAGTCATCCCGATGGCTTCAATATTCGGATTGATGAAATTTGAGTCTCCGGCCAGGGCATCTGAAACGCTATTGATGTAGTCCCATCTTCCGGTGTTGAAACCAACGAAGTGGTTACCTAATGCAGCACGAATCTCCAGTAGTTGAAAAGTAGCTTCCAATTGCTCAATAAGGACGTAAGCTTTTATGGTTCCTACAGCGAGTTGTAGGTGCTCTTCAAGTTTTGTTAGTAGCTTGTTCCAAAAAGCTGCTTCTTCTGCAGTTTGGATCTTCGGCAGGTATACCACCAGGGACGATCCGTTTTTGAAGTGCGTCTGGTAATTGTTGACAATATATAGTGTTAGGTCAACAATGGAGGCTGAAAATGGATTTCCATCAACGTCGCAGATATGGCGATCTGATAGGTGTAAGCCTCGTGCTCGAAATATGACTGTGGTATAATCCAGTTGAGACTTCCAATCATTGATGATCTTCTTACCCAGGAAATTTTCGGACCATGCATTCATTTCAATGGCCACTTCACTAGCCGATTCCATGAATAGGGGATCCCGATTTATGGCCAGTTTTAGATTTCGCTGATTGTCCAGCGACATGGTATCGATCTGTCCTAAAGCATCTTCTCCGTCAAACATCCATCCGTCAGCTCCTGAAAGTAGGGCATAAGCCACGTTTCTGATACTTTTCTGGGTAGGTGCATTGGGTCGCGCAGCTGGACCAGTTCCCTGTATCCATTGACATTTGAGGTCATGAGGAATGATGCTGCATTCAAAATCTCCGTTTCTGATTTCATCTACTGTTTTTCCGATTCCCGGAATTCTTACATCTCCAGGTAAAAAACCTAATGGTGAATTGTCCTTGATACGCGCCTGTCTTCGTTGATTTCGGAGTTGCATCAAGGCTGCTTGTTCCACATTCAAAGGGGCCAGAGCATTTAGAGCTTTTATGGCCTCTTTGGTATAAATATCCGGGAATTGCTCCTGGCTTTTAGGGGAGATGAATATCGCTGACATGAATGAAATTTTTCCAAATATAGTAATTTATTCTAAAAGCGGAAATTCCGCTAATATTATTTTATTCTTTTTTTGAACTATTTTCGTACTGATTTTGAAATGATGATATTGCGTCATTGCGATGGCACCGCAGCGGCGGACCGTCGGCCACCCGGCATAGTGAAGCAATCTTTCCGTAAGGGAGTGGAGACTTCCATCAGAGGTCGCTTCGGTTCAGGATTTAAGGTTTCTTAATAACTGACAATTCATCTTGCGAAGACGGAATTAATTGAAAAGTTTTCTCTGGTAAACTCTCTTTGTTTATGATCACCGATAATGACATTGCCAAACTGATCCTTGGATTCAAAGTCCGAATGCTGCGGTTATCGAATAAAACCTCTTACCAGAAGATATCGGATGAAACCGGGCTTTCAGTTTCTTATCTCAATGACATAGAGAAAGGTAAGAAATATCCTAAGCCTGCTAAGATTGCTAAACTGGCTCAGGTGTTTAATCTGGAATATGATGAATTGGTGAGTCTTAAGAGCGATAAAAAGCTCCAGCCAGTCATCGAGTTGCTCAATTCTGATTTCTTCAAGCATTTTCCACTGGAGCAGTTTGGGGTAAGCCTTGAAAAGCTCATCGATGTATTTACGAATTCACCGGATCGATTCAGTGCGATCATCAGTACGGTCCTAAAAATGACCCGAAGCTATCAGATAGAAAAGGAACAGTTTTATCGCATTGCGCTCCGCTCATTCCAGGATATACACGACAATTATTTCTCTACAGTAGAAGTGGCTGTCAAAGCCTTTCGAGAGCAGCAATCATCACCCATTCCAATTGCTTGTTCACCTGGAAGGCTGGAAGGTTTGCTTAAGTCGTATGGTATCACCATCGATATGAGGGCGCTTGGTCAGCATGAAAAGCTCAATCGTTTTCGTTCTTATTATCAACCAGAGAAGAAAGTCCTCTATTTAAATGATGGTTTAAGTGAAAGTCAAAGACGGTTCTTGTTGGCAAAGGAGTTAGGGTTTCAATTCCTGGGTATTGAAGATCGGCCTTTAGAAACAGAATTGGATCGCGAGGTTTCATTTGAAAAGCTCTTCAATAATTTTCGATCATCCTATTTTGCGGCGGCTTTGCTTATGGAAGAAGAGGAGATGGTCAAGGACATTCACCAATTGGCCCGTGCCTCTGATTGGTCCTCGGAGTTGATCTCAGATTTGCTGGATAAATACCAGGTTACTCCTGAAACACTATTTCAACGCCTGACGAATTTGTTACCTCATCATTTTGAGATCAAAGATCTGTTTTTCATTAAACTAGCAGGTACAAAGGACATGGTGAATTTTGACATCACCAAGGAGTTACATCTATCACAGTTGCAGTCACCTTATCACAATGAAGTGCATGAGCACTTGTGTCATCGGTGGGTTTCTATCAGTACTGTAAAAAACATCCGAAGCAGAAAATCAGAATACCTAACCGATGCTCAGATTTCGAATTACTGGCAAACAGACCGCTCTTACTTCTGTATTTCCGTTGCTCAGCCGGAAGGCTTCAATCAAGCTGCTCCGAGCAGTATTACCCTGGGTTTACTGATGTCGGAAAAGCTCAAAGGGACTTTTAACTTTATCAAAGACCCAGCTATCAAGACTAAAACAGTAAATACTACATGTGAACGATGTTCGGTTTTTGATTGTGATAGTCGAGTGGCACCACCAACAAGAATAGAGAAGAAGGACTACCAACAAATGCTGGCAGAAGAGTTGGCCAAACTCTGAATGCCCCGTTATTCATTGGTTCATGTTTCAAAATGCTGTTCTAAAACAACCATATTTTCATAACCATGGATTTTTACGTAAACTGCGTCAATTTTGTAGTGCGAATGAACCGATCGCAATTTTGACTGCCAATACATGACTTTAGCGTCTTACATCCATCGATTACGAAGCATACACACTCTTTCCAAGCATGAACAGATCATCAATGGGGTCATTGAAGCGATTGATCAGGAATTTTTGAAAGTAGGGGATCAATTGCCATCCATCAATGTGATGGTAGAAGAAGTAGGGTATGCGCGTAAGACCATCGTCAATGCCTACGAGGAATTGAAAGACCGGGGCTTGGTCGAGTCGAAAAAGAATAAAGGTTACTTTATCATTAGTAAGGAAACTCATCAGCGCAAGAAAGTTGCTTTGTTGATGTATGCTTTCGAGCGATTCCAGGAAGCATTTTACAACACGCTAAGAGCGGAATTAGGTGAGAGTGTGCAGATTGATGTGTTCTTTCATCATAGTAACCTGCAGGTTTTTGAAAGTATCCTGAATAATATCTATGGTAAATACGGTATCTACGTGATTGCTCCGATAGAAGACCCAACGGTTGCTGAACAACTGAAAAGGATACCACCTGAAAAACTGGTGATTGTGGATAGGAATCTTCCCATTGGTAAGGAGTACAACTACGTTACTCAGGAATTCCAGCATGCTACCAAAGCGCTCATGATCGAATTGTTACCAAGAATTCAGGCTTTTGAAAAAGTGGTCCTGTTTTATCGATCAGATCGGGATTATCCCGAAGGAGTGCTAGAAGCTTTCAATCAGCTGGTAGGGGAGCACAACCTTAATGCAGAGGTTCAAAATCAATATGAGGCGGGTGCTGTGCAAAAAGGTTCACTTTATGTTTTTATCAGTGATGCAGACATGTGGAACATCTTACTGGATTGCCGTAATGAGTCGCTGGATATTGGTAGAGACATTGGCCTGTTATCCTTCAATGACCATATCATGAAGGACCTGATCTTTGATGGGATCACAACCATTTCCACAAGCTTTACAGACATGGCAAAGGAAACCGCTAAGCGTATAGCAGACATGGGTAACCCAAAAGCCGTAACCATCCCTACAAGGTTGGTCACAAGAAATTCTCTTTGATATTTTCCAATATTTCACCCGTCGATTGAAAAAATCATAAAAATGATTTGGTGCAAACGTTATTCTTTTTCTACTTTAGCATAGTAGCATAGACTATCATAGTATAGTATGAACTTTAAAACCTCTCTCTTATGAAGAAATACTACCTAACGAGGCACCTCCTTTTCTGGGTGGCCATGGTATTTACGAGTGGAGCATTAGCACAGGTGAGGGTGTCCGGAACAGTTACGGATGCTTCAGAAGAACTTGTCGGTGTGACCATTGTGGAAAAAGGAACGACAAACGGTGTTACTACCGATTTGGATGGACGATATGCATTGGAAGTCAGTGAAGGTGCGACGCTCATCTTTAGTTATGTGGGCTACATGTCACAGGAAGTATCTGTGGGTGCTCGATCAATCATTGATGTCCAACTGCTGGAAGACATTCAGGCATTGCAGGAAATTGTAGTGGTTGGATACGGAACGACGAAACGACCTGAATTCACTGGTTCGGTTGCGACCATCAAGAAGGATGACATTGTGAACGTACTAGCCAGTAATCCGACGACTTCACTACAAGGTAGACTTGTGGGTGTGCAGGTTGAAAGTTTTGGTGGACAGCCTGGCGGTACGGCGAACGTATTTATTCGAGGAGTAAACTCATTGAGTAACGCCAGTCCGCTTTATGTAGTAGATGGATTGTTTGTCGATAACATGAATTGGGTCAATCCGAATGACATTGAAAATATTTCGGTGCTTAAGGATGCGGCTGCATCTGCCATTTATGGAGCACGAGCGGCCAACGGTGTGATCTTGATCAGTACCAACCACGGAAAAGCATCGAATAAGCCTCGCATTACCTTGACATCCCGAATAGGTGTCGATACGCCGAGTAAAAAATTGGATTACATCAATGGTCAGCAATTCACGGACTATTTGAATCAACGATTCGAAAATGATGGTGAGTCCACTCGACTGACCTGGAATGGGGTCAATACGGATTGGCAGGAAGAAAACTTCCAGACAGGCATGGTCAGTGACCTGGGTCTTTCTATTTCAGGAGGAGGAGAGAACACAACTTATTATATCTCAGCTAATCACTTCTATCAGGATGGTATTCTTGTTGGTTCTGGATTTGAGCGGATCAACTTCAGAGCGAACACGCGTTCTGAGCTAGGTAAGTTCACCATTACAGAGTCGATCGGTATTGCTGAGGGTACCCTTCAGGAAAATAACTGGTTTGGCTGGGATGGTACAGCAGCACCAACCTTGGCCAGAAGAAACAGTGCCAACGATGGAGGTTTTGAAGCGCCGAATGATCCGATTCACGGTCCGGGTGGTATCAACCATTTAGGATTGGCGTCTCTTGAGGACAATGAGACCATTAACCGAACGATCTTCGGTACTTCAAAAATTGATTATGCTGCAACCGATTGGTTGACCGCTTCTATCAACTTTGGTATCGATTATGTGAACACCTCGGTTTCTTCATTCACCCCAACTTACTTCATGAGTAATGTGGATGCGGTGTTGAATGTGAATCAACAAAGTGACCTAACGGAATTCTCGCAAAATGAGTTGAATACCTTGTTTGAAGCGACTATCAATGTAGAGGAAGAATTTGGCGAGCACAAAATCGGTGCATTGGCAGGTTATACGTTCTTTAGAGAGAACCAGCGCAATCACGGAATTTTCGGACAGGGGACACCTTCTAACCGCATTCGATCAGTTTCTTCGTTAACACCTAGTGATCAATTGATTTTGATCGGCCAGAACAATGAAGCCGCTTTGGAATCTTACTTCGGTCGATTCAACTACAGCTACGGAGGTAAATACTTGTTTTCCGCTACCGTACGACGAGATGCTTCTTCTCGTTTTGCAGATGATAATCAAACAGGGGTCTTCCCATCGTTCTCTGCAGGCTGGAACATCAGTGATGAAGCTTTCTGGAGTTTTTCAAGCATCAATTATTTCAAGGTCCGAGCATCTTACGGAGAGTTGGGTTCTTATCCTGAGACATTCTATCCTACGGAGGCAGTATTCTTAGCGAATCAGTCCAACACTTCTTTTGGTGGGTCTAGCGCAACAGGATTGGCACAAACGACTTTGGCTGATCCTAGCCTGATCTGGGAGACTACTCAAACGGTAGATATCGGAGTAGACATGGCGTTTCTGGACAACAGAGTGCAGTTGACCATTGATTACTTCTCAAAAGATATACAGGATGTATTGGTAGACATCAACGTACCATCGACTAGTGGAGTAAGCTTACCTGTAACTAGAAATGCAGGTTCTTTAGAGAACAAAGGACTTGAAATAGACGCAAGCTACCGTAAGCAAGAAGGTGATTTCCAGTATACCATCAACGGAAACATCGCTTTCAATCTGGTAAGTAAGGCTGGTGAAATTCCTAACACCATTTTAGGTCCTGGTATCGATGAAGACCTTCGAATTGTAAATAGAACAGCCACAGATCAGCCAATTGGATTCTACTATGGCTATATCGTGGAGGACAAGGTGAACCCTGCAACGGGTGATTTTGTAAGAGTAGATGTCAACGGTGACGGTGAAATTACCGATGCGGATCAAACCATCATTGGAGATCCTAATCCTGATTTCACGTATGGTATCAACTTCGGTGCGAAATATAAAAACTGGGATTTTGGTTTGAACTTCAACGGTGTTCAGGGTAGCGAAATCTACAACCTGGCACGCTACTATAGCATCTTGTGGCAAGATGGCGGTAAGCTGACAGATGTACTTGATGCGTGGACGCCAAGTAATACGGATACGAGTATTCCAAGAGCATCTATCGCCGACCCTGCAGGAAACAAAGCGCCTTCTTCGTTTTTCGTGGAAGATGGATCATACTTCCGATTGAAGAACCTGGACATTGCTTATACCTTCAAAGATGGTTTATCTGGAATCGATTGGATTCAGGATCTGAGATTGTCCTTGAACATTCAGAATGTCTTTGTGATCACTGGTTACAGCGGATATGATCCTGATGTCGCTTCTACCAATGGTGGTCGAGCCAACAGAAACTCGGGTGTGCCTGGCTTGAGACCTGCCGTGAATCCGCTTTTGGGTCGCGGACTTGACGCGAGAGCGTATCCTAACGCCAGAACGTTCATGTTCGGAATTCAGGCAACATTTTGATAATCAACTCAATTAAAAATATCATCAATATGAAGATCAATAAATTATGGAGGGTGTTGCCGGTATTCATCGTCATTCTCCTGGGTTGTTCGGATCAGCTGGATGTATCCAACAACAATGCGACTTCAACGTCCAACTTTGGTACTTCTGCTGAGCAAGTAGAAGCGGCCATCAATGGAGCATTTCACCCGGTCACCAATACCTTCTTCTGGGGCCGGATCATTCACACGGGTGCACTGTTGCGTTCGGATGAATTCAACATTTTCCCATTTGGTTCAAATACGGCCATGTCCACATTTCTGGGTAATCCCGGAGATCGGTGGGCGACTGAGCCCTGGCAGGAATTGTACAAGTCCATTGCCAGATGTAACAACATCATTGCCAGTGTGAACGAGGAAGGTATTCCTGATGCCACAACCAGGAATAGTCTGGTAGGTCAGGCTTATTTCTTACGTGCGTTTGATTACTGGTATTTGGTCAACTTGTTTGGTAACGTGCCTTTGATCACGGCGCCTCAGGATTTGGACAACCTATTGGTAAATCAGGCGGATCCATTGGCGGTCTGGGATCAGATCATTGCAGATTTGGAAATGGCGGAGGACATGCTTCCAGAGAGCTGGTCAGGTGATAACCTGGGCAGGCCTACTTCTGGAGCGGCAACAGCTTTGAAAGGGAAGTCTTACCTCTATCGAGGACAATGGACACAAGCGGCTACTGCATTGATGGAAGTTGTAAGTGGTGGACAGTACAGCTTACTTCCTGGTGCTCAGTACGGCGATAACTTCTCTACAACCAATGAAAATAATCAGGAGTCTGTATTTGAATTGCAGTACCTGGGACAGCAAACTTTTGTCTGGGGCGTAGACATTTCCGGTACGGGAAACATGGGGAACTACCATATCGATTATGCACCTCCAACGAAATCTCCAGATAACAGCCACGTGGTAAATCCCTGGTTGAGAGATCTCTTCGAAGCAAATGGCGATGAAACTCGCAGAAATGAGACCCTGGCTTACAACTATCCTGGTTCTACTGGTTACGGTGGGACAGATTACATGACGGATTTCGCCGGAGACATTCAGGTAGCGAATGATGCCGGAGTGGAACCGATCTTTTCTCGCAAGTATGCAGGCCTTGATTTGGGGGTACGTGCTGAGGTAGATTTCCTGGGAACTAATGTGGGTAACAACTGGAGAATCATCCGATACTCAGATGTGCTGCTCATGTTGGCGGAAGCTTTGAACGAAAGCGGAAACACAGGCGATGCAGCGATGTATGTGGACATGGTGAGGGATCGTGCGGGCATTACGCCAATTACAGGTGTGATTTCCGATCAGGCAGGCATGCGTCAGGCGATCATCGATGAAAGAGCCATGGAGTTGGCGGGTGAAGGTCATCGTTTCTTTGATTTGGTACGATGGGATCTTGCGGATGATTATATGGGCGGGACTTCCTTGCATGGCGATCACCCAAAATCCATCAGTGGGGGCGTATTCCAATCTGGGAAGCATGAATTGGTTTGGATTCCCAACTCGGAGCTGGATGCCAATCCTAATTTGAGCCAAAATTCTGGCTATTGATATTGAACTTCTTCGTAAATACACATCTAATAAGTGATAGGGGTCGGGCACCTGCCCGCCTCTTGTTTTCATAGCTTGACCATTTGACACATAATTTTCACATATTAATTATAGTGGTGATCCTATTCGTCGGGTGTAGCTCGATGCCCGGTGAGGATCACCTTTTTCAATTACGAACCGCGTCAAATACGGGTATTCATTTTTCCAATGACATTACTGAAAACGAAGAGGTAAACGTCATTGATTTCCAATATTGTTACAATGGAGGTGGAGTAGGAATTGGTGACTTTAATCAAGATGGGTTGCCTGATGTAGTTTTTTCTGGAAATCAAGTATCCACCGCTCTCTATTTGAACAAAGGCGAACTTAGTTTTCAGGACATTACCCAACCTTCTGGTGTAGCCACAACCTCCTGGTTGACCGGCGTTTCTATCGCCGATGTAAATGGTGATGGCTGGGACGATATTTATTTTGGGGTCGGAGGCGCTAATTGCAGTGGTCAATGTGAAAATCTCTTGTACATCAATCAAGGCAACAATTCGGAAGGAATTCCAACTTTCTTAGAAAAGGCTGGCGAATTTGGTCTTAATAATGGTTACTATACCCAACAAACAGTATTTTTCGATGCAGACAGGGATGGTGACCTGGACGCATATCTGCTTCAAAATGGCAACCTAAAATTTGATAAGAATTCTCCTGTACCCAATCGTTACTTCCCAGATCACCTGGGAGATTATTTGCTTAAAAATGAATGGGATGCAGAGAAAGGACATCCGGTTTTTATTCCAGAACCCAATTTTGATAGAAAAGGAGCAAAGGGTTTTGGCTTGGGTGTGGCCATCGAAGATTTCGATGACAATGGCTGGCCAGACTTATATACAGCGAATGACTTCATTTCCAATGATCGACTCTTCCTCAATGAAGGATCGGATCATACTGCGATTCAATTAATTGAATCTTCAAAAAGATTAACAAAGCATCAGACCTACAACGCCATGGGCGTGGATATTGCTGATGTGAACAATGACCTTCGCCCAGATATTCTTGTATTGGATATGCTGCCGTTCGAATACGAGCGACAAAAGAAAATAATGGGGTCCATGAACTATGAAAAATACCTATTGGCGCTTGACAATGGATATATCCCTCAATATGTCAGAAATACCCTGCAGATTCATAATGGCTCTAACAATGGATCCTTGAATCCATTCAGTGAAGTAGCTTTTTTGTCTGGCATCGCAAAAACCGATTGGAGCTGGGCGCCTTTGATGTTTGATGCGGATATGGATGGGGACAAAGACATTTTCATTACCAATGGCTATGGCAAAGACATCACAGATCTTGATTTTGTGAACTATGCACAACAGTCGAATATGTTTGGTTCAGCTGAAGCACAGGATGCCAATATCAAGCAATTGATCGGTGAGCTACCGGCAGTTCCTTTACCCAATTTCTTCTTTGAAAATCAGACGGATCTATCATTCGAAGACCTTTCTAATCAATGGATGAACAACGCTCCAACCTTATCTAACGGAGCGGCATTTGCTGACCTGGATTTAGATGGCGATCTGGATATGGTCATCAACAACATCAATGAAAAGGCCCATGTTCTGGAAAATACAAGCAACGATGCAGGAGATAAACATTGGATCAAACTTGATTTCAAAGGGTTAGATAAAAATACCAAAGCCATTGGTGCTCGCGTCACGATTTGGGAAGGAGATAAGGCCCAGAGAGGTTATCACTCATTGGTACGTGGCTACTTGTCAACCATGGAAAGTGGCGTCTATTTTAGTTTAAATTCCAATGAAATTGACTCGATTGAAGTGGTTTGGCCCCAAGGAGGAAGAACCATGCTCAAGGATGTTCAGGCCAATCGAAAGTTGAACATTCAAGAGCCACCAGGCACGGATTTACCAAATCGATCAGAAGGCGTGGAGCCCACATTAATGGTTCGCAGTGGAAAAGGATTGGATTTCACACATCGAGAAAACTTATCCAGTGATTTTGCTGATCAACGCTTATTGACGACCCAGATGTCGCAAAATGGACCCTGTATGGCATCAAAAGGTGACTTGCTGTTTATTGGAGGAAGCCACGGAACAGCAGGTTCTATTTGGAGAGATCAATCAGGAAGCTGGAAGTTGATACAATCTCTGGAACCTGAATTTGAGGATGCAGATGCGTCGTTTTTTGATCTGGAAGGTGATGGAGACCTGGATCTGTATGTGGGCAGTGGAGGTAGTGAACAAAAGGTAGGATCGTCATTATATCAGGATCGCATTTATGTCAATGAAAATGGAGGGTTTGACAGGTTGAATGGCATTGATTTATTTCGGAGTAGTACTTCCTGTTTAGTTAGCAATGATTTTGATCAGGATGGTGACGAGGACCTTTTCATTGGTGCTGGAATTGTCCCCGGGCGGTTTCCTGAAGTACCACAAAGCCGATTGTTGAGGAACGATGAGGGAGTACTTACTCCGATAGCAGCCGAATCGTTCAATCATCTAGGGATGGTTCGTGATGCCATTTGGTCTGATCTGGATGGTGATGGCTGGGACGATTTAATTGTTGTAGGTCATTGGATGGAAGTCCGCTTTTATCAAAATCAGCAAGGAGGGCTAAAGCCCTGGGAATTACCTGTTGTGGATGAATCGGGAATTCAACAAAATACGTCAGGTTGGTGGAATGCCATCGAGGCAGGTGATCTGGATGGGGATGGTGACAAGGATTTAGTACTCGGCAATCAGGGGCTGAATAACTTCATAAATCCATCGCAAGAGCATCCGGTATATGTTTATCATGGAGATTTTGATGCGAATGGCAGCCCTGATCCGGTGCAGGCGGCCTTCTATGATGTTGGCACGGAACAGCAATTGATGCCGATGCATACCCGCGACGATATTCTCAAGCAATTGGTAAGTTTGAAGTCGGAATACCCAAATTATGAATCTTTTGCTCAAACAGATTTTCAGCAATTGCTAAATCTTGATCGATTGGAAGAGAAAACACTTTCGATCACAACATCCGCTCATTTGGTGTTGATTAACGAACAAAACCAATTTGTCACGAGAGCTTTACCAACCATGTCTCAAATTGCTCCAATCAATGACATTTTACTACAAGACGTCAATGTTGATGGGAACCTGGATATGCTCGCCGTGGGCAATGATTATGCCGCTGAAACGCATTTTGGAAGATATGACGCTTCTCTAGGCGTTTGCTTGCTTGGAGATGGGAAAGGAAATTTAGAATGGCTGGATCCAGCCGAAAGTGGCTTTGTCCTCGCGGGGCAGGCAAGTGAAATGATCCTGACAGGGGATAAGCTCATGGTAGGGGTTAATGATAAAGACTTAGTGACATTTAATATATTACGAGATCAATGAACGAGGTGGTAACAGGCACACCCATCGAATTGGAGTTGGACAATAGCACAGACGCTCCGGTTTCGTTAGTCAATCTGAAGGAAGAATTTGGTTTAACCCACTATTTGTTTTCCTATCAATCAGAAGAGGCATCCGTACCAAGTCCGGTGACGGTCCGATGGAAGTTTCCGGCCTTTGGAATCAAAGGAGTTTGGAGAAATACAACTGACTTCAATAAGCGAATACAGGCAGATTGGGAATTGGAAGATCAGCGTTCCCGAATTTCTATTGATTCACCCGTTTTGGCACTTTTCGATCCTCAGGACAATAACGTTTTAACCTTTGCTTGTTCCAACGCCATTAACCTGATAACCCTGGGAGCCAAGTACCGCGAGGAGGATGACTTTTACTATTGTCACATGACCTTCTTTTCGGAATGCAAGTATCCCATCACCAACTTTGAAGTACAGATACGGATTGATCAAAGACAGGAACACTTGACCAATATTTTGGGAGAAGTTTCCCAGTGGTGGGAAGGTTTTGATATGGAACCTATGCCAGTTCCGGAGATTGCCAGAAAACCTCTGTATTCCACCTGGTACCAATTTCATCAGAATTTAGATCCGCTTACACTGGTTGCAGAGTGCAAGCTGGCCAAAGAACTGGGATATGAGGCAATCATCATTGACGATGGCTGGCAAACCAAAGACAGTAACCGTGGATATGACTATACCGGAGATTGGGAACCAGACAGAATACCGGACATGGCCGGTCTGGTTAGGAATATTCAAAATGTAGGAGTGAAGGTCGGTCTTTGGTTTTCTGTTCCTTTTTGTGGGGTCAAGTCCAAAGCCTATCAAAAGTTCAAAGGAAAATTCCTGACCGAAAACCATCGTTGGGCACCGGTTTTTGACCCGCGGTATCCTAAAGTCAGGGAACATTTGGTGAATATCTACCGACATGCTGTTGAAGCCTGGGGTTTAGATGGATTGAAGTTGGATTTCATTGATGATTTCCAGGCATATCCCGAGACGACCTTTGGAGATGATCCAAATCGAGACCATGAATCAATTAACGATGCGGTACATACATTATTGACGGAAGTCCGTGAAGCGGTTACAACTGTTCGACCTGATATTTTCATTGAGTTTCGTCAACGATACATTGGTCCGGCCATTCGAAAATTTGGAAACATGCTGAGGGCTTTTGATTGTCCCGGAGATGCCACCATGAACCGGGTACGAATTGCGGACATCAGGCAATTGGCAGGAAATACTGCAGTGCATTCGGACATGATCACCTGGAATTTCAATACCAGCGTACAAGATGCCAGCTTACACATGCTAGGGACTTTATTTGGGGTTCCCCAGCTTTCCGTATTGTTGTCAGAAACACCCAAAGACCATTTGGAGATGATCGGTTTCTACACCCGCTATTGGAATCGTAGATCAGAGGTATTTTGCAATGGCCAATTTCAAGCCATTCGACCACTGTCCAATTACCCGGTGATGCAATGCCATTTGGATCAGGTCTCAATTATTGGCCTGTATGAAGATTTCGTTGTATCCATTGATCAGGACTTTCAGGAACTGGATTTGTTGAACGCTAAGATGACCAACCAGGTGATGCTGAACGCGGATCGGGATCACGGCTACTTTCAATATGCAATTCTAGATTGTACAGGTAAGTATTTGTCTTCAGGAATGACAGAAATCAAGGAAGGTGGGAACAGTTGGATTGTGCCTGCAGGAGGCATGATCATTTTCAAAGCCGACCCAGACCAGGATTGATGTTGATTTTGCCTCAATTGCTGGTGGATTCGGAAAGAATTTTGAAGGCTTTTACTATCCAATCGTTTTCATTTTTGGCACGCGCCATAACCTTGTGTTAGGAAAGAACAAGTTTATTATATTCCAAAGTCAATGAAGAAAGTTAGTGTGATTCTCTCCCCTTATTACAAAAGAATTGCACGAAACCAAACCTAAAAAATGAGTATATGGGAGCTGGAATCAGTACGATCGATCTAATAGTCGTTGGAGTTTATTTTGTCGTTGTAGTAGCGATCGGATTATGGGTAGCCAGAGGCACACAAAGTGGTGAAGACCTGTTTCTAGGAGGTCGATCCTTTGGATGGGGACTTGTTGGTTTGTCGCTTTTTGCGTCAAATATTTCCACCACAACGATCATCGGATTGTCAGGTGCGGCTTATGATACAGGTGTAGTAGGGTCGGTCTATGAGTGGATGACGGGTATTCCGCTAGCTATTGCGGCGCTCATTTTTATCCCCCTTTACTTAAAGTCCAGAATCACAACCATTCCGGAATTTCTCGAATTACGTTTCGATAAGAGGTCTAGAAATTTCTTTTCATTCATCACGATATTCATCAGTATCCTCGTTGATACGGCCGGTGGGTTGTATGCAGGTGCGTTGGTGTTGAAGATCTTCTTCCCCGATCTGGTCTTGTGGCATACGACCCTGGTACTGGCTTTGGTGGCAGGTCTTTATACAGCTGTTGGAGGATTGAAGGCGGTTGTTTACACGGACGCCATTCAGGCGATCATTCTGATTCTTGGATGTGCGGTATTGACCTTCATGATGTTTGAAAAATTAGATTTTTCCTGGGCTACTGTTCTGGCAAGTGTGCCTGATGGTCATTTGTCTATGGTTCAGCCCGCTGATCATGAAACACTGCCCTGGCCGGGGCTGATCATGGCGGTTCCCATGCTAGGATTCTGGTACTGGACTACCAATCAATACATTGTGCAAAGAGTACTTGGATCTAAAGACCTCAACAATGCGCGTTGGGGAGTGATCCTTGCTGGCTTTTTGAAGCTGATCCCACTATTTATCATGGTGATCCCTGGAGCCATGGCCATCAGTCTATTTCCGGATCTGGCCAATGCAGATCAGGTTTTTCCTACAGCGGTAATCAATATTCTCCCGGTGGGAATGGTGGGTATCGTGCTGGCTGGTTTGATATCTGCGATCTTAAGTAGCGTGGATTCCACGCTGAATTCGGCCTCCACACTGGTCGTGGTAGATTTTGTTAAAGCCAAGAAGCCTGATCTATCTGATAAAGAAACGGTCAATTATGGGCGGATCACGACGGTCATCCTCATGGTTGTAGCAGCCTTATGGGCCCCATTTATTGGCAACTTCGGCGGAATCTGGGCGTACCTCCAGCAGATGTTCAGTATCATTGTTCCACCAATTGCTGTGATTTTCCTGGTAGGTGTTTTCTTCAAAAGAGGAAACGGACCAGGTGCTTTCTGGACGCTGATCTTAGGTACGCTAGGTGGAGTAATTCTATTTGCTTTGGCGCAAATGGAATTGTGGAACCTGCATTTCGTTTACAACATTGGGATCATGGTGGCCCTATCTGCAGTCATCTTTATCCTAATCAGTAATGCAACAGCACCTCCATCAGAAGAAGCCATCGCGCTTACATTCAAAAAGGAATTGATTGCAGAAGAGACCGAAGGACTTCCCTGGTTCAAAGATTATCGCTACCAGCTGACTGTTCTCATTGCCTGTATTCTGATTGTCTTGTATCTGTTCTGGTAGTATACCAGACAATTCCTGGCAAGATTTCCTCATGGCAGAACTATCCTAAGTTTTGGATGGTTGCTTTTCTCGTGATCAATCGAGGAAAAATAATAAGAATATTAGGGTGGTCTCTTCTTTTACTTACTGCAGTTATTGCTTGTAAAGAAGAGGCTGAACCAACCATGTTTCAAGGGCAGGTAGTCTTCGCGGATGATAATGAACCATTCTTGAATGGTTACATTGAGTTTACTGCCGGAAGTGATGGTGCAAGTGGGAAATTAGCTGACTTTAGGGAGCTTCCTTTAGAAGCGAAGAATGGAGCCTTTGAGATTATATTCGATGCGAATGAAGACATTGTGAGTTTCAACATTGAAGTTAGCGATACCGTTTTTTTTGACGTAATAGGGCCTGAAGATGGATTGGATTGTGGAGCTATTCCCTGTGAAGAGATTTCACCGGGTAATGATTACAGAAATCTAATAATCCGTGTGCCCAGGTGAACCTGAGGTGGGTTGTTAGAAGATGAAATAATCAATTTCCTAACCTCAATTTGATAACCATTCATCCCTTTGACTGGTTTATTTTTTGACCATTTAACTAATGATCATTAGTTTTGAACTACAATTCGTTAGTATATGAAATTTCATTCGCTTCGTGTGTCCAATTTGGAGCGCCCAACAGAGGAAGCAGTCGCTGTGTCTTTTGAAGTTCCACAGGCATTAAAAGAGGAGTTTCGTTTTCTTCAGGGTCAACATTTGACCTTAAGGAAGGAAATTGAAGGCGAGGATGTTAGGCGGTCTTATTCCATCTGTTCTTGCCCGTTAGATGATGAATTGACGGTGGCGATCAAGCGCGTAGAAGGAGGTAAGTTTTCCAACTTCGCTAACGATCATTTGAAAGTAGGGGATGAACTAGAGATTTTACCGCCAGCAGGAAAATTCAATACGCCCCTTGATGCTAAGCAACAGAAAGATTACGTAGCCTTTGCTGGCGGAAGTGGAATCACGCCGATCATTTCGATCATTGAAACGACCCTTCGAACGGAGCCTAACAGCAAGTTTCAACTATTCTACGCTAACCGTAGAACCAGTTCTATTATTTTTCACGAGCGCCTGGAAGCACTAAAAAATAAATACATGGGTAGGTTCAGTCTCTATCACGTGTTGAGTGAAGAACGTATCGATCCGGAACTGTATCACGGAAGAATTGATGCGGAGAAGCTAACTGCTTTCGCTAAGTTGTTCTTTCAGCCCGATCAGGTAGACGACTTCTTTACGTGTGGCCCGGAACCCATGATGTTGAACATACGGGATACCTTACAAGCATTTGGTGTTCCTTCAAACAAGATACATCTTGAGTTATTTACCTCGCCTTTGGGTAAATTGGGTAATGAAACCAAGTCCGCGGCACCTGCAAAAAAGGCCAAAAGCGACCTTACGATTGTGTTGGATGGACATAGCCATGAGATTGCTTATGATTCCAATGAATCCATTCTTGATGTGGCTTATCAAAACGGATTGGACCTTCCGTTTGCTTGTAAAGGGGGCGTATGCAGTACTTGTGTTTGTAAGGTGGAGTCCGGAGAAGTGGACATGAAAGTCAACTACGCGCTGGAGCCTGATGAATTAGAAAGAGGCCTGGTATTGAGCTGTCAAAGCGTACCAGTGACTGATAAAGTGAAATTGACATTTGATGTATAGATCATGAGTAGAGAGGAATTAGAAAAGCATTTTAATGACAAGATTGATCAGGATGTTCGGATCGAACCGAAAGACTGGATGCCTGACAATTACCGAAAGACCTTGATCCGACAGATCTCTCAGCATGCACATTCTGAGATTGTTGGTATGCTACCAGAAGCCAATTGGATCACAAGAGCACCATCCTTGCGACGAAAAGCTGCAGCTCTGGCCAAAGTACAAGACGAAGCGGGTCATGGTCTCTATCTCTACAGCGCCTGTGAAACTTTGGGTGTGGAACGAGATGATCTGTTGAATGATCTGCATTCAGGAAAAGCCAAATATTCAAGTATTTTCAATTATCCCACCTTGACCTGGGCGGATATGGGAGCAATCGGTTGGTTGGTTGATGGTGCTGCGATCATGAACCAGGTGCCTTTGTGCCGAGCATCTTATGGTCCATACGCGAGAGCCATGATCAGGGTATGCAAGGAGGAGTCCTTTCACCAGCGACAGGGATTCGAGATCATGTTGACCCTATGCAAAGGCTCTGAAGCACAGAAGAAAATGGCACAGGATGCGTTGAATCGATGGTGGTGGCCTGCCTTGATGATGTTTGGTCCGACAGATAGTGAGTCTACCCACACGGAGCAGTCCATGCGATGGGGAATCAAGCGTTTCACCAATGATGAGCTTCGTCAGAAGTTCGTGGATGTTACCAAGCCACAAGCGGACCTGCTAGGTATTTCTATTCCTGATAAAGATCTGAAGTGGAATGAAGAGCGCGGCCACTATGATTTTGGAGCCATCAACTGGGAGGAGTTTTTCCAGGTGATTAAGGGTAATGGCCCTTGCAATAAACAAAGAATTGATGCCCGAAGAAATGCCTGGGAAGAGGGCGAGTGGGTTCGTGAGGCCGCAAAGGCACACGCAGAAAAGAAACATTATAAGAAATCGACAGCAGCATGAGTAGTAACTGGCCCTTATGGGAAATTTTCATTCGTAGCAAAGCCGGCTTGAACCACAAGCACGTTGGAAGCTTGCATGCCGCAGACGCGGAAATGGCCGTTCAGAATGCCAGAGACGTGTATACCCGAAGAAATGAAGGTGTTAGTATTTGGGTGGTAGAATCGAAGCACATTGTGGCTTCAGATCCTGATGACTCAGATCCGATGTACGAACCTGCAAAGGATAAGGTGTATAGGCATCCTACGTTTTATGAATTGCCGGACGAAGTAAAGCACATGTGATGCCAATGAATGATTCAACCAAATACGAATACGTACTGCAACAGGCTGACAACAGCTTAATTCTGGGTCAACGGCTAGCTGAATGGTGTGGTCACGGACCTGTGCTGGAGCAGGACATAGCCATGACCAATATCTCGCTCGATTTGATTGGTCAGGCGAGGTTGTTGTATCAATATGCGGCGGAATTGCAAGGAGAAGGAAAGTCTGAAGATGATTTGGCTTATTTACGCGATGCCTGGGATTTTAAAAATGTCCTTTTGGTAGAGCAACCTAATGGCGATTTTGCCCACACGATCTTACGACAATTCTTTTACGATACGTATAGTAGCCTTTTCTATGAGGCACTGATGCAAAGCAGTGACGAAAGACTGGCTTCCATTGCTGCCAAATCCCACAAAGAATCCCTTTACCACGTGAAGTGGAGCGGAGACTGGGTATTGAGGTTGGGAGACGGAACTGAAGAGAGCCATCAACGGATGCAAGATGCATTAAATAACCTTTGGAACTACAAAGACGAAATCGTCACCATAGCTGAGGTTGATCAAAAAGCGCACGAAGAATGGTGGGGCATTGATCTTAATGGCATCCGCCAGCAACGTGATGAAATGATCACGGCTATTCTTACAGAGGCTACTTTGGAAATTCCTGCAGGAACTTATAGCTATGCTGGAGGCAAAGAAGGAAGACATAGCGAGCATCTGGGATATATTTTGGCGGACTTGCAATTCCTTCAGAGAGCTTACCCAGGATTAGAGTGGTAATCTATTGATCAATGATAGAAGCGGCCCAAATCACCGATATCCTTCAGAACGTTACTGATCCTGAGATTCCAGTAGTTTCCATTGCGGACCTGGGAATTTTGAGAGAAGTCAAGACAGATGGTGGTAAGTTGGAAATTGTGATCACCCCAACGTATACCGGTTGTCCTGCGATGTTGGAGATAGAAAAAGACATCAACAACACATTAAAAACTGCTGGAATTCAGGACTTTAAAATCACGACCGTACTTTCCCCGGCCTGGAGTACAGACTTCATGACCGAAGTTGGAAAACAGAAGTTGAAGGAATACGGCATCGCCCCGCCAAATCCTACTGATGAAAGTGACATTGAATGCCCCAACTGTGGTTCCCGCAACACTGAGATGATTAGTCAATTCGGATCAACGGCCTGTAAGTCGTTATTCAAGTGCCACGATTGCCTCGAACCTTTTGATTATTTCAAATGCCATTAACCCTAACATGAAAATTCTAACCGAGCAACAAGAAAACCTGAGGATTATCAAACTGAATCGGCCAGATGTATTCAATAGCCTGGACCGGGAAATGTCCCATGACTTGATCAAGGCACTCAAGGATGCGCAGGAAAATGATAGTGTTCGTGCGGTAATGTTAACCGCCCATGGTAAGGCATTTTGTGCGGGTCAGGATTTGCAGGAGGTGATATCTGATGAATTCATCGGTATTGAAAGAACCGTAGCAGAACACTATAATGAAATTGTCAACGGCATCCGTAATTTGACCAAGCCGGTAGTAGCAGCAGTAAATGGAGTTGCTGCAGGAGCTGGAGCGAACATTGCTTTCGTTTGTGATGTAGTCGTAGCTCATGAAGCAGCTACCTTCATGCAGGCTTTCAGTAAGATTGGTTTGATCCCGGACAGTGGAGGAACCTTCACCTTGCCACGATTGATTGGCTGGCAAAAGGCATCTGCATTGATGATGTTAGGAGATAAGGTTTCTGCTGAAGAAGCCGAGCGAATGGGCATGATATACAAAGTATTGTCCGCAGATGAGTTCGAGGCTGAGTCTTTGAAAATTGCCACTAAACTTTCCAACATGCCCACTAAAGGACTGGCGTACACCAAACACCTGTTAAGTCAATCTTTTTCCAACGATTTTGATCAGCAATTAGAACAAGAGAAGGTTTTTCAGGCGAAATCCGCCTCCACGGAAGACTATCAAGAAGGGATCAATGCCTTTTTAGAAAAAAGAAAACCCAATTTCACCGGTAAATGAGCAAGCTAGGCGTCATAGGTTCAGGAACCATGGGTGCAGGTATTGCGCAAGTGGCAGCTACTGCAGGTTGGGAAGTAGTCTTGCTCGATCAGCAGCAGGAAGCATTAGATAAAGCCAAAACCAAATTGGTTAATGTCATGGCTCGGTTGGTAGAGAAAGGCAAACTCGACCAAAATACAGCTGATAGTATTCAAGGCAGAATAACTTATTCTACGACGATTGACAGTTTTGAAAATAGCGATCTGATCATCGAGGCAATTGTTGAGAACCTCGAGATCAAACAAAAAGTCTTTTCCCAGGTAGAGGAGGTGGTAAGGCCAGAGACCCTTATCGCCTCTAATACTTCTTCACTGTCGTTGGCTTCTATTGGCTCGTCATTGAAAGACCCTTCAAGGTTCATAGGGATCCACTTTTTCAATCCAGCGCCATTGATGCCATTAGTGGAGATTATTCCGGCAGTTCAGACGTCCAGTGAGACGGTGAATCAAGCCAAAAACTGGATCGATTCGTGGAAGAAGCTTACGGTCCTTGCCAAGGATACTCCTGGATTCATCGTGAACAGAGTCGCCCGGCCTTTTTATGGCGAGTCTTTAAGAATCTACGAAGAAGGAGTTGCCGATTTCGCAACCATAGACTGGTCCATGAAAGAGTTGGGTGGCTTTCGCATGGGGCCTTTCGAATTGATGGACTTTATCGGGAATGACATCAATTATACGGTTACTGAAACGGTGTTCCAGTCTTTCTTTTACGATCCAAGGTACAAACCTTCCTTTACGCAAAAGCGAATGTCGGAAGCAGGCTTTTTAGGAAGAAAATCAGGTCGTGGCTATTATGATTATTCGGAAGGAGCTGATAAGCTTACACCTAATGAAGATGCCAAGGTCGGTCAGCAATTACTGGACCGTGTTTTGGTGATGCTAATCAATGAGGCCGCAGACGCTCTTTTCCTCAACATTGCTTCCCGAGAAGACATTGATCTGGCCATGACCAAAGGAGTCAATTATCCAAAAGGATTGTTGGCCTGGGCCGATGAAAAAGGAATTGATTGGGTTGTCAACGGACTGGATCAACTTTACGAAGAGTATCGAGAAGACCGTTATCGATGCAGTCCTTTACTTCGTCGCATGCTAAAAAATGATCAGGCCTTTTATGGTTGAGTCGAAAGCAGCACATATCGCCCAACAAATGATGGCAGGAGATGCCTTTAGTCAATGGCTGGGCATTGAAATTGTTGAAGTTCGTGAAGGTTATGCCCAAATGAAAATGACAGTCCGTGATGAAATGTTGAATGGCCATGGTGTGATGCATGGTGGTATTTCATTTTCTTTGGCTGATAGTGCGTTTGCATTTGCTAGTAACTCTCATGGACAGAAAGCGGTTTCCATAGAAACGTCCATCAATCATACCAAAGCAGTTTTTTCAGGAGATGAACTGATTGCCACTGCAGAGAAAGAAAGCTTATCGAAGAGCGTAGGTTTTTACCTGGTCCGTGTGAAACGAGGAGAGGAGTTGGTCGGACTTTTTAAAGGCGTTGTGTATCGCAGAAGCGAGACATGGGAGTAGTAGAAGAATAATTTTTTTATCGAGAAGATATAGATCATTGAGATGGGACCGATAGGTTCAATTCCTCAATAACACATTAACCCAATAACTCAGACATAAATGAGAAAGATACAGCACTATATCGCGAACCAGTGGGTAGAAGGAGCAGGAGATGGAGCGATTTTGCATCATGCCATCACTGGAAAGCCGGTGGCAGCCCACACCATAGAGGGAATAGATTTCAAGATGGCCTATGATCATGCCCGAAATGTAGGGAATCCCGCGCTGAGGAAGATGACCTTTCATGATCGAGGTTTGATGCTGAAGAAGCTTGCGACGTACTTGATCAAGAAAAAAGAAATTTTCTATGAATCCAGTAAAGCCACCGGAGCAACTCGTGCCGATAGCTGGATTGATATCGAAGGCGGTATCGGAAACTTATTTTCGAATGCCAGCCTTAGAAGACAATTTCCAAATGCGCCCTATCATGTAGATGGTGATACCATTGGACTTTCCAAGGAAGGAACTTTTATCGGACATCATATCATGGTGCCTAAAGAAGGGGTAGCTGTCCATATCAATGCTTTCAATTTCCCTATCTGGGGAATGTTGGAGAAGGCAGCCGTTAACTGGTTGGCAGGAGTCCCATGTATTGTAAAACCAGCTGAACAGACCTGTTACCTAACTGAAGTGATGGTGAAAGAAATCATCAATTCTGGCATCTTACCTGAAGGTGCTTTACAATTGGTCGCTGGCTATGGAAATGGCATTCTGGATCATGTCGATTCTCAGGATGTGGTCACATTTACGGGTTCGTTTGAGACGGGGAAGAAACTAAAGACATTGGATCCGATCATTGAAAATGCAGTTCCATTCAATCTGGAGGCGGATTCCCTGAATTGCGCCGTATTGGGTGAAGATGCTGTCCCAGGCACCCCTGAGTTTGATTTGTTCATTAAGGAAGTCCGTAAGGAGATTACAGTGAAGTGCGGTCAGAAATGTACGGCCGTAAGAAGAATCATTGTTCCGGAGAAGTTAGTTGAAGATGTACAAATTGCATTGGGTAAAGCTTTGCAAAAAACAACCATTGGTGATCCTGATGTAAAGGGTGTAAGAATGGGTGCCCTGGCTGGCAGAGAGCAATTGGAAGAAGTAACCAGGCGAGTGGCTGAATTGGCCAAGACCTCTGAAATGGTGTATGGCGGACAGGATGCCGGAGAAGCCATGGGGGCTGAATGGGACAAGGGAGCTTTCATGTCTCCGGTTGTATTTCTGGATCAGAATCCATTCAAGAATGAAGCGACCCACAGCATTGAGGCTTTTGGTCCGGTGAGTACCATCGTGCCCTACAAAAATATGGATGAGGCCATCGAATTGTCCAAAAAAGGGAAAGGCTCGTTGTGCACATCCATCACCACTGCTGACGACAAATTGGCAACGGAATATGTGGTAGGTGCTGCTTCGCATCATGGCCGGGTGCTGGTACTCAACAGGGATTGTGCAAAGGAGAATACGGGTCACGGATCACCATTACCATTGTTGGTTCACGGAGGTCCCGGGCGTGCCGGTGGCGGAGAAGAAATGGGTGGTAAGCGAGGCGTTTTACACTACCTGCAACGAACAGCGATCCAGGGTTCGCCGACCACACTTACTGCTATTACCGGCGTGTACCAGCCCAATGCCAGGTATACTGAGGCCGAACATCACCCTTTCAAATACCATTGGGAAGACATTCAACCCGGGATGTCGCTAAAAACCCACCGTAGAACCTTAACAGATTCGGATATCATCAATTTTGCGAATCTGACCTGGGATCATTTCTATGCCCACGTGGATACAACCTCTTTGGATGGAAGCATCTTCGAGAAACGTACGGCGCACGGATACTTTATCCTTTCTGCAGCGGCAGGATTGTTCGTTTACCCAAACAAAGGCCCAGTTGCAGCGAATTACGGACTGGAAGAATGTCGATTTATCCGACCGCTTTATCACAACGATACGATCTACGTTCGCTTGACTTGCAAGCAAAAGATGGAGAGGGATGTAAACTCTGCCGAACATCCTAGTGGTATCGTGAAGTGGTTTGTAGAAGTATTTGATACGGAAGACGAGCTGGTGGCAGTAGCTACGATTCTTACGATGGTCCAGAAAAAGCAGACCACTTTCGTGGAAATGACGGAAGCCAAAATCCATGAGTGTCTGAATAAACTTACAGCGGACACCCAACCAGTCTGGGGTAGCATGACGTCACAGCATATGCTGGAACACATGGAATTTTCTTATCGAACCATGTCTGGTGAAATTCAGGATTTTGAAGTGGATACGCCTGAGCGAGTACTGGAGAAAGTACACGCTTCGTTATACAACTATCGAAAGATGCCGAAAAATCACATGTTTCCTTTGGCAGAAAAGTCCGATATAGGGAATACGAAACATGCCACTTTTGAAGACGCCAAAGCCAAGTTTTTAGAGGCACGTCAATCCTATTTAGACCACTTTAAGGAAAATCCAGAAGGGCAAACCAAGCAAGCGGTATTCGGCTGGCTCAATAAGTATGAAAATTACTTATTGGAGCGTAAACATTTGAATCACCATTTCGAACAATTCAACCTTTTATAATGAGCCAGGAAGCTTATGTTAATCTGACTGTTTCTGAAGGAATCGGAACCATCGAATTTTTCACACCTCAGAGTAATTCTTTGCCAGGAACCATCTTAGCCAAACTGGCCCAGATGGTCACAGAGGCTGGTAATAACCCCGAGATCAAAGTGATCATCCTGAAAAGTGGGGGAGAACGTGCCTTTTGCGCGGGAGCAAGTTTTGATGAATTGCTAGCGATTGAAGATCCGGCGAATGGCAAGGATTTTTTCATGGGATTTGCCAATGTGATCAATGCAATGCGAAAGGCACCCAAGTTCATCATCGGCAGGGTACAGGGAAAAGCAGTAGGAGGGGGTATCGGATTAGCTTCGGCCACTGATTATTGCTTCGCGACCAGGTTTGCTGCGATCAAGCTCAGCGAGCTAGCCGTAGGCATCGGACCATTTGTTGTGAGTCCTGCGATTGAACGAAAAATGGGTGTTTCGGCAGTCTCTCAAATGGGTATCAATGCTTCGGAATTCCATGATGCGAAATGGGCATCTGACAAAGGACTTTATTCACAGGTTTTGGATGATGCCGCTGAGATGGACGAAGCTGTCAATACGCTGGCAGATAAGCTGGTAAAGTCGAACCCTGAAGCCATGGCGGAGATGAAGAAAATATTCTGGCGGGGAACCGAAGATTGGGACAATCTCTTAGCGGAACGCGCTCAAATCAGTGGAAATCTGGTGACTTCAGATTTCACCAAGCAGTTCATACAGCAGTTTAAGAAGAAGTAGCTTCCACAAATTAACCTGATTACTCTATGTAATCAGGTTAATTTGTGTACTTCCCACTCCCCACAAACCCATCTTCTCTCTGATCAAAAAGGATGTTGAAGGAGGTTAGGCTGCCGTAAATCTTGGTGATGTATTGCTGAAGGTTCACCTTTTCTTCGTCGGTAAGATTGGAAGCGTTGACGCGTTGTTCCATGACCCTCAGGCGATCCCGGACCATTACGATTTTGTGAAAGAATGTTTCTACAGGTAGTTCGTAGGGCTTCAGGTCAGGATTACCTGGTTGAAAGGTGAGGGTGCCACCTTCCCATTTTGTGCCTAGTTCAGTTTCGTCGACTTCCGGAAGGATAGGTTCCAGCATATCGGATAGCATTCGTTGGACATCTGCCAGGCTGACCAGATCATCGGCCGGAGCGACAGTCTCCAGTATGTTCAGTTCGGCAAGCTCTTCATCGGTCATATCCATGATGCCATGCCGCACGAATGAAATGACCGTTTTGCCGATCTTTTGATTCAAAACGACGCCTACACCTAATTCTTCATGCTCCACTCTGCTGCCTTGTCCTAAGTTCATATGTGTTGGGTTTTCTGTGGATACAAGGATATTACCGGATTTGAAGATTAACAAGCGCGTGCCGGATAAAAGGAGCAGGTACTCGCCTGCCCCGCTGGTGCCGGGCTAAGGCGAAAGGAGTGTGCGGTTGGGCGACTTGTTAAAAATCCCCTTGTCTTCGACCACCCCCTTGATAAGTGGGATTTGTTATCTTCGCCACCCATTTCACAAAACATACATGCTGATGAGCAATACCGACCTTTCCCAACTGACCAAAGAGCAATTTAACACGCTGTATCCAGTAGAATTGGTGGATTATAATCCAAATTGGGTCCGATTATTTGATGCGGAGAAAGCGATGATCTTGTCTGCGGTTGATTCCAATTTATTAGGAAGGATCGAACACTTCGGAAGTACTTCGATCCCAGGCATCAAAGCCAAGCCCTACATTGACATCCTTATTGAGATTGATGAATCGATGCTTTTCAATGAAGGGTTAATTGATCAGTTCAAGCCTATTGGTTACCAACATTGGAAAGTGCCCGAGCGGGATGGAATAGCTGCCTACATGTCTTTTGGGAAAGGCTACTACAATGATGGCACGACAGCCCAGATCTTTCATATTCACATGTGCCCGGCGAATAATTTCATGTGGAAACAAATTGCTTTTCGGGACTATCTGATTGCTCATCCTGAACGAGCACAAGCCTATGAATCATTAAAAACAGATTTAGCTGCAAAGCACAAGAATGACCGTGGCGCTTATGTACTTGGTAAGACTGATTTTGTTGTGGAAACGCTTGCGATGATCAAAGATCAATAAAATTTCGGGTCAATTCGGGAAAAGTGGGGAACCTGGCAGTCTTGAAGATAAATGGAAACCAAATATCGCCTAAGGGAAGGTTGCAGCCTCATAAAAAGATGTTTTGTAGGAGTTGTTGAGTCAGGGGCTTGTAGGACCTTCGTCTCCATATGGCTCTGTTTTAGTGTTTATATATCAGGGGCACAGGATCGACCGCTTGGTGTAAATCTTACAGATGTTTCACCTTTTGGTACACTTTGGTACTATACCAATGCACTGAAGCAATCATCGGGTTGGCTGGTATATGATGCGAACGATGAAGGTGATGCGATCAACCTTTCCAGTGAACTTACCGCCGAATTAAGGTCACAGTATTTTGATGTCAATGGGTATCCGCTTCAGGTCCCATTTGAAGTAGATGATCATCCTGAGTTGGCTGGGAAGTCCCTGATCACAAGCAGTCTTGTCCTCAATGGCCAACCGGAGCCCTATTTGTATCCTGCAGGTACCTATCAATTGAGCTTCGAAGGAACAGGTGTTATAGCAATCCAGGGTGATGTAGATGGTGCGTACATGGAATTTGACTTGGCGGACGTTTATCCTGTACCCATCTCTCGCCCTTCTTCTGTCGGCCTTCAGATATTCATACTTAGCAGTGATATCGATGATCCGATCAGGAATGTGTCGCTTGTTTTCCCAGGCTATCACGAGCAGGCAGAGATTCCAAAGTATCAGGATGACTTTTTGAGATTGTCAGAGCAATTTGAAGTGTTGAGGTACATGAAGCCCCTCAAATCGGAAAACAACACGATTATTGAATTCGAGGACCGATCGACTTCCGAAAATTTCAGTTATTTCCTGGATGTCGAAAATGACATCTTGCCGGGTATGCCATATGAAGATGTAGTAGAAATCAGTAACATAACGCAAACAGATCCATGGATCACCATTCCTTATCTGGCCTCGGATGATTATGTAAGGGCCACCGCCGAGTTGTTCAATCTGTTGGAAAGAGATAGGAAGGTGCATGTGGAATACAGCAACGAAACGTGGAATCCTGCTTATCCGGAAACACGGGCTTATATGCTAGAAAGCGGTAGAGAATTAGTCACCAGTGAAATAGCTGAGGTAGCCGAATTTGAAGCCATTCATCGCTTTCATGCACTACGATCGCTAGAGATTTGGAAAATCTTCGAAGAAACATTGATAGAAACTGCACAGCTAGTCAAGGTGCATGGCTCCCAGTCAGATCCGTTTACTGCGGATCTGGTTTGGGATGCTTATCAGTCAGACCGAGTTAACCCCGAAGGAACACAGCCGGATATGGTAGCTATCGCAGCTTATATAGGGGTCACACTTTTCGATGATTTGAGGAGCCAAAACATCGACATTTGTGCGCATACACCACAACAATTACTCGATACGTTGGTGAATCGAATCAATCCTGAGCTTAATGAAATGGTTTCCAGATATCAGGAATTATTTGGTTCATCGGCGATCGAGGTGGTTGCATACGAAGGTGGGCAACACGTTACTGAACTCAACTTTCAATCGATGGAACCCTGCGCCGAAAGCCTGGTAGCAGAAATGAATGAATTACCAGGGATGACATCATTTTTTTGCGACTTGTTGGAGCAGTGGCATGATAGCTATGATGGGGGTTTGTTCAATGTATTTAACCTTGCCGAAAAGGCGGATGCATTTGGCTCTTTTGGGCTATTGCAAAGTCAGTGGCAAGTCACCGCTACAGCCCCAAAATGGGAAGGCGTGATGAATTGTGAGTCAACACCCATTCTGGCAGTGCATGATGCCTATGTGATTAATACATATCCAAACCCCAGTTCGAGTATACTCAATATTGAAATGCCGGTTGAGGGAGTGTATCAACTGATCAGCATGACTGGAACAGTTGTCCTATCCGGAGAGCTGGCAGCAGGAAAACATCAGCTGACATTGGGACAATTGTCTGCTGGCATTTATGTCCTTAAGGGAGCCTCTACTCGTGGAACATTTACCACCAGGATTACCGTCAAACCGACGAACGTCGAACCGTCAAAATAACCCGCCGTGAATAAACTAGAAGTCAATCATTTCGCTTATTTCAAGTTTGACCTAATCGAGTAAGTCTGTTAATTTTCTGACATTTTTGGTTGTAGTAATGATGTACTACGCCTGATGTCTGTAAGTTAGTGATGCTGATGTGTGCTGCAAAGACGGATCTGGTATGGCGCTCCTTTCTGAAAAATCGCAGAAAAGGATTCAGGGCATTGTATGAAAAATATTATGATGCACTCCTTTCTTATGCCATCAGTAAACTCAAGCAGATGGACCTTGCAGAAAATGCAGTAGCTGAGATATTTATTAAACTCTACACTTATGACCGCTTAGACGAGGTAGAACAACCAGAAAACTGGATGTTTACTATCGCTCGTAATTACTGTCTGGGATATGTGAGCAAAGAAAACAACAGGAAACAGATTAATGACCAATTGTTTAGCAATGCTTCTCATGTTCAGGACGCTCAGGCAGATCATTTGATAGATAAGGAAATCCTGCATCATCAGATTCAGCATGCCTTGAGTGAGATCAATCAGGAAATCTGGAAAATGGATACCCAGGGTTTCAATAATCAGGAGATAGCCAGTCGAACAGGAATTAGTGAAAAGACCGTTGCTAACCGCAAGACAGAAATACGGAAGGTGATAAGAGATATGTATTTAAAAATAAATCGGGAAGAATAAGTCATTGAACAGTCTTAATAAATAGATGGAAGTCGATAAACATCCTAACATAGATCAACTGAAATCACGGGCTGATTTGGAATGGGTTGAAAAGCACATTGATTCATGTGAGCGTTGTAGGTCCATGGTAGAGGGACTGGAGTTGCTGAATCAGCATCGAGAAAAGGATCAATCATTGGACCAGATGCTCAATTCCTCAATGGTGCGCACATGGAACCTGATAGATGAACAGCTTCCAACTCAAAGGTCAAACAAGAAGGTGTGGTATGGTGCAATGGCCGGTGCCCTCGTTTTAATTGTTGGAGTTTGGGCTGTATTTTCTGTGAAGTCGTCCGATGGTATGGTAGATTGGGAGGCACCGTATCCGGCACCGGCTTTCCGTAGTAATGACCTTGGTATTTCGGGTACTTTTGGAGAATATTATCAGCAGGGTCAATACAAAGAGGCACGAAAAGAACTAAAGAAAGAAGCTACAAGCGGAGAAAATCAATTTTATATCGGACTCACTTATCTCTATCAGGAAGAACCCCGACCAGATAGTGCCTTACATTTATTTAATAGTGATCTGGTACTTCAGAGTTTGTACATGGAAAGTGCCAGGTTCTATGCTGCCATCGCCCACATAAAACTTGGTGATACGATCCAAAGCAAAGAATTGCTAAACAATATCCTGGCTCAGGAACACCATGCTAACAGGCGCGAAGCTGCGGCCTTGCTGGAGCTATTGGATAATTGACTACTTGAAGTAAATGCGGTTTTTGCTACGAAAAGAAAGCCCCATCCAGGAAAGAGCGGATTCAGACTTTAGGAAATCCATTAATCTTTTCATCAGACCATTTAGTGAGAGCAACTCCGTTTGATTAATTGATTCCTGGTTCTTTTTGACCATAGCAATGTACGTTTAATAGGAAGACCGATTAAGACGACATCTTTCCCGAAAATGTACCAGATATTAGCTTGTTTTCTTCTTCTTTCTGAATAGGACAATGAAGACCAGTCCAACAATAGCCAGAATGGCAAGCCATTCTTTCAATGATTCATGTCGACCTACGATGGCTTCATTTCCCCCCATCATACGAAAACCTGCCCAAAAGAAGGGATGCGTTCGCATATTGCCATCTATTCGTTCAAGGTAATTAAGTTGAGCTGTTCGTAAGGAGGCCGATTTTGACTGACCCCTTTTTAATTGTCGAAAAAAATCGATGATCAGATGAGTACTTTCCTGATCGGCTATTTTCCACTGGCTCAACAGGACACTTCTACAACCCGCATAATTGAAGGCATGGGCCATGCTCATCAGTCCTTCACTTTTGTGAAGCTTGCCATCGCCAGTTTCGCAAGCACTGAGAACGGCCAAATCGGCATTCAGAGGGATACTGTACACTTCGTCCAGATAGAGTGTTCCATCATTCAGGCTGTCCTCCTTACCTGAGAAGTATAACTTTGAATTCAATGGAGATTCTTGATCTACTGTACCATGCATCGCAAGATGGATCAGATCGTAATTTGCTGCTTCATAACGGAAATTCGTCTCTGTTGCCATGGACCCCAATAGCATTTTTCCATTGAACAGACTTCCCACAGCCGTTATTTCTTCGTGTACTCCTGGGATTGCCATATGGGGACCATTAGAAGCCGAAGCCAATTCTGTTTGAGGTGCAGCAAAGCCGATGTATCCATTGATGCCTTTTCGTTGCCATTGATTGTTGGCGATCAGTGAGGATGCAGAAGAGGAGTAACGGATATCATGATCTTTGATCAGATATGGATAGTTTCTGAAGTCCAGCTGCTTTTGGACATCCTGAGTCAGTAGAATGGCAAAATTAATGCTATAAAGGGCACCATGCGGAACGATGGTTAGTACCTGATTGGTGCGTGTGGTTTCAGAAAGGTCTGGAATCAGTAAACGATACAGATCTCTGGAGCTATTTCGATACATTTGATCTGCCACCTGGGCCTGATTCACAATGAAATGATAATTGGCTGTTGACCGTTGATGGTCCTGCAACAAGGATTGCCAGTGAACCGGTTTGATAACCTGATCGAATGTACTTTGGTCTTTGCTGAGGGTGAACCTATAGATGTAGTGACCAGTCATGGAATAGGCCAGCATCACTTCGGATTCCTCTAATTCTTGTTGAATATCTGGTAGGGTTAATGTGATTTCATATTTAAGGTGGTGGTATTCCGGGAAATACTTACGAATGTTCAATTTAAGGGAATCCAATTCCCTGGCTTTTTGAAAAAGTCGCTCTTCCAGGTCTTGTTGTGTTGGATCCGAAGGGTTCGTGTTAATCAGTTTTTGCCGCAAATAGGCCAGTTCCCCATAGAGGTTCAATTCTTTCCTTAGTAGCGTATCAGGAACTTTTGCCAGGGATTTAAGATTTCCTTCATTGATGGCTTGTACCAGCACCTGGGATCGTCTCATTTCAGATATCCAGAATGCCTTTTCCAACCATTCTAGATCTTGCGTTTTTCGATACAATTCGTAGGTCAGGTCCAGGGCCTCTGCACTCACCTCTTCAAATAATTGACTGATCCGAATCTTGGCCTCATCTGATTGAAAAGAGTTTCGAAGAAAGTGCAGGTACTTTAATGCGGCTTCGTAGTATGTTGTCGATTGCTGCGCAATGACTCTCTGTGTTGTGTCCTGTAGGTAAAGAGCGTACAATGAAGAAGCGATTTTTGAAATACTGACTAACCCTTCAAGGGGTACTAGCAGGTTATTAACTTCAGGGATAGGTGCTGCAACAGATTTATCGATTCGTTGAAGATCCAGACTTTTTTGGTAGTAGTCCCTGGCCAAAGAGAAACGATTCCTTTGAAAGTTCAAATCTCCTAGCGCCAGATAATTTTCATGTAAGACCGGACTTTCTGGTCCGTAGAATCCCGCTTTTCTTTTAAGTGCCCGATCAAAGAATTGTCCAGCCGTTTCAAAGGCCTCATGATCTAAATGATATTGGCCCAGAGAGAAATCTACCTTAGATCGTTGACCGGCGATCTCGGAAAGTTCTGCATCCACTAAATTGCTGCATTGTTGAAGTATCTTTAATCGTTGGGATTCATCTCCAATGGATTGGTAATAAGAAGCCCGAAGCAGGTAATTATTGACTAAATATTGACCGCCAAATCGACTGGAAACATTGATAACTGCTTCTGACTTTGCCAGGTTCTCAAGGAAAAATTTGGATTGTCCATTGTTTTTGTAGGCCTCCGCCAGATTTGTGTAAGGTGACAACAAGTAATCGGAAGGAAGAAATTGTTGGTAAATGGGGATTTGTCTGCGATAGAATTCAATGGCCAGATCATAATTACCTAATTCTGAATGGCAATCAGCCAATAACCCGTACGCGACACCTACGTTTACATGTGATTCACCCAACGTTTGTTGTCGAATCTCGAGCACCCTTGAATAGATTTTCAGGGCTTCGTGGTATTGATGTAAATCGTAGTAGTTTCTGGCTATGTATTGTAATGTATTTGAAATGGAAGGATGCATCTCCGTTTTGAGGAGTTCCTTTTTTAATTCCAGTGAGTGGTTGAGGTATTCCAGTGATGTGGTGGGTCTACTAAGGACATAACTTAGGATACCAAGACCATCGTAAGTTGGTCCCATAGAAGTCTTTAATTCACCGTCAAATAGTTCCCAGATTCTTGCCGCTTCCTCATAGTTTTCAAGCGCCCGGTCATACTTAGAAGTGAATCGATGACAATAGCCGAGCATGTTGTGATTATCGGCAAGTGTCCAATGATCCGGACCCACTAACTTCTCTCGGATGGCAATGGATTGATCGTTGTAGGCAAGGCCATCATCAAAACGGCCCAGATTTGCTGCATTTTTACTCAATATGAGTAAGGTTTCAGCCATAATCAGACTGTCCAGGCCTTGCGAAATTTCCAGTTGAAGTGCTTCTTCCAGGAATTGCTGACCATCACGGCTTTGGTTCATCATGGCTTCTCCCAAAGCTGTTAAAACTTTTGCTCTTAAATCATCATTGATTTCTTGATCAAGCAGTGCCAGGGCACAATGCTCTGCTTCCTGGTATTTACCATCAAAAATTAATGCTTTGACTTTCGGCAAATCGCAACCTTCTGCAGGTTGAGATTGGAGCTTTAGAGACAGGAAGTAAATCACACATATTACAGTATACTTAAGCACGGTCAGGGTATTATCACTCTCTTTAAGATAGGTGATTTGCCTGCTTTTCCCGGCAATTAGAGCACTTTTTCGGAAAAAGTGTGTCAAAATGATTTTTCGTTTTCTTTCAGGGAAAATCGTAGCACTCATGAGTCTTAGCATTGAATGAAGGACCTGGATTCAGGCACCTTCCTATTCTATTCATCGCCAATACTCAAGTTATGAAGTTGAATTCGTTCAGACTCATTTTTTTCCTTTGTTTTTCAGGAATGACCCTAAGTCTTCTTGCACAGCCTACAGGTTTTGCCTATCACAAGTCCATTGAAATTCAGTCAGCCCAGGATTCAGGAAGTACGGACCTGGTCAATTTTCCGATGCTGTTTTCAGTGACTAATGACAATGACCTGAGACACACCTCCCAGGGTGGGAGAGTACAGCATACCGAAGGGTATGATATTGTGTTTACACAGGATGATTGCTACACGATCCTTGAGCATGAAATTGAAAGTTATGATGGAACTTCAGGCACTTTCATCGCTTGGGTAAAAATTCCCAATTTAAACCCTTCTTCAAAACCCCCATTCGAATGTATTATGGTAATGGCTCGGTGGAAACAAGTCCTTCATCGGTGGGTGTCTGGGGCATTAATTACGAAAATGTATATCACATGACCCACGAACCAGCCACAAGACTCGCCACGGAATCCACCTTAAATCAGAGACAGGGGTCTCTGGTTGGGTCCTGGGATTCCGCCGATAGTGTGGCTGCGCAAATTGGCGGTTCTTGGCAGTTTGATGGGAACACAGAGCAAGACCAAATCACTGCCAGTGCCTATGAGAAAGCAGACAATACGATTACCTGGAGTGCCTGGGTACGGCTAGAGACTGGTTCTCCGGATTACGCAGGTCTTTTTTATGATTATGGCGGGATCAATTTTGATAATGCGCACAATAGAGGCGTTGACAATGAGGTGAGATTGGCCGCCAATTCATTTTGGCAGGTTCAGACAGGGCTGGCCGTGCAGGAAAATGGTTGGTCCTACGTGGCACTTTCCATGAATGGAAATGCAAATAATGAAACCACGCTTTATGTCGGGAATGGTGGCACCCTGCAGAGCTATGACAATAACAGCACATTTGCTGCGGGTTTTGCTTCCACGCTCAGAATTTGCAACCAGACTTGTTGCGGTCCCACGAGATTCTTTGTTGGTCGAATTGATGAAGCAAGGTTTGCTTCTGTGGCTTTGAGCGCTGATTGGATCACCACAGAATACAACAATCAATATGATCCTACCAGCTTCTATACGGTAGGATCGGAAGTAGCAGGAGGGGGAACGGCTGTAGTTCTCCAGATATCACAGGCCTGAAGCCAACTTAATTGCCATGAAGTTCTCGCTTTTTCAAAGTGGACTAGGCACAGATGCAGGTACCAATACTTTATCCTTCAATGGATTGACTTCTTTCTCAGAACTTACGGGCGGCAATGGCTCTACCAATGACCCGACCTTGCCGGTGGAATGGTTACAATTTTTAGGAAAACCTGAAAATGGACTGGTACGGTTAAGTTGGTCCACCGCCAGCGAGATCAATAATGACTATTTTGAAGTAGAACGAGCGGTAGATGGATTAGCTTTCGAAGTGATTGGTAGACTGGAGGGGCAGGGAACAAGTAATGAGCGCACAGATTACTTATTCCGGGATACAACTCCAACCCGCGGAATCAACTACCATCGAATCAAGCAGGTGGATTTTGATGGTCAATTCGATTTTAGTCCGATCATCGATGTGAATACCAACTTCTTCTCTTTTCGACAATTTGAAATATTTCCAAATCCGACCAATGATCATCTGACCGTCCAATTTGAAAGTTTCCAACAAATTCCTGTTAGTTTCTCTATCGTTGACCTATTTGGCAGGACAGTTTTACAATCTGTTCTTGATCCATCCGAAGATTTGGGTTCATTCACGATCGATTTACCGGAAAACATGCATCCGGGAATCTACCTGTTAATGTTTGACCAAAATGCAAAGATTGACTATCGCATGTTCGTTAACAATGATCAAAAGGATCGTTCGATGAACTTCCTGTTTTTACTTCTGAAATCGAGTCCCGACCAATGAATAAACGGTTGATTCTTAAGATCTTCGATCACTTGTCTCCATAGGCCCTTCAATGAAAAAATATTGACCTGCTCTCTCTTTTCCTGGCTCTTCATGTCTAAAAAAGTATTCTAACTTGGCTATAACTGGCTACAAATATCCGAACTATTTCATAAAGAAACGGGCTTATAGGAAGCAATTGGGGTGCATAGGGTACCAATTGTCACCTTTTTGAATAAAGCACGTAAATTGATGGTTGAAACCTGTTGTGATGAGGACACTTTTTGCCTGCCTTTTCTTTATTCCTATTTTGCTATCTGCTCAAATACCCGCCATTGATGATTCATTGAACCAAATGGGCGATAAGGTTGAGACGGTCGACTGGTTGAATGATACGTTGAAAGTATTCCCAAGGGCAGACCTTGCGGCCTTGGAATACTATGCCAAATATTCGATTGAATTGGCGCGACAACTTGAGTATAAGCAAGGAGAAGCGCAGGCACTTGGTTACCTGGGTATATCTTATTGGGGAAGGGATCGACATCAGGAGGCGATGGAGCAGTATCTGGAGGCACTTAGACTTTTTCGGGAAATTGGTGACCAGGCCCGTTCAGCCAGGGTATTAGTCAATATTGGCAATACTTATGATGAGCTTGGGCAAACGGATAAAGCCATGGAATACGTGCAAGAGGCCATCGATATCCTCACCGAACTGGACGATCAAAAACGACTTTCGCAGGCACAATTGAATCTTGGCGTGATCTTCTTTTATCAGGAAGCCTACGATTCGTCCCTTTTCTATTTCGAAGAAGTCATGAAATTTCGGATACAGGGGCAGGATACTGCAGGTATTGCTCTGCTTAATCTGAACATTGCCAATGTCTATGAATTCAAGAAGGACATAACCACCGCAGCCGATTATTATCTAAAAGCGTTGAATATGGTCAAGCCTGAAGACCTGCTTCGGGCGAATATCTATTTAGGACTGGGCAATGCTTATTTACTGACGGGGCGAGATGTGGCAGGACTAAAGTACCTGGATTCCGGTTTGAACATGGCTGTGGAAACGGAACAAGCTTATATGCAGCAAGTGGCAGTTTCTTACTTCAAAGAACATTACCTGCGCCAAAATGAGTTTGAAAAGGCCTACGAATACCTGGAACAGGAATATGAACTGGATGATCAGATCCGTGGAGAAAAAGTACAGGAGCAAGTGGAGGTCTTGACGCTGAAATTTGAAGATGAGAAAAAAGCGAAGCAACTGGCGGAACTAGAAACGGAGAAAGCGCAACAGCGACTTTTCTTCATCGCTATCGTGCTAACGAGTGTTCTTTTACTCTCTTTGGCGATTTTTATTGTTCTCACTTTGAGGAACCGCGAACGGGTAGCGAAAAAGCAATCCGTATTACTACAAGAGCGATTGGATCAAAAGAGTAAAGAGCTGGCTTCCTATGCGTTGAACTTCATTCAAAAGAACGAATTGCTGGGAGAATTATCTGACAAGGTGAATGAACTCAAAGACATCTCCAATGACAAGATGCATCGTGGACTTAATCAGTTGAATAACATCATCGGAGGGAGTATGCGCATTGATCAGGATTGGGAAACTTTCCGGCTGATGTTTGAGGAAGTTCACAGTGGTTTTCTGATGCGATTGAAGGAGGAACACATGGATTTGGGAAATGCAGACCTCAAGCTTTGTGCTTTGCTACGATTGAACATGAACCTGAAGGAATCTTCCCGGATTTTGGGGATTAGTGCAGACAGTGTGAAGACCGCCAGAAGTCGTTTACGTAAAAAGTTAGGCCTGAAAACCGAAGAAAATCTGGTTGATTTCCTCATCAGTTTCGATAATCGTTCTAAAACGTTAGAAACACTTCATTATAATTAATATTCAGATAATCAGATAGTTAAGCCTTCTTGTACACCTTTTGTTTACCTGATAATTTGGCGATGTTTACGTCTGGTTAACCTGCTGTTTCCGTAAGAGTGCTCAGGTCAAAAATAGTTTTGCAGCCGCAAAAAGAACTGAACACCGCTTATGAACAAATCATTCACACTAGGAGTCTCTGCTGCGAGGATGCAGCGATTCCGCACTGCTTTAGACGCTTGCGAAAATGTCGCCAATCATTTAGCAAGTAAGCTGTCTACATTGAAACCCGGATTGGTCATACGGGGAATTACCGCGAAGGATAACACCTCCATTGCCAGGTTTTTGAATCACATTTTTTTATACAAAGGCCACCTGGCTTCTGAGGCGTTGCAACAGGATCAGGAGCTAAGTGATATCTACCGATCGTATAAGGAAAAGAATGCCTTTTTTGGCGTCATGATCAATGACAAAGAAGTTGTTGGAACCATAGGATTCAAACCAATGGAAGATCATGAGGTGTGTAAGCTGAAGAAGTTTCACTTATGTCCTGAGTTTACTTCACCAGATCATGCCAATAAGTTGCTGAACTATGCACTTGATAAGGCACGGTCGATGAACTTTAATACATGCATGATTCAAGTGCTTCCAGGTGAACCAGAACTTCAAAACTTCCTGTTGATGCATGGATTTAACCCTAGTTGCGGAGAGATTAAAAAGTCTGGGAACTACCTGTGCCGAGAGCTTTAGCTGTTAAGTAAACCTGATATTTCGCCGGACGGACGATCAGCAATTGAGATCCTACTTTTTTGATGCCTCATGGACTATGAGCAACATTGAGAATGATATGGGAGGTTGATTGATCTCTGATGTCTGGTCAGAGATCCGGCGATTCGGGTTACCATATCACTCGATCAGCTAACCAATGGGTGTTTCCGAATAATCGGTCACACCCGACTTTATTTCCTTATGGATTAGCGACTACCTTCTTATCGCCATTGCAATACTTTTTCATGTAGGCAGAGGCATTGCTACTCCCGAGAGATGAAGCTTGCGTAAAGTCGGAACAGGCTTCTTCGTATCGCTCCATGAACCCAAGAGCAATTCCTCGATTGATCAATGCACTGGTATGTTTGGGGTTTGTCTGCAGAATGTCTGCAAATACTTCGTGGGCTCGTGAATAATCTTCCAGTTTGATGTGGTTGACACCTATGTGGAACTGCACGTTGGCTTCTGAGACCTTTAAAAAAGAGGTAGCGTTATTCTCTAATGTCAAGGCCATGAATTCGTTGGACTTGGCAAAATCTTCCAGGTCGTGGTAAATGATTCCCAGATAATAGAAGTAGTTGGATTGCGTATTATCAAGATTGATGGCCCTATTCAGGTCATTGATGGCTGAGTGTCTTTTCCCCATATGGTAATGAGTCAGGCCTCTAGCGTAGTGATATTCCGGATTTTGACGATTGATCGCCAGGGCTTTGTTGAATTCTATTTTGGCTTCCGCGTATTTCTCTTCCTTCAGTAATTTGGAGCCCGTCTGGTAGAATTGAGTGGCTTCCGGAGTACCCAAACCATCCTGAGCTTTGCTGACAAAAGAAAACAGTAAAAACGCAATGAGTAATTTGACCTTCATGAAAATAGCTATGGTTGGACCCAAAGATCATTTCAAAAAGAAAGGTGGAGGAATGGTTTTGATTGAATGGGAGAAAAACGGGCTGAAATAGCCTAAATTTCAGGAGAAGGGGCTATCATGATCACCTGCTCACGTTCCACCACCACAGCCCCCGGTGGATCACCTTTGCGCTTTCTGACAAACTTCTTCGGCGTATAAATCACTGGGCATAAGGAATCACTTTTGCGTTTGGAATGATGTGCGGCGAGGGCAGCGGCTTTTTCCAATACAGGTGTAGGAATGGTCTTGTTACCAGCGTTTTTGATCACGACATGTGAGCCCGAAACATCTTTGGCGTGGAGCCAGGTGTCATCCTTTCGGGCATATTTTAAGGTCAGTTCATCGTTAGCTTTAGAATGCTTGCCGATCCATATTTGAAAGCCCATGTAAATCACCTCTTTATATGGAAGGATAGTCTCCGATGTAGCTCCCTTAGATGGATCCAGCTTCTTTTCTTTAACAAATTGATTGAGTGTTCGGAAATTGTCTACTGGTTCTAAATCTTCTAGTTGTGCCATCAAGGCAAAAAGCTCTTCTTCTTTCGCGGCAATGCTTTCTTCCGTCTTCTGGCGCTCGATCTTTTCATTTTTCCCTTTTCGATACAGGTTCTCGGCATGGTGTTGTGGTTTGACACCTCGTTTGATTTTGATTTCGATGGGCCGGTTGGTGTAAAAATCCTCCAATACAATTTTTTCCTGACCCGGCTTGAATTGGTGTAGATTGGCCATGACAATGTTGGCCACTTCTTCGTAACTACGTCGGGTATTGATTTTCTTCAGGTGCAATTGATAGCTTTCGAGGGCCTTTTCCGTTTTGGACTGTCGTTTTTTTAACAGATTGACGATGCTCTGTTTCTTGTGAAGGAAGAGATAGTCCCGCACGAAGGAGAGGTGCAACTCTTGACAGATCTTAATTGGATCATCACTTTCGAAATCAAACTGTGTTGGCTCGAGCAGGCTCACTTCAGGTTTGCCCTGCTGGTTTTTATGCAGATAGATTTTATTTGCTACAAGCAGATTAAGACTCATTTTCAAGACCTCATCATCTGTTGCAGAAGCAGAGATGGTTTTTCCCAGCAGCATACGTAATTGACGAAGGTCCTCTGCCTGTGGATGATCAATGGATATTGTTCGAGCAAGAGAATTGAGGTCCGTCTGTTGATCCGAGGCAAGAACATGTCGGAACACTTTCGATTCCTCTTTGTCTTTGAACAGCAGGACATTACTTCGACGACCATGGAGTTTGAAAAGTAGCTGAGCACCATCAGATAATTGGAAATAGAAGCTTCTGTCCCAATCAACCTGGTGAACCGTCTCTATTTTCTTTCCAAGAATCTCGGGGAAAAGGTCAATGCTGTTTTTTCGAGCTCGTTTGAAATCGGAAGGAAAGTCAATCAAGCTTACTTGCGGATCAAAATTACATTTGATGTAGCATTCTTCCTGATCATGGGCTAGTCCAAAAACGATTTCATCTTTGTTTTGGCTGAAGCACGCAACAAACTCCCAGCCGGTGAGTTTCTGTCCTAAAGCTTTTGACAGCTTACGTATGAAGTAATAACTGTGGAACATGAGATATTAATGGCGCGAGAATTACAGGTCTACTTTGAGTCCATCCCAGGCCAACTCCATGCCTTCGGGAAGTTCTGCATTAACCTCCTGGTGTAACCCCAGTTTGTGACTGATGTGTGTGAAGTAGGTTTTTTCTGCTCCGATTTCTCTTGCAACATCTACCGCTTCTTGCAAAGTGTAGTGACTGATATGCTCGGTTTTTTGCAGGGCATTTAGAACGAGCACTTTACTGCCACGGACTTTATCAATCTCCTCGGGGCTTATATAATTCGTATCTGTGATGTATGAGAAATCGCCAAAGCGATAACCAAAAACAGGGAGTTTGTGGTGCATGACCTCTATTGGAATGATGTCAATTCCAGCTACTTCAAAGGGCCTGTTTTCAATTTCTATTGGAGTAATGATCGGTACGCCTGGGTATTTGATCTCTGCAAAAGCATAAGCGAATTCTTTCTTGATCTGCTCTAATACAGTTTTCCTGCCATAGATCGGCATGTCCGTTTTCTGGGCAAAATTGAAGCTTCTGACATCATCCAGGCCAGCTGTGTGATCTTTATGTTCATGTGTGAATATGACTGCATTGAGCTTCCTGATCCTTTCCCGGAGCATTTGCTGCCGAAAATCAGGTCCGGTATCTACCACAATGCTCGTTTCACCAACCTGTACATGGATTGAACTTCGCAATCGCTTGTCATGAAAGTCCAATGACGTGCACACATCGCACGTGCAAGTGATCACAGGAACACCCTGTGAAGTGCCAGTACCAAGAAATGTAATCCTCAAAGCTGAAGTTCTGTTTGTGAGATTTCGTTGTAAAGTTTCCTGTTTTTCTCGCTTAGCCCGGAAATGTCTACTTCAATGGATTTTAAAATTTCAATCAGGCTGTTGATCTTTCCTTCCGTTGAGAAATACTTATTGACTACTGCTACTTTTTTGTCTTTGATGATGCAATAGCCAGACTGAAACCTGCCTTTTTCGTACCGGAGGATGTAATCCGTTTCAGAAAAAAGATCTTCTAGTTTATTGAGAAAATGATTGGTAAACTTAACGGTCATTTATTTCTCTACATAAGACTTTACCAGCTCTACCATGTTATCATAGTTCAGAGGTTTGGGTAAATAGTCATTGATTCCTACTTCCTTGAAGTCCTCCATGGAATAATTCTTCGCATTCCCCGTAATGGCAATGATCGGAATGTCCTTATTGCCGCCTGGATCATTTGAACGAATCTCTTTTGCACAAGTCATGCCATCCATAATGGGCATGTGAATGTCCAAAAGTACCAGATCATACGGACTTGCTCCGAGTTTGTCCAGTACCTGCGCTCCGTTTTTTACCGAAGTGATTTCATAATTTTGAATAGTCAGTATCCGCTTGGTTAGGTTCTGGATCACTGAACTATCTTCCGCCACAAGTATTTTTTTGCCCATTTGCCAGGTATTAATCTATTAAAAGGTTTCTATAGCTATCCTGGAATTCAAGGAACGATTGGTTGAGGTCGTCCAAATCTTTTTCCAGATGATCAAAGTTATTTTCTTTTATCTTTTTTTCAATGTATTCCGCGATTCGTGATAGTTTTTCAATGCCGAGGGTTCCTGCATTCCCTTTTAACGTGTGTAATGCGGTGCGAAGAGACTCAATATCTTTTGAAGCGAGCCATATGGGCGCATTGGTCACTTGTTCACCTGCCTCCTCATCAAATTCTTCCAATACACTTTGGATCAGTTCTGTCCCACCGTATTTGTGTAAGTGGTTGAGCGTATTCTGATTGATGACCAGTAATTCTGCGTCTTTCGAAAAGACTTCACTATCAACTGTGGTCTTCGGTTCAAAATTGACCCAGTTTTTCACTTTTTCAATGAGTGAGCTTGCTTTGATGGGCTTGGCCAGATAATCATCCATTCCCTGACTCAGGAATTTTGCCCGATCTTCTTCCATGGAGTAGGCGGTCATGGCTACGATAGGAGGAAGCGTTTCCTTGCCCAGGGTCTTGATCTTTGCTGTGGCCTCAACGCCATCCATTTTAGGCATCTGAATGTCCATGAAGATCAAATCGAAAACCTCCTTGTCTACCATTTCTATGGCTAAAAAGCCATCTTTGGCCTCCTCGACCTGGCAACCGGACTTTTTCAGGATTTGGCTGGCGACTCTTCGGTTAATATCATTATCGTCCACTAGCAATACCCGAGGTTCGGTACTGGTAAACTCTTTGACAATGAAGGGTTCCTCTTGCGGTTCCTCAAACTCTGATGGCTCAGTGATTCGAGTAGCATGAAAGGTAAACCAAAAGGTACTCCCTAGTCCTGGAGTGGAAACCACACCTATGTCACCATTCATCGATTTGACGAGTTCTTTGGAGATCACCAGTCCCAAACCGGTTCCGCCGTAGATCTTCGAACTGGAATTGTCTACCTGACTGAAACTTTGGAATAGCTTTTCCTGATCTTCTTCGGAAATCCCAATGCCCGAATCTTTCACTGAGACCTGGAAGGTAATTTGATCTCTCTCTTCCTCACGGATTCGGATAGAAATATTGATGTTGCCTTTTGTATGCGAGAATTTGATTGCATTTGAAGTCAGGTTCGAAATGACCTGAAGTAACCGGGTCTCGTCCGCCAAGACCCATTCGGGCATCTTGTTGTCCAGATGGTAGTAGAGCTGGGTGTTATTAAGGTACGCCTGCTGCGAGAAAAGTTCGTAAACCCGTTCGAAGGTTTCTACTAACCGTACGGGCTTCTTTCGCAACTCCATTTTACCTGCTTCGATCTTAGACAGGTCAAGAATATCATTGAGAATATGAAGCAGGGTGTCCGAAGAGTGTTTGATTGTACGCACATATTCAGATTGCTCTCCATCCAACGAGGTAGATCCTAACAAATCGATCATGCCGATGATCCCATTCATTGGCGTACGGATCTCATGACTCATATTAGCGAGGAAACGCTCCTTTATTTGCAGGGAGTGCTCCGCCAGTTCCTTGGCTTTTCGAAGTTCGACGTTGGTGTTTTTGAGTCGGGTAATGTCTCGAGCAACCCCTTCAATCTCTATTCTGCGACTGATCTTTGAAACAATTCTCACGTTGCAGAGGAAGTTGATTTCCTCTCCCGATTTGGTGAGCGCATTCCCTTCAATGTTTCTGATCCGCTTTTTACTGAACAGTTCTTTGATAAGCTCAGTGAAACCAATTTTTGAGAGGAAATAGTCACCTATGTTTCTACCGATCAATTCTTTCGAGGTAAAGCCAAGTACTTCCTGTACCGAAGGACTTACCATAGAAATGATGCCTTGCACATCACATCGGAAATAGATATCCTGAAACGATTCGAAGATATTCCGAAACTTCTCCTCACTTTCCATCAACGAACGTTCACTGTCCTTTTTTTCTGTAATATCATTGGCCAGTACGGATACTTCATCGATACTCCCATCAGGCATGTAAATTGGATTAAGGAAGATGTCTCTCCAAATCTCTTTTCCATTACCGCTGACGAGCATTTGTTGGAAATTGATGATCTCTCCATCGAATGCTTTACGGTATTGCCCTAGCCATAATTTCTTATCAATCTTTTCTACTTTCTGCAGCCGCTTACCTGTCAGGCTCATGCCCAACTCAGGTTGGAACCCATAGTTGCCTTGAAAAGACTCTGAAAAATTCTCGTTGAAGGAAGTGAAACTATAATTACGGTCCACACTCCAGATCTGGTGCGTGGTGCTTTCGAAAATGGCACTCAATCGAGCGGCCTGATCTTCGATTTTTCGTTCGTCACTTCTCCGCTGCAGCGCCAGACTTACCTGACCGCCAATGAAGTCCAGTAGTTCCAGGTCTTTGTCATTGTAGCCGGTTTCATGACGGTAGGAGTAGACGGACATTACTCCAACAGCTTTGTTAGAATACCGCATAACAACTCCAAGCCATATCCTTGGAACAGGCTGAATGGTTTTGAGGCCTTTTCGTTCCAGGACCTTTTCGATCCCCTCGGCATACATGATCAGGGGCTTCCCATAATCGAAGGTGTAATTAGCGAGCAGGTGGTCCAGCTGCGCAGTGGCCTCGGGGTTGGTGGACTCGTTGGTCACATAAGGAAAGTGAAATCCTTTTTTGTTCGGGTTTTTCAGAGCGATGGCGAAGTTCCGAACTTTGAGGAAGTTTTTTAGTTCCTCGTACACCCGGTTATAGAATTCGTCGATGTTCCTTTGCTGAATGGTTAGCGATGCGATTTTATAATAGAGACTCTGGGCCTTTTCTGCTCGAACACGTTCCGTAATATCAAAGAAAATACAATGGTATTCGATGGGGATCTCATCCTCGAAGACACAGGTCATTGTCCCTTTTACGAAAATATTTTTTCCGTATTTTGAGATCAATACGGTATCCAGCTTTTCACTTTTGACCCCTGCTGTGATCTTTAGTAACTTTTCTAAGGTAGATCGTCGGTGGTCCGGATGTATCGCATCAACGAATCTTAAGTCCTTCAATTCATTCTCGGAATATCCCAACTTGTTTTTCCATGCGTCGTTCACGAAAATGATCTCACCGCGCGGTTGAAAGATCTGGATGAGATCGCTGGAACTGTTGAAAAGCTCCTTGAAATGATGATTAGTTTTCTCAAGGGTGCGTGAATGCTCCTTCTGAATGATGGTCAGCTTCTTTTGCAAACCGATCACTTGTCTCTGGAGACTTGCTAAGGAAGCATCAATAATCTCACCCATGATCTTAAAATTACCTAATTATTCCTAGTTTTAGTCCATATGAGTGCAGCGCCAGAAAAATATTTGTTATCAATCGTAGGACCTACCGCAAGTGGAAAAACTTCAATGGCCATTGAGCTAGCCAAATGGCTTGATACGGAGATCATTTCGGCAGATTCACGTCAGTTTTTTAAGGAATTGGAAATTGGTACGGCGAAACCTACACCTGAAGAGTTGGCGCAAGCTCCACATCATTTTGTGAATCACTGTCAGATCGATCAACGATACGATGTAGGACAGTTTGAACGTGAGGTACTGGAGAAGCTTGAGGAGCTATACCGAGTGCATAAGGTAGTGATCATGGTAGGTGGTTCCGGGCTTTATTGCAAAGCTGTTTGGGAAGGATTAGATGAATTTCCTGAGATTGATCTCTCCTATAGGGAGGCCTTAAAAAATGAGCTTAATTGGCACGGATTAACACCTTTGTTATCCGAATTGGAAAAAGCTGATCCGGAATATTATGAATTGGTGGACCGGCAAAACCCACAACGTATTATAAGGGCTTTGGAAGTGATCCGGGCAACGCAACAGACTTTCACGTCTTTCAGAGCACAGAAAGCACCCAAAATCCCTCGAAATTTTAAGAACATCAAAGTGGGGATAGAAATGCCTCGTGATGTACTTTATGCCCGCATCGAACACAGAATGGACCTCATGATTGAAGCAGGTCTATTTGATGAGGCCAGGGAAATGTTACCTTATCGGCAATACAATGCACTACAAACGGTGGGATACACCGAAATTTTCCGACATTTCGATGGTGAATATGATCGTGAAGAAGCGGTCAGGTTATTGAAACGCAATACCCGTCGATTCGCAAAAAGGCAATTCACCTGGTTCAAAAGAGATCCTGAAATTAAGTGGTATCATCCCGACCAGATTGAAATGATCAAGGATGATATTTTGACTGCCTTAAATACTTAATACCTGCACCAAACGCATCAAGTCTTCGTTGATCGGTTTGGCTTTGGATATCGCAAGTTTAAAACTGGTGTAACGCACTTTTTTGTCGATGATCCCCGCCATGACGTTAGTTTCTCCGTTGAGCAGACCTTCGACAGCAGCCATACCTAGCCTCGAAGCAAGGATACGATCCATAGAAGTTGGAGATCCACCACGCTGCATGTGCCCTAATGTTGATACTCGAATGTCAAGTCCGGGTAATTCAGTAGCTACTTTGGCAGCCACTTCCAGCGCGCTGCCTTGCTGACCACCTTCTGCACAGATGACAATAGAAGAGGTTTTTTGACGATCTCGACCTTCCTTCAACGTTTGGATCACGTCATTGATCGTAGTTGAAGTTTCTGGTACCATTACCATTTCAGCTCCACCACCAATGGCGCATTGGATAGCAATGTATCCGGAATGGCGACCCATCACTTCCACAAAGAAGACCCGGTCGTGAGAATTTGCAGTATCTCGAATTTTATCAATGGAGTCCAATGCGGTGTTTACTGCCGTATCGAAACCAATGGTAAAGTCTGATCCATAAAGGTCATTATCGATCGTTCCTGGTGCTCCGACAGTCGGAATGCCAAATTCCTCGTGGAAAATATTAGCTCCTGTAAATGTTCCATCTCCGCCAATGGCAACCAATCCTTCGATTCCTCTTTTTTTCAACTGATCGTAAGCCTTTTTACGACCTTCTGGCGTCATGAATTCTTTGCTTCGTGCAGATTTCAGGATGGTACCGCCTCTTTGAAGGATGTTGCTCACCGAATAGGATTTCATCTTGTAGATGTCTCCTTCTATCATGCCATTGTATCCGTATTTGATACCGTAGACATCTATTCCCAAAAACAAGGAAGTCCGAACTACAGATCGAATGCATGCATTCATCCCAGGCGCGTCCCCTCCAGAAGTAAATACTCCAATGCTTTTCATATAGACCTTTTATTGACGGGGTGAATCGGCTTGAAAATGCCCCAAATGAATGGTTTCTAAAAGGACCTTTCTCAAACCGGCGCCAATATTAAATAAAATTTGATTAGATGGGCAGGATTGATGTTCATTTATGCATTAAATAAAGTACGCAAACGATTTAATTAGACAATAGGCGATATGCCAATTTTTTTGCATGTATTTAGGGATAGTGAATAACTCCTTATCGACAGAATACGAAGAATTGATCCATGCTTTGATGCTTGATGAGTTTTTTAATCAAAAAAATCGAATTACTGTATCATCAATGGAAGGCCCGCATTATCTCAATAACTCGACCAATCTTGCCGATAATGCTTTGTTGTAAATACGAATATCATCGATATCTCCTGAATAGAAGGTCGTGCCAGCCGCATCATTTCCTAGCTTATTTATTGATCCCACTACGAAAGGAATATTATTATCTAGATCCATGCCCTGTGGAATTGTCATAGAGGCTTCCAGTTCACTGTCCACATATAATTTCATTTCATTGTCAGATTTAACACAGGCGATTGTATACCATCTGTTGGTCTGAACGCCGGATGATTTCAAGGTAAAGTATCCCTCTGATTCGGATCCAATTACAAATCGAAACACGTTATCTCCATTGTCTTCTTCCTGAGCAAATAATGAATACCCCGCCCTGGCAGGAGTACCGAAAATGGTATTTCCTTTACTGATTATTTGAGCACCTCGCGTATTTGTGCCTGACTTTAATCCGAAGAACTCACCAACCTTGGCATGCACGACAATCGAAAAGTCATCGCTTCCTACATCAAGGACATCCCCCATATCAATGTTGTCGTCGAGTCCGTCAAAAAAATAAGCGGCGTTCGCAACCAAAGACCGGTCATCAGTCAGAGCAGCGCCATTTACAGTCCCGCTGATGGTGCCAATTCTGTCATTCGCATCTCCTTTAAAATCGAAGAAAGCGATCAGATTATTGGTCAGTGGGTCAAGAATATTAAAAGTAAAAACAGCATAGCCAAAGTCTAAGGCATCACCGAAGGAGGAAGAGAGTACTTCAGGTGATATTGTTGTTTCATTTGAGAAAGTAATGTCGAAACTAATGGGGAGTGGATCGTTCACAAACGCTGCAAGTTCTGATCCCTCTTTTGGCGTCAAATAGATGACATTGTTCTCATCGTCCAATACCGAAAATTCTTCTAATTGATAGGATCCAATTTCCATTTGGATATTTTCAGAGAGGTATCCATCACCTAAGCTATAAATTTCTATCTTTTGGTTGTTAAAAATCAAATTACCGTCAGAATCACTCGCTGAAAAGAGGATAAAAGCTGGATTTGCATCATTGGCAACGCGTCCGGAAGAAGGGCTAACGTTGTTGAAAGAAATGGTAAGTGTTCCGGTAGGTGCATCAGTTTCCTGGATAAAACATGATGAAACCACAAATGCCATTACCACGAATAGCATATTTTGAAATTTAAAACCGCGCAGAAGATTAATCATGTTGTTGTGTTTTATGCCTCCAATAATTCAATAAATGTTCTGATTGAAGATGCTTCAGGAAAATACGAATCTAATACTTTGTGAGTTTTTACAGAAATGTCTTGCTGTCAATAATTCGAATCCGGCATTTTTCAGAACCATGCATAAATCACTTCAAAATACACTTAATTTTACAGGGCACTAACAGGAAGTATATACTTGCAGACCAACCATAAAAAAGTACTGATCATTACCTACTATTGGCCTCCAAGTGGCGGGGTAGGGGTGCAACGCTGGATGCATTTTTCTTCTAACCTTAAGCAATTAGGCTGGGAACCGATTATATACACACCATCCAATCCACAATTCGACATAAAGGATGATGCGTTGTTGGATCTGATAGCAGACATTCGGGTGATCAAGCAGCCGATTTGGGAGCCATTTTCCGTCTTCCATCGATTGACGGGGAAAAAGAACAAAGACAAAGTACAACAGGGACTGGTGTTGGAAAAGTCCAGTAAAAGTTGGCTTGATCACTTATTCGTATGGATCAGAGGGAATTTGTTTGTGCCCGATCCGCGTGTGTTTTGGGTCCGTCCTTCAGTGAAATTTTTGAAACAACTGATCAGGGAAGAAAACATTACTCATTGCATCACGACCAGCCCACCTCATAGTATGCATTTGATTGGTCTCAGGCTTAAAAAGATCTTCCCTGCTTTGAAGTGGATGCCAGACCTGCGAGACGCCTGGTCAGGATGGGATATTCTGCCCAAATTGTATGTGTCGGCACCGGTCTTATCTGTTCATAAACGGCTGGAAAGAAAAGTATTAGAAGGCTGTGATCGCGTGTTAACTGTGGGTAAGGGATATGCGGCAGAATTTCAATCTAAGACAAAGCAACCTGTCACCATCGAAGTGATCAGGAATGGTATGCCAGCGCGTCATCCAGAAACGAATACTTCACCTGATCTTGATCATTTCACCATCGGATATTTCGGCTTACTCAATGAATTGCGAGACCCTGATTTCTTATGGGACATGTTGAGCAAGTTTTGCAGCGAAGATGAAAGTTTTGCGGAAAAATTACGACTCAGGATAGGAGGCATAGTGAGTGAGACCGTCAAAACCCGGTTGTTGGAAGATGAATACCTTGGAAAAAGGACGACTTTTCTGGGTTATTTGAAGCATGAGGAGGTTTTTCAGGAATACAATAAATGTGATTTGCTGCTTTTACTCCAAAATAAAAGTGACAATGCGCAGTGGGTATTGCCTGTGAAATTCTTTGAATACCTTTCTGCGAAACATCCCATTCTGTGTATAGCGCCGGATAAGGGAGAACTAGCTGAGATCATTCTGGGCCATGAGATTGGGGAGGTTCATTCGAGTGAAAGCCCAAAGGAAATGGGCCAATTCATTCAATCGGTTTATGCTGGTGATTATGTGATTAATGAAGCTCATTTCGAACAGCTATTAAAAGATAACTCCCGTGATCAGCAGGCGAAAGATCTTGCGGCTATTCTAGAGCGGCTTTAGGCTTGTAATTGCCCGATAGTGTACTCCTTGAAAGCTGTCTTGATCTTATTTGTAAAATGTCCAGTTTTCGAAAACTTTTGGTCATCAACGAATGTGACGGGCATCACTTCTTTGAGCGTACTGGTTAGGAAAATTTCATCGGCATCCAATAAGTCGTTAATGCGAAGTGTGCCAACTTCTACAGGTAAGATGTCTTCGGCAATTTTGAGAACGTGCTTCCTGGTTACGCCATGCAAGATATTATCTGCGGCAGTGATGAGTTGGCCATCTCTGATCACATAGACATTACTTCTGGAGGCTTCAGAAACCTGACCATTCAGATGATACAGGACTTCTCCTGCTTTTGCTGCGACCCTCTTGCGATGCAGTGCATAGGAATTCAGGTAATTCAATGATTTCACCTTAGGAAGCTCGCGCAAATACTCATGCGTGATCATTCCGGTTTCAGTAGGAAGTTGGTCGGGGTTAATGGGTTTGTTAATGATGTAAAAGAATGGCTCAAACAAGGTGTCGGAAGTATCCGGGCCATCACCCATCAATACCAGTTTATAGGTGCTGAACTCGAACTGGTTTCTGACTTGCAATTCGGTAACTGCCGCTTCAATCTCTGTGATACTGATCTCATGAGTAAGGTTAAGGAATTTTTGAGATTGATCGAAACGATCCAGGTAATCTCGCATGAACCTTGGCCGTCCCTGGTCCGCACGGAAATGATCAAAAATACCGTAAGCACGTTGAAAACCAGTTTGTGTCAGGGGCAAAACGGCCTGTTCTTCCTGTACAAATTCACCATTGACATAAAACCACCTGGACATTAGTGATAACCTATTTCTTTGGTAAGTTCAATTTGGCTCTTCATGAAATGTCCGGTACCAAATGCCACTTCTTTGCCTCTTTCATCTGCCAGAGACGCATGTGCGATGAACAAGTTGCGAGACTGGAATTGCAATTTACCAGTGGCAGTAAGTTTACCGCCGGTAACCGGACGCATCAAATTGGTATTGAAATTGGTCGTGAGTACAAATCGATCCGTCACTACCGAGTTCACTGCGAAAAAGGCCGAATCATCTAATAATTTGAAATAGACTGACCCATGGATGGCACCCAAAGCGTGGAAATACTTTTCCTGAATGTTAAGCGAAACCACCGCTTGCTTATTACTGATCTCAATGGCAGTGGTTTCATACATTTCCTGCTGAATGTTGCTCTGCAGGTACATGCGCTCCAGCTTTCGGTAGTGATCTTCGATCATGCTTCGCTCATCTCAAACTTCTCAGCGGCAGCTCCTTTGAAGGATTCCCGAGGCTTGAGATTAAGGGTCTGGAACATTTCCTTGTCCTGATTGACTTCAGGATTAGGAGTTGTTAACAGTTCGTCTCCTGCGAAGATTGAGTTGGCACCAGCCAGGAAGCATAATGCTTGCTCTTCCACATTCATTCGAACCCGCCCAGCAGAAAGTCTCACTTGCGCTTTAGGCATGATGATACGAGCTGTGGCGATCATTCTGACCATGTCCCAAACGGAAACTTTAGGTTGCTCTTCCAGTGGTGTACCAGGTACGGGTACCAACGCATTTACCGGTACGGATTCCGGGTGCTCAGGAAGATTAGCAAGCGTTTGCAGCATGCCCACACGGTCCATTACTGTTTCTCCCATGCCAATGATCCCACCGGAACAAACAGAGATATTCGCTTTTCTTACGTTTGTCAACGTGTCCAGGCGATTATCATAGGTTCGGGTCGTGATGATTTCTTCATAGTGCTCCTCACTGGTGTCCAGATTGTGATTATAGGCATACAAACCAGCATCTTTCAGCTTTTGCGCCTGATCTTCAGTGAGCATGCCTAAAGTACAGCATACTTCCATGCCCATGTCATTCACGCCTTTCACCATATCGATCACCTTGTCGAAATCCCGGTTGTCTCTCACCTCTCTCCAGGCAGCACCCATACAGAAGCGGGTAGATCCATTGTCTTTGGCATTCTGGGCTTTTTCTAACACCACATCTACATCCAGTAGCTTGTGGACCTTTACATCAGTATGGTACCTTGCCGCTTGCGGGCAATAGGCACAATCTTCTGGACAACCACCGGTTTTTACAGACAACAGCGTGCAGACTTGTACTTCGCTAGGGTCATTGTTCGCGCGATGAACAGTAGCAGCGTCATAGATCAGGTCCATCAAAGGACGATCGTAGATGGCTTGAATTTCTTCTTTGGTCCAGTCGTGTCTTATTTGCATGTTAGTTCTTGGGTTTTTCTTGGGTTTCCAATTCGACTAGTTTTTGCTTGATTTCCCGAATATCTTCCAGGATCTCTCTCAGCACCGGATTGGACGAAGCATGATTCCTGATCTCTTCTTCGCGCAAACCTAACTTAGAATCGAAGAATCCCAATATCAATGAAAAAATAATGAACAGGAAAAACAGGATGGGAATGGAAATAAGACTGTACTCAAAGATGAGATCACCGGTAGGTGTTCCTTTGAACCGGTCCAGAAAGACCAGTCCGATCATCAGGAATTGTGCATAGCCAATGTACATCCTGGCCCGGTCCACGTATACTTTCCAGCGGATTAGACTCTTTTTGTTCAATCTAATCGCCATAGGTCTTAGTGAATTTCCAGGTTCATAGGCATCCTGGCCTGAATCCCTTGAAGTTCTTGTAAGGTTTCGATCTCTTTCATGTACGGCTGCAACATGCCATAATCAGGTTGGAATATCTTCAGACGAACATCAGAGCCTAGTTTTTCGATCAATTCTTCAAAGTAAGGTTTTTGTTCCGGGTAGTACCGGACGCTGTAATCATCGGAAATACCCGCGGCTGATGCAGCAATTTCAATGGCATCGTTAAAGCTACCCAGTACGTCTACCAGATCATGTGCCAGTGCCTGTTCACCAGTCCACACGCGACCGCCACCTAATTCGTCAATTCTTTCTTTGGTCAATCCTCGACCTTCCGCAGCCTTGCTTATGAATGTTTCATACCCGCGATCTACACCTCTTTGAATGATCGCTCTTTCCTGTGGTGTCATCGATCGGGTCACAGTGATCAGATCGGAGTATTCGCCTGTGGATACAACATCGTGGGTGATACCAAGCTTATTCTCCAGAAAATCTCCAAAATTGAAGAGCATGCTGAATATACCAATAGATCCGGTAATGGTATTTGGCTGTGCTACGATGGTATCGCAAGGCATGGAGATGTAATATCCTCCGGATGCCGCATAGGTTCCCATAGAAGCGATCACGGGCTTTACTTTTTTGGCTTCCATTACTTCATGCCAGATGATGTCCGATGCCGTAATGCTTCCTCCAGGAGAATTTACACGCAGCACAATCGCTTTGATGGCGTCATTGTCACGTGCTTTTCTGATCTCTCTGGCGATTTTATCACCGACAATGCTTGTGTTGGGGTCTCCGGCCATCACGATATTGCCTTCGGTCATGATTACCGCCACTTTGTTTCTGGAGTATTCGGAACTGACTGTCTTATGGTAGGTTTTGTAGGAAATGAAGTTGATGTCATCGATCTCATCTACCCCCAATTCGTCAACAATAAGGTTGAGTAATTCATCCTTGTAGGCAATTTTTGAAACCAATCCGTATGCTTCCGCATCTTCAGGAACCTGAACCATCATCTGGTCCTGGACTTCTTTGACTTTTTCGAATGTTTGATCAGTTGATTCGGCTACACCATTCAGGTAGAAGTCGTTGATGTTGTTCAAAAGTTCTGAAAGCTGGTATTCGTTTTCCTTGCTCAGGTCTTTGCGGATATAAGGTTCAATGGCACTCTTATATTCTCCAACCCGGAATATCTCAGGTTCGATATCCAGTTTCTCAAACATGCCCTGATAGAACGTAACATTCGCACTCAGGCCATTGAATTCTATGCTGCCCTGAGAGTTCAGAAACAATTGATCTGCGACAGATGCGATGTAGTAATCGCCTTCGGTCATGAACTCGCCATAGGCCATGATGAACTTACCGGAGCTCTTGAAGTCAATCAAGGCATCTCTGATCTCCTGCATGGAGGCATATCCTCCGGATAAGAAAGAAGGTTGCAAATAGATACCTTCAATTTTTGGATCATCCTTAGCACTTGCTATGGATTGTATGATCTCTAATAATCCATGACTACTGACTGTATTGCCAGGCAAAAGGTCTTCAAATGGATCTTCATAAGCACGTTCCAATAATACGCCGCTAAGTTTCAAAGCAAGCACCGATTGGTCCTTCACTTCAGGGACAGGATCTTCCGATGCTGCGCCAATGATGAAAATCAATAGAAAGAAACCAATGAATGTAAATAGGAATAAGCCGATGATGGTGGCCAATAAACTTCGAAAGAATGAAAGCATGCTACTAAATCTCAGAAGTACGAATACTTCTCGTTGTTAATTTTCGCAAAACTAATGCGGACATCCTATTGGCACTTGGCTTTCAAATGTAATTTTACGAACGGATGGTCGTCTCCAACTCAATATTGACCGATTCATTCGTTCTGGCTATGATATCAACCAATAATTCATTCATATCGCAAGCTAACGTGGACAAATAATGACTGGCATTTTTTTACTACTTGGAACGAATCTGGGTGACCGACACAAAAACTTGATAAGAGCCAAACAGCTTTTACTGGAAGCTGGAATTGACGTTCTTGCCAGTTCTTCCATTTATGAGACACAACCCTGGGGTAAAGAAGATCAGCCTTGGTTTCTCAATGTGTTACTGGAAGTACGAACCTCTTTTACGCCTGAAGTCCTATTACTCAAGTGTCAGGACGTAGAGGAGGAGTTAGGAAGAACACGATTTGAAAAATGGGGCGAAAGGACCATCGACGTAGATATTCTCTATTATTTTGATCAGGTTGTAAACACCCGAAAGTTGACGATTCCACATCCTGAGATCCAAAACCGAAAATTCACCCTGCTTCCTTTGGTCGAATTGGCGGCTTTTGTCAACCATCCTGTATTGAATCAGAGTCACATGGCCTTGCTAGGGGCTTGTGAAGACCCTTTGGAAGTAAAGAAAACCAAGCTTACTTTGGGCTGATGGAATGGCAGGAAATTCTCATGCTGATCGCTGCCGGTCTTTTTGCTGGTGTCATTAATACCCTTGCTGGTGGTGGATCTTTGATTACTATGCCATTATTGATCTTTATGGGATTGCCTCCCGTTGAGGCCAATGCTTCAAATAGGATAGCACTTTTTGTTCAAAACATATTTGCAGTACAGGGTTTTCGCAGCAAAGGCGTTTTTCTGTTTCCTTACTCACTCTGGGTAGCTATCTCTGCAGCAATAGGAGCAATACTCGGTGCAAAAATTGCCGTCGATATTAGTGGTGAGCTGTTTAGAAGGATTTTGGCGGTTGTCATGGTGATGGTGATGGTATTGACCCTTCTTAAGCCCTATTTAACTAAGAAATTTGACATAGAAGACTTTTCTAAAGGTAGAGTAGCCTTATCTGTTTTCCTTTTCTTTTTTGTAGGTATTTATGGCGGTTTCATCCAGGCTGGAGTAGGCTTTTTAGTCATAGCGGTACTCACCAATGTCCATGGGTTGGGCATGGCCAAAACGAACAGTATTAAAGTATTTGTGATTTTGATCTATTCTGTTTTTGCCATCATCGTCTTTTATTTGGAAGGTAAGATCCGTTGGGAATATGGACTGATCCTGGCCATAGGCAATGCTACGGGAGGTTGGGTGGCCAGTCGCTGGTCTGTTGGAAAAGACGATAAATGGATCCGAATGTTCCTAATCATTACCGTTGTAGCTTTGGCGATCAAACTTTGGTTCTTTTAGAATAACTGCTTTATATGACCATTGAGGAATCCCGGGCGATGTTCCCGATTTTGAAGGATTACACCTATTTCAACACAGCCAGATTTTGTGCGGTACCCACTACCGTAGCAACGCTTCAGCAAAGGTATTTGCAGAGCCTTTCCCTCCACGGTTCCTGGGAGTTCAGCGAATGGTCTGAAAAATATGAGCTTACACGTCAATTGTCTGCGGACATGATGGGTTCGACTGCTGATCAGGTATTCTTTATTCCCAATGTGTCAACCGGGATCAACCTTTCTAGTTTGTATTTACCCAAGGGTCGTAAGGTCGTGTTGTTGGATAAGGACTTTCCTTCAGTCGTGTTGCCTTGGCGCTCACATGGGTTTGAAATAGAAAGCTGTGACTACAAGGCGGCCAACCTGTATGAAGAACTGGAGGCTATACTTTCTCAGGGAAACAAAATATTGTGCATGAGTTGGGTCCAGTCGGCGGACGGGTTTGAAATTGACCTGGATCGTATTTATGACTTGTGCAAAAGACATGATGCTATTTTGGTGTTGGATGGTACGCAGGGATTCGGCGCCATTCCTTTCAAGGTTGACCCGGACCTGTCGATGGTATTTCTGACCAGTGCTTTCAAATGGCTACTTGCCGGATATGGCGTGGCTTTGGGCTACGTTTCTGAAGACCTAATGCCACATTTCAAGGCTTTTCAGGGTTGGAACAGCATTGATTTTGGGACAGGACATGCGAAAACAGGTGCTGCTTCGCTGGAAGTAGGAAATGCCATGTTTTTCAACGTTCTGTCGTTGTACGAAGGGCTTTCACTCATCAACGAAGTGGGTATGGAGGTCATCTATAAGAAAAATACGACGTATCGGACTTCTTTGATCAATGCCCTTCAGAATGCTGGACATACGGTGGACCTGGCCGAAGGGACGCGTTCTACCATTTTTCGTGTAGAAGTGCCTGATGGGAAATACGAGGAATTAGCTGCTGCCAAAGTTCAGACCTCTAAACAAAGAGGTAAATTGCGTCTTTCGCCACATTTCTATAACAATGAAGCTGATATTGATCGCTTGATCGCGGCTTTGAATTAGTAGCATGGGGATTGTCATCAGACAGGCTTTTTGGGTTTCGTTTTTAACCTATTTCGGAGTAGCCCTTGGGTACATCAATACCTTTGTTTTGTTCCCTACTTTTCTGAGCATTGATCAGATCGGTCTGATCCGATTGATCCAGACCAATGGCATGTTCCTGGTTCCAATCGCTTCCTTAGGGATGCCTCGTACCCTGGTTAAATATCACCCACAATTTGGGGAAGATCAGGAGTTGAAGAGTACTTATTATATTTTTCAGACGACTCTGGTCATATTAGGAAACCTCATCTTGTTAGGATTGCTCATGGCCTTTCTGCCTTATGTGGAGGCTGCATTTGCAGAGAAGTCCGAAGCTTATCTGTCTTACATCTACGTCTCTTTCTTTATCTTGTTTTCACAAAGCCTATACGAGTATTTTGCTGCGTTTTACCGGGCGCACTATAATATTACCATTCCAAATTACTTCAAAGAAGTACACCTGCGTATGGTGATCGTTTTCCTGATCATCGGCTACGGCATGGGATACATCGATTTTGAGTGGCTGATTGCAGGCATATCGATCAATTACCTTTCTACGACCCTTTTTGTGGCCCTATTGGGTTACATCAAATACCCATTCAGGCTGGTTTTTAAGCCCGGTTTACTGACCAGGGAATGGTTGAAGGAAACCAGAGATTTTGGAGCATACGTGTTGTTCATGGGGATAGGCACCTCCCTTATTCTCAATTTGGGATCGGTATTGACTTCTACGTATCTCGGCCTGGAAGCCAATGGTATTTTTGTGACCTGTCTTTACCTGGCGACGATCATTGAAATGCCCAAACGCGCTACTTCTCAGATCACCTCACCGATTTACGCTAAGCTTTTTAGTGAAAATGACATGGCCGGAGTGAAGGACATGTATGTGCGTTCATCCCTGAACCTGTCTCTGCTCAGTTTTTTGATCTTCATCGGGATCATGACCAATCTGGAAGACCTGTTTATGCTGATCCCAAAAGGGGACATCTTTCGACAAGGATTTGAAGTGGTTGTCTGGATAGGAGCGGCGAAAGTGTTGTTGATGGTAGGAGGGACTGCAGGTGAAGTGCTGGTCTTTTCAGGATATCGAAATTACAACCTGCATATCTTGTGGGTGAGTGGCCTGATCATGATCATTTTGAATGTTACGCTCATACCAACGATGGGTATTAGTGGGGCTGCTATGGCAATGTTGCTGGTAGTTTTGCTGAGCGTGGTTTCCAGATACATCATTATTTTGAAGACTATGGGGCTTTCTCCCTGGTCGATCAACCACCTTAAAGCACTGATCATTGGATTAATCACATTTGCCCTGTTTTATTGGATACCCATTCCTTTCAACGCCTTTTGGAACATTGTGGTCCGATCCTTGGCTACTACGTTGGTTTTTGGTGGAGCAGTATTGTTTTTTGGGGCATCGGCTGAAGCAGAAGGTGTGGTAAAGATAGTTTTAAAGAAGGTCGGGTTAAATTAACAGCATGAGGGTTTTTGTTTTGTGTACTGGAAGGAACGGCTCTTTATCTCTATACAATGCTTGCCGGCATATGACCAATTACAGATGCGGGCATGAAACGCTTATGAAAGCGTTTGGCGCTGACCGTTTTGCTTTTGAGGATCAACACATAGAAATAGACAATCGCCTGAGTTGGTTCCTGGGAACCCTGGACAAATGCTTTGGCGATGAAGCGATCTATGTTCATTTACATCGGGATAAACAAAAAACAGCCACCAGTTTTACCAAAAGGTTTGGCTTTCCACGTAGCATCATTGATGCGTTTTCTGAAGGGATCAAGATCCATAGGGTATCAGAGCTGTCCGCTGAAGAAAAGCTACAAATGGCAGTGGATTACGTCGATACTATTACTGATAATATTGAGCTATTCCTCCGTGATAAATCCAGAAAAATGGATTTCCATATTGAGCAATTTGAGACTGATTTTCGAACATTTTGGGAGTTGATCGGGGCGGAAGGAGATTATGATCTCGCGGTGGCAGAATTTTCTAAAATCCACAATGCACACGGAGATCAGAAATTTGCCACAATCAGATTTAACCTGAACTCTTTCTTATTCAGGTTGAAGCGACTGTTTTCTAAATAAAGTGGTCATTTAATCTGCTTCGTATGCTTTAACAATCTGTTTGGAGAGCACTTTCCAGTTCAATTCGTTTTTGGTGGCCTGCGATGCGTTTTCTGAGAGCTGTTCGTACAACGCTTTATCCTGATACAACTTCAGGACTTGTGCTGCAAATCCTTTGCTGTCCTGTGCTTTGTGCACCAGTCCCGTGTTGAATTTCCGAACCAGGTTGGCTTGAGACGGGCAGTCGCTGACCACTATCGGTTTGCCAAATGCCATGTATTGAAACAGCTTATTGGCAAATGTGGTATCGTGATGTATGTTGCGATGAATGGGACAAATGCCAATGTCGGCGGCAAGAATGTAAGACTGGAACAGTTCAAAACTTTGCCAGCCTTTGAGGTCTACATGCGCTTCATGGCCTGATTCAGCCACCAGTTGCTTCCAGGTATCATCATAAGTACTATCACCAACGATCACTACCTTGAGATTTTTGATGGAGGGAACCAAAAGATCAAGCGCCTCGATGACGGTTTTCAATCCTCTGCGGTATCCAGTGTCACCGACGTAGAGCAAAGTGAAATGATCCTTGTACTGCGAAATAATCGTTTCATCACGGTGGAATTTCGTGTAAAAATCCTCGCGAATCGTGTTTGGAACCACATAGAACTTCTCAGGGGCTACCGGTATTTCTTCAACATAATAGTCTCTCGCTTCATCCGTGACTACCACGACTTTATCTGCTTCTTGAATGAACCGGTATTCATTTCGCTTCCAGGCCTTGGGACTGATCAGCCATTTGCCCATGCCAGAACTGACATGCTTGTAGTACCTCATGATCTCTGGTCGGTTCTCGTGCAGGTCAATGGTTACAGGAAGCTTGAATTGCTTATTGACTTCAAAAACGCCCTGAGCCACCTGCATGTCGTGAATGTGCAAGGCTTCCACTGCGTTGGTTTCGATGAAGGCGCGTAGTGAGCTGGCGAGTGTCCAATGATAAAAAGGAACGGTATAGGCGAGTGCCGATAACTTATAGGTCAATTTTCCAGGCTGAATTCTCCTGACATGAATGCCATTGATCTCTTCTTTTTGAGGCCAATCACCGGTAAAATCGAAACAAAATAGAAAAACCTCATGCCCAGCCTGGATCAGGGTTACTGCCTCGTTTTCTACTCGAGGGTCAGGTGGAAAAGACGCATCCAGAATCATTCCTATCCTCATAACCTCATATTTTGCTTACCAGACATAAGTTTTAAAGGGAGTGAATAATATTATCTCGAAAAATACTTGAAGATTGGGTTCAATAAATATCTTCGAGCAGCAAATCTGCATACGATTTGTTCAAAAAAGCGCAAGCATGAATATAAATACGCCACAACTGCGAAAAGAAGCCCTCACTCACGTTGCGATCATTGCATTTTTCTATGTCGTGATCCTGATCCTGTTTTATCCGGGCATCATTAATGGAGAGGTATTGAGTCAACACGATATTTCTCAGTGGCGAGGTACAGCCGAAGAAGCGATAGATTATCGTGAGAAAACCGGTGAAGAAGCCTTATGGACGAACTCTTTGTTTGGCGGGATGCCAGCCTACCTTATCTCTGTAAGATATGATTGGGATCTGACCATTTTTCTGACCAAGTTCTTGAGTCCTGGGCTCGGACGTCCTTTCAGCCTGGTCTTTCTAGGCTTTCTAAGCATGTATATCCTGTTGTTGACCTACCGGGTTAAACCACTGGTGGCAGCATTGGGGGCTTTGTTTTTTGGGTCCACCTCTTTCATCATCATCGGTCTAAGTGCGGGTCATACCGCGAAAGTGGCCGCAATAGCGATGATGCCGCTGGTCATTGCAGGGCTCAAGCTGGTCATGGATGGAAAACTGAAATGGGGCTTTTTATTGACGGCCATTGGATTAGCCCTCGAAATCAGGGTAAACCACCTACAGATCACCTACTATCTGGCGTTGATCGTATGGATCATGGGCAAGAGCTATCTGGCCATTGCAGCGATTGAAAAAGACCTCAGTTTCCTGACCAAAAAAGTTCCAGTTCTCCTATTTGCAGCACTATTGGGAGTCGCCGCAAATACCGGGCAATTGTGGACACTAATGGAATACAGCGAATACTCCACCCGAGGTAAGAATGAATACGTCAAGGATGGTGAAACCAAAAATTCAGGACTTGACAAAGATTATGCGTTTGAATTCAGTAATGCGCTTTTGGAACCTATGGTGATGTTCATTCCCAATTGGTATGGCGGATCTTCTTTTCAGGAGTTGGACGAAGATTCGGCATTGGGCACTGCATTAAGGAAGAATGGTGTTCCACGGCAACAAATCAATAGCTCCTTACAATCTGTGACCACTTATTGGGGTCCACAACGTCTTTCGGCACCTTATTATCTGGGCTCCATTGCCATATTCATGGTGGTGTTAGGCTTACTTACCTTGAAGCTAAGAGAGAAACTTTGGTTGGTGATCATTATTGCTTTCGGGATCATGTTAAGTTGGGGAGATACACTACAAGGCTTCAATTATTTCATGTTCGATTACTTTCCAGGTTATAATAAATTCCGGGCACCCACTTTTGCGATCATCATCAGTATGTTCGGATTGGTCCTTCTAGGGGCGCAAGGATTGAATGAAGTATTGACCAATACAACTCCTGAAAACAAAAAGAAACTGTTGTACGCAGCAGCCGGTACTGCCGGTTTTGCCATTCTTGCCGCGATTTTGGCAGGTATCGGTAGTTATCGAGGAGCCGTTGATGAGCAGCTGGCCCAACAAGTGCCTGACTGGTACATTGACGCTCTGAGGGAAGACCGGGCCAGTCTACTTCGCATGGATGCCCTAAGGTCTGCCTTTTTTGTCCTGGCTGCTTTTGGGGTCCTCTGGGCCATCACCAAAGAGAAAATAAGTATGAACATTGGCCTGATAGCAATCATTGGTCTGGCGACCTTGGATTGCCTCATGGTCGATAAACGCTACTTGAATGAAGATAACTTTGAGCGTGTTAGAAATGATGGATTGAGAAGTGCTTCCGCAGCGGACAATTTCATATTGAATGATAAAAGCGAAGGCTATCGCGTATTGAATCTTCTGAATCCTTTTAATGAAGGACATACTTCTCAATTCCACAGCTCGATAGGTGGCTATCACGGAGCGAAAATGGGGCGCTATCAGGAATTGATTGAGCACCAGATTGCATCCGAAATGAATGAGTTGATCCAGGGATTGCAGAGTGGTAGTCGCGACTTCAGTGATCTGGGTGTGCTCAATATGCTCAATACTAAATATTTCAAGTACAGTGATGAGGCCAATGGTGTGCTACCCAATAATGTGGCGAATGGCCCTGCATGGTTTGTCACCGATGTTGTATCAGCAACTACGGCCAATGAAGAAATGGACCAGTTAGGGGAGATCAATACCAAAACCACAGCCGTGGTAAATACAACAGATTTTCCGCTGATGAGTACTCAATTTAGCAATGGCCAAATTCGAGTACAGGAACATACACCAAAGAAGATCACCTATCAAACTTCCACTACTGGTGATGCTTTAGCGGTCTTTTCAGAGATCTATTACCCTAAAGGATGGGAGGCCACCATCGATGGTGAAAAAGTAGAAATTCTTAGAAGCAACTATGTATTGCGAGCATTACAGGTTCCGGCAGGGGAGCATGAGATTGTGTTGGAGTTCAAACCTCGGGCTTACTTGTTGGGTAGCAAAATGAATATGGCTGTAGCGCTAACATTCATTGCTCTCTTTCTGGTATTTCTATTCACCGATTACAGGAAGGAGGCAGCAGTTAATGCGTGAGTCCAACATGATAAGTGATTGTTTTACACTGAAATAACAGTGACTCCTGTACCAGGAAAGGAATTCATATTTGGGAGTCTCTCCACCACTTCCATTAATGAAATTGTATCGCCGATCAGTATCTCAGGTTTCAATTTGCCTGTTTTGATCATGTCAAATACCGCGGGGTAGCGATAGGATTGCATGCCATGACTGCCGTGGATACTCAACTCTTTAGCGATTACCAGATGCATCGGTATTGAAGGATTCAGATCATTGCCAGCCATGAGTCCGACCTGCACTTGTCGGCCCTGGGTTCGCAGATTGGCGATTGAATTATAACAGGTTTCCTGACTACCTAACGCATCAACCGATAAATGCGCACCGCCATTGGTCAGGGACTTGATGGCATCAATCAGGTCGGCGGTATTTTTGTCATTGAGTGTTGCACAGGCACCTACTTTCTCCGCCTCAGTTAATTTTTGGTCGTCAATGTCAATGGCGATGACTTGCGCACCCATCGTTGCTGCGATCATGATGGCCGAAAGTCCGACACCTCCACATCCGAAAACGGTAACCCATTCACCGCCTTTCACATTCCCAATATCCACGATCGCACGAAAAGCAGTGATGAATCGACAACCCAGACTGGCCGCTGTTTCATACGTCATTTCTTCAGGAAGGCGTACCAGGTTATGGTCCGCATAATCTATGGCAACGTATTGAGCAAAAGAGCCCCAGGCTGTGAATCCAGGTTGGAACTGCTGATGACATACTTGTTGGTTGCCACTCACGCAAGGTTCGCAATGGCCACATCCACTTACAAAAGGAACGGTGACCCGATCTCCCGGAGCCCATTTTTTGATGTCAGCACCCACTTCTACAACCTCCCCGGCAAATTCATGACCAGGTACATGAGGTAAGACAATGTCGGCATCATGGCCCATCCATCCGTGCCAGTCACTGCGACAGAGCCCGGTTGCTTTTACGTTTATGACCACTGATGCCGCTTTGGCTTCTGGATCTGGTAGATTTCCATAGGACAGTGCTCCTCCGAATGATTCGTAGCTGATGGCTTTCATAGGTTGCAAGATATGAGCTATTCGGATTTAACGCTGAACTGTAGCCGACCTTTCTAAGCTTATGTTAAACACCCTTGATCAGTGGATGTAAGAAATTTTCCTCGGAGATAATTGAGAAAATTACTCTTTTGCAACTAATTTGCAAGAATATAGGTTATTGCATCATGGCACGCTTCAGCGAGGTTAAAAAAATTCTTAAAAATCATAAGTTAAGAATCACCGATGGTCGAATAGACGTTCTGGAATTCTTTTTGCGTCAGGAAAAGGCTCTGTCTTTTAAAGACCTGGAAGAAGAGTTCAATGGGTATGATCGGGTAACGCTTTACCGGACACTCAATTCCTTTACCGAACAAGGGGTCCTTCACAAAATTCCCAGTGATAGTGGGTTTGCTACCTACGGCTTGTGCCATGATACCTGTGATTCCGGTGAACATCATCATGATCATATTCATTTCAAATGTGAAGAGTGTGGCACTACGGAATGCCTTGAGCAACACGTTCCGACTATCGTCGTTCCCGGATACCAAATAAAAGAAGCCAATCTCATCCTGAACGGAATTTGTAAATCCTGTGCCTAAAACCCTTTTCGTATGGGTGCTATTGTTGCTGATCAGCAATAGTGCTTTTTCCCAGTTGAATTGTGATTTTGTAGTGACGGGTGTTGTCATGGACATGGAATCCAAAGAGCCCATTCCATTTGCGACGATCCAACTGACCAGTGAGTCTCATAAAGGCAAGGAGAGCAATGTGCGGGGGACTACTACGGATATTGACGGTCGTTTCACCTTGAAAGGGTTGTGCGATGAGGAAATGGATCTGATTGTCTCGCATGTAGGGTACAAGCAAGTCGTGCATCACCATGATACTTACCATGCGAGTCCGAAAATCTTTCTCGCAGTAGATGACCAATTACTCGAAAGTGTAGTTGTGGAAGACGCTTATCAGGAAGAACTGAAATCTGTCGCTATCCAGAAGAAAGAATTGAGTCAGTTGGCTGTAGTAAATTCCTCAATTGGAGAACTGACAGAGGAAATGAGTGGCGTTTCTGTGCTGAAAACCGGCGCTAACATTTCGAAACCCATCATTCACGGCTTGCATTCTAATCGCGTATTGGTCATCAATGATGGTGTGAGACATGCTTTTCAGGTTTGGGGGCTTGAGCACGCCCCGGAAATCGATCCTTCCCATGTCGACCGGATCGAAATAGTAAAGGGCGCAGGCACCGTGAAATATGGCCCGGAAGCATTAGGCGGAGTAATCCTATACAATTCAAAAAGACCAGCTTTTGATAAGGACCTCAATGGTTCATTTGGTTATGCCTATCATACGAATGGACGCGCAGGAACGGGCAATTTCAATGTAGGACATGGAGCCCATCGATTTGCGTGGAATGTTGGAGGGTTTGGCATCTATCAGGGGGATTTGAAAACGCCAAATTACGACCTCACCAATACAGGAAGAAGAGAATATGGTGCTAGCTTCAATACGCTTTTGCATCAAAAATTCTTCGATCTGCAGGTATCAGGTAGTTATTTCAATCAGGAACTAGGCATATTGAGAGGTTCTATTGTAGGTAACCTGGATGACCTACAACGCGCCATCGATCGGGGAGAACCAAGTCCAACACTGGACCCATCGTATGATATCCAGAATCCCAAACAAGATACAGAACACGGTTTGATCAATACCAACCTGTCTTTTTTTCTGGGGGAACATGTCATCAACCTACAGTATGCATTTCAGCAAAATATAAGAAGAGAGTTTGATGTGCGTCGTGGAGAACTCAATGATCGTCCGGTAATTGATTTGGAATTGAAGTCTCAGACGGCTGAGATTGAATGGATTCAACCGGAACAAGGACGTTGGAACGGTAGCTCAGGAATTCAGCTATTCACTCAAAACAGCGTGAATGAGCCAGGGTCAAATCCAATCAATTTTGTTCCGGACTATGATGTCTTCAACGTAGGAGCATTTACGGTCCAGTCCCTGAATTTCGATAAGTCTGTCGTAGAATTAGGCGTTCGATTTGATTATCAAACCCTCAGTGTTGCGGATACTATCCGGGATGTAGCCGTTTATGCGAATGAAGTCGATTTCTCGAATGCCACCTTTACCCTTGGGTTTCGACATGAACTTAATCGGAATTGGTCCTTATTTTCTAACATCGGCTCTGCCTGGCGTCCGCCAAATGTGTCTGAATTGTATTCCTTCGGTTATCATTTTTCGAGGATTCAGTTCGGCCTTTGGCGATATCAAATTACCCCGAGACCGGATAGAGACCCACCTTTTAGTATTGCAACTCCTTTGAATGGAGTTTTTGATGAAACAGATCGAGAAGTGCCCTCCGAGAAAAGCTACAAATGGGTGTCTGGTCTGGAATGGAAAAGTGAAAAGATCAATGCGGAATTTGTCTTTTATGTCAATTTGATCAATGATTACATCTTCTTAAGGCCATTTGGCGTGACGACCAATGTCGCAGGTACTTTTCCATATTTTTTGTACGATCAGACCAATGCACGGTTCATCGGGAGTGATTGGGACATTCGCTACAAGCACACTCCATACTGGACGTCTGAACTAAAGCTTTCCTACGTCCGGGCTACTGAATTAGAGAATAATCAACCGTTCATAGAAATCCCCCCTTTCAATGCAAACTACTCGATTGACTACCTAAGGGGTAGGTGGGGTGCGGGACTCAGCTTCAATTATTCCGCTCGGCAGTGGAATGCACCTCCCGTAATCCAACCAACAGATTTCCAACAAAATGACGTATTTGTCGATCCGAATCAGATCTTTGATTTTATGGCGGCACCGGATGATTTTCTGCTTTTAGGTGCTAAAATGAGTTATCAGCCAGGTGATTTTACAGTGGAAATAAAGGCCAATAATGTGCTGAACACAGCTTATCGTGTCTATACTGACCGTTTACGCTATTTTTCCGAATCTCCCGGCAGGAACATTACAATCTCTATCGGCTATAAATTTTAATTGCACCTTTGTTGCGAAATAAAATCAGATGTAGGTTTATTGCGAAGATTAAATAAATGCAATAGTATTGCAATTGGAAAATCATGATACGCTAACAAGAACATGAAAAACATTAAATCATTATTTTATTTATTCATAGTACTGGGGCTGGCTTTTGTAGTAAGCTGTACAGAAGATGATCCTGCGCCAATGGGCGGGGGCGAGGAAGAAGAGGAAGAAATCACCAGGGTGGCATTAACGTTCACTCCTGATAATGGGGAGGATGCCATTACTGCCACGTGGTTTGATGAAGATGGTGAAGGTTCCGGGTCTCCAGTGATTGATGAAATTGAATTGGAAGAAGGTGTGACTTATACCATGACCATGACCCTCACCAATACTTTGGGAACGGAGGATGAAGATATCACCGCAGAAATCCAGGCGGAAGACGCGGACCATATGTTCTTTTTTGCCTTTACCGATGGCTTTTTCTCTTCTCCCGAAGGAGATGGAAACATTGATAATCGCGCAGATGCCATTAATTACAACGATACGGATGCAAATGGATTGCCTGTAGGGCTTTCTACCACCTGGACTGCCGGAGATCACTCAGAGACAGAAGGCGAATTCAGAATCATTTTGAAGCACCAACCTGAATTGAAAACTGAAGCCTCTGATATCTCAGTAGGTGGAACGGATGTAGACATTACTTTCCCATTGCACATTGAAGAGGAAGGACATGGTCACAATGATGACGAAGAAGAAATCAATGAAGTGGTTTTGACTTTCACTCCTGATAATGGAGAAGATGCGATCACTGCTACCTGGTTTGATGAAGACGGTGCAGGTGTAGGAACACCAACGATTGATGAGATTGAGCTTGAAGAAGGTGTGACATATGAAATGACCCTTACGCTGACCAATACTTTGGGCATGGAGCCGGAGGACATTACCGCTGAAATTGAAACTGAAGGGGCAGAGCATCAATTCTTCTACGCATTCACCGAAGGATACTTCTCAGATCCTGAAGGCGATGGAAACATCGATAATAGCGCTGATCCATTGAACTACGGAGATGAGGATGAAAATGGCTTGCCAGTAGGATTGTCCACCTCATGGACTGCTGGAGATCATTCAGAAATGGAAGGAGAGTTCCGAATTGTCTTGAAACACCAGCCTGATGAGAAAACGGCCACTTCTGATGCAACTATAGGTGGAACGGACATTGACATCACGTTCCCTTTGCACATCGAAGAAGAAGGACACGGTCACAATGATGAAGAGGAAGTAATTAATGAGGTAGTGTTGACTTTCACTCCAGCAGGTGGTGGCGATGCTATCGAGGTAAAATGGTTTGATGAAGATGGTGAGGGAGTAGGAAACCCTACCATTGATGATATCAACTTAACTGCAGGAACAACCTATGAAATGTCGATCACTTTGGCCAATACATTAGGAACGGAGATCGAGAATATAACAGAAGAAATTGAAGAAGAAGCTGATGAGCACATGTTCTTCTTTGAGTTCACTGCGGACATTTTCTCAGATCCGACAGGAGATGGTAATATAGACAACAGAGACGATGCTCTCAATTACAATGATGAAGACACTAACGGATTGCCAATAGGCTTGTCCACCAACTGGACTGCAGGTTCTGCTACTTCAGAGGCAGGCAAGTTCAGAGTGGTACTAAAACATCAGCCTGATTTAAAAACGGCTACTTCCACCGTAGAGGATGGAGGGACGGATATTGATATTGAATTTAATATTTCAATACAATAAACTAGGTTAATTGCTTAAAGGGCCATCTTTCGATGGCCCTTTTTGTTTATAGACACTTTTAGCAATTGCCTATGCCAGCTTTCGCTGAGTACACCATTTACGTAATATTATTGTTAATTAACGTCATATAGTTGCTTTGCAACTGTAAATGCAATACAATTGCATGTATAGCTTAGTGTTCAGTAAAGCATACTTTAAAGGTTGATTTTATTTTAAAGTATTCAAATACTAGGTTAGTGTGGAAGCCATCTCTGTCGGGATGGCTTCTATTGTATTGACGGTCAGTCAATCTCAAACTTCAAATACCTGAACATAGTGGATCAAGCAGTTTTTGGATTTTCATACCAAACTCAGATCGTTTCGCAACTCTGGTCTGAACCCGACTTAGTTTAAGCTTCAGTTGACAGTTGTTTCCTAATACTGCTCAAAAATTCTTTGGTGATACCGAGATACGAAGCAATGACGTACTGTGGAACGCGTTGTACAATTTCCGGGTAGGATTTTAAGAAGAGTACATACCGCTCTTTTGCGGACATGGAGTGATTTCGGACAATCCTCAGGGACATGTTACCATAAGCTTTTTGAACCACCAGTCTGAAGTACCGTTCTAGCTTGGGAACTTCGTCAAAGAGGGCTTCCTGATCGGAATAAGCAATCTGAATGACCGTGGTTTGGTCGAGACATTGGATATGGAAGTCTGCAGGTAATTGATTGCTGAAGCTACAAATATCTCCGATCCACCAATCCTCAATGCCCATGGCTACCACATGCATATTACCATCAGTATCGGTATAAAACGTTTTGGTGCTTCCTGAGGTAATGAAGTATTGATGTCGACTCACATCACCAGCTTGTTGTACAAACTGGCCTTTCAGAAAGGTGCGGAGCTTTAGTCTGGAAGTGATGATTGATTCCTCTTCTGAAGTAAGTTTTACCCGTTGATTAATGTGTTCCAGGAGTGGTTGAAATTCCATGAGCAAATATTCAATCTTTTGATCGAATCATGTCAAGCTTGTATTTAGATACGGTATCGTGGGAGATTCCCTGCTGTAATTTCAGATCACAGCAGGGATATTGAGTCTTATTTAGCCCTACTTTGTCAACTTTCCTTTTTTACCCTTTAATTCCCTAAAGCCTTATCCGGCCGGGGGAAAAGGACCAAAATCAACTTGGCTCCCCTTTAGGGTGGTGGTAAATGTTATGATTTTATAACTTGACAAAGCAGGGTTAGTAATCAGACCCCAAAATCAATGGAACATTTTGTTCTTGCTGAAGTGTCGACACCTCTCCACTTTTCAGTTTTTCCCAGGCTTTTTTGACCTCTACCCATTCGATATGCAGTTTTTCATAGACTTCCACATATTGATCTGCTGGTTTGAAATCTGCAATTGCTACGGTTGAAGCCAGGTAGCTCAATTTTTCTAATAACATGCCTGGGAGTCGGATGACGTCCTGGCCTTTTCCAGTATGTTTCAACTGGATCATCTTGTTCTCAACATCTGTTACCATACTATCCAACGTAAGGATTTTCTCGCCCATATCTTTGGACACCATTGGGACCATGTCACGCAATTGTCGGCGAAGTTTTTCAGCTTCATTGACCGTTATCGAAATCTCTTCGAAATCTGCTTTGATCTTGTCCAACAATACTTTTTGTTCACGAATATCATCAACGCTCCCTTCGGAATTTGGATCCTTGATCAATTCGAACGTCTGACTCTGTTTGAAATCGCCAGCTTCCAGCGTCACGGTATAAGTACCTGGTTCGGCAGTTAAAGACATGGGCATGACCGTTGATGGACGCGTTCGTTGATCATCTAGTTTGTACCAGGGAGCATAGATGGGTTTAGTTCGCATGACCATTTTCGTGGTAGCGTCCTCTTTGAAATCCCACCAGACGCGATTGATACCGGGTTTGCCCTTTTGTTTGATGGTTCTGACGACATCTCCTGAAGCATTACTAATGTTCAATGAAACACTGTCTGGCATGTCTTCAGATTGCCAGAAATGCAAAGAAGTTCCGACTGGAGGATCATCTCCAAAGGAAGCCTCTTTGAAAAACTGCATGACCATCGATACGGGATGGAAGCGATAGGCATCTTTAGGATCAAATAAATGAACAGAAGCACTGGCTACTTCGTTGGTCAATTGCTGAAGCGGAGTAAGGTCATCCAGGATCCAGATACCTCGACCATATGTACCCACCACGAGATCGTTGAAGTGCTCAGGAATGTCCATCCAATACATAGGACTGGAGGGGAGGTTGGTCATCAGGGATTGCCAGGTTGTTCCTTTATCCAACGAAAAGTAAAGTGCATTCTCTGTCCCCAGGTAAAGTAGATTCGAATTGACAGGATCTTCTTTGATCATTCGGCAGTAGCTCAAAGTACTACTTTCGATTCCTGTTGTGATTTTTTTCCATGACTTGCCATAGTTGGTGGTCATGTATACATAAGGTTTGAAATCACCCATTTCATGTGCGTCCACAGTGAGATACGCCGTGCCTTCATCGAATTTGGAGGCTTCAATATTTCTTACAGCGCCATAAGTAGGCATTTCCGGGATCTTGGAAGTGACATTGGTCCAATTGGCGCCATTGTCACGACTGATATGTACGAGTCCGTCATTCGTGCCTGCCCACAACAAGCCTTGCTTAAGGCCAGATTCTTCTAGTGCGTAAACGACATTAGCATATTCTACGCCAATATTATCTCCGGTCAATCCGCCTGAGAATTGTTGTTTACTCGCATCATTCAAACTCAGATCAGGACTGACTACTTCCCAGGTCTGGCCACCATTGGTGGTTCGATGCACAAACTGACTCGCGACATAAACGGTATTGTTATCGTGAGGAGAGATGAGGAGCGGGAACGTCCATTGGAAACGATATTTGACATCTGCAGCGGCGGTACCTGCCGTTAATTCCGGCCAAACTTCTACTTGTCGGAATTGCTTGGTTTTTTCATTGTATCGTACAACCACACCACCGAGTGCACCAAACCCCGAGGCGCTGGACCACACAATGTTCGGGTCGGTAGGATCTGCTGTCGCAAAACCACTTTCACCACCACCGACATCATGCCACATGCCCGTAGGGATAAAACCACCAAAGAAGCTCTGCATGCGACTTCTGCTCGGTCCTTTCATAGACGGGCCATCCTGGCGATTGGTCAGCACATTGTAAGGGATTTCTGTGTCAGTGGTGACGTGATAGAGCTGAGCTACTGGCAGTTGAACCCGATGCCAAGATTTGCCGCGATTTTGGCTGATGGAGAGCCCACCATCACCAACGACGATCTGCCGGTTGCCATTGGTGGGATCTACCCACATTTCATGATGATCCCAGTTGGGTGCGGTACCAGGTGCTGCGAGGGTAGCCGTCTTTCCACCGTCGATACTGGTCGCATAGGCAGCTGAAAAGAAATAGATTTCATTAGGATTGTCTGGGGAAGCCTTACACCTTGTATAGTAAGCGCCACGCCCACTTAGGTCACGGTCTGAATTGATTAATGCAAAAGTGTTTCCGCGATTCTCAGACCTCCAAAGTTCACCCGTATTAGTTGGTTTGCCATCCAGAGGAATACCGTCTCCAGTTTCAATCAATGCATAAAGGCGTCCTTGTTGCGCAGCCGTCATGGCCAACGCGATTTTTCCAACTTCTCCTGTAGGAAGGCCATTACCTTCTAGTTTGTTCCAGGTCTCACCACCATCTAAGGAACGGTAGATGCCACCTCCGGGGCCGCCACTTTTACGTGTCCAGGGTCGAATTTCCAAAGACCACATACCTGCAAACATGATACGCGGGTTGAAAGGGTCCATGACCAGATCTGATGCACCTGTTTTCGCATCTACATGCAGTACCTGCTTCCAGGTCTTTCCTCCATCGGTCGTCTTGTAAATGCCACGTTCTTTTTGAGGGGTGTAACCATGTCCCAGAGCTGCTACATACGCAACTTCAGGGTTATTAGGATGGACCACAATGCGACTGATCCTTCCGGTATTTTCAAGGCCTAAATGCGTCCAATTCGCACCTCCGTCCGTGGTTCGCCAGACACCATTGCCTATGGATACATTGGAGCGAATGAATGATTCCCCCGTGCCAGCATAGACGATCTCAGGTTCGCTGGGAGCAGCGGCTAAAGCACCAATAGAATGTACGCGCTCTTGATCAAATACAGGTTGCCAGTTCAATCCACCATCAGCCGTTTTCCAGATGCCACCGGAAGCTGCTCCTACATAGTAGGTCATGGGATCTTCGGCAACTCCTGTCACGGAAATGATCCGGTTGCCCACAGGACCAATGTGACGGAATTCAAGTTGTGCAAGCTGCTCAGGACTGAGCGTTTGTGCGAAACCTGCATAAGCAAATAGCAACAAGATCAATGAAGATAAGCGTGAGAAATGTACGCGCATTTGATGATGGGTTTAGGTTGGAAATAGGTAACGTAAAATATGGAATTGTGGGGTGAAATGAAAGTGGAGTTATGTGAAGGGAATTCATGTCGGATTCCCCTCGGATTTGCTTCTGCACTATTCCCAAAATCTTCCTAAGTTTAGCTACCCAACATCAATTACCCATGAAACGGACCATTGTACTTGCCCTTATCCTGTTGCTGACGATTCAGCTTGATGCGCAACGAAAGCGAAATACCACACCCACTTCACCTAAGATTGATCCAGCAGTCTTTTCTGGTGTTTCCCTGCGAAACCTGTCGCCTGCAAAGACGAGTGGCCGGATTGTAGATGTTGCGGTCCATCCTCATAACCAAAGCATTCGATTAGTAGCCGTCGCATCCGGAGGTGTTTGGAAAACAGTCAATGCGGGAACGACATGGAAGCCCGTCTTTGATGGAGAAGGTTCCTTTTCCATTGGTACAGTGGAATTTGATCGCAACAACCCAAACATTGCCTGGGTTGGAACCGGTGAAAACAATGCACAGCGCTCAGTGAGTATGGGAGATGGGGTCTACAAAAGCACGGATGGTGGCGAAAGCTGGACCAATGTCGGGTTGAAAACCTCCGAACACATTGGCAAGATTGCTATCCATCCCACAAATTCAGATATTGTATATGTAGCCGCGCAAGGGAGTGTTTGGAAAGATGGTGGCGATCGCGGATTGTACAAAACCATGGATGGGGGTAAGTCCTGGGAAAGGGTACTTACTATCAGTGAAACGACGGGAATTTCAGATGTTAGTCTGGATCCCAGGAATCCTGATGTCCTGATCGCTACGGCTTATCAACGCAGAAGACATTTTGGAATACTGGTTGCGGGTGGACCGGAAGGAGGTGCATTCAAATCAACAGATGGCGGAAAAACATGGAACAAGGTCAAGGGTGGATTTCCACAGGGTGAATTAGGTCGAATTGGGATTGCCAGGTCCCCTCAGCAACCAGATGTGCTTTATGCGATTGTGGCAGGAACCGAATCTACCAAAGGCATTTACCGATCTGAAAATAATGGGGAAAACTGGTCCAGGATGAGTGACTATATGGTCATCGATGCGCAGTATTACATGGAAATATTCCCTGATCCGGCACAATTTGATAAGATCTATATTGTCGATACGTTCACCAAAGTATCTGTCGATGGGGGTAAGACTTTAGAACGACTTAATCACAGGGGAATCCATGTGGACAATCACGAAATAGAGTTTGATCCGAACAATCCAAATTACATCCTGATGGCCGGAGATGGAGGCATCTACGAAACCTGGGATCAGGGCCAGAACTGGCGATTTACGGACAATTTGCCTATCACTCAGTTTTATCGTGTGGGAATTGATACTGAAGCACCGTTTTATAACGTATACGGAGGAACGCAAGACAACAACACACTGGGCGGCCCAAGTCAGACCATCAATCGTGTAGGTATTCGAAACAGCGATTGGTACCGCACTTTAGGTGGAGACGGATTTCAGACTAGAGTAGATCCAACCGATCCCAATATCGTGTATTCACAATATCAGTATGCAGGTATCGTCAGGTATGACCGTAAAAGTGGGGAGCGTATGGACATTCAGCCGCAACCCAAAGGTGGTGAGCCACCTTACCAGTGGAATTGGGACTCACCATTGCTGATCAGTGCGCACGATCACAAGACCTTGTACTTTGCTGCGAATAAGCTGATTAAGAGCACCGATCGAGGTAGTTTGTGGCGTGAGATCAGCGGCGACCTCAGCCGGCAAAAAGATCGGAATCAGATGGAGGTCATGGGTCGCGTCTGGGGGATCGATGCGATTTTTAAAAACGTTTGGACTTCTCCTTATGGGACTATTGTGGCATTAACAGAATCTCCGGTGAAGCAGGGACTGTTATATGCGGGAACAGATGATGGATTGATCCAGGTCACCGAGAATGATGGACAAACCTGGAGAAAAATAGAAGGGATTCCCGGCGTGCCTAAATTGGCCTACTTGTCGGATTTGTTTGCCTCTCCTCACAATGAAAACACGGTATTTGCAGTATTTAACTACCACAAATACGGTGATTACAAACCCTATTTTTTTAGAAGTGATGACAAAGGAAATACCTGGAAAAACATCTCCTCTAATCTGCCTGCTCACGAATGGGGTTGGACCATCTATCAGGATCATCTGGCACCTGACTTGCTATTCGCAGGAACCGAATACGGCTTGCATGTAAGTATTGATGGGGGTAAGCAATGGATCAAATGGAAATCAGGGATTCCTACGATTGCCATCCGGGACATTGAATTGCAACAAAGAGAAAATGATCTGGTAGCGGCTTCTTTTGGTCGAGGTTTTTACATTTTGGACGATTACAGCTTTTTGCGAGAGCTTTCACAAGCTACCATGGACAAAGAAGCGCATCTCTTTGAAGTAGCCGGTGCCTGGTCTTACATTCAGGATAATCCGGATGGAGGTGCACTTGGCAATTCCTTTTTCAGTTCTCCAAATCCAGCATTCGGAGCAGTGTTTACGCATTATATGAATACAACCCCAATGACCCTGCAGCAGCAGCGGCAAAAAGAAGAAAAGCAATTAGTGGACAATGGTAAGCCTGTTCCTTATCCGGATTGGAAGGAATTCACGGAAGAAAAACGGGAGTCAAAACCTCAGTTGGTTTTCGTGATCAGGGATGCTGATGGCAGTCAGGTGGCGAGTGTGCAGTCTAACATACGAAAAGGGATTAATCGGACTTCCTGGAACTTGCGATATGCGGGAAAGAATGGTACGGACGGACCTTTAGTACCTCCGGGAAAATATTCAGTCGCCATGGGACAAGTAGTTAACGGGAAGTACACCGATTTTGGAGAGCAGCGCACGTTTGAAGTCAAATCACTCGATAACAAGACTTTGCCAGCGACCGATATTGCTGCCCAAAATGAGTTTTTACTTTCGGTAATTCAGCTAGTGCGATCCATTGATCAGGCGGATGAGCTGAGAGAGGCAAATACAAAAGCGTTAGAGAATGCCCGAAAAGCAGTGATCGACAGAAATGCTTCTATGACACTTATCAATGAAATCGAACAAATACGTCAGGTGCTGTTGGATCTGGGTATTCAATTGAAAGGGAATAATCTCATCATTCGAAAAATGGAATTGATCCCACCCTCCATCAATAGCAGGGTCAACAGGATCCGTTGGGAAACGTGGAGCTCCACTTCAGATCCAACTGGAACCCAAAGAGAAAGCTTTCAAATTGCAGAACAGGAATTCGGAGAATGGAGGAGGTCTTATAATACACTATTGGATCGGATCGGAAGATTAGACGAGCAGTTGAAAGCGGCTTCCATTACCAGTGGCTTGCGATTAGATCTATTGTAGTAATCTTAACTCGATATTAAAACACGCCTTTCAACGCGTCTGCGTGACCCGTCCTGCGTGGATCGATCATTCCAGAATTTTCTGGCCAAATATTCCTAGAAGGTCAGAAATTGCCAGACGCCCAGTCCGGGGAATCTCTTTAACGCGCTGATGAGATTCCCGCCGCTCCCGGCCGGGACAAAATGCCCTTTTTAGAGAAATTTTGAGGCCATTTTTCGAGAATGACGTGTTTTAAAATTGTTCTCCGGTTAGTAGCTTATTTTAAATGGACTTTACCTGGATTTGTCATTTGACAGTCATAATTGATGCAGCGATTCGACCATACACATAATAGCGCTGTTGAGTAAGGTTGGCCATCATTTAGATTCGTCACAAATTGAGCCTTAATAGAAATGAGAAGATTTCCCTTGTTGTGCCTGCTGATGTTGATCCTGCAAACTGGATTTGCACAGAATGTCAGTTATCGAGATGTAACAAAAACACATTTGCCTTATCAGGACCTGCAACGATTGTCAATGGATGCTGGCATTGCAGACCTGGATCAGGATGGTGACCTGGACATTCTTATTGCCAATGAACATCGGCCGAATATCTTGCTCATCAATGACGGAACAGGAAAGTTTACCAACGGGAGTACGCGAATACCACAAGTCAATCATGACAGTGAAGACATTGGAATTGCGGATTTTGATGGGGATGGTGACCCTGATATCGTGGTGGTAAGTGAAGACGATCAAACTAATGAGCTGTATTTGAACAATGGCGATGGGACCTTTGCCGATGCAGGAGACCGGATTCCGGTGACTGGTACTTCCAATTCAGTAGTGGTCTTCGACATCAATGGCGATGGTGCTCCGGATATTCTGATCGGGAACAATGGACAAAACAACCTACTGATCAATGATGGCAAAGGCAATTTCAAAGACGAGACCCAATCACGGCTGGGGCTGTTCATTGATGTGACCCAGGATTTGACCTTGGCTGATGTTGATCAGGATGGAGATCAGGACCTTTTGATTGGAAATGAAGATGCTAATCGATTGATGATCAATGATGGAAAAGGCTTTTTCGAAGATCAGTCTTCAAAAAGATTGCCTTATCGTGACACACCGGAAGAAACCAGAGAAGTAGATGTCGCGGACATTGATGGTGATGGTGACCTGGATATCCTGTATGGGAACGTTCAAGCTTTTGTAGAAGGGGCGGTCCGGCAGAACCGGTTGCTGCTCAATGATGGGAAAGGTGTCTTTTCTGATATTACTGAGACTCACCTTCCTAATGATGAGAATCGTTGCTTTGGTGTAGCATTTCTGGACATTGACAATGATGGAGATGCCGATATCATGACCGGAAATACAAACGGTCCTCGATTCGATGGTATGACACCTTTCAGCGTATACTTAAATGATGGTAAGGGAAAATTTTCAGTAACGGAAAGTATGCTACCTGCAAGCATTACTGGCCGTGGATTCGATATCGACTTTGTTGACCTCAACGGAGACGGCATCAAAGACCTGTTCCTTAGTAATCGAGGTTCGCAGGATTTTTTGTTGTTGGGGAAAGATTAAGAACTATCGATATACATTCCCACTGTAGAATTACTTCATGGCTTGATATAAGATATTGCCCGTCTTGCTGATTCGAGTTCTTGCTTTTCCGACATCCACCAGTTCATTGGCTAGTACCCGAATCTTTGAAGAAGAGATATCTTGACGTGTGTTAAACCCGGTTTCGAAATTTTTAATTCTTGTAATGTTGAACCCATCGTTGGGATACCTCTTTAGTAATTCATAAATGATTTCTTTATCCTTAGCATCTTGACCAAATTCCTCCTTTTGTTTGGCGAAAGATTGCTTAATGTCTACTGATATAGCTTCCTGTGCATTGACTTCCTTTTCCTGTTTTAAGATGAATTCCCTAAGTCTTTTTATTTCTGTTTGATAATCTCTTGCTTGATCCTCAACGGCTCTTTCAACCTCGAAATCACCAATCTTCAATTTTAACCATGGGAAATAGGCGGCAAACAGAGTGATCAATCCTATCCCTATGAGAAAGGACACTTCCATTTCGTCTGGAGAAGGATATTTATCCATTTCATTTAGGTGTAATACAATGATTACAAAACCTATTCCAATTAAGATGATGCCTATGATTGTGAATAGCGCCTTGGTGATAACGGGTAGGTCCAGCATTTCTTTTCCGTCACGTGCTTCTGACATATTTACTGAAATATTAAGTAGATCAATACAGATAAATATAATTAGAATCTAAGCGATCACCTTCAATTACTACACAGGTTTACCTATCAGGAGCCACATAATCCTGTGTGACCATTGGACCTAAAGTTTTACCTCCTAACAAATGCATGTGCAGGTGAAAGACCGATTGGCCGGCATGTTCATTGATGTTCATAGAAAGCCGGTAACCTGTTTCGGCAATACCTTTTTCTTTTGCCAGCTTCTTGGCAACCAGAAACATTCTGCCAAGCATCAATGCATCTTCATCCGATGCATCATTGATGGTGTATATCTCTTTTTTAGGAACGATCAACAAATGGACGGGCGCTTGTAACCGCAAAGGAACGAATGCAATGATTTCGTCATCTTCATAGACAATATCTGCAGGAAGCTCTCTTTTGATGATTTTAGTAAATACGGAACCATCGGCAATTTTCTCTGCCTTATTTTGTTGATAATCAGGATTTTGGCCGGTGACAATCACTGCTGCAGCGAACATGCTGATACATAATGCAAATATTTTTTTCATAGGTAGAGGAATAAACCAGGATTGACAATTTCGCGATTTATCAGCTTCTCATACTTATCATTATTGATTTCATTCATCGAAATATTCAGACTTACATGAGCGGTACATGCTGTAAGTAGGTCTTTACCTTAAATTTATTGTAGTGAAAACCTAAAGAGAATCAGAACATGAAGAAGATCTTATCCTACTTTTTTTGTCTCTCCATTGTTTTTGGAGTAGCAGCACAAGGCGGTCTGAACTATCAGGAACCGCCCAAAGAGATCAAAGACCTGGTAGATGCGCCCTTGGCACCCAGTGTTAGAATTGATAGCAAGGGTGAAAATGTTGTGTTATTATATCGCAACGCCTACAAGACCATCGCGGAATTATCAGAAGAAGAACTTCGTTTGGGAGGGTTACGCATCAATCCGGTTACCAATATCGGGAGCAGAACCACATTCTTCAACAACCTGAAAGTGAAAAAGGCATTTGCAGAAAATGCCAATCAAGTCAGCGGACTTCCTGAAAACCCTCGATTAGCCAATTTCAGTTGGTCTCCAGATCAAAACCTCATGGCTTTTACACATACCACAAGCTCAGGCGTGGAGATCTGGATGTTGGAGGTAGCTAAGGGCACGGCGAGAAAACTAACAGAAGCAGGAGCCAATGCCAACCTTGGAAGGCCAATGGCTTGGGCCGCAGATAGTAAAAGTATGTTGGTCAAAATGCTTCCTACAGATCGGGTACCACTAATCAATGTGCTCACAGCTGTGCCTTCAGGGCCAACTGTAACTGTGAGTTCAGGAGCTAAGGCCCAGAACAGGACTTATCAGGACTTATTGAAAAACCCTGCAGATGAGCAAAATTTTGAGCAATTAGCACGTTCTGAGATCTTCAAAGTGACGGTTGATGGCGCCACTTCTCGTTGGATGGAAACGGGGATGTATCGAGGCATGAGCTATTCGCCTGATGGTAATTATGTTTTGATGACGAAAGTCAAGCGCCCTTTTTCTTATCTAGTGCCTTATTACAGATTCGCTTCGGAAACAGTCATTTACGACAAAGGAGGCAATCAGGTCAAGCAGTTGTTGGATATGCCCGTAGACGAAGTACGTCCTAAAGGATTCATGTCAACCACAGATAAGCCCAGGGGCTTCAGCTGGAGAGGAGATAAAGCCGCAACCGTGATTTGGGCCCAAGCCATAGATGGGGGAGATCCAGCAGCAGAGGTAGAATTTCATGATGAGGCATTTGAATTGCCCGCACCTTTTACCGGGGAACCCAGATCGTTGATTAAAATGAAGAACAGGTTCTCAGGTGTCATATGGGGTAATGACAATGTTGCGATTGGTTACGACTATTGGTTCGACAATCGAAATACGAGGACCTATGTTTTCAATCCTTCTGATGCCTCTGAAGCGCCAAAGATCATTTCTGATCGTAACTATCAGGATCGATACAGTGATCCTGGAAACTTCGTCACAAAAAGAAATAAATTCAATCAATCGGTTTTGGCGGTTGATAAAGGTAATGCCTACTTGATGGGAGATGGATTCACCGCGGACGGCCAGTTCCCATTTGTAGATCAAATCAACCTTGAAAGTGGTAAAACCTCTCGGTTATATCAGTCTGAGTACACGGATAAAGTGGAAGACCTGGTTTATGCCATGGATATGAATAAAGGAGAAATACTGGTGCGGCTGGAATCACCCACTGAGTATCCTAATTATTATGTTCGGAACATCAAAAAGAAGACTGACCTTAAGCCAATCACGCGATTTGAAAACCCATTCAAAGCGATGATGGATGTAGAAAAGGAAGTCATTTCTTATAAACGAGATGATGGTGTTGAGCTTACGGGTACACTCTACTTGCCGCTGGGATATGACAAAACGAAAAAGGAGAAAATGCCAATGATCATGTGGGCTTATCCGGTTGAATACAAGGACAAAGCCAGTGCAGGACAAAATACGACCAATCCCAACGAGTTTGTATATCCTTACTATGGCTCGCCTGTCTATTGGGTTACCAGAGGTTATGTAGTCCTGGATGATGCAGCATTCCCAATAATAGGAGAAGGCGAGGAGCAACCCAATGACTCGTTCAGAAAGCAATTGGTGGCTAATGCCAAGGCTGGGATTGATGCCGTGGATGCTCTAGGGTACATTGATCGCAACAGGGTAGGCGTTGGAGGGCACTCTTATGGTGCCTTCATGGTAGCGAACTTGCTCAGTCACTCCAACCTTTTTGCGGCCGGTATTGCGAGAAGTGGTGCCTACAACCGCACATTGACTCCTTTTGGATTCCAGCGTGAAGAAAGGAGCTATTGGGAAGCACCAGAAGTTTATTACACCATGTCACCTTTCATGCATGCGGACAAAATGAAGACACCTTTGTTACTGATCCACGGAGAAGCAGACAATAATTCAGGAACTTATCCCATGCAAAGTGAGCGATATTTCAACGCATTGAAAGGCTTAGGCGGCCCGGCCCGGCTGGTCATGTTGCCAAAAGAAAGCCACGGTTACCGTGCCAAGGAGAGCATTATGCATGTATTGTGGGAGCAGGATCGATGGCTGGAAGAACACGTAAAGAACCGACCTAGTCTGGAAACTACCGTCGATAAGGTGGACAGGTAAGAAAAATAACAACCCTGTTAGAGGCTTTAAGGCCCTAACAGGGGTTATTCCACCATTCGTGACCCTAACAGGGGTTATTTCATCTTTATGGAAAACACAGAACAACGAACTACATCCACTTTCTATCATATCTATAACCGAGGAGTTAATGGAATGAGCATTTTTGAAAGTGTTGGTAATTTTCAATACTTCCTTCAGAAGTATAGTGACTATATCAGTCCGATAGCCAATACTTACGCTTATTGCCTATTATGTAATCATTTTCATTTCCTCATTCAAACCAAGGATGAAGATGAAATTATTAATAGCTTATCCTTGAAATAACACAAGACAAAGTCAAACCAAAGTCTCTCGACGGTGATAAGTCTTCAGTTTTCTCATTTCTTCAGTGGCTATACACAAGCATTCAATAGACAATTCAACCGAAAAGGAAAACTATTTGAACTTCCCTTTCGCCGTATCTCTGTTTTAGAAGAAGGTTATTTTTCGAGACTTATATTTTATATCCATGCAAATCCACAACAACATGTATTGATAGAGGATTTTAGGCAATGGCCGTATTCATCTTTCATAAGTATTTTGAGTGACCGACCTAACAAACTGAAACGGGAATCAGTCCTGGAATGGTTTGGCGGTCGTGACAGTTATGAAAAGTTTAATCTTGACTTACAGGACTCTAGTAGGATCGATCATTTGATTTTGGAGGAATAGAATTAATGGGGGAAGTCTAATGATTCAATCATGAGAAGGTGCGATTAAACCCTGTTAGGACTTTGAGTCGCTAACAGGGCGATCAAACTTCACCTCATAATCGTCAGCTTCGGTACCCATCCACTTGTCCCAGAAAGTGAAATATAGGCCGTAATTGAACCTGAATTTCTTATGATGCTGGTCGTGATGACTGGCACCAATCAGCCATTTGCCCAGCCAATGCTGATGAAAGCCTTCCGGGAAGAGCTCTACCCCGGCATGATTCAACGTGCCACTAAAAGTCATGATCACCAGCACCACGAGCAATACATAAATATGGATTGGCACAAAGAACACGATAAGCGGGATGATGATTGCTTGTGCAACTGATTCTATTGGATGAAATGAGAAAGAAGTCAGGGAATTGGTATGAATGCTATCATGATGGACTTTGTGCATGAGGTGATAAACTTTGGGGAGATGCATCCATCGGTGCAACCAGTAATAATACGTCTCATGCAAGAATAACACGATGAACAGGCTTACGGGTAAATACCAAAAGGAATATCGATCAAGATCCAGGTAAATTCCGGTATAATCTTTTTGCCATAATATGATCATGAGGGTTCCGGACACCCCGAAAATCAGTGAAGTGATCGCAGACCAATAGATTTCCTTTTTGATTTGACTTTTGTTTTTCGGGTCGCCGTTTAAGATGCGATGTTGGTATTGCTTTCTGAGCAAGACATAAAACACGTAATGGAATACACCTGATACAAAAAGGTACCGGAAAAATACCGCCCCAAAGAAGATACTTGTGAGAAGTAAGAAGTAAGCAGGTTCTGTGAAATCCGTGTTAGCAAGTCCATTGAACATGGGATAAAGTTAGTCGTAAGGATTCACATGAATTGAATGGTCTATGACTTATAAATTGCCTAATTACTGTTCATATTTCTGCATCAATTCCTTAGCCGTTTCTATTTCGTTTTCAGGAATTGGAATCATGTAATCATTTTCCGTCGGTCCTCTTTCCAGTGCTTTTGCTTTGATGAAAAAACCTGAGGATTGCCAACCTATAATTTCTCAATTTGTTCTGGAGCCATGTTATTTAATCCCTTTCCATTTGATCGATGACCATAAGCGTATCTCGGACAATCTCATCCCATTTTGGCCCATAAGCCTGGGTTTCGATCTTTCCTTCACGATAAGTTTTGGCCAGTAAGTTCACTTTGTCTTTCAGGTCCATAAGGGAGTCTGTGTATGCGGAATTGTCGGTGAAAGATCGTTTGGCAATACTGATCAGTCGGTTAAGGATGTCTTCCAGATCCCCACCTTCCTGGTATGCATGTTTTAGCCCCCTAAGTTCCTTATAGTCAGCGATCATTGTAGGGGTTAGCATACGGTGTTCCTGATTGATCCAATCCAATACCTTGGGATAGATTTCTTTTTTGGCATTTTGCGATTGGATGATGCGGCTGTGCGAATAGTTTTCTGCATAGCCACTGGATTTACCGCAGGATAAAGTCTGATTTTTTCTATTGATAAACCCTGCAAGAAATCTTTCACAACCCTCTGCCGGTGCAATGAATTTATCTCCCTCCCCATAGATAGACAGGGCAGGAACTTTGATGTATTTCATTGCTTTCAAAAAATCGTGTCCATTGTTTCCTTTGAATTTTTGAATCAAATTCCAATCAAACCATTGTTTCATCAGTGAGTAAGGTTCATTTTCGACACCCCCGATCATTTTTGCAGGAGAGAAGCCGACAAGCTTGCTCGCATATTTCCCCAGTAGTATTTGATAGTGTCGGAATAGAGAAGTTGATGCACCAAAGGCCTGACACGCAAAGAAGCAGATACTAACGATTTTGGATTGAAATTCAGGGTAATGGATCAACGTGATGGTCAAACATATTCCACCTCCACTATGCGTGATGCAGTCAATTTTATGGACCTTCTGTTGATTGATTAGATATTCAAGAGCGATTTTAAGGTCAACTTTTCCAATGGTCTCGAAATCGAATCCCGAAGCTTGTGAACTGTGGCCGTGATTTCTCCATTCAAGGATCCAGCAAGTAAACCCATATTCTGTCAAATACTGGGAAATGCCATTCAGTACTTTTTTATTTGAAAAGGTACCGTGGGTCAATAAGACATTTCTTTCATCGCTACTTTGTTCAGAAGAGACTTTCCAGAGTGCAATAAAGCCCTCATCCTCGGTAGGCAACTTGATCAATTGTTCAGTCATTACCCTTTTCAATTCAATAGGTCGACATATGACCTTTCTTCTTGATGAAAATTAAGCTATTACGACCAATATGGACTTGTAAAGATCAAAACTGTATCAACAGTGTCACCTTGCCTGTGAACTGTTGTTCTTCGAATGGGTTCTCTTACCCATCGATGATGGTGTCATTGACGAAAAAGATAATCAAATATCTGGAGCGTACTTTATCAAATTTGATTTCAAAATGGCCAACCGTCCTGAAACTCTTGACCGCTATCCATCATGGCAATTTCTTCGTCAGTGATCAGGCAAGCATCCAGGTCTGCTGTAATTTTCTCCTTGTCCATGTCCTGTCCAATGAATACCAGTTCGTTCAGGCGGTCACCCCATTTCTTGTCCCATTTATCCTGTATCAATGATTGGTTTTCCAGGTAATCAGGGCTCATTGCTCGTCTTTTCATGGGCACACTAGCCCACCAACTGCCGTATTCCTCTGCTTTCAATGATCCTCCGGCCTGACTCCAAAGAATGGCTTTACTTTTTCGTGACGCAATCCAAAAAATACCCTTACTCCTTACGATGGTTGTGGGGAAGTCTATGGATACATAATCCATGAATCTGTCCGGATGAAAAGGCTTTGCATTTTGATAGACAAAAGAGCTGATGCCATACTCCTCTGTTTCCGGGCTATGTGCAATTCCTTTTTGTGCCAGCTCCAATTCTTTTTGCCAACCTGCGGATTGCTCGGCTTCATCATAGTCGAACATGCCTGTATTCAGAATTTCTTTAGGATTTACCTCGCTATTGGTTGTTCGAATGAGCTTGGCAGCGGGATTTAGCTTTTTCAATGTCTTTTCGAGCAACCCCATTTGATCTTCAGTGACCAGATCAGCTTTATTCAGGAGGATCACATTAGCGAATTCTACCTGATCAGTCAAGAGGTTGACAATGGAGCGGGCATCTTCAGGATCGTCGGTCATTTGCCGATCAACGATCGTTTCCGGACTACCAAAATCTTTGAAGAAATTGAGTGCGTCTACTACCGTCACCATGGTGTCCAGCTTACTGACTTGAGTGAGGTCATACAAATCTTCACCTGTTACAAAAGAGAATGTTTGAGCTACCGGAATAGGCTCGGAAATGCCTGTGCTTTCAATGAGTAAATAGTCGAACTTGTTCATTTTGGCCAGTTTCTCTACCTCAATCATCAAGTCCTCCCGTAGCGTACAGCAAATACAACCATTGCTCATTTCGACAAGTTTCTCATCCGTACGAGATAACTGTGCTCCGTTAGCGACCAGTTTTTCATCAATGTTCACCTCGCTCATGTCATTCACAATGACCGCTACTTTTAGGCCTTCGCGATTGTTGAGCACATGGTTGAGTAAGGTCGTCTTTCCGGCACCCAAAAATCCGCTGAGTACAGTTACAGGTAGTTTTTTCTTCTTTTTGAAAAGCATCTTAATTATTGCTCATTGTCATTTGCTCTGACGTCATTCATCAGATTATTCACCCGTGCGTCGATCCATTGAATTTGCTTTTTCAATTCCGCTTGAATCGCTAGAATATCTTCAGAGGATAATCCCTCAAGGTAATTTTCCTGATGGTCATGATCATGGTCGTGACCGTCATGATCTTCATGTTCATTACCTGGAACCTCTACTAACGTCTCATACCATTCACTTAAGTCAGTGGTGATGGCATTGAGTGAATCCAGTTGTGGTTGTTTCATTTTAGCCTCCAAACTCTTAAGCTGTGAAACGCTCATGGAGGCGCTGTGCCCAATTTTCGTAGCCTCGTTGTGTATGTCCATGGCTTGCGCCAAATTGGGATCTTCTTTTGAAGAACCACATGCGTAAGCGAGCAATAAGATAAACCAGTACTTTTTCATTCAATTAATTCGGCTTCTTCAATAATAAAGACCATGTGGTCATAGTCATTTTCATTGAGCTTCAGTCGGCCCTTGATCGTAAGGATCTCATCGGGAATAAACCGACGTGGCTCGCTGGCAAAATGAATTTCTGCGATTGTTTCCTGGCCTACACCTCCACCACAAAAGAAGCATGATGCGAAAGGAAGCTTCGACAGGATAATTTTATCCTTGCCATAATCCAGCGGGAGATAATGACCACTTATTTCAATTTCATTACCGTCTTTTCTTCGGATTTCCTGATCAAATAATGGATATTCCACATCATACCCAAGCTCTTCGATGTATCGGATTTCAAAATCTACTGTTGCAAAAAGCTCCCATCCTGCAACCTGCTGTGGAGCAAGGATGATCATTAAAATACTAAGCCACATAACGTCTCAATTGATGATTATTAAAGTGGGCATACATGATGATGCCCGCACCAAAGACCGAAAGTAGCAGTCCTAGCCATTCTTTTGCAACAGATTCTCCATTAATGATCAAAAGCATGCCTGCAAGGAATAAAACCGGGACGAAATGCTCTTTGTGTTTGATGTATCCACCAATAAAAGAGATGAGACCAATAATCAGAGAAAGACCAATCAGGGTGAGTTCAACCGCTTCATTTTCTGTCCACCAAAAAATAGTGTCCAAGCCTAAAATCAACAAAAAAGGTAAGGCCATGCAATGGATGATACATAAAGCCGAAGCACACATTCCTAATTGATCAATCCCGAATTTCTTATTCATAGGTCTTTATTCTGTAATTCCTATTGAAGCAAGGGTTTCTCCAGCATTGACAGGAGGTGTGCCCAGCATGTATAAAATTACTCCGTTGGTGGAGGAGAAGACATCTTGTTTCTTGCGACCAAAGAAATCGGTGATATGGCCAAGTCTCATACCTTTGGTTACATAATCTCCTGCCGCTTTTTCTGGATAAAAGAATCCCGTATGGTCACTTTTCATCGAGGCGCGTTCCGCGATGATGAAAGTTGTCCCAACCTCCTTAGGGCTTTCTTCAGTCATGCCCAGAGCATCCATCAGGTTGGTCAACCCATCGACGATTTTATTAACGTATTTGGGTTCCACCATGCCTAATCGGCCACATTCAATATCTGCCGCAGGAATGCCCAATTTGAACGCTTGCGCGGAGCAATAGGTGCTGGGTGAACCTGGCTTCATGTAATCTTTTCCAGTGGTTTGAAAAATCAGAACATAATCAAAACCGAGGTTTTCAGCCATTGTTTTGCCCCGGGCAGAAACTTCGGGCATGCCATCATTATGATAGTAGCCTGAGTAGGGGATCAGGTCTTCTGGTGAATCCCCACTGTGCGCATCAATGAAATGCGTACATCGTGGGATCACTTTAGTTGAAATAAAATCGGCAATCCTTTCCGTCAGTGTGCCTTCGGGACTTCCGGGGAAAGCGCGATTTAGATTTATTCCGTCTTTTGGGTTTACGTACGGTGAACGTCCCAGGAAACTTTCCACATTGGCGGCTTGGACAAGGATGACGGTGCCTTTTAAAGTGGAAACATCAATTAGATGGATTAATTGCTGACCTGCCAGGATTGGGGAGTACTCATATCCATGTACGCCAGCGGTTATTCCCAGGACGGGCCCGCTTTCACTTCCGTGAAAGATGGTGATGGGAATAAATGTTTCATGCTTTGTGGCCGAGATTTCTACAGTAAAGTGTGACTTACTTCCTGGTTGGATCAACTGTCCCTGAAATTCAAAGGGTTGCTTACCAAAAGCATGAATTGCAAAAAATAAGAACAATACTCGGCTTAGATATTGCATGATCAGGTTTCAGGAATACAGCGTCTATCAAGTCTTCTCTGAACCTGAATTGATTCAGATCGTAACTCAAAGTCACTTTGCTTATGCGAAATTATTACATTAAACTTATATATGCAATAAAGTTGCATCTATAATCCATGAATGGTTTTGATGGGTAAAACGATCAAACTAAGAATTGCTGAGAATCAAGAATTGAATTTACTTCAATGACTTCCGGTATTTCGGGAGTTTTACAGTGAACTTAGAACCTACTCCTGGTTCACTTTCCAGTTTGATGGTGCCTTCTAGTTGATCGACGGCTCTTTTAATGATGTAAAGCCCGAGTCCGACACCTGATTGCTTTCGATCGGATTGATAGAACATCTCAAAAATCTTCTCTTGTTGTTCTGGATCAATACCCACGCCATTGTCCTGTACCTTTATAACTATAGCACCTTTATGTTCTGTGGCTGAAATGTATATTTTGGGCTCATTTTTTGGAATACGGGCGTATTTAATGGCGTTTTCCAGTAGGTTCTGGATGATGGTATTCATCAGCGCCCATTCTGCACGATATTCGAGAGAATCAGCTATTTCCACTTCAAAATCGATGCGGCTGAAGTTGGTCATGAACTGATAGGATTTGAGGCATTCCTCAATCAGCTGTTCAAATTTTACTGGTTCAGCTTTCTCCGAGGTATGAGACATCCGGGTCACTTTGATCAAGCCATCCAAAATCTGATTGATGCGTTGGATCTGTACGCGGTACATCCCAAGGTATTCTCGCGTCGTTTCATCCTTGATCTCTTCGTTTACGATCATGTCCAGGCCAAGCAGGGAATTGATGGGGCCTTTTAAGTCGTGCGAAACCCGATAGAAGAAGGCATCCAATTCCAGGTTTTTCTTTTCTATGATCTCCGACTTTTCTTTTTGGGCCTGGATTTCAGACTCGGCTACTTCCATTTTTGCGATGGCATCGTAGCCTTCTATGATTTTGAATGATCTTGTATTGATGACCAACTCTTTTTCACGAACGAAATTTTCAAGATAATGCAGCGCTTTTTCCGTATTACCTTGTTTTTTGTGTATTTCGTACAGCAAGTAGTAGCACTTGAATTTGATCAGTGCGATCCTGTTCTCATTTGCAAACTTGAGGCCTTTTTGTAGGTAATCATTGGATTGCTCCAGGTCTCCTTTTTGCAGGTAGTGTGACCCCAATTTGTGGAAGGTCATGGCTGCCCCGAGCTTTTCGCCCATTTCCTCATGGATCCGGATGGCCTCGAAATAATCTATTTCTGCTAATTCATATTGCTCGAGTTTGGTGTAGACCTTACCACGGCCGTAAAGGGCAAAAGCCAATCCCCGAACATCATTGGTTTCATTTTTCATGGCAATTGATTTTTGGATCAATTCCATGGCGTCTTTGGTACGTCCTTTATTCAGATAGATACCTGAAAGAGGATTGTAAGCATTTGATTGAACGTTAAGATCTTTCGCCAAAATACCGGCCTCTATGGAATATTGATAGGCTTCAATGGCCGCTTTTTCATCACCAAAATATTCGTAGATTGTACCAATGGATTTAAATGTTCGGGCAGTATTGTGATGATCCTCGAACTTTTTGAATACGGGAATACATTCCGTGAGGTAATTGAGTCCCCGGTTGAATTCATCGGTTTTATAAAGCGCTCCAGCCAGGCTGTATTTCGCATCAGCAATACCTTTTTCATCCCCAGTCAGGGAGAAATAACCGATTGCTTCTTCTCCAAATTGAATGCAGGATTCATACTCACCGAGAATCATGTAGTAGAGGGAGAGATCTGACAGACACTTGCCGATCAAATGCAGGTCGTCGATTTCACGGCTGAGCTTCAACGCTTTTTCAGCCATACGCTTACTTTTCGTCAAATCATTGATTCGACTGGCATAGGCTTCAGTGAGCATTTTCTGGATCAGATCCGTTTCCTCGGCTGTCCGTAAGTCCATCTTTTCCATGTAAGCGATGACAATTGAGACTTAATCTCAACTACCCACAATTTAAATGGGAGTCATTGCTTGACAGTGGCTTCATGAAGTGAATGCGAATTTTCGCGGACGAACTGGATTTTTTTCGTCATTAAAATATTTTAGCAAAACACGGCTTGTTGACAACTTTCATCTGCATTGTGCTTATGCTATTATGTCAGCTTGAATTTCCGAACCGAATCAGGTACCGAAATCCCTTCTTTCAAGTCAGGTTCTGTAATAGGCGCTCGTGCGACCATTTCCAGAGGGACTACTCCAGCCCAAATGTCCAGCTCCAGGTCCGATTTTTCGTCATTTACACCTTCGGAACGCACTTTTGCGGATGCAGATTCAATAGGAACAGCAATGACCAATGTTGCTTCAAATTCTTTTTCGTTAGGTTGTCGTGCTTCTTCCCAACGCCCAGTAATAAAGTTTTCTGTGATCACCTCGAGCGCCTTCATCTTTTCGTTGCGCTCTGTGACTATATGAGGTTTTCCAAAAATCACAGCAGACCTGTAATTGACCGAGTGATGAAATACTGATCGGGCGAGGACCAATCCATCCAGGTGCGTAATGGTGACACTGGCCTGTTCCAGTGCTGCAATCCCCAGCAGCATTCTGTTTTTCATGGATCCATGTAAGTACAAGGTGTTTTCGATTCTACCATAACCTGTAGGGATCGTGATAGGCGTTCCTTCATAAACATATCCCACATGACAGATCATTTGACTATCAATGATCTTGTAGATTTCGTCTTGATCATAAATCGCTCTGTTTGGACCTCTTTTTACTTTATTCACGTGGGTTTTCTCGTATGTGCTCATGGCAGAACTTTTTAAAGTACACATCAAACATAGAGAATAATTGGACTATTTTGGTGGTCCAGAATTGATATAATGAGTAGTCCAGTTGAATTCCTATTGATTACAGAGCTAAACATTGTTAGGCAATCGGATTTACCTATTTATGTTCAGGTGAGTAATGGCATTACGCAATTGATCACCTCCGGGAAATTACTTCCCGGTCAGAAACTGCCTGGTTCCAGGTCTTTGGCCAGTCAACTAAACCTACACCGAAAAACCATCAATATGGCCTTTGATGAATTGTTACAACAGGGCTTTTTGGAAAGTATCCCACAAAAGGGAACCTATGTGGCCAGCCATATTCCAAAACTGGACCCTCAATCCTGGAGCGCAGTTTCACATCAACAAACTGCTCCAAAGGCGGGTTTTGATTTTCATCAGCATAAATCCTTGAAGTTTCCCTATCTGGTCCATAAAACAGGGCTGGTGATTGATGAAGGATTGCCTGATTTGCGGTTGTCACCAATAGAGGATATCCAAAGGACTTATCGGAACATGCTCTCCAGAACTTATCAATTAAAGCATTGGTCGTATGGTTCTCCTTATGGGGATGAATGGTTGCGAGAAGAATATGCCAAATATTTGAGAAATACACGCGGGCTGTTGGTGAATGCAGAAAATGTATTGATCACACGTGGTAGTCAAATGGCAATCTACCTGGCCTCGGTTTTGATGCTGAATCAGGGAGCTAAAGTTGGCGTAGGGCATTTGAATTATCAGACAGCAAATTACACCTTAGTGCATTTTGGGGCGGAGCTGGTGCATATTCCTGTGGATGAACATGGTATGAATACAGAGATGCTGGAGGATTATTGTCAGAAAAATCAACTGACAGCTGTTTATGTAACGCCCCATCACCATCATCCCACCACTGCCACGCTTTCCGCAGATCGCAGGATGCATTTGCTGCAATTGTCCAAACAGTATGGATTTGCGATCATAGAGGACGATTATGATTATGACTTTCACTACGAGCGATCCCCGTTGTTGCCTTTGGCTAGCGTAGATCAAGGTGGTCAGGTAGTCTATATTGGAGGACTTTCAAAGATCATATCGCCGGCGTTGAGAATCGGGTTTTTGGTTGGCCCGAGTGATTTTATTGAATCTGCTGCTTATTACCGTCGGATCATGGATCGGCAAGGGGACAGCATCATGGAACGTGCCATCGCACAGTTGATGGCGAATGGCGATCTCGCCCGTCACAGTAAAAAAGCTTTGAAAGTGTATCGGGAAAGAAGAGATGCTTTTGCCGAGCATCTGGATCAATTGTCTGAATCATTGAATTATCAAAAGCCGAGTGGTGGGATGGCTTTTTGGGTAGGGTTCGACAAAAGTCGACCACTTGCTGATTTGAGCAAGCAGCTGAAAAAGGAAGGCCTTGAAATTACTAATTGGGAAAATTATGACCCGCATAAGCAATATCATAACCATATTAGAATGGGGTTTGCTTCCTTGAATGAAGAGGAGAGGAGAAGAGCGTTTGAGATTTTGGAAAGGGTATTGAATCGAATGTAAATGTCATTCTGAGCTTGTCGAAGAAAGCATTTTAGTAGAAACGCTATCGTTTGAGGATCATAAATCTTGTGTACTTAAAGTTTGTGAAGACACAATAGCCGTCAACTTAAGGAAAAGGAGCTAAAATCTCCCGTCTTCGCGAGGGACCGAAGCGATCTTTTACCGGGAGTTTAGACCAATAAATCGTAAGATTGCTTCACTATGTTCGCAATGACGATTTAAATTCATCTTCTTTTTGGCGATTTATGGCTTTAACTATTCTAAAGTTGACGGCTATGGTGAAGATACAAACAAGGGCTACTAGTTGTTAAAACCCTGACAGGGTTGACTGGATTAGCGCAGATAACCCTGTTGGGTATTTATCATCGATCCTTTTTCCGGTACATGAATTTCAATCCGGACCAGTCTTCATCCACGGCTGCTACTTTTACATCCACCAGTCCGATTTCCAGTACACTTTCTCTGATAATGTCCCGGTTTAGGTCAGTTTCAATTTTGCTTGCTCCCTTGGGCCAGGAGACCCATACCATACCCGACTTTTTTAGCCGTGTCATTGCATCACGAACCAAAGGCTCCAGGTCTTTTTCTTGTGTAATGAACAAGTGAACAAAATCAAGATCAGTTCCATTAGCATCTACATTCACTTCCTCTGGCCAATCCTCAAACAAGTCCCTATAATGATCAGGTTCATTGACTAGCTTGATGTGATTTCCAGGCTTGATACCTAATTTTTTAGCAAGAGGAGTTCCAGAATATCCGGCAGGCATAGCTTGAAGATATTGAAGTTTAAAAAGTCTTCAAGAAAGTTAATGCAAAAAAGAAAACCCCAGCCTTTTGGCCAGGGTTTGAAATCTTGCTTTGTCTACAAACAGGCATGTCGAAATTCGACAAATAGTAGCGTTAAGCCAAAGCAGCACTGGCACCGTACTGAGGTACCTCTGCGTCTTTACGGCTCAAGTTCTTCAACATTTTCATGTGCAATTTCAAGGCTACCCAGAAGTTAGGATTTTCCTGATATTGCATCCCAAAGTCCTCAGCAGTATCCTTTATGATCCTTGTAATTGGAATATAATGCGCATGGTTAATGTGAGGGAACAAATGGTGAACCACATGGATGTTAATTCCACCACACAACCAGGTGATGAATTTATTTTCCCGGCTGAAATCAGCAGTCGTTTCTAAAACGTGTAGGAAGTAGTTATTCTCAATATTACCCTCACCATCTGGTAATGGATAGTGTGTTCCCGTATAAACGTGTGTTACCTGGAACAATAACGCAAAGCACAAGCTTGGTAGCAAGTGAAGGTTTACCCAGGCAATCGCTACCCACCACCATGGTGTACTCAACAAAGCCATTGGTAAAAAGAGAGTCACGCCGTAATAAAGCAGCTTGCTAGATATTAAAATGATGTACTCACTGATTGGGTGTTTGATCATCTTCTGGTTTCCGATGCTGGTTTCACCAAACATCCATTTGAAATCTTTGATGGTCACCCAATGGATCATGGCCAGGGTGTAAAGAATGGGCGTATAAATGTGTTGCCACTTATGCTTGGGTTCCCATGGCTCATGTGGTGTGAAACGGAACATGCCGTGCGTCTCCAATGTCACATCGATCCCTGCGATATTTACAAATGCATGGTGCGCGTTGTGCATTCGTGTGAACAGGTAGCTATTACCACCGATGAAGTTCATACTATAGCCTAACAGGCGATTGATTTTATTATCTTTCGAATAGGCATTGTGACATGCATCATGCATGATGTTAAAGGCAATGAAAATATTGACAAATCCTAATCCAAGGAACGCCAACATCAACAGCCAGAAATTACCACTTGCGATATCTGACATGATCAGCGCATAAAACGCGAACCACATCACAAAAGCAAAGATGCCTTTGACCTTTACTTCAGTATTTGCGTAGGGCGACAGGTTGTTGTCTTTAAAGTACGCATTAACCCTTTTTCTCAGCTCTTTGGCAAAGTCGTCTTTTACTTTATTACTCTTGTATTTGACAACTTTGTCCGAGGTAGTCTTTTTTAGCACTTTCCAATCTCAATTTTTGCCGATGCAAAACTAATCCAGAATTTCCATTTGCAACAGCGATCTGACGTATCATGATAAAAGTCACTAATGAGTCAATAAGTTTCGGTTATAGCCTCAAAAAAAAGAGAGGTTTTTTTGCGAACTACTTATTTTAAATTTTCCTTGAAAAAGTCTACTGTTCGACTCCAGGCCAATTTTGCAGATTCCTCATCATAACGTGGGGTAGTATCGTTATGAAATCCATGATTGGCATTTGGATAGACAAAAGCCTGATAGGATTTATTGTTCGCCTTCAAAGCTTCTTCATAAGCCGGCCATCGTTCATTTACTCGTTTATCCAATTCGCCAAAATGGAGCATCAGCGGTGCTTGAATATTCGGTACGTCTTCCAAAGTTGCTGGTCCTCCATAAAAAGGGACTGAGGCTTTCAGGTCAGGTAATTTTGCTGCCATCATATTGCAGATCCAGCCACCAAAGCAAAAGCCTACTACACCTACATTGCCATCACATTCCGGATGATTTTTTAAGTAATTGAAAGCTGCTATGAAATCTTCCAGCATTTCATTTCGATCTCGCTTACGTTGCATGGTCCGACCTTCATCATCCGTTCCCGGATACCCTCCTAATGGCGTCAAGGCGTCTGGAGAGATGGTGATAAAACCTGCTTTTGCACCGCGTCTCCCAACATCCGCAATGTGAGGGTTTAGTCCGCGGTTTTCGTGCACTACGACAATGCCGGGCATTTTACCGGATGCATTGGCCGGTCTGGAAAGCTGACCTTTGATGGTTCCGCCTCCTTTTGGTGAATCATATTCGATCGTTTCCGTATTAAGGTCCTGGTCATCCTGAGGTACACGGATTTTATTGACATAGTCAGGCATCATGAAACTCATGAGCGAGCTCACCGTAAGTCCGCCTACAGCATAGGTTGAAAGTTTTTCTACAAATCCCCGTCGGTCCAGTCGGTTGTGTGCATAATCGTCATAAAGGTCAAATACCTCCTGGTCAATGTCTTCTTTTTTGATCTCTTTCATGTTGGGTTGGTCATTAATGGTTCTCTCCTCGGATTTATTCGGCGACGCCTAGTCCGGGGCCTTCATCATCGAAGATCCCTGGCCGGGTTATAGAATTTTATTTAATATATCAAAAGGTGCGCTATTTCCTCCTACCACTCATCCACTCCATTACGGAGGTGTACTTTCCATCGATCACTTTCGCTGCGTGATTACTGTGAGAATAGATCCACGACAAGTGCCCATTATAGCGATAGTCTTTTCCTCCGTAGAAACCGTAAAGGTCTACCACATGTTCATATAATGACAGATGCACATCTTTGGCCCCTGCACGGATCAATCGATCATACACAGGGATCACCGTTTCGTCAGCAACAGTCGCAGGGTCATCCGCGGAATGGATGAACCAAATGGAATTGTTGGCAATTCGTTCAATCTCTTCATCTGTCAAAAATTTCGATTTGTAAGCCAAAGCACTCACATAAGCAGCCGCAAAATAATCGGGATCGAGTAGCATCAGTTTTAGGCTCATGTATCCACCGTTGGAGCATCCACCTACATAGATTCGATTTTCATCAATTTTCGGATTTTTATTGACGAAATCCTTGATCAGGGCCAAGAGACTTTCGTTGTAAACATCATTTTCCTCTCCCCAGGTGGAGATGCCCCTTTCGTTGTGCATCCAGGCCCCCTGACATTGTGGAACCAACACGAAAGCGCCTCCGAAAATAGATTGGATCTCCTCCGAAGCATAGTTAGCCGCTTTATTAGCCAATAGAGGAACAGTCGTATCTGTTCCGCCTTCGCCACTACCGTGTAGCCAAATGATCAAAGGAGATTTTTCTGATGCAGCGATAGTTGGTTTATAAGCAGCATAGGTGAGCGGTTGTCGATCCTTGTATGTGAATGTACCATCCAGGTCAAATTGATCCACGATGGGACTGATCGAATCATGTTCCTGATCCCACACCTGACCTGAAGATTGATCAGTAATAATCAGGTTATAGTTTACCCATTTTGTTCCACCACAACCGACGAAGTACTGCATAGGAGATCCTATCGATAAGTCTGGCCCTACAGCCATCACCAGGGTTACATGGTTTCCTTTATCTACCCTGTTTCCTTTATTGTCAGAAATAAAGCTAAACAGGATACTTCTTTCACCTTTGAGACCTGTAGCGTTTTGAGGGAAACATTCGGACTGACGTTCGGCAACCACTTGCACGTTCGAATGATCGAATGTGCGCTGCTCTTCGTTCAGAGGTAAAATAACCTTAGTGACTGCAGACCCCCAATCAAAGCCTTCAACCACTTTCACGTAATTGCCTTCAGGGATTTTTTGTCCGAAGCTTACAAGGAACAGTAGCAGGAAAGTGTAGGTAAAAAATGCTTTCAGAGAGGAAAACCTTGCGATCATAAGAATTTAAGCGTTGAAGGTGGAAGTTAAATTATTCCCGGTTCTTTCCAGTCAGTTTAGGATATATTTGAAGGAGTCCAACCTCAGATTGACCTACTTAATATGAAGATTTTTAAGCGAATCGCAATCGTATTGGTACTTATTGTACTGGTGTTTGCTGTCATTTTTATGATCCCTATCGGAGATCCCCAAGCGGACCATATGTCAACGCACTTTGTGAAAATTGAAGAATACCTCCAGCATAGAGACATGAGGAACACAGAAGTCTCACAGGCAGATGTAGCCTGGCATTTAGATCATATTTTGAAAGTGATTGATCGGCTGTATGGTGGAGTAGAAGTGTCTAAAGCTGAAGATTTCCCAGGAAGTAACTTTTCTGTTCAGAAAGAGATCGTTTTTCTTCTCGGAGATTTTCCAAGAGGAGTTGCGCAAGCACCAGAAAGTGTCACACCGCCTGAAACTATTTTAACGGAAGACATCATACGCCAATTGGAAGATGCGAAGGCACGCATATCTGAAGCCAGCCAATTGAATCCTGATCAGTTTGTGAATCATCCGGTCTTTGGACCAATGGGTCGAAATGAGGCCTTACGTTTTATCGAAATCCATACGGATCATCATTTTAAGATCATCGAAGATATTTTGGCAGAATAATATGATCCAATCCTACAAGCAGAAACATGATACGGAGGGCCATTTTGATGTCATTTTTATTGGCTCTGGTATGGGTTGCCAGGCGGCAGCTGCAGTATTGGCCAAGGAAGGAAAACGGGTTTTGGTACTGGAAAGACATTACACCGCCGGAGGTTATACGCATGTTTTCAAGCGCCGTGGCTATGAATGGGACGTAGGGATCCATTACATCGGGGAGGTGAACCGGGAGAACAGCGTATTGAGAAAGTTATTTGATTACATCACCGATGGTGAGCTGAAATGGGCGGACATGGGGGAAGTGTATGATCGAATTGTCGTAGGTGATAAAATATACGATTTCCGAAAAGGAGTCAACAACTTCAAGGATCAACTGAAGGCCTATTTCCCGAAAGAAGCAGATGCCATTGATCGTTACGTGGACTTGCTGTTTCAAATGTCCAAGTTGAGTCGGGACTTTTATACGGAAAAAGCATTGCCTAAGCTCATGCAGCAAGTAATGGGTAAACGATACCGTAAAAACTATTTGCAATTTGCAACAAGAACCACGCTTTCTGTATTGCAGGAATTGACTCAGGATGAGGAATTGATCAAAGTCCTGACAGGTCAGTATGGAGACTATGGACTTCCTCCGGGCCAAAGCAGTTTTGTTATGCATGCCGCGGTGGCCAAACACTATTTGCAAGGTGGAGCATTTCCAGTGGGAGGTTCTTCGCAAATCGTAGAAAATGTAGCGCCAGTCATCGCTCAAAGTGGAGGTAAAGTGCTGACCAATGCCGAAGTAGCTGAGTTGGTCATTGAGAATAACTCGGCCACAGGTGTAAAGCTTGCTGATGGAACTGTTTTTACCGCAGATCAGGTTGTGAGTGGTACCGGAATTTTCAATACATATGGAAAACTCATTCCTAAACCAGTCGCTGAGAAGCATGGGTTTTCAGGATTGATGAAAACGGTAAAGCCTTCTGCGGCCCATGTTTGCTTGTATTTAGGGCTGAATGGTACCGCCGAAGAATTGAACTTACCGAAAGCCAATTACTGGTTGTATCCCGAAGACCTGGATCACGATGCGGCGGTAGAGCGATATGCCAGGAACATCAATGCACCATTTCCTGTGGTGTACATTTCTTTCCCATCAGCCAAGGACCCTACCTGGCTGAAACGCTACCCAGGCAAAAGTACGATTGACATTATCACGGTCATGCCCTATGAGCTTTTCGAACAATGGGAGGAGACCCGATGGAAAAAGCGCGGTGAGGAATATGAAGCACAAAAGGAAGCATTGGCTCAACGCTTATTAGAAGCACTGTACAAACGAGAACCACAAGTGAAGGGAAAAATCGATCATTATGAGTTGTCTACCCCAGTGACTACCCGTCACTTCATGAACTATGAAAAGGGAGAATTGTATGGCCTTGATCACGATCCCTCCCGATATGAACAACGCTTCCTGCAGCCGAGAACATCCATCAAGAATTTCTTTTTGACGGGGCAGGATGTGGTCACTGCGGGAGTAGGAGGGGCCTTATTTGCAGGCTACCTGACTGCCTCTGCAATGACCGGTAAGAATTATGTGAAGAAAGCGATGATGTCATCTTAGTCCGTCCGGCCAGGCTCGGCTTTTTAAAGGTATACAATCATTTAAGGCTTGAAAAATACCGTACACCCGGTTAGGGTATCTCTTTGGACGATCTATCCCGAAGTTCTTGATAATGTCTTTTCATGTTGATTAAACACCCTCTCCACCTGCTGCATGTGCCTTTCATTATGATAGATCACCACGCGGAAGGTATCTCCCAGTCTCAGTTTGATCCAGCTACTGATGGTAATACCTGTTTTAGTTAAAGTCAAGTCAATACCTTTTGCGGTTTCTAGCAACTGCAGCATTTCCTCCAATTGTGACTTGAATTTTGAAACGACCGATTTGTTTAGATTACTCCCAATCGGATTCATGCTTTTGAAGGTCTTCATTTTATTGAGCTTTTCCTTGGGAAGCATGCTTTTCGCAAAGTAGTCGCCGAGCCATCCAGTCTTGAAAATTTCAGGATTTCTGGAGTTGCCTTTAGCCATCCTTTTGGCGATCTCGGGTAAGTAGAAATCTCCGTACCGATTCAGGTGTTCGATACATTCGAATACACTCCAGCTGCCTTCCTCAGCCCTCCAGTTCAGATCTGATTCTTCCTTAGTCAAAATCTCCTCAATTGCTGCCAAATGCTGCTGGGTCATTTGGGTCAATTCCTCAATCAATACAGCCGATCTCATCTTTTTTTCTGCAAATGTCTGGATGCTTGATTACAAAAACATTGATTGAGATCAAGACTTTTTAATTCTGGAAAGGGTCTCTGGGGTCATTCTAAGATAGGAAGCGATGTACTTATGAGGGATTTCCTGAAAGAGTTGTGGACTTCTTTTCAATACCCGTTTATAGCGTTCAGTAGGAGAAGAGATTAGGATGTCCCGTTCACGTTCCATTTGCTGATAAACAAATTGCTCAAGCAACTGCTGCCAAATAGCCTGGTATTTGGGATCGCTCTGTACGAATTGCTGGAAGGTTGACTTTGAGATTACATTTAGCTGCGTCTCTTTCAACGCCTGAATGTAGAGGTCCGAAGCTTGCCCGGAGATATGAGAATCCAGAGCAGCGATGATGTTGCCCTTATATCCAAACCGAATGGTCAATTCCTCTTCCTGATCAATCACAAAAATCCTCAGTGTCCCACTTACCACAAAGTATAGATTGGTATCGATTCCAGTACCATGTTTCAAGAACTCGTTTCTTTTTAAGGATTTGGTGCGTTCCCAGAGTTGCAGCCGTTCTATTTCGTCAGTAAGGGCGTTGAGGGGGGTCATGAAAATTGTATTGGTTATAATTACAAGACTGGCCTGGCGCTATGCCACCCCGCTTTCAATTGCCTGGATAATTGGGGAACCACTTCCTTTTGCAATGGTACATTTACGATGTTCACTGTTTCATTGGGATCATTCTTGACATCATATAATTCCGCTGACTTAAACTCACCACGTTCGCCTTTTTTATGATCCCATTCATACCATTCGATGTAGTGAAATTCCTTTGTGTTGATTGAATATCCCATGTATCGTTGACCATCTGCCGATACTTTCGGGCGGCGGTGGAATTGGCTGAAAGCTGCAGTTTTCCAAGACCTTTCAGGGTCATCCATAAGAGGAACGAAACTGGTTCCTTGCATATAGTCTGGGATTTCAATGCCTGCCATCTCGCAGATAGAAGGAAATAAGTCTACTAATTCTGTGAGTGCAAATGTTTGAAGCCCTCTTCGTTTTTGATCAGGATGCCGGACAATTACCGGTACTCTTAGATCAATATTGTAATTGGTCATCTTGCCCCAACTGTTATGATCGCCAAGTTTCCATCCATGGTCTCCCCAAACTACAATGATAGTGTTGTCGTATATGCCGATTTTCTTCATGTGAGCGATGAGGTTACCAAAAAGAGCGTCGACATAGCTTACACTCGCGTAGTATCCTTGCCTTAAAATACGGATGGTATCTTCACTCATTCGATAAGTAGAGGTAGGGTGCCCAATGTGACTAAAACCGTCATAGTGTCGTAATTCATACATTGAATTCATCGTATGTAGCGGAGCGTTTTTGGGGATTTCCGGGTTATCCGGAAGGGGCATTTGGTCTTTGTCATAGAGATCCCAGTATTTCTTAGGTACTGCGAAGGGCAAATGGGGTCGGAAATATCCCAGGCCCATGTAAAAAGGCTGGTCCTTTTTTGCAATTCGAGTTAAAGTACGCTTCGCCAATTCATTTTGAGCCCCGTCATAATACAGCGTATCATGCACATCGGCCGCTTCCCAGGCAGGGCCAGTATTCCATCCATCTGCATACCGTATTGGGCGTATCTTCAGTAATGAATCTCGTTTGATTTCCTGGGACGCTTGCACTTCCTTGCTGATATAGAATGTTTCCCCATCTCTACCAATCCATTCCGGTTTTACAAATTGGCTGGGGCGTAAATCGGGTTCATCCCAGGAGATTGAATCTGGCATGTAATTGTGAAATATTTTACCAATGTTCACTGTATAATATCCATGCCTTGAGAAGTACTGTGGCATAGTCACAGTTTTCGGATTGATTTCACGAAATTTATCTCCAAGGTGCCATACTCGAGTAGAATCGGGGCGTATTCCGGTCATTAAACTCGCTCTTGAAGGGGCGCATACAGCTGATTGTGTAAATACATTTCTCAACGTGAATCCTTCAGCAGCCAATTGGTCGATGTTAGGGCTTTTGGCAATCTTATCCCCATAAATTCCTAAGCTAGGTCTTAGATCATCAATGGAAATGAAAAGCACATTGGGTTTTTTAGGTTGATCTGGAACCTTATGACACCCTGCTAAAATTCCTAGTAAAATGTAAAATATCAAATTTCGGCTCATCGGATTTAAGGTATATCATTGGATTCGATTTTTAGACATCCATTCAGATTTTTGTCGGAAAAAGTTATGAAGCCTAACCTGTTAAAGTTGTCTTAGATGCTCTATTTATTCTCACGACTCCCTACTCCTAGCTACTCCCCACTACTCCTAGTGATCGAAATTTGACGAGTGTTAGCGATTGTATCGGTTCCTGTCCTTATCCAATTTTGTCTTAAACAAATGGGCTAAACAATATGGAATCTGTGCAAGACTTTGATCAATTCTTACTCAAATTGGATGCTGAAATTGCGGCAAATCCTGAAGCAAAACATCGCATCATTTTACGCACCTTAAAGTCTTCTAACTGTCCTTATTTGAAAAGAAGGGTGAAGGCACATTTTCTAACGGCATAAGGTTCTACATTTGCGACACATCATTCAATAATCTTGTGTTAACACTCAATCAGCTGGCAGTAGGAGAAGAGGCGTCCATCGTTCGGGTTACAGAGCATCATTTACAGTCAAGGCTCACCGACATGGGCTTAATTGCCGGACAGGAAGTAAGGGTAGTATTGAAAGCACCTCTGGGTGATCCTATTGCCATCGCTGTTCAAGATTATGTCGTATCCCTTCGTATAGCCGAAGCCCAATTGGTGGAGGTGTCAAATCTCACCAATGACTAAAAAGAAAATTGCGCTTGTTGGAAACCCCAATGCCGGGAAGAGTTCCTTGTTCAATCAGCTGACTGGTCTGAATCAGCACGTTGGAAATTATCCTGGTGTTACGGTCGATAAACACTACGGGGATTACACAGGCCCCGATAATGAAAAGGTAGAAGTCATTGATCTGCCAGGAACTTACAGCTTATTTGCTAAATCCGGTGATGAGGAAGTGGCCGTTGAAGTACTTAGTCGGCAAGATCATCCTGACTATCCCGATGTTGTGGTGGTGGTCGTGGATACCAGTAATCTGGAAAGAAGTTTGCTGCTGTTCACTCAAATAGTGGACCTGAAGGTACCAGTGATTCTGGCGTTAAATATGTCAGACCTACTCGATAAAGAGGGCTTTGAGCTCAATCAGGAGAAATTGAGTGAGATGTTGGGAGGGGTCGAATGCGTATCCATCAACGCTAGAAAGGGAACGGGAATCGATCAATTAAAGGCATTGGTTTCACAGGAGACTAAGGCAATTTCATCAGATTTTGTTTCGGATTCGCCTGTTTCCAATTTCAAGGGTGATGTTCAAGTGGATCAGGAGGCCCAGGTGGCTGATACGAATGAACGTTACAAGAAGATCAAGCAGGTACTTCAATTTTGTCTGAAACGAAAGCAAGCGCCCCAATCGCAAAGACAACTCACGCAAAAAATAGATCGTTGGGTAACGCATCCCATTGGTGGATACGTAATCTTCCTGGGAATTCTCTTTCTGATTTTTCAGGTCATCTACAAGTTTGCGAATGTCCCCATGGACCTAATCGATGGAATCTTTGGTCAGGCCAGTGGCTTGGTGCAAGACATTTTGCCTCCAGGTGTATTGACCGATTTGTTGGCTCAAGGAATTATTCCTGGTGTAGGAGGAGTTGTGATTTTTATTCCTCAGATTGTCTTGTTGTTCGCATTCCTGGCTTTACTGGAAGAGGTGGGTTACATGTCCAGGGTAGTGTTCATCATGGACCGACTGATGAGACCACTGGGATTACATGGCAAAAGTGTAGTGCCCTTGATCTCAGGCGTGGCTTGTGCGATTCCCGCGATCATGGCGACTCGTGGAATTGACCAGTGGAAAGACAGATTGGTGACCATCATGGTGGTGCCATTGATGAGTTGTGCGGCCCGTTTGCCTGTTTACGTTCTGCTCATTGCTCTAGTCATCCCCGATGAGACCGTGCTCGGATTCATGGATCTGCAAGGATTGGTCCTGATGGGCATGTATCTTCTGGGAACTGTAACAGCCTTGTTGGTTTCGGCGGTCTTGAAGCTGATCATCAAAACGAACCGACCGAGCTTTCTAATCATGGAATTACCCACTTACAAGAGCCCCCGTTGGCAAAATATTGGGTTGACCTTATTTGAGAAGACGAAGATTTTTGTAGTTGATGCAGGCAAGGTAATTCTAGCGATCTCGATCATATTATGGGTGATGGCATCTTATGGCCCCCCCGGAAAGATTGATCAGGCGACTCAGGCTGCAATGGAGCAAGGGTTGGATGAGAATGAAGTTGCTTCAGTGCAATTAGAAAATTCCTGGATCGGCATGCTAGGAAAACAAATCGAACCAGTAATCAAACCTTTGGGATATGACTGGCAGATCGGTATTGCCTTAATCACCTCTTTTGCGGCAAGAGAAGTCTTCGTAGGTTCTATGGCGACGATCTATAGCGTGGGGGAAGACTTTGAAGAAGGAGATACGTTATTGAAGAGAATGAAGGCCCAAACCCATTCAGATACAGGAATGCCGGTTTACACATTAGCTGCCGGACTATCGCTCATGATCTTTTATGTCTTTGCGATGCAGTGCATGAGTACCCTGGCCATCGTCCTTCGGGAAACTAAAAGCTGGAAATGGCCGTTGCTACAAATGGCATACATGACCGGGCTGGCTTATTTTGGCGCCTGGATCGCTTATTATTTAGCATCATGATACAATCCATTCTTGTCGGACTTTTGTTTTTAGGTGCCCTTGTTTACGTTGGGAGAAGACTGTTGGGTAACAACCATGGTTCTGGTGAAGCTTGTGATAGCTGCGCAGCTTCCAAGATGGCTGAAATGCCGAAAATCAAGAGATAAAACACATCCGAGTGATTGGAAATGGCTTCACGACGCCATATTAGTCTTCATCAGATCATAGATATCCTCCACCGCAATGATTTATGATCCACGACGATGATTTTGCAAACCAAGGTTGCAAAATCCCTTCCACGATCACGGTTTTGCTAATCACGATTGCAACAGACGCTCCACTACACTAAGTATGCTAATCACGATTGCAAAACACACTCCACCATGCCAAAATGCAAATCACGATTGCAGAACCCCTTCCATTACGCAGTGGAGGCGGTTTTTAGAGATTATTTAGCTTGATTCCTACTCCGCCCGATAAGGGATGAACTGATTCGGACCACAGCTTTCAAGAGGTATATGGTATCTGAAATCACACATTGAGTTTAAAGCCATGATCACTATACTTAGGGATACCCATCACTGGAACTAAGGATTTCTTATACTACCTCTGGCGACCATTTCTTAACTATCGATAGCGACTGAAATTTGGCCAATCATAGCGATTGTGTGGGCCAGGTATTAGGCTGAGATTTGCATTGTTTAGAATCATTCTAAATAATGAGAATCTTATTGATCATATCGACAATCACCTTCCATACAGCACTGTTTGGGCAAAGTACTTTCCGTGTCATTTCAAAGGAAGGAACACAACCATTGATTGGTGCTACGGCAGCTATTTGGAGTGAATCCTCAAACGCCAGTGAATGGATCATTTCTGATGAAAATGGATTTTTCAAAACAGGACTATCATTTCCTTTAGAAGCGGAAATCAGACATGTAGGCTATCGAAATGTGCGCGTTAAGATTGATAATCAGCGCCATGTAATCGCTCTTGAAATAGAAGCACAATCTCTGGAACAAGTAGTGGTCACCGGCCAGTTTCAACCTCAATCGGCTAAAAATTCAGTTTATCGCGTTCGTACCATCGGAAGTGATCGCCTAAATCAACAAGCAGCGACAGATTTGTTTGATGTGCTGTCTAGTGAACTCAATCTCAATTTGAGTCGTGACAATGCCACAGGCCGTACATCGATCAGCATGCAAGGACTTGGAGGCCAATATGTCAAGGTGCTACTGGATGGTGTGCCAATGACAGGTCGAAGTGGAGTTGGAAATGACATTGATCTGGGCCAAATCAATGTATCGGAGGTGGCTCGCATCGAAATGGTGGAAGGTCCCATGGCCGTGAATTATGGAGCAGATGCTTTGGCAGGGGTCATCAACATCATTACAAAAAAAGACATTGAAAGGCGGTTCGAATTGAGTGCTGCATTACAAGAGGAAACCATTGGAAAAGAGTACAGTTGGTTCAATCATGGATTACACACTCCTTCGGTTCGACTTGGTGTTAAGATCAATGAAAAGTGGTATTCTCAGGTCAATGGTAGGCTACTGAGATCCGGTGGATGGAAAGGTAATAGTACTGGTAGAACCCATGATTGGTATCCCAAAAAACAAGCAATGTGTTCCTGGCTTACTCGCTTTGAACTAGAGAACTTCAACATTTACTATCGTCTCGATTATTTGAAAGAAACCTTAGAAAATCTAGGTGTCAAGAATGATAATAATCCATTGATTGATGCATTCGCGATAGATGAGGAGTACCTATCGGACCGATGGTCGCTTCAATTGCAAAGTGAATGGGAAGTGCCCTGGGCTACACTCAATACTATTTTTTCTTTCAATGACTATTCAAGAACAACCCACCAATTTTCCAGAAACCTGCTAACAAATCAAAAGACGACCACCTTATCCACTGAGCAGGAAACCCTATTTTATAAGACATTTTTCACTCGACAAACACTCAATCAGTTGATGGAAGGGGACTGGGGAAGTGTACAGCTGGGAACGGAATTGACGCATGATATTGCTGGTGGAACTACACTTAGTGAGGGAAATAAGGCACAAACGGATCTTGGATTTTTTGTGGCATCGGAAGTACTGCTCGGCAAAACCTTGAAGGTGCGCCCTGGGCTAAGATGGACTCGTAATAGCATTTTTCAGACTTCACCTACTTTTTCCGTCAATGTCAGCTATAATGTAACTCCTTCCTTGACGTGGAGAAGTAGCTATGGCAGGGGCTTCCGGGCCCCTTCATTACGTGAATTACATCATGAATTCATCAATGCAAATCACAACATACTTGGTAATCCAAATCTAGAACCAGAATACTCACACAGCCTGAATACAGATATCTCTTATGAGTGGCAGGAACTGCCTCTTACGTTAAATGCTTCAGCATTTTTGAATGATTTTGACAATCTGATCACTTTCTTCACTCCAGAAGGTACCTCGAATCAAGCTACTTCTTATACGAACTTGCTCAAGTATCAAACCAAAGGATTGTCATTAACAGGATCAACAAAGTTTTTCGATGTTGACCTTCATGGTGGTTTTTCATTTATCGGGCAATATCAACGGCTGAGTGAATCAGAGGTAATACCTGAATTTACATATCAGTTTCAATTCAATGCGCAGACTACCTATAGGATCAAGGCATTAGAAAACCTACAAGTAGCTGCTTTTTACAAATTCAACGGTGCGAATAAGTCTTATCTCCTGGATGCCGAAGGGACACCAGCACTTAGGAAGGTCGAGAGTTTTCATTTGTTTGACCTGACCCTATCAAAATCTTTTTATTCCGGACTCAGCCTCTCGGCCGGCTCCCGTAATGTGCTTGATGTGACTAACGTCAACAACAGTTTGCCGGGAGGAGCCCATGGAGGAGGTGAGCAAACACCGGTCCTAAATGGAAGATCCTATTTTTTACAAATCAGATACGAATTGAAATACTAAACCAAATGAATATCAGAACAGGTACATGTATAATGAGAATTTCGGTGGTGCTAATGGCACTATTGGCTCTGGTCTCTTGTAGTGAAGATGACCCAGTTCCACCTTTTGATGTGAACTTTACGAATACATCAGTAGGTATCACGACCACTGCTCAAATTGAAATTACCTTTTCAAGAGCTGCTGGAAATTCTGGCTCGCTAGCCATAGAGGTGGCTACAGGGAATTTGTCTTATGGAGAAACAGCAGACTTTGTTACTGACCCTCCGGTGGAAAATGATCAGATTACGATTGACTTTTTGCCAGGAGATGAGACCATCAATTTTGAAATTTCAACAAGTTCCGGCCTCAACATTCAGCAGGATGAAACCCTGACTTTTAAGCTGATTGATAGTGACGATGCGTTTTCTGTTGGACAAAACACCAGTGTCACCGTAACTTTTTCAGAAAACTTTATTGCCCCATCGGGTACGCTCGAAATCGATGGAGGAGGGTCTACCTTTCCTAATCAGGCGTTCATCGATTTAAGTAAACTCACACAAACTACCGCTGATAAGTATAGTTGGGACCTGGGTTTCTTATCTAATGTGGGGGAACATCGGGTCATCCTCAACAACAGTGCTTATGTCATGGCACGTGCATTGGAATCCACAGACATTGATGCCGTAACTGCTCAAGACACAGCTGGATTTGCAGCTTCAATGTACATTTCCAATTATGAAGACCCTGGTGCTGCTAATTGGATTGACCATCAAAGCGGAGATTTGGACCAGACAGCTATTGGACTAATTGGTTCCTCCGATGAAGATAATCGCGTATTCATCATCAAAAGAGATGGAGAAGGCAGAAATTGGAAGAAAATCAGAATCCTTCGAGATGGAGACAATTATGCGATTCTACATGCAGATATCGATGCCACTACTCACAACCGAACGACAGTAACCAAAGATGCAGCCTACCAATTCAATTTTTTGGACCTGGACCATGGAATGACTACAGTATCACCAGAGACTGACAAGTGGGACCTGATGTACAGCACCTATGCCAATAGGGCCAATTTTGGGATTACGCTTGCGGTAGGATTTAATGATTTCATCACTGTAAATAGACAAGGTGTGAGTGCGGTGATGGTAAATGAAGAAGAAGTTACTTATGAAGACTTTAACTCAGCACATGTCAATGACCTAACATTTGTTGAAGACAACATTGCTGTGATTGGTTCAACGTGGAGAAGCCTGGTGGATTTTTCACTGGTCCTGAATGAGGATCGTTTTTATGTGATTCGGGATGGACAAGATCAGATCTACAAGTTGAAATTCACCCGGCTAACTTCAATAGCTGGAGAGCGTGGCTATCCAGAGATCACTTTTGAACGGGTGCAATAAATCGAATTATAAACTCAATTAAAACATTTTAATTATGAAAAAGATCAATATTCAAGGATTGATCATGGTCATGTTGTGCCTGATCACGCAAGTTGGAATTGCGCAGAAGAAAAAGCAAAAACAAGACGTAGAGGCCATTTTGGGGATGTGTGGCTGCTACGAGATCAAATTCAATTTCGCAGAGACTTTTGGCGAGAGCAAAGACTATGAATACCGCGACAATTATGCTTCAGGAGGACTGGAATGGGCATTTCCAGTGGTGCAGGAAAAAGATAGAATTGTCATTCAACACCTGCTGGTCATCAATGATTCTACTATTGTAAAACACTGGCGACAGGACTGGTTGTATGAAAACCGCGATTTGTACGTGTTCGATCAAGACAATACGTGGAAGTACAAGCAATTGCCAGCTGGTGAAGTGAAAGGGCAATGGACTCAAAAAGTCTATCAGGTAGATGATAGTCCTCGCTATGAAGGGAGTGCCACGTGGGTCCATGCAGATGGCCGACATTATTGGGAATCAGTGGCAGATGCGCCATTACCACGTCGGGAAAGAACTAAAAGGAACGATTACAATGTCATGACTCGTAGAAATCGCCATGAGTTAACTGATTATGGATGGGTACACGAACAAGACAATGACAAAGTAGTTCGTGGAACTGCTGACCAACGAATTGCTCGCGAAAAGGGATGGAATGAATATCGAAAGGTGGAAGATGATCGATGCGCACCTGCTGTGACATGGTGGGGTGAGAATAATAACTATTGGGCAGTGGTTCGATCGGTTTGGGATGAAGTATTTGCCGCGAAAAGCACACTCTCCATCAATATGAAAGTTGAAGGTCAGGTGATGTTCATGCGATTGTTTGTACTGGGTAAAACTTTGAAGGGAGAAATAAACCAAGCACTTATTCGAAGCAAGGTACGGGAAGTCATGCGGCTTCATTTGAAGGAAGACCTTGAACTCGCTTCCAGATAATTACGATTTAGTTTGATTGGCTCCAGGCGCCACGTTTTCCGTTGGGACGTGGCTGCCTTGGGTTCATAGTTTTATAACCTTTAAAGATCAACGATCATGTGTGCCATTGATGATTTTGTTGTACTCACGCAATCCGAGAACGCTCAAATTACATTTTGCAAGCAATGCAAGTCTTTTTCTCTTGCTTTTAAAAGTAGTTGTGCTTCATTTTCAGCTTCGGAACTAGATCAATTCAGGAAAATGCTGGAAACACTAAGTCCGGTAGATTACAACTATCACATGATGGGGGAAGCCATGGCCATAATCCGAAATAGCATGAGTAGCCTGGGACTTTGTCTAACTCCTGATGATACGCAAGAACTAATTGGTGTTATCCGGGAATCTCTGACTTTATTTGAAGCTTTTGAAGTGATTTACAGGTAATCACCTGACAATCACTTGTCTGCTTGTTGTTCCATGTTTTGATTGCACCTGAATTAGAAAAACACCTGCAGGTAAATATTCCAGATGATAGTCCTTTCGTATAGAATGTTTGAACAGTCTTTTTCCACTGGCGGAGTAAACACTTAAGATGGCATCTTCATTGGTTGGCAAGGATATTTGAACAGTGCCCTTTGAAGGATTAGGCCAAACAGCAAGCTCAGGCATGGATTGGACAGATAATACTTCTTCGCTACAATCATCAATACTGGATTCATCCCCATTCAAAATGCCGTCATTACATGACCACCCGGTTCTGATGATTTGTGCTTCTGTTGCTAACAATTCTTTTATGGCTTGCTGATCGGCTGTTAAATTGTCGATGAGATTATTTTCTTCCAGCAGATCATCAATTACATCGTAAAACTCCTGATTGCCATTTTCATCTTCTATCAACTTGTATCGATCGGTTCGAGTGGCCCACTGCAGCAGCCCATCATTGTCATAGTCGGTGTAATTGATCGTTCTGGAGACTGATCTTTCCTCGGTAAAAAGGGGTGTCAAATTCAGGCTGTTATTGATGCCATCTTCGAAATCCATTCCCATCAAATTCAGTATGGTGGAATGCAAATCGGTCGCTTGTACGAGTACTTCGTCGTTCACATTGATTCTTGAGATGCCTTTCCCAGTGGCAAAGAAAGGAACCCTTACGCCTCCTTCATAAATGGAGCTTTTTCCATGACCTCTTGGGAAGTAGGGGCTGGTGCTGGTAGGTGTCCCATTATCACCAATGAAGAAGATCACCGTGTTTTCACGAACAGCAGGTTCCATGCTGTCAAGCAATCGTCCTATTTCATGGTCCATGGCTTCAATCATGGCGTAGTAAGTAGTTCTGTTATTTTGAGGATCAGTGCTATATAAACCTTCCGGGGGTGTTTGGAGGGGACTGTGTGGCGCAGCATGGGCTAACCATAAGAACCAAGGTGCTTCTTGCCCACCAATCCAGTCCATGGCAGCATCAGTGAGATGACTAGTGGTGTATTCGGTGATGGTTTCCGTTACTCCATTCGTCACTTTCTCCCAGTTATAGTAGTCTTCTACACCGGAACTGAATAACCCTTCATAATGATCAACACCATGCTCAGCAGGTTGGTCGAGGTTGTTACCGGCCCCAGCGAGATGCCATTTGCCGATGACGGCCATGTTATAGTCAATATTTGGATTCGCTTTCACGCGATTGAAAATCGAGGTGTGCTCAATGTCCAGTGGTCCGGGTGGGTCCATGACACCTGTTTTGATGCCAAATTTCCCACTTATGATCACCGCTCGCGTGGGTGTACACTGCGGTGAAGCCCAGCAGTTCGTGAAATTGATCCCACTCTCACGTAACGAATCCAGATGAGGAGTCACCGGCTTATTTCCAGGCACGTCATACCCATTCAATACATCAGTACCCAGGTCATCGGCAATGATGAGTAGGATGTTGGGTTGAGAACTTTGGGCAAAGGCCTGGCAAGTACAGAAGAAGATGAATAAAGAAAGCAGGAATTTTCTCATAGCGTGACTGAACAATTCCGTAATCTACATGAACTCTTCTTGTTTGTGGAATATAGAGCATTGATCGACTAAAAACGAGGATGAAGCGGAGCACTAGATAAGATATTTCACATGCTAGTTACTCCGCTATTCAGTCAATGCTCAAAGTTCTTAAAATGCATACTGCCAACCCAGTGTCAACACACTCGTGGTTTGTAATTGAGGTCCATGCAATGACTGCCAAAAGGGAATACCGAATTCAGCAGATATTCGCTGACCTTTCAGGAAACCACTCTGGCCGATCAAATTGACCCCAAGATGTCCATCCAATATATGACCTCCTTGAAAATCAGGATTGGCCGTTTGAACGGGTGCGACGATCTCCGGGTCTATCCCGTCGATGCCATTGATGGCGCTAAACCCAAAACGTAAGGAAGAACTTAGCCAGGAAGCAAGGCGATAGGCTCCCCACGCAGTGGTCATCACTTTGTTGCCATACGAGAATTCATTGTCATTTTCACCCAATCGAACAGTACCACGGACCTGAGCACCCCAACTTACACTTTCAGCCTTCTGGAAGTAGACCACTCCGGGTAACAGATCCCAGGTGCCTGATCCCAGTTGCATAGGGTATGGCAATCTCACCGTAGGTTCCATGTTCATAGGTGTAAGGATCTGATCTTGCTCTTCGATTGATCCGGTTGGGATGCTTATGCCAAGATTGGCCTGGAAATAATCATTGATTTTAAATAGGCCTCCAATACTGATATCACCTAATCCGGAGGATTCAGTAGTAAACCCTCCCAATACATTGGTGCCCATACCACCCTGATAGGTCGTATGATCCATGCCGAAGGATAATATGTTAACCATACCCATCAAAGTCAGTCGATCGGAGGAGGCATACATCACACCGAGCATGTGCATGTCCATTGTCATTTCCGTCGGTACTACTCGTAATGTTGGTGGTTGACCATCCAGGCCGAAAAACCGGTTTGGAATAGTCGTGACAATCTCGACAGGAGAAATATCATCCGCATCAGTGAGGTTGTCTTTCATGGTCATGCGCATGTAGCGATAAGAGACCATAAATTCTCCTTTGGCGTGGGTATGATCGCCCATTACACCAATAGGAGCATGACTGTCAGGTCGGCCTTGAGCATAGACAATAGTTGATAATAGCGCGCCAGCGATCACCGCCAGGCATCGAAAAATAAGTTTCATGTTTAGTTCTGGTTATTGATTAATAAATAAGAAGGGTGCAAGACCCAAGGTAGAGATCAGACCAGAACAGGTGGTGGCTGAAAAACAGCAATCGAAATTTTATTCGGGGTTCCTTCTGTTGTTCGAAGGAATAAGTTTTGGCACATTAAGGAGACGGGTAAGGATAGTTTGGTGGATTCAATTTCCTGAAAATAAAAACTCATCAGACTCGTAAAGGATGAGGGAATCGCATCTGAATTCGGTTGAGACCGCTCCAGGTTCAGTTCCAGATAACAAACCCCTCCGCAGGTAGTAATGGGCTTGTCTCGATTGATGCATAGCACTTCTGCAATGAAATCTCTTCGCATCTCAAAATCGAGATAGACCAAAGGCACAGTAAGTGTACTTCCGATGGTGCTAAGGATGAGCAAGCTGATCGCGAAATGCTTAAAAAATGGCATCATTGCAAAGAAAGGGAAGGATGGAGTAGCGTCAAACATCATCCGGGGTTTTGTGACGTGGACGGTTTATGACATTTGTCAGTCTGTGGTGCCAATATTCGGTTTCCCAAAATATAAACAGAAATGACAGGACTAAAATATGCACGTCATGCCGGAATTTTTCGGTTTAAAATCCGAAGGAAACCGAAAAATGTCCGGTATCTCTTTTCCGTGCTTTATCCCTAATTCACTGAAAAATCTTCGATCTGTCATAGATAGGTTCTCGGAGTATGACAATTAATAGAAGTGTTTTGTAATAATAGAAAGTGTTAAGATCGTCGAAAGAGATACCGGTATTTTATTGACATGCTACGGAATTTATGTCAATAAAAACCGGCATGACGATCTAAGATGAATTCAACAAATCAACTTATACCCATATCCCCGCACATTCACGATCTGGACATTGGGGTCTTGCGCAAGCTTCTTTCTGAGTTTGGTGATGAAGACGTCCATGCTACGGGCGTTGAAAAAGTCTTCGGTCCCCCAGACTTCTTCCAGCATGATCGCTCGATCAAAGAGCTCGTTGGGTTTGCTGGCCAGGCGCTGTAGTACTTCAGCTTCACGGTGGGTGAGGGGCTGTTCTTCGCCGTTGAAGGACAGACTTTGTTTAGGGTAATTGAAGGTATACTGACCGATCTCTTGTGTTTCGAAAGCCATTCGTCTGTCTGCGCGTTGGGCCAATTCTTTGATCCGTACAATCAGCTCTTCCATGCTGAAGGGCTTCTTTAGGTAGTCATTTCCACCCAGATCAAAACCTTCCACTACGTCTTGGGTCTGGGACTTGGCGGTAAGGAAAAGGATCGGTGTTTTCTTGTCTTTTTTACGGATCATTCTTGCCAGGGAAAATCCGTCTCTGGCCGGCATCATAACGTCCAGTACCAATACATGCGGTGGTTGATCCTGATAGGCTTGCCAGGCGGCTTCCCCGTCCTCACACCACTGTACAGAGAACCCGCGGGACTCCAGGCTTTCTTTCACAATCATGCCCAGTGCCGCTTCGTCTTCCGCTAACAGGATCTTGGTACTCATGGCAAGGTGATTTTAAAAGTTGTCTTTCCCGGTTTTGAATTCAAAGAGATCTGACCCCCGTGCTTTTCAATGATCTTTTGTGTATAGTACAAACCGATTCCGTAGCCTTTCACATCGTGTTGATCACCTTTCGGAATACGATAGAACTTCTCAAAGATCTTGTCCTGATGACGCTTTTCGATACCTGGGCCATTATCAGAAACCTCTAATTCTAGATGCTGACTAGCTTTCAGCTTCACCTGAATGGAGTCTCCTCCATATTTCACGGCATTGTCGATCAGATTGGAAATCGCATTGTCGATATGAACTCGGTCTACTCGTGTGATTACTTCCTTAGCAATATCCGCCTCAAAGTGCTTGTCTCCAGTCATCTCGTATTTATCGAGCATTTTTTGAAGCAATGCAGATAAGTCCACACTTTCCTTGTTCAGGATGATCTCATCCTTTTCCAGTGTCGCCGTTTCGAGTAGCTTTTCTACCATCTGATCCAGTTTCTTCAACTGATCTTGTCCAATGCCAATGTATTTCCGGGTCTTTTCCAGATCATTGGTCTCATTGAATTTATCGATACCTTCAAGGGCAGTGGATATGGTGGCTATTGGCGTTTTAAATTCGTGGGTCAGGTTATTAATCAGGTCATTTTTTAGCTCCGCCAACTGTCGTTGGTTTTTGATCACATTATACAGATAGAGTAGTCCCCAAATGATCATGGCGGCCATCGCAATGGAAAGCAACATACTGACCAGTCCCATCTGAAGGATCTTCCAGGTATAGTTGCCAAAACCCATTTCAAGAACGATACCTGGAGGTAAGAATGCCGGATTAGCAAGTAGTATGTTAGCAGTTTTTAGAGGTCGTTTAAGATCAGGACAACAAGACTCCAGGTGTAGTAATTTGACTTGCTGAGGTAGCGATTTTCGCTCTAATTCATCGGAAATATGTTGGAACAAAGATTGTTCATCGATCGAATCTCGGGTCAAAGCAATCACGATCTTAGACGCCAGGTCCGTAAAATGTGTAGGTAACGTATCAGCAAGTATGGAATCTCTTGTGATGATCCTTCTGAAATTGACGGCCCCATTTCCACGGTGCACAAATTCCTGGGTTCCACTCGAGGAAGCAGTAACAGAGGTGAAAATATGTCCCTTTTTTATCGTATCAATGGTTGAAAAGCTACTGTAATCTAGGATGAGGGTATCCTCATTCTCATTATCAAATGAAAAATTGTAGGAAAAAGCACCGGGAAGGGTATCTCTGTTGAAACGTGCCATGTCAACCATCTCGAACTTGGCCAGGTTCGCATAGTAGCTTTCGACGCCATTGTCCAGCGCGACTTGCATGTCATTGAGAAAACGCTGCTCATTCAATTGGAAATTGCGATAATTCCAATACCCCTGAGTAAGCACCGTGATCACGATACTGACCGCTATAATAATGGATATCCATTTGAATCTCGCTTTTTGCATGCTCAAATATACGTGGGGTAGCATATACTGGATGAGCAGGTTAACACACGTTAACACTCGATAACCTACCTTGAAAATACCCCTCCGTTCATTTGCATCAGTGGTTCAGCGATGAACCTTGATATGAAAACTCAAACCTTAATTTGAAACAGACATGAACATGAGAAAAATAACCCTGCTACTTTTTGCCATCATTTGTTATGGTGCTGGTTTTGCACAATTCAAAGGAGAAGCTACCTATAAAACTGCTGCGTCGATGAATGTGGACTTTGACGGAGACATGCCCGGAGTAGATGCCGAGGCCATCCGAAAGCAGATCGCCCAGCAAATGCAACGAGAATATACCCTGACTTTCAATACCCATGAATCCTCTTACAAAAGGGTAGAAGAGCTGGATCAAAATACCTCTGTATCTGGCGGTGGGGTACAGATCCGAATGACAGGTGGTGAGGGGATCACTTACCGCAATACCAAAACCAAAGTTCATAAAGAGAGCGAAGACTTATTCGGAAAGGAATTCCTGATTGTCGATGAACCTGAGACACGAGACTGGAAAATCCTGAACGATTTCAAGCAAATTGGCCAGTACGAGTGTCAGAAGGCCGTTTTCGAAAGCACTACGCGACAAATGACTGTCGATTCTGATAATGGAAATGAAGTTGTCGAAAAGATCGATACCATTCAGGTGGTAGCGTGGTTTGCCCCCAGTATTCCAGTGAGCCATGGACCAGATTCCTACTGGGGCCTTCCTGGATTGATCCTCGAAGTGAAAAATGGAAACTTTTCTATCCTGTGCACCAAGGTGGTGATGAATTCCGATGAGATCGGAGAGATAGAAATTCCGAAGAAAGGGAAGAAGATTTCAAGAACAGATTTCGATGAGCTTCGTGAAGAAAAGCTATCAGAAATGATGAACCAATATCAGGGAGAAGGCAACCGAACCATGATTCGAATAGGAGGATAGTCTTGCTTATCAGTACGCTGAACTCAAAGGTCAAAAACTAAGTCAAAACTCAATCTATCTATCCATGAGGATCAAATACCTGGTCATACTCTTGATTTGTTGGGGAGCAAGTCTCCCCACATTTTCCCAATCTGAAACGGTCCGATTCATGGGCCTGGTCAAAGACAGCCTGGATGCTCCTGTTGAATTGGCCAATGCTTACGCAATCACTGTTGAAACCGGAGATGTTGCTTCTTTCGGAGTGACGGACCACCTCGGGCGTTTCCTGCTCAAATTAGAAAAAGGTCAATCCTACCAGTTGAAAATCACTTTTATTGGTTACGAACCTTTTGAACAAACCATAGAAGCGCTGGAAAATGTCGATGATCCCTTTCCTGTGTTACTGAAAGCTTCCATAACGCAATTAGGGGCGATCGAAATCGTAGAGGAATTTCCTGTTACTATCTCCGGAGACACGATCATTTATAAGGCCGACGCCTTCACCAAAGGAGATGAAAAGAAACTCGAAGATGTGTTAGAATCCATTCCCGGCTTTGAAGTGGATGAAAACGGAGAGGTACGTGTCCAGGGCAAACGTGTAGAAAAGGTTCTTGTAGAAGGAAAAGAATTCTTCGAAGGAGATACCAAAATGGCCACCCAAAACATCCCTGCGAATGCAGTGGATAAAGTGCAGGTGCTGCGGAATTTCAATGAAGTCGCCCCCATGTCGGGGTTAGGAAATAATGATGATCGTCTGGCTTTAAATATTCAATTGTCCGAAGATAAAAAGAACTTGCTCTTTGGAGACGCAGAAGCAGGGATAGGACCTGAGGACCGATATCTGGGGCATGCGAATCTGTTTTACTTCAATCCAAAAACCACTCTCAATTTCATTGGAGATGCCAATAACATAGGACGCCAAGCCTTTACCGCCAGAGACATGTTTCGTTTTAACGGTGGCTTCAGCGGTTTGTCTAATCGTTCTGGTGGTGGGTTTACGGTTTCCAGCGATCAATTCGGTTCGCTAGGTATGCAAGCCAATAATGCGCGTCGACTCAATTCGGCAGTTGGTGCTTTCAATTTTGATCATCACCCTTCGGATAAATGGCAGTATTCAGGATTTCTGATCGGCAACCGTAATCGTAATCGCATTGTCACAGAGAGCGATCGTACCTATATCAATACAGAAGGGGATAATCAGGAATTTGTAGAGAACAGGGAGGATTTAACCAACTTGTCTGGAATTGGTCGATTTAAGTCGGTATTCAAGCCCAACGAAGCTTTTTATATGAGTACACAATCATTTATTAAGGGATCAAGACTAGATGCCGATACCCGTCGTTTTTCTAATTTGTTTGGTACGGTCAATCGAATTGATTCCCAAACGGATCAGAGTCCATTGGAGATTTCACAAGACCTGCGTGCTTACTATTCTTTGGGTGAACGACATATTACTTCTTTGGAAGCTTCTTATCGCTACACGGATCAGGATCCTTTGTTGTCCATCAATTCTGATGCTCTATTGTTTGATCGCTTGATTCCATTCAATGCGGTAGAACCCCTCACTTTTAATCAGCAAAGGCGGACCAAAAGTCACCAACAGGAAGCCTTATTGAATTGGTACTTTATCCTGAATAAAACCAATCACATCAACTTTTCAGTAGGCAATAGCTACGTAGATCAGCGTTTAAAAACGACTTTGGATCAGGAAGGAAATGACGCTTTGGAAGTGGATGATTTTAACAATGATGTCCGCTTTAATTTGCTCGATACCTATGCGGGAATCAGCTTCCGTTCCAAATTGGGTGATTTTGTCTTGGAGCCTGGTATCAACTTCCATCGATTTGAGGTAGATCAACGTCAAAATTTGCTGGAAGAATCCAGTTTACTTTGGACGGCTTTGCCACGATTCACAGCAAGCTACGACCTGAACAGCGCACAGACCATTCGATTGCAATATCGTCAGCAGGTAAACTACTTCGATGTACAGCAAGTGGCGCAAGGGCTCAGGGTTTCCAATTATAACAACCTGTTTAGAGGAGCTACCGGTTTGGAAAATAGTCTGAATCATAGTCTGGATTTGAGTTATACCAATTTCAGCATGTTCAGCCACCTCAATGTGTTTGCATTTGTGAATTATCAGCGGCGCATTAAGGATTTGAGCCAGGAACTGGTCTATGAGGGCTTGCAGCGCATCAGTACGCCGATCAATCTTACTGGTGCCAATGAGTTCCTCAACATGATGGCGAGTGTGACCAAAACATTTGAGAAATGGCGTGTGATTGGAAGAACGAATCAGACCTATAATTCAACTGGGAATGTGATTGATGGTTTGCAAAACCGCAATGCCACCTGGACCCAACGATATGAAGGGTCGGTGGAGACGCGGCTGTTCAAAGTGCTGACTTTAGATGTAGGGTACACCCATGAATTGAGTCAATACAAAAGTGACTTTACGGAAAACTCCTTCGTGAATGCAAATCCCAATATCGAATTGGGAATAAAGATCCTGCCAACTTTAGTATTGGATATTGACTACAACATCAACCGATACAAGGATCGGGAATTGGACGTGGTGAATACCTATGAATTGTTGGAAGCAAGTTTGTCTTTTCAGAAAGAAGACAGCCCATGGCAATGGATTTTGAGCGGTACAAATTTAACGGGAACGGAAGCGATCCGAAGGAATGGATTTAGTAGTAGCCTGGTCAGCGATTACGCCTATTTTATTTTGCCCAGGTACTTTACTCTTTCGCTCAAGTACGAGATATAGAAAATCATTCGTTGAGTTGGTTAAGACGGGTACGCGTTTAAGGATGCGTACCTTCTTTTTTTGATCAAAGTCTAACTCGCTTAAGTCTGGAGCCGGTGCGTCTACGGCCCTGTTTCAAACGCCTATTATTAATGTCACTAGTTTTAGACGAACGCCAAGACTAGAAGTGAGTTGAGCCTGTTGAAGCATTACTTCACTTCAAAATCAAACATCAATTCACCCTTTAGATATCCCTTTAGACGATCGCCCAATTTGACAGGTCCAACGCCTTTTGGTGTGCCCGTATAGATCAGGTCGCCTTTCTTCAAAGTGAAGTACTGTGAAACGTAAGCGATGATTTCATCGATTGGGAACAACATGAAGGAGGTATTGCCTTTTTGAACGGTTTCACCATTGATGTCCAGATGGAAATCGAGATTGGTCAAGTCAATGCCTTCTTTGGAAATGAACGGAGAAATAGGAGCAGACATATTGAATCCCTTTGCTCTTTCCCAGGGCAGACCTTTGGATTTAAGTTTCGACTGAAGATCACGTGCCGTGAAATCAATTCCCAGACCAATCTCATCATAGTACTTCCCTGCAAACTTCTGCTCAATTGATTTACCCACACGATTGATGCGAACGACCACTTCCACTTCATGATGAATATCGTTCGAAAAGTCAGGTAGATAGAACGCATCATTATTACGCAACAAGGCAGAATCCGGCTTCATGAAAATGACCGGCTCATCGGGTTTCTCGTTGCCCAACTCTTCAATGTGTTCTGTGTAATTACGGCCTATACAAATGATTTTCATAAAGAGATGATTCTCGTCTATTAATGGAATCGTGAAATTACTGCGTTCTTTGAATTTTGGCTAAGATCCAAGAAACTTAAAGCTGGTGCGCGTCTTGGACGTACCCATAAATTCACGCGTCTAAGACGCGCCATAACAGTGTTCCTAATGCACCAAAACCTCAGCAGGCTCCGTCACTTCTACCTGGCCGATTTCATTGATTTGCGTCAATTGGACGGTCTTGATTTCGTTTACCAGTAGAGGGTCGTATTTGGCCGTAACCCGAATGTAGTTTTCAGTAAAACCTTCAATCTGTCCATTCTCTTCTTGTGATTCAAACAGCACATTGAATTCACCACCCAGGTGTTGCTCGTAGAAGTATCGCCTTTTCTTTTCGGAGAGTGTTCTGAGCATTGTAGATCGTTCATTCCGTACTTTCTGAGGAACCACACCTTCCATACCGATGGCCTTTGTATTGGCACGTTCGGAATAGGTGAAGACATGTAAGTAAGAAATGTCCAGTTCGTTGAGGAACTTATAAGTCGTCAAAAACTCTTCTTCCGTTTCTCCGGGGAAGCCGGTGATCACATCCACGCCAATGCAGCAATGCGGCATCAAAGCTTTGATTTGTTCTACACGATCTCTGTAAAGACCGGTCAGGTAACGTCGATTCATCTTCTTCAGGATGTCGTCGCTACCAGATTGTAGAGGAATATGAAAGTGCGGCACAAACTTGTTAGAATTCGTTACGAATTGAATGATGTCCGAAGAAAGGAGATTAGGTTCGATGGATGAAATGCGAATGCGGTTAATACCTTCTACTTGATCCAATGCCTGCACCAATTGCAAGAACGTCTCTTTTCTGCGACCATTCTGAATACCAAAGTCTCCAATGTTGACACCTGTCAATACGACTTCTTTAACATCAGTTTTGCCAATTTCCTGCGCTTGCCTGACGATGTTTTCGATGGTATCACTTCTGCTTTTTCCACGAGCCAAAGGAATGGTACAAAAAGCACAGCCATAATTACAGCCGTCCTGAACTTTCAGGAACGTTCGCGTACGATCTCCATAAGAATAGGAGGAGGTAAATGTGTTGGCTTCTTTGATGTGAGAAGCAAAAACTTGTGGTTTATTAGTAGCAATGAACTCGTCCAGAAACTCGAACATTCGAAATTTCTCTGCAGCACCGAGTACAGCATCTACACCAGGGATCTCACTGATCTCCTTAGGCTTTAGCTGGGCATAGCAACCGACAATTGTCACATAGGATTCAGGAGAGATCTTCTTGGCTTCTTTCACAATCTTGCGGCATTTTTTATCGGCGTTTTCAGTCACAGAACACGTGTTGATCACAAAGATGTCAGGCGCCTCCGTGAAGTCCACCTTCTCGAATCCACGGTCCTGAAACATCCTCGAAATCGTAGAAGTCTCAGAAAAATTGAGCTTACACCCCAACGTGTAAAAAGCCACTCGTTTGCTCATGGTGCAAAGATAGCGAGGTAATATGAGATATGGATTTCTTGTGAAGCAGCTTGTTTTACCGACCATTTAACTCATCGTCAAATTCGCTTATCTGTCGAGCCTTCAGGATGGATAATCGAGAATTTGGTGCGGTTCTCAACGACGTGCGATTATATTGCCTGAAAATTCACTACCTAAAATATTATGGAAGACTTTTCAATTTCGCCGGAAGTAATCTTGGCCTTCGTAATGAAATACGGACCAAAAGTGATCGGCGCGATCATTACGTTGATCATTGGGTTCATTGTCATCGGGATTATCGTCAATTTCGTCAATAGAACGATGGAACGTCGTGGTGTTGATGCTTCATTGACTCCCTTTCTTAAGTCGATTTTATCAATCATTCTCAAGGTCGCTTTGATTTTGACGGTCATTGGTATTCTCGGTGTAGAAGTGACCAGTTTTGTGGCCATTCTTGGAGCGGCTGGCCTGGCAGTAGGCCTGGCGTTGCAGGGAACACTTCAGAATTTCGCTGGGGGCGTCATGATCTTGTTATTCAAACCTTTCAAAGTTGGAGATGTAGTTGATGCTGCCGGATACATCGGTTCCGTTAATGAGATCCAGATTTTCAATACCATCATGAAAACCCCGGATAACAAAACCATCATCGTTCCAAATGGGCAATTGGCTAACTCCTCTATGACGAATTATTCAACGGAGCCTCGCCGACGAGTTGATTGGACCATTGGTATTGGTTATGGTGATGACGTATATAAGGCCAAAGAAGTGATCAGAAAGCTGATCGATGCAGACAGCCGCATTTTGCAGGACCCTGAACCCTTTATCGCCGTTTCAGAATTGGCAGACAGCTCTGTCAACTTTGCCGTTCGTGTATGGGTAGAATCCGGTGATTATTGGGGTGTATTCTTCGATATGAATGAAAACGTGTACAAGACTTTCGGGCAAGAAGGGCTCAACATCCCTTTTCCACAAATGGATGTGCACGTGCACAATAATTAAGACATTAGCCGTCAACAAGTAAGAGAAGGTCCTCCGTTAGCACTAGCGGGGGATTTTTTGTTTGCTATCTTAAGTTTTGAGTTGTTCGCCTTTGCAAATGTTATTACCTACAAAATCGAAAGTACTTCTTCTTACTCCATTCCGGGATAACTCCATAAGGGGAAAAGAGTGTTTTACTTCCTTACATCCCCACCAAAATAAACGGCGCCCAATAGTAGGGGCGTTGAAACTCCTCACTGCGCATCATGGTCAGTTTGGATTCTCTCAATGCGCCGGCAAAGTGCATGCTGTAGGCCGAAAACAAGTGCTGTCGATAAAACTCGATCATCAATTCTGAAGTTGATTCATCCGCCACTGGCCACAGGGATACAATTAGGTTTTTTGCACCAGCGTAGAGCAAGGCACGAGATAGCCCAACGATTCCTTCCCCCTTAGCCACTTTACCAAGACCAGTTTCACAAGCAGAAAGGGTCACGAGTTCCGCGTTTATTTTCAAATTGTAGATCTCACCTGAGTATAGCGAACCATCTTCTCCATCGGAAGGAGAGAGAAATATCCTAGACAATTCTGGTTCGGACTCATGCACCAGACCATGCGTGGCGAAGTGCAGATATTTATACTGATCCAGCGTGGGGCCCTTGACAAAGTTTTCAGAAGCATTGGCCATCAAGCGGGATTCTACCTGGAGGTCGTTTCCCTGGAAGAGGTACTGAATGGATTGTAATTCTTTCTCTGTGCCTTTAAGTGTAGCCATTCCTGTAGAACGATCAAATTCTACCGGAGCCATGAGTAAGATGTCCTGTGAAGTTGGCCGTTCTTCTGCAGGACGCATTCTTTCCGCAAAGAGGGTGGCGGAATAGTCATAACTCACGTCGTATTCAACTAGTAAATACGTCAGGTCCTTATATTGATCACCACTTGATGTGGGGTTGACCAATGCTTCAAATGGGATGGTACCCAAAACACCATCCGGGATGATAACGAGCTGGTTGATGTCCTTCGGTAAATCAGGGATCAACAATTCATACAGTGCTTTAGCTGATTTTTCAAAAGCGGATTGAATGTTGTATTTGATGGCATTTCTTAGTCCAGTAGGCTGTTTTTGATAATCGTCACCTTTCGGTTTGTTGAAAATTTCCAGTCCATTTGCCGTGATCATGAAGGTGTATAGTCGGGATTCCCCTTCAAAATAAGAGAGGATCGCATGCCCTTCGGGAAGTGCTTTTTGAAGGTCAGCCACCGTCGCCATTTGCGTGTTGTATTTCAGGTCGAAGTACTTCGGATAATCCTCTTCCAATTGATCGATGAATTCTCTGTAGGCGGCCTGATAGGTGAATAATTGGCCTTTTAACGCATTTTGTTCTTCCTCTTTCGAACTAGCAGCCAGTTTCTGATTGAGATAAGAGATCTCATTTTTAAGACTATCTTCCTGCTCGATCAGCTGATCAGGAATCCCTGCGAACCCTTTGGCTTTGGTCTCGGAAATGGCTTCCAGCAAAACGGCAGACTTACTACGTTCACTGAAGTTGAATGCGATTTCATGGTATTTCTTTTCCTGAAAAGGCTGATTGGCCAGCATCAGTGATATGCGAATGGCATTGTCATACACATCCTTGGCATCTTTGGCCAACCGGAGCTTATCATTGTCATTTTGACGCAACTGACGAATTTGTCCAATCAGGGTATCGCACTGAGCAAAGGTGTTCAGGGCAATTTGCAAATGTGCCGGTTGCATGCTCTTGTCTATGTGAAAATTCTCATAGGCACGCGCTTTCGCAATCAATGATTGTAATAAAGCATCTACGTTGAAATAACCTTGTAATTTAGGTAGTTGTCTCTTGCTTCCGGGTGCTTGATCAGACAGGTTGGCATAAATGGATTGATCATAATATCTAATCGCCTGTTTCCATTTTCCCTGGTCGTAGAAAAACTGGCCTAACAAGGCATAGGCATTGCTCACATCCGGGTGTTTGTCACCGTAAATCCGAATGTACATTTGAAGAGAAGCTTGCAAGGCATTCTCTGCTTCATCAAAAGCACCTGATTCCAGATTGGTCCGTCCTAATGCGCTTAAAGTGAAGGCTTTATTCGGATGGTCTTCCTCGCCGTATTGTTCATTCCAAATTTCTTGAACGGACTCCACCAATTGCAAAGCTTCGGCGAAGTTGTTGAGCTCTTCATTGGCGCGTGCCAAATTGAGTAAACAATAAGCAACCTTAGGATGATCAGTCCCTAATTCTTGTTCGTAGATCTGGCGAGTGCGGGTAAGATATAAGGAAGCCTGAAATGGATTTTCTTCGATGTAGGTAATGCCCAGATTATTGTAGGAATCTCCGGCGGCTAGTGATCGCTTGCCAAACAGCGTTTGCCGCATGTCCAATGCTTTCTCGTGGTACTGGATGGCCAGATCATAGTTTTGATTATTCCAGTAGGTCAGTCCCAGGTCTTCATAACACTCTGCCAGAAAGGCGCTTGGTTCTTTTGGGAAAAGTCGTTCTGCTTCTAATAAGTTTTCCAAGGCCACGTCATTCCGACCCAGGTTAAGTTCTGATTCCCCGATCAGCGAGTAAGACTCAGCCTGGAGCAAGGCTTGATTCGACAGGTTGGTATTGATGAAGTTTAGGGCGTTTTCCGCCAGTGATTTACTTTCCTGAAAATTGCCTAGCGATATCTGACAGGATGCCATGCGCAATTGGCACAGGGAGTAGAGTTGATTTTCACCAAGATCTTTGAAGGTAGCTCCGACTGATGAAAACTGCTCATAAGCGCCTGCAAAGTCTCCCTGTTCGAACGTTTCAACGGCATTTTCCAGTAAGTCATACTGTGCATGACTGTTGAAAAGGATCAATAGCGACAGGCTACATAGGAGAGGTTTAAAAAAGGCAACTGGTTTCATTCAGTTTAACTATACCGGGATTTTGACCATCAGGTTGATTCAAAAGTAATAGCTTATGGATAAAATTTCATGACTTCTCGCGCCTGATGTGAAAAAGAGTCTCGTCCAAAATTGAATTTGCAAAAAAGCCTAAAATCCCCTTTTGAAAGGGGTGAGAGGTATGTTTTGAGAAAATTGGTTTTTGAAATTTCATTTTAGTCGCTTGAATTGAAGCCGAAAGAACCCAGTTTGCAGAAAAAAGTTGAATTTTTTTTTAAACCCGATTAAACCTTTCACAGGCAGGTCACTCTAAGCTAGCGAAAACAGATTAAGAAATACAGTTTTTAAAACCATATAATAGTATGAAACGAGTAGCCTTTTTATTGACCGCAGTTATTGCTTTTGCGCTGGTATCTTGTGAAGATTCAGCGATCTCCGAGTCGGAAGTTATTGACTTGGATTTTGCCACGGAGGTGACCATGGAGTCCGCCGAGGAGGATGTGACGACCATCACAGATGCCGCAGACGAATTGTTCGAATTGAGTTTTGGAAGGACCGAAATGGGTGCCAGAGATGAGATCTTAGATTGCGCCACCGTAGAGCGAGATACCGTCAATCAGATCATTACCATTGATTTTGGTGACGGATGTGAGGGAAAAAGAGGACGTGTTCGGTCCGGTAAGATCATCGTGACTTACGATGGGAACCGAAGAACCGAAGGGTCATTCCGTAGCGTCACTTTTGACAACTTCTTTGTAGACAGTACGCAAGTAGAAGGAACACGTACCAAAACGGTGACAGCCGTTGATGCAGAAAACCTGAGCATTACCGTAGATATCACTCTAACAGGAGGTAAACTAACTTTTGGTGACGGAACATCAGCCACTAGAGAGGCACAGAAAACACGTGTTTGGTCTTTTGATGCGTCAGGAGATCATGTGACCACTGTCAGTGGATCAGCTTCCGGAGTTAATCGCGAAGGAGTGAGCTACAGTATGGCTATCACTGAAGATATTGTTTTCCAGAGAGCTTGCTGGAGAGCGGGAGTATTTGTACCCGTATCAGGTGTGAAAATGTTCACCGTAGGAGAGAGCACAGCTACGATCGATTATGGCGATGGTGAGTGTGACAATCTTGCTACGAAAACTCAGGATGGTGTAAGTGAAGAAATTGAGTTGTCGGTAAGAGGTCGACGCAGACGAGGATAATAGTTAGGAGCTGCTAGTCTCCTAGTTTTTTCAGGTAGGTATGAGGGTGCTCCCAGAGGGAGTGCCCTTTGCTCGTTTCTTTTCAATACCTGCATGAAATGATCAGAAGGCTCTCAAAGGCCCGGACCTGTCGATAAAAATGACGAGACCTGACCCCTGTTAAAGGTTGTGAGGTTTTCTGTTGTAGATCAATTTGTAGATGGTAGGAATAAGATAAAGACTGGCGATCGTGGAAGTAATCATGCCACCGACCAGTACCAGTGCCAGAGGACGCTGAAGCTCTGATCCTTGACTACCCAGCACGATGATTGGAATCAATGACGCTATGGTGGTGAAGCTGGTTGAAACAATGGCATTAAAGCGGAATTTGCCCGCTGTTTTGATGGACTCGTCGAGAGAAAAGCTTACCTTCAACCTGTTGATTTGCTCGATTTTTAAAATGGAATCGTTGATCATGATCCCGGCTAAAAAGATCAGTCCGATTCCGGCCATGACGTTCAGTGTACCACCCGCCAGTAAGAGTAGCCAGAGACCTCCTGAAAGGCCAATAGGTATTTCTGATAGGACAATCAGCGGTTGTATTAATGATTCGAATTGAATGGCCAGGATAAAGTAGAGTAACGCAATCGACATGGCAAAAACCAGAATAAGTTCATTCAGGAAGTCAAATAGACGAGATGATTGTCGATCATATGCCAACCATTCATTTCGGAATTCGCGGTTGAAGCGCTTTTTAAGCTCATTTGCCTGATCTTCCTTCATGTTCTTCAATTCGAGCGTTTCAAATTCTCCTTTTTGATCAAAAAAACGTTTGTTGGGTACACGTCTGAATTTTACGGAGATCAGGTTTCTCAATGGTATAAAGACTGAATCCTGGTTAATGATTTGAGCAGTTCCCAGGAGCTGCTCAAGTTCATCAGACCCGGATATAATCCTGACCGATTCTTGGAGATCGCCTGAGTTGATGGATTTTGGCCGAAGTTGATCCAGCAAGAGTCTGATCCTGTTAGACAAGGATGTTGGGTCCACGTTGTATTGAATTAACTTTTGATCATCATAGTTGATAAACATCTTTTCCCTGGATACGGTGCGTTGAGCTTCTATTTCAGAATTGATCTCTTCAATGGCCGCAATGATTTTTTCACTGGCTGACTGATCACCAATGGCTTGCCGTTGGTATAGGATGATATCCGATTCTTCGTCTGTTGAAAACACGTAGGATATGGAAGTTTTCGATTGATGAATATCATATGTTGTATATGGGTGATAATGGGAGAGGTAGGCCTGCATTTGTTCCTTCAATTCTTGGTAAGGAGTTTCAGTAATTGGCTTGAAAATAATTTTGGATTCGTTGGTTTTGAGGTCTTTTGATTCGTCTAATAGAAAATCATTTGGTCCGATATATGCATGAAAAGTGACCAGTTGTTCCTGAAATGCTTCATGAAATTTCTGGATCTGTCCCTGGATCTGTTCGGTGGAATAAAATTCCTCCCATTGAAGCGCCATTACCGTGTAGTCTTCCGAGATTTTCGGAAACTTCTTTATTGGCAAATCCCAAAAGAAGAGGACCGAAACCATCAAAAATGCCAAAAATCCCAATAGAGTGATTCTGGAATTTTGATAGGTGAACGATAGGGTTTGGTGATATTTGGCTAGCAGATAGTCCCTTCCTTTCGAGTAGGTCGAATGCCTATTTCGTAAGAAGACATAGGTTGTGGGAAGAAAAGTGATGGCGATCAGAAAGGAAACCATAAGTCCAACAGAAATGGTCATTGCCTGATCATAAAATAGAGCACCTGCGAGGCCGCTCAGGAAAATCAAGGGAAAGAAAAGAGAACAAGTGGTAAGAAGAGAGGTCAACAATGGCCTGACCACATCTAGTGTTCCGGTTTCTGTGGCCAGTAACAGGTCCTGATGGCTTTGTTTTCGAACAATATTGTCCAGTACGATGATTGTATTGTCAATCATCAATCCAACGCAAATAGTCAGGCCAGAGAGGGTGATGATGTTGATTGTCAGCCCAAAAAGTTCAAAGAATAAAAAAGTGATGGCCAGTGCTACCGGAACATTCAAGAGGATGATCAATGTGTGGTATGTGTTGCGGTTCAAAAAGTAGACAACCAGACCCGCAAATAATATCCCCAGTATCAGACTCATCTTCAGACTGCCTAGTGCATTATTCAGCAATTGAGATTGATCTCTGGTGAGATGAAACTGCAGGTTTGGAAATTGTGATTGTGTATCGCCGATCACTTGATCGATCTGCGCTTTTAGCTCATCAATTCTTGATGATCCCGATTTGATGATCGCCAGGGTAACTGCTCGATTTCCGTTCGAGTAAATTTGTCCGTTATTGCTTTTAAGTCTTACCGATACTTCTGCGAGTTCACGAAGTTTAAATATCCTCGAACCGATCTGTATGGCAATATTTTGAAGATCTTCGAGACTGGTTATTTTACTGTTTACCCGTAAGGTTCTAAAGTAATTGCCGTTTTTGATTGAGTAGGTTTTGAAATCAAGGTTTTGTCTATCCAGGGCGTCATAAATGGCACTTTCACCGACTTTGAGAGAGGCCAGGGTTTCCATCTTTGGGGTAATTGTGATTTCTTCGAATTGTCCTCCGGCGATATCTACAAAAGCAACTTCTGGCAATTGCTCCAGTCGTCTTTTCAGGCTATTGTAAGCGAAATCGGAAAGTTTTGAGAATTCAATGGAGTTGGAGGATTGTTGGGATGACAGATGTATGAAAAGGATCGGAAGGTCCGATAAATTGTGCCTGAAAATCGCAGGGCGATTATATCGATAGGGATTGTCTTTCAGGATAACATCCGACAAATCTGTCACCTCGAGGTATGCGTAATCCATGTCTGTCCCGAATGCAAAAGTGAGATCAAATTTTACTTTTTGATCATCGAGCATAGCTGTAATATCCTCCAGGCCATTCGCTTGTGACAGCTTCGAGATCATAGGTTCCACCAAAACATTAGCCATGTCCGAATGGTCAGAATTTTCGAACTCCAGAACGATGGATATCCTTGGGATCTCTATTTCGGGTAAAATGGATATCGGAGTTTTCAGAAAAGAGACCATTCCCAGCAACGATAGCGTAAAAATGGTCATGCCAACAGCAACGGGTCGTTTGATTAAGAAGGAGAGCAAGGGCTAGTTATTTTGTGTAAAGATGGAGGAACCAAAAATGCAGGGTAGCAATAAATACAATATCAACAATGAAAAGGATAGCCCACTCACGGTGCATAAGGAAAACTGATACCAAAAAAGATTAATTGAATTGTGAAATAGAAAGGGCAGCAGTCCAATGATTGACGTCACGGAGGTCATCAGGATAGAAGGGCTCTTTAGCTTCAAGACCTCCACCCAGATCGCTGCTTTTTCTTTAGAGTTACTTACCCTTTTCCATTTGACCCGAACCTGGATTTCTGTTAGAACATAAAATGCATTGTTTACAATGAGCCCACATAGAAAAATAACTGCCGTTACAGCCCCCAGGTCAAAGGTTGATCCCGTTATTAAAAAACCGATAAAAACACCAACAAGTGAGAGCAATAGATAAAATACCAGGTTCAGTGCTGTTCTTATGGATTCCAGGAGAATTGCACTGATCACAAATACGATCAGGATAGCGAAAATGATGGTTAATCTTTGATTAGCTATTGAGAATTTCCCACTTCCATAGGGTATTTTTTCGGCTTTAAATCCCACAGGAAAAGTGGCATTAATATCAAGAAGCAGACCATCCAGAAACCGGGATGCCTGGATGTTTGGTCCCAGGTAATCAAACGTCAGGTCAACGATGTATTGTTGATTAAGGCGTTCGATGTAGGGCTCACGCTTGTTGGGGACCATGTCGATATTTCGTTCGAGTCGGATGTTCGTGCTATTGACCGCTATGGGGTACCGCTGTAATGACCAAAAGTCTCTGGAACCGTGTTCCATGTTGATCGTTACTTGATTTTCTCCAAGCTTTCCACTGAAAACATTGGTTTCTCCGGTGGAGTGTACGGACAAAACATTTGATAGGGCGTGTTGTGAGAAATGTTGGTCAAAAGATAATAAGTCATCAGAAGCCAACTGCAAGATGTACGTCAAATCCGATTTCCCATCACTGGTAAGACTGATGTTTTCGATGCGAGCATTGTTGGAAAGCTGACGTTCAATGTCAGCACATAGCTCTAAAATCTGATCGTAATTGTAGCCTTTTATCCTGAGTCCCGAACTATTCACTTCAAACCAGCCTGAATTGAGGTACAAATCCTTGATGGCGATTTTGAACAGTGCTCCGGAATGTTGCGAGGCTTTTTGTTGAAGCAAGCCCGCCAAGACTCTTGGGAACGTGTCAGCATTCTTTTCACTGAAAAATACCTCTATATTGAACGATTGCTCTTCAATCGTACTTACAAATGACTTTACCTGCTCAAATGATTTCAAGTAGGTTTCAAATTCATTATGAATCTGGATCACATGATCCGTTTCAATCCGGTCGGGGGATTGATAAGACATCCTGAGTGTTTGAGGAGGTTCCGGCGTGAAAGAGATGCCTTCCGTTTTCTCAATATGTTGCTTGAACCTTGTACTGAATCCCCCTAAATAATTGCTAAGAAAGGGTCTGAGTTGAGTATTGAAATAATCCGAAGAAGCTAGTTCATTATAGGGTTGGTCCAATGCTGTTCCAGTATTGATTTCAGAAGGGATCAAATAAACTGGAAGACCAAATACCAGCACTAATACGGGAAATATCAACCTTCTGCCGGTTAAAACTTTGGTAGAAACCCACAAGTAGGGCTTTTCTATCATGGAACCTATTTTTCTAGCTGATTCCGGTTTCTTTTGTACAGTTGAAGGTGGTTGAACCAGATGGGGAATGAGTAAGATACTTACCAGCAAAGAAAAAGACAGACTAATGGTCACTATATAGACGAAGCCTTCCATCAATAAAGCTTGTTCGTCGGGTAATAGAAATATAGTAAATGCGGTACCGATGGAGCTGATGGTTGCTGCCGTGATTGCGAACCTGTAATTAATGGCTTGACCAGAGACGATGTGATGCAGGGTTACAAGCATGTTATCGACGATCAATCCGAAAGACAGTGCAATTCCTGCCAACGTATACAAATTGATTTCTATCCCCAGCAGGTAAATAATTCCGGTGGAACTCAGTACAGTGATCAGCAAAGAAGTCAGGACAATGAGTCCATAGGTTAGGTTTTTGTAGAAGAAATAGGTAGCTAGTACCAGCATAAAAAGAGAGATGATCACCCTGATTGCAATTGATTTGAGTTCATCCTCGAAATTTTGAACAGGATTATTGACCAGGTCGAGATGGACACCTGCTCGCTTTCTGTCATGCTGATATTTTTTCAGAATCCTCTTCAGTATGTTGTTAAAGACAATTGGGTTTTCGGTTTTGGGATAGGTAAATTGAAGGTATCTCGTAGGTAATCCGTCTATTTTGTGGATAGTGCGCGCCTTTGGTCGGACCTGGCTCCATGAAAAAAGTCGCCATAAAGGAAATTCTTTTCCAAGATCATTGTGAACCTGTATTTCATCAAGGCTTGAATATTCCCTTTGACTCTTAAGTACGACTGGTTTTGAATCAGCCAGATGTCCAAGCAGCGTTTCTCCTTTTCGGAATGAAAATGCGTTTTGAACTTGTTCTGGTCCTAAACTGAGATTAAAGATGGGTGTATTGGGTGTTAAACGAAGGTGAGGGGTATGTTGCACTATCGGATGGATAAGTCGCGCATTTATGGTTTTAAAGTCATACAGCAAGGAGTCTAGAACTTCCCAATACTGTTCAGAGCTCAAAGAAGAAGAGATTGCCAGAATGAAGTTATTCTGGTCGGATTTAACAATGACGGGTGTTTCGATTTTGGTGTCATCAGGTAATTCCGAATGGAAAGACCGTAAGAGCTTGATGATCTCGTGGTGCTTATGATTGATGTCAATATGGTTGTTGATGGTGACATTGATCAATCCGAAATTGGGTAATGAGTAAGATCTGATCTTGTTGATATCCCTTACGGAAGACAACCTGGCCTCAATTCGGGAGGTGATCTCTCGCTCCAACTCAATCGCATTGTTTTTTGACCATGAAAAACGGATCGATATTGTGGAATTGTGGTCACTGGGTAGGTAACTGATTGGGAGGAAAAAAATACTGAATGCCCCTGCTACAGAAATAAATATGAAAATGAGTTTTGCTCGAAATGAGGATAAGTAAGGTGTAGACTGACTCATGACTCGGGACCTTGATGGTTATAGTCTTGGATCGGTGATATTCACAGGGACACCATCAGCCAGGTTGAGATTGCCAGAAATAATGACAGTGTCTCCAGGAGTCAGCCCAGATGAAATGGACCAAAAATGTTGGTTCTGTTCATCTAATTCAACATAATTCCATTTTGCAAGACCCTTGGTCAGGGTAAACACCACGTTTTGGTCATTCCGTCTTACGACCGCACTTTTAGGGATAAACAGCGTGTTTTTAAACGTCTTGATTGCATTGATATTTACGCTCATTCCATCCCAGATCTGGTCAGGGTCAACTTCAAACTCCGCACTTACTTCTGAGAATCCATTTTCATTCACGACTGGGTTGATGGAGAATGAAGTGGTATGATATATGTTGGAAGGATCAATGTGTGAACTGACTGAAATTTTTTCACTGGACCGAATGGCTCGGATCTCTTCTTCTACGATGGAAAAGCTGGCAACAAGTTTGTTGGGGTCAATAATGCGACAAAAGAATTCATGGTCATTCGAATTTTCGAATTGCCGGGCCTTCAAATCAACAATCTTCCCGTCGAAAGGGGCATAAATCTCTCGGTTTTTCAGGTTTAATTCAGCTTCCTCAATGGCCAGAAGTGCCGCTTCATATCCCGACTGCAAGTTGATGGCTTCCATTGCCTTTTCGGATATATTTTCTCCGGATGGCGCATATCCAATCTTGGTATATTCTTTGGATAGATTCGCGTTTCGAAGGTTGTTACGAGCCTTCTTCAGGTTGATGCTTTCTTTCTCATCGTTGAGTTTTGCCAACAGTTGCCCTTTACGGACCAAATCTCCATTGTTGACCTTCAACTGTTCGATGACTCCTGAAGAAGGAAATTGCATGATGGTCGAACGCGACGAGGTAAGTTTTCCACGAAAACTCAGTGTGATTTCAAAATTGCCAGACTTCACCGGAGCAATTTGCACATCATAGGGTTCATTGTATTGTGCTGGGCTTGAGGTCGATGAAGCTTCATATCTCGTCTCCACATCGCAAGCGAGTAAAAGAGATAACATAAGCCACGAAAAGAGGTTAGTAATTTTGAAGCAACACATTTCCCGTCAATTTCACATAAGTGGATTCAAAGTTTCCGGTAACCATGATTTCTTCCTGAAAAAAGCCAAGATCACCCGGAGTAAATTCAATAGATATTTCAGTGTTTTCATTAGGATCAATGGCTGCTTTTTCCCAGGTAGGTACTGTGCACGTGCAGGGGACCATTACATCTCCGATTTGCATGGGGTTTTGCCCCGTATTCACGATAGAGATGGTGAATCTGTGAGCAATACCGAGTGGAACATCGCCGATATCAACAGGTGAGGATACCTCAATGGTCGTGGCATCATATTGCTGTGATTGCTGATTGCAGCCCAGAAAAATGATCAGGAACAACACTGAAATTGATTTGGATAAATGCATGTTCAGAAATATGATTGTTTCAATCCTGCGCTCTTCAAAAACTGGTCTTTCAAATGAGGTTTGAGCAGTGGAGAACCCACGAACCGAACCGTACGATTGGAATTAAGGATTGCTGCACGCTCATAGACTAAAGGTTTGAGAAAGTTGTTGGCAATGAAGCTTCCATCAACATCGTGATAAATAGGGACAGAGAATTTCGCTCCGGATTTGATTTCGTGTTCTAATAGATAGCTGATTTCCTCTTCGATGATGACCATGAAATTGGCCTGATCTTCCCATTGGTTTTCAGTGATTATCGCTTGCCATTGGTTGAGTTCCAGATGACAGTTTTCGCATTTTCCTTTCAGAACGATCAGGACAATTGGCGATTGGTTTCCCCTGAAATAATCTGGATCCTTTTCGGTGTTGATAGGAGTCAGGTCGTTCGATGAAAATTGGATAAACCGGTTTTTTAGTTCCGGATAATAATCCAGATTACCTGTTGTTGGTTGGCATGCAAGTAAAAGGATCAATGCACTAAATACTCCAAATGGATAAGCCGTTTTCAAGCGCTTCAATAGGATTTAAGGATTTCAAATAACTTATTAAAATCTTCTTGCTCATCCATGGGATTACCAGCGAATATCACGGTTCCTGTCTCGTCGAGCAGGACGGATCTGATGTAGGTGAGTTCGGGTGCGTCATTGGTCCTGGCGAATATATCAGCGGGATCATGATAAACCGGAAAAGGGAATTCATTTACCTCATTCACCTGATGATCGAAATACCAGTTCAGGGAATTTTTCGCGTATATAACGATATTAGCTTTGTTCAGGTCTTCGGATTGTACCAGTAACTTTTTCCATTTTTTCATCTTGATCAGGCATGGATTACAGCTCGCGACATACAAGGCCACCAGCGTCAGAGGCTTCTCTCGTACGACGAATTCATGGCGATTGATCTGGGTCAGACTATCTACCAAAATCATCTTTTTGCCTATTAAAGAGGCCTTGTATTCATCAATATTGATTTCCTTCTCTGGCTTGGCCACAGATGCATTGGGTGCCTCGCAAGCATAGGCGAGGGTTAATAACCCGGTCAGGAAAAACAGGTAACTTTTTTTGATCATGCTTTGAAATCTGGTAGGTTATATTCAATGATCATTTGCTTTGTCAATTGATCATCAATGGCGTATAACTTCTTGTTTTTTTCGTCTACGGTGAATGAGAAAACGAATCTGCCCAGTGACATACGTCCTACGGAATTTCCTTCCCAGTCGAAGACAAGTAACACCACCTCGTGATCATAAATATTTTGTGGATTTCTACTGAGCGGCACCAGCCTGGATACATAAATATGGTCTTGAGAAGCATATATCGCAGCGCTGGAAAACTTCTCCATTTTTTGATACTCACAGTTGGTTTTACCATTGATGATTTTACAATAGTCAAACGGGTTTGAGTTTTGGTCACCAACGATGGCAAATTGATGTTGGAGTTCCAGGTTATAGATGTCAATTCGGTTGTATTTGTACATGGCCGTGGCAATCAGTTTTTGATCAGGTCGAACGGCCATGACTTCATAGGTCAAATTACTTTTTTGACCAAGATCAATGTCATCCAGAGGAATAACACCAGGGGAACAATCCAGTTGGTCGGAACTCGAATTCCACTTTAAGAGCCGTGAACATGGAAAATTGGCATTGATGACAAAATTTTCCTCATCGATCCTGGTCATGCCCAAAGGCGATCCTATTTCCGGTGGACCTACCGCAAAACTTGGAAAGTAACTATCAGAACCATTTAATAGGCTATCGATAGAATAGGTTGCCAGTCTTTTTTTTGCAGGTTCCAGCAATTCAATAACATTGCTTTGCGACTCCAGATACATGGGGACGACATGGGTGGCCAATTCTCCGGGGCCTTCTCCGATTTTACCGTAAGTTTTGATCAATTCCTGGGTGCGGATATTCACAAAATGAATGGCATCTTCAGTCTTGCCATCCGTGACCAGGAGAATAGTATCCTGAATGACCGCTATTCCATCGGGATCTCTGAAATAATCACTGGGTCCGATAGGTATGCCCTCCAAAGTGATATTGGGCTTTTCTTTCATGAATACGGAATTATAACCAGGAATGCTATTGTCAAATTTTTTCAGGCTACAACCATAGAAAAGAAGTGACGTTGCTACGGTAAATAAAATTGCTGATTTCATCTAATGGTTAGGGTTTTATCGTACAGAAGTAGAAGCCTTCTGAGGTAAGAAAGTCTTTCATCTTTTGACACTTCAGTCAGGGCAATACTGCGATTTCACGGGTGATTATGTACTGATCCGTATTCCTGTGACCAAATACTGAAACAACACGTTTTCAGTAGGTTTAGACACTCAAAAGGGTCTAAGCAGAAAAGTATGTCCTGACTTTAATCAATTGGAGAGGCAAACAGATGCATATGTTTATTAGGTTGATTTATTACGCGATTAAGGCTGGTTTTTATACAAGAAAGTGACTTACATTTTTTTTGCAAATCACTCTCCTTTCAGCACAGATTACAATTGATTGTAACCGGATGCCTTCAATTACTCTATTCCAACTACGGCAATACCACAATTGGTCCATTCACCTACGGAAGTGTCGATCGTTTTCATGTAGGTGCATTCCTGGCTTCTGCATACGTCGCCATACTGGTCACCGTCAGATACGGTATTCCAACAAGTTCCTCCGCCGACAGTGGCTGCAAACCCTACAACCGTGACACCTACAACAAGGAGTGAAGAATAAACTAACTTTTTCATAAGATTGATTTTTTAGTATTAATATAAATAACTAATTAAGTTAAATGTAAAATATAATTTTCGGTTTTGCAACACTTAAGTGAATTGCTTAAATAACTCATAATCAGTGATTAAGGCGCATGTAATGAGCGGTAGCAGGGGTTTGACCATAACTATTCATTGATAAAATTGATTATAGGTATTCATTTTTTTAAGTGTGGAGAATGGATGTTATTGGTCGTTATTTCATGCTTATTTGAAAGGAGAGGTGACTGGATTATCCGAAACAGCAGATGTGCAACAGTACTTGTATGAAACAATGAATACCGGTACAAACGGAAGGATCAATTTCTGGATTTTTACAGTAGTGATGATCTTTCAAGTGATTTTGGAGGAACAGAGCAACTGTTCAGTGCGGCCCTTGATTACGTCAGGACAGGCAGTTTGGGAGTATGTATCAATGAATCAGCAAGAAGTCGAGCAGCAGTGAATCCAGAGGAACAGCCATTTGAGATCATGAGCGAGTTTTGACTCATTGGAAGGGAAGTTCGTTTACCACCATCGCTGCTGCCAATAATTTCTGAAGATTATTCAGTTTTTTATCGTAGCAATCACCTCATTCACAAACCCATCGAAATCCAGGATAGAGGCATCATAAGTGGTTCCTAGTCTTACGACCACCAATTCCTCAGAGGGAATGATGATCACTCTTTGGCCGTGGAAGCCACCCATATAATAGGTGTCTTCTGGTAGTTCGGGGTGGGGGCTGTTGAGCCAGAATTGGCCACCATACACGTCTTTAGCATTCTTGGCGTCTTCTTGTACGAACTGCACCCAGGACTCAGGGATCACGCTTTCTCCGTCCCAGTAGCCATTGTTCAAATAAAGTTGACCTACACGCGCCCAGTCTCTAGCACTAGCCCAACCAAACGATGAACCTACAAGTGTACCTGCCCCATCGGGCTCAATGATAAAAGTGGGAGCACCGATCTTGGAGAAGAGTTGTAAGCGGAGGTAGTCATAGTAATCCTGATCACTTTCAAAATAGCCGCGCATCAGGTGCATGAGCAGGTTAGTGGTTCCGGAAGAATAATACCATTTTTCGCCCGGATCGGCTTCTACAGGAACTGAAATTGTCACCCTACCCAAAGTGTCACTCAACCAGAGCATCCGGTTAGCATCGGAATAACCTCCGTAATTTTCCTCGAACTCCAGGCCACTGCTCATTTGTAGTAGGTTTTTATAAGTGATCTTTTCTTTATTGGTACCCTTCCACTCCGGTACAGGTACGCGATCATTGAGTTCGAAATATCCATCCCGGATCATTAATCCAGCCATGGTGCTGGTGATGCTTTTGGTCATGCTCCAACCCAGTAATGGGGTCATGACATCCACATGTTCCGCGTATTTTTCGCCGATCAACTGGCCTTTGTACAAGACAACAATCCCTCTGGTGTTTTTAGGCTTTTCTGGGTCATTTTCTGCAAAGAACTTGTCAATACTGGCTTGCACTTGTTTTTCCTGTTCCGGGCCAAGGATATCTACCGTATCGGTCCATTCAAACCAGGTGGCCATTCGATCATCGTATTCCGAGGAGTAGTTATACTGCTGTTTTTTCAGGGTGTATTCATTCAGGTCATTTACCAGCACACAACCCAGCGTTGTTCCTCGATAGATGGCTTTGCGCTTGGCCAGGCCGAAGAGGCTTGCAGTGGCATATTTATTTTTCCAGTAGAGTTTTTTACTGGTCATGCCCACAAAAGAAAATCCCAGGTCCACTTCTTTGGCAATTTCCTCCGGGGTGCCGGATACAAACACACAAGAACACAGGTTTTTGGCTGCATATCCTGTGACAATCATCAATGAAGGCTTGGCAAGCCATTGATAGAAAAGTACGATGGTGAGGAAAAAGAACAGGAGGATCAGGGGCCGTTTATTCATGATAGGAGGGTTGTGCGATAAATTTAATTGAATAACACTATATTTTGGTGGCTAATTTTTGAATTCGTGGTATAAGAATTTCCTTATCTTCAATGCATGAATTCTGCCAAGAAAACCCATCAGTCGATCAAAAGAAATATCAGATTAGTGATCTTGATTGCTGTCCTCATGCTCTTAGGTGTTGGCGCTTATTGGTTTCAGGTCTGGCAGCATCCTGCGTTTCAGGTGGCGCTCAGGGCCATAGATCTGTCGGAAGAACTCGCCGTGGTGTCTGGGAATATTAGCCGTATAGGTTGGATGCCCAGTCATGATGTTACCGAGAATGGAGCCGAATACTGGATCAAGGTATTTAGTGAACAAGGATCAGATGGTCACCGAAGGGTTTGGGTTTATTTGGAAAAGGACGAATTGGAAAATTGGGTAGTTGACCACTTTTCAGTAGAATTCATCAATGAGCGGAGCGGAAATGATGCCATGGTAGTTGTATCCTTGATTTCCGGGTTGTTATTTCTGCTTTCTTTTATCATATGTATGATCAAGTACATGGCACGGGTTCGATTTTTGGAAGCCGCATCATTTCGGGAGGTTGTGGGTGAAGTAGTTAATGTAGACGCTAGATTAGAAAAATCTACGATGCCTGGCCAAAGTAATGCAGGGGTGTTGAAGTCTGATTTTGAAAACAGGAGTACGGAAAGTACTACGATGATGTACAAACCGAAGGTCCGTTTTAAGACGGAACAAGGAGAAGCAGTAGTCTTGAAGCATGACTTTAGTTCCAATAAAAAGTATGCCATTGGAGATCGTGTGCAAGTGCTGTATGATGCAAATCATCCGGAAAAGGCCGAGTTGGTAGATTTCTTTTGGTTTTGGCCTCAATTCTGGTTTGTAATTATGATCGTATTTCTGGTATTTGTTGCAGGAGCTACCGCGCTCATGACATTATTATAGCTTCATCAGTAATTCCCCAATTGAAGAAGGAGTTAATCTCTTAGGTTAAGGCTATCATTTATTTCTTTTAAGTCATTGCCATTTGGGAATCTTTGATAATTGGACGGTTGGTAAAAGTTTTGAATAAAGACTCCCAATGGAGTGACCTTAACCTAAGCGCTTGAATAGGGTAGAGTGCGCTTGTCGAAGTTTTACGCTTATTTGTAAACTTGCTCTTTGATCCGGAAAAATAATTTCGAACATCCATCACTGTAAAATTTCTTAATTCTTTTCATGAATCGAAAGATCCTCATCGGAGATATTCACGGTTGTGTACGGACATTTCTCGAGTTGTTGCGCAGATTAGACCTGGAGCTGTCCGATCAACTGATCTTATTAGGAGATTATGTGGATCGGGGTTTGTATTCTAAAGAGGTCTTAGATGAGGTCATGGCCTTGCAAAATGCACCGTACGAGGTAATTGCCTTACGTGGGAATCATGAGCAAATGCTGATCAGTAACTACTTCGCTGAGAAGCAAAGAGGTTGGTTCACCATGGCCGATCCTGAATTATTGGAGAGTTTTCAAATCAAGGACCTCAAAAGTATAGATGACCACTATATTGACTGGTGTTGTTCATTGCCCTTTTACTATCAAAGTGAGGATTTGATCGCCGTTCACGCAGGATTGTCATTCCGACATGAAAACCCTTTAGCGGATGACCATGATCTGATGTGGATCAGGGATTGGTATCACACGATTAACAAGGATTGGCTTGCAGGGCGTTCGATCGTTCATGGTCATACACCCAGGACCAAATCTGAGATCGCAACACAATTCCAGTCCTTTGACCAACTTCAGGTTATGAACATTGATTCGGGTGCCTTTTTATCGGCACAAAAAGAACATGGACTCGGGTATTTATGTGCTTTCGATTTCACCAATAGGGAACTGATCTATCAGGAGAATATTGAATTGGACAATCAATACTAATTCAGGCGATTGCCGCCAATTCTTCAATCGCTACTTTCTCCAGGTTCACACGCACATTCTTGTGGTAAGGTGTCTTGGCCAGTGGATCACAATCCTCCATCGAAGTGAGATTGTTCACTAAAGCGCCTGTAGTTTTTACATCATGTCCCGGATAAGAGAACCCATATCCATGTGGCATGGAAAGCATCTTTCTCGGCATTTCATCCGTTACCCATGTTTTGATCACCACTTCCCCGGTTTTCGAGTAGCACCGTACCCAGTCACCATCTTCGATCCCCTGCTCCGCGGCATCTTCCGGATGGATTTTTAACGCACCTTCTGTATCCTTCTTTCTCCAGTCCGGGTTACGAAATAATGCATTGGCGTTGTAGGCGCGTCGTTCTCCTGCCAGTAGATTGAATGTGAAATCATCTTTGATTTCAGCTTGCCTGGGTAGCTCAGCCATCCAATTCAGCATTTCCGGGATCTCCAGGTGGATTTTCTTGTCTTTATGACGAACCAACTCCCAGCTTTCTTCATAGGTGTGTTTACTGATGATGGTTCCTGATTTGCTGTTCAAAATGCGATTGAACAAGGCTTCACCTAGCGCAGGTCCATTTCCTTTAAATCCGGCACGTTGCACCTGTCTCGTATATTTCTTAGCGAATAGGTGCGAAGCAAACCAGATGAAGGCTGCGGATTTAGCATATTTGAAAGGCAAGGCCTTGCCTAGCGTTTCTGTTAATACCAATAATTGTTGCTGTCTCCATTTAGGATTCAGGGCCATGCTCATGGCTAATGCAACTGGGAAAAGTTTCAAAGCCGGAACCTTACGATCAAGTTTGGCAATCGCTCCAAGCAGAGGAAAGGAATTCGGGACTTCACCCATCGCCACTACCAGTCTTCGGTAGATTTCGGGTTCATCCAGGGTGCCTTCTAATGGCTTTTCAATGGGATGTCTTAGGTGGAAGAAATTATTAGGAAACTCTAAATTGAAGAAAGTGGCTTCCATTTTCTCAAATTGATTTTGAGCAGGAAGCACATATTGAGCGGCCTGTGCCGTTTCGGTCATCGCTACGTCGATCACGACGGATAATTCGAGACTTTCGATGGCTTTACGTTGCGCATGCGTGTCGGCGTATGTGGCCACCGGGTTAGCGGAATCTACGATCAATGCCCGCAGGCGCTTTGGATCGTCTGTTAAAATCTCTTGAGGAAGGATATTGGGAGGGAACAGTTTGCCAATGCCTTTCATGCCAGTAACCTGCGTGGTTACGCCGCCGGCTTCCGGTTCTTTCGAATGCCCGATGAGTGGGAACAGAAAGTTGTGCAGACAATTGGTGCCTTCTCTACCAAAATGCCCGGTAACCAGAAAGATCAATCGTGCCAAATAAGCATTCAAGGTGCTGTTGTGACTTTGTTCAATGCCCAGGTCAGAGCGCATGGCAAAGGTTTTTGCACTCGTAATGCCTTTTGCTACCTGTATGATCAGCGCTTCATCTACACCGCTTATTTGCGCATATTCGGTTACAGGAATGGCTTCAAAGTGAGGCTTGATTGCTTCAAATCCAACCGTATGATTTTCAATAAATGCTTTGTCTTCCAATCTATTTTGGATGATGTAGCCCACCAGCGCGGACATCAGATAAGCATCTTTTCCGGGAAGGACTTGTAAGAACAAGTCTGCTTTCCTGGCAGTTTCCGTTTTTCGCGGATCAATCACCACCAGTGTTTTCTCTGGATTCCGAGCAACTTCATTGATGGTAGGGCGAGCTTTTGGAATACCATGCGATTGCAGCGGATTGGCGCCGATGATCAGTACATAATCCGCTTCGCCCACCGCTTCACAATAATTGGTGTTTTGTCTCCCGAACAAATGTCCGTTTACCCAGAAATTACCAGTTTTTTCCTGTGCCAATGCCGCATAGATATAGGGTGTGTCACAAGCAGCTCGTAAGGTCGCGCCATACACACCACCCAGGTGGTTGCCCTGTCCACCACCCCCTGCATATGCAATGGATTTACCTCCGTGTGTATCACGAATTTGAACCAGTTTTTCGGCGATCTCCTGGATGGCTACATCCCAGCTTATCGCTTCAAAATCACCAGAAGCATTTTTACGCATAGGACTGGTCAGCCGTTCTTGCTTTTGGTAATAATTCAGTCGGGTAGCTTTCTGACACAAGTAACCCTCAGAAACGGGGTGATCTTTGTCGCCGATGACCGAAACGAAATTTCCGGCTTCATCTTTTTGTATTTCAATGCCGCAATTCTGGTTGCAAAGAATACAAGCGGTTTTGTGGGTGGTTTCCTGGGTCATGTTTTTTGGTTTTAGGTTAGCAGGCGGCATCGGGTTTATCGACCAATTCCCAAAAAGTCTCAGACTTATCTTCATTGGGGCGGTCGGCGCAAGGAAAATCTTTTTCGATGAGCACGTGCAATTGCCCATTTCCTGCTAGGGATAGATTGGTCTCAATACCGACTTGAGAAGAGTCGAACCAAGGTTGCGCAACATCGGATGGTAGTTTGATGGAAATCATCGATTCGTTGTGAGAGGCTTCAATTTCTGTCCCGTCATGCACGGCAATTTCATATTGAAAGGCAGCAGAAGTAGGAAAAGTAACCGCTTCTTTGATGCGACCTTCAGTTTGCAATTGTGCCAGTTCGGAACGTTGAACCCTGATTCGAATGCTGTTGTGCGTAAGTCTTAGCTTCACTGGATGGATTTTTCTTAGGGAAAAGATAGATGAATAAAATTAAGAGAGCAAACACTTTCTTAATTTCATGAAAGATTTTTAGAATTGCTCTATGAAGCGCACCACCAGAAACGCTACTCGTACCAGACAAGAGATCATTGAAAAGGCTGCTCCGGTTTTCAATGTGCATGGTCTTGCGGGTACTTCTATGCAAATGTTGGTGGAGGCGACAGGTTTCCAAATGGGAGGGATCTACCGGCATTTCGAAACCAAGAAGGCGCTGGCCAAGGAGGTATTTCAATATAGTTATGATGTACTGATCCAGCAGAATCTGGATCTTCTTGAAGAGGCTACGGACCCAAGAGAAAAGCTTATGCACATTGTTGGGGCTTACGAATCCATGGTCAAGATGCCTAAGGTGAAAGGAGGCTGTCCGATCCTCAATATGTCCATAGAAGTGGATGATACAGATAGGGAATTCCGGGAATTGGTTAAGGCCAATTTCAGCAAAATCATCAATGTAATTATTTCCACGCTAGAACAGGGTAAAAGCACAGGAGCCTTTCAGCAAAACATTGAACCGAGTGAAGTGGCCTTATTCATGGCTTCAGTTTTAGAAGGATCCATCATGATCGGAAAACTGACCCGTGATCCAATGGCGGTACTCAGTGCTTTTCGCCAGATGAAACAGTATTTGAAGGTGTGTGTGTTGATCCGACATTAGAAAAATCCCCCTTTTCAAAGGGGGTGGTGGAAGACCGGGGGATTTATCTCTAAATCAGAAGAGTGAAAATCCTGCCAATCACCTCAACCGCTCCAACCCCTTCTTGGATTCCTCCATGTTTTCGTCCAGCGCCAATGATTTGGTGTACAATTCCACCGCCTTTTGGTCGTCGCCTTTTTTCTCATAGATCATGGCCATACGCATCCAGGCAGCAGATGGTGAGGGGAAATTAGGAGGTAATTCTTTGCTTAGATAATTTTCCAGGCTGGCTATACCTAGCTCGCTATTGGTCCCGGAAAAAGCACTGGTTCTGCCAATTTGATACAAGGCACCAATTTTAGTAGTGTCTTCTGCATAAACTTTTTGGAACAGGTCAAACGCCTTGTCAAATGACTTTCGGCCCTGATAGAAGTACCCCAAAGTAAAAGCGTATTGGCTGTTAAGTTGCATGGCTTGCTGGTATTCCTTCTCCGCTTTGTCATATTCCTCTTGTCTGATCCAAACAGTTGCCATGGCGGTATGTCCCTGCGCCGGATCGATGGATTTGATGACTTCTGCGGTTTCTTCCGCCTTTTCCCAGCTACCGCCCATGATACCTGGGGCCAGGGTATAAAATTCGATTAGACTAAGGTGAGCATCAATGTTTTTCGGGTCCAGCGCTACCGCCTTCTCATAGGCATTTTTGATTTTTGGAGCGAGCAAGCCTTGACGAAAAACACTGGACTCCTGCGCCTGTCTGCCAAGTGCATTGCCGTACCAGTAGTGATAGTCCGCTACATTCGGATAGTCGTCACTCAGGTCTTCAAAATAGCTTACTGATTTTTTGAATTCACGTTGATCGAACGCAATTCTGCCAAGGAAATAGGGTACGTCCTTATCAGAATCATCCAGAGCAAGAAGGACTTCCTTTGCTTCTTCGAGTTTATTGGCCTGGTAGAGTTTTTTGGCTTCGGCTGTGCTTTGCGCGTAAGAATAGCATGGCCCCCAAAGCAGGAGCAGTACGAGTATTTTTTTCATTTTGAGTATTGACCTTTGGGTTATAGATGCAGAAACATCATAATGGTTGCTCTGCTTGATACAAATTTTGTTTCTGAACAAAGCGATTACAAAAGTCAGGCCAACTTCAGTTCAATCCTTTTGCCCTGCGAATTACCTAAGTTGAATTATCTTACCTGCGAAAACAACGAATGATCAATAGAAGAAATGACTGTATTACCTGTGGGGTCATTTTTCCGGGTTAAACACCCTGACTATCCCCAATTTGATAGAGAATTTAAAATTATTGCCAGGAATCACTACTATTCGGAAGGCGAGATCTGGTATGAATATGAATTTCTTTTCGGGGAAAAGGAATTGTTTCTGGAGGTGGAAGAAGATTGTTTTTATTTCTCACTTAAGCAGATAAAACCCAGGGAAGTAGGACTTAGGTCGTTTTGGTTTAAACCCCCAAATCAATTAGCATATGGAGGTAAAACTTTCCCCATGGTCGAAAAAGGAAAGGCTAAATTCTTCGAAGGTGAAGATAAGATAGCTGAACTGTTTGAATACTATGATTACAGAAATGAACGGGAACACATCACTGTGGAGCACTGGGAAGATGGAGATCTGGAAATATTCCTTTCATTAAAACTGTCCATTGAACACCTAAACTATTGAGTATGGAAGATTTGCCTGTTTACCTACAGGACGTGATCACAATTATTAGTTACATCCTGGTATTTGTGATCATTATATTAATTGCAAAATGGGTCAAGGAACTCATTTCCAAATTTGATACGGTGAAAGAACTGGTCATCAACGATAATCCCGCTTTCAATGTCAGCTATGCAGGTTACATGCTTTCAGTATCCATCGTATTTATTGGAGCACTTGTAGGACCTGAAAGTGACTTACTCACGGACCTGGGAATCGTATTTGGTTTTGCTGTAATGGGCGTGATCCTGTTGAATATCTCGGTAATACTGAACGATAAATTCCTATTGCACAAGTTTTCAAATACACATGAAATTGTTGAAAAGCAAAATGTTGGTGTGGGGGTTGTCCAATTCGCCTCTTATCTGGCATCTGCATTGATTATTGCAGGGAGTATTGTGGGAGAAGGTAAAGACCTTTGGTTTACCTTGATCTTATTTCTGTTGGGACAAATAAGCCTGATAGGTCTTAGTCTTTGCTTCAATGCAATCACCCCGTATTCCATTCATAAGCAATTGGAGAATCTCAATTTATCAGCAGGGATTTCCTTTGCGGGAAAGCTGATCGGTTCAGGAATTATTTTATTGAAAGGGGCCATGACTGTCTTTACCAGTTGGTGGGCCCACATTCAGTTTTTTCTCTTATGCATCCTTATTGCTTTGATGGTACAACCGTTGATTCAATTCTTTTTGGATAAGGTGATCATCCCTGAATCGAGAATCATACATGAGATCAAGGAAGATAGAAATATGGGTGTTGCGTTTTTGGAGATGGTCTTCTACATCAGTTTTGCTTTACTAATTCTATTCCTACTTTGAGCGATATGACAAAAGAACTAGATGATCAAAGAAGGGCGGTACTGAACAACTTGACCTTAATTTTCTTCGTGTTTTCAGCATTGTGCCTGGGTTCCGCATTATTCATGGGTAGCGCTGTAGAATCCAAACGGTTTGGAATTCCCGCAAAAGGCGGAATGGTTGGACCAGTTGAAGTGCCTAAAAAGAACGCAGTTTTCTTATTTGAAGTCACACAAGGAATGAAGGTTAATAATTGGACCTATGTGACGGTTGAGGTACTGGATAAAGACAAAAAATTCTTGCATGCTTTTGGCGATGAGTTTTGGTCAGAAACCGGACGTGACAGTGACGGTAACTGGTCGGAATCTCACCTGGAATTTGACATGAAAATCACTTTTGACGAACCAGGAACCTACTTCTTCAAGGTGGTGACAGAAGCTTCTAATTTTAAGGCTGCAAGAAAGGTCGTGGTACGATACAAGCGACTCAGAGGTAGTTCGGTCGCTTTTTGGTGGTTATGCTTTATATCGCTAGGAGTGGGAATTGTTATTAATGAGGTAAACAGGAGAACAATTATTACTTGGATAGAAGAAAATTCAGATTAGACCATGTTTGATTATAAGAAAAATATCGTGAAGATCACCCTTTTGGTTCTGTCATTGATCTATATCGTGACCCTTTGGACCAGTATGGGAGGGTATGGATATCCGGGAGCAAACGGAAATTACCAGTCCAGATCATTCTTCTACTTCAACAATGCCGACTACTATCCGGCAGAAAATACGAAAGGATACAGAAGAGAAGGTGGAGGCCCCAAAGAAGGAAAGTAGACTTACTGCAGGCAGCGCACAATTCGAGCGGAAAGTACTCCTCCTCTCAATATTCGTTGCGGGTCTTTGTTCGATCATCTATGAGTTATTGATCGGTACCACGTCCACCTATTTTCTGGGTGATAGCGTCAAACACTTCTCCATTACCGTGGGTATTTACATGGCGGCAATGGGGCTTGGTTCCTACCTGTCGCGGTTCATGAAGCAACATCTGGTCGCCAATTTTATATTGGTAGAGATCATATTGGCTTTTTGTGGTGGTGTGAGTGTGCCAGTACTGTATTTATTGTTTTCCTGGGATGTGGGATACATGGCAGGAATGATCTTCTGCATTTTTATCATTGGTGTACTCACAGGTTTCGAAATTCCTTTGTTGTCTCGCATCCTCAGTGATGAGGTAGCCTTGCGTGAAAATTTATCTAACGTACTTTCACTGGATTACATTGGGGCATTGATCGCCACCCTGTGCTTTCCTTTTCTCATATTGCCTTTTGTTGGATTGTTTAAGACCAGTCTCATCTTCGGATTGATCAATTTAGGAATTGGGGTTATCAATATCCGATTTCTGAAAGATCGTATTCAAAGTCAGTACCGCAGGTTGCTCCGAATGGGGTTGTGGCTCACTGGGGTATTCATTGCGCTGATCCTACTCTTCTCCAATGCGCTGTTAGCCAAATGGGAGCAAGGCCTTTATACTGACAGGATCATTGATGTCAGACAAACTCCCTATCAACGGATCGTTTTGACAAAACGAAAAAATGATGTCCGATTGTACCTGGAAGGCAATCTTCAGTTTTCGTCCCTGGATGAATACCGATATCACGAGGTATTGGTGCATGGTCCCATGTCACTTTCGGGCCCTGTTGGGAATGTACTTATTCTGGGAGGTGGTGATGGGCTTGCAGCTCGGGAATTATTAAAATACAAATCTGTGCAGCGCGTTACCATCGTGGATCTGGATCCTGAGGTGCAGAAAATAGCAAATGAAAATCCTCACATCAGAAGTATTAATGAAGGTAGTCTGGAGGATTCAAGGGTTAATGTGATGAACGAAGATGCATTTCAATTCATGAGAAGTAGACCGGAAATGTATGATTTGATTATCGCTGACTTACCAGACCCCAATAATGTTAGTCTCTCCAGGATGTACAGCAAGGAGTTTTACAATTGGGTGCACAGTTCCCTCAAATCAGGAGGTATTTTTGTGACACAGGCCAGTAGTCCGTTGTTTTCTTCCAGCGCATTCTGGTCCATCGAGCAAACGTTGAGAGCCACGAAGTTTGTCCATACCTACCCGCTTCATGCCTATGTTCCCTCATTTGGAGATTGGGGATTTGTCATGGCCTCCGATCGTCAGTTGGATATTGCCAACCCAGACCTCATATCTGATTTGAAGTTTTTGGATAAGGGGCAATTTGCCTCCTTGTTCACTTTTTCTACCGACCATAAAAACGCAAAGTCCGAAGTGAATACCATCGATCGTCCCATCCTCAGTAAGCTATATCATGAGGGTTGGAAACAGTGGAAGTAAATTGATGTTAATGGCTTGTTAATTCGGGCCGGAATGGGAACAGTGCGTTTCTCGCTACGTATCATCTCTGGACTGATCATAAGTATTCATGAAGCACTTACTATTTCTCCCGACTTTCTTTATTGCTTTATCATCTGTATCTGCACAAGATTGGAAACTGGTCTATCACAATGATGCGGAAGGAAATGCCCTTGAAGGTAATATCGAGGAGCTCATTCAGGCGGTGTATGATGGCAAAGAGGTACGCGTGGCCTGGTGGAGTCGTAAAAACGAGGAAGGGGTTTCTCGTGTCTATCATGTGGCAGACGCAGCATTTCTTACAATCATGATGGACTCGGTGGTTATGGCTCAGATTCGTCCTATTTATGGGCAGACTCCAGAATTTGAAAACTATACGATCACTTTGAAAGAGAATTTGGAGTGGGTACAGATTACAGGTACGAATGGCAATCACGACTCGATGATGAGTAATACCTCAACTGGTGAAATTGTAGGGCATGGGATTCGAAAAGCCGGGGCCAAATGGTATGTAAAACAATGAATTAAGGCTTAAGCCTTTATCTTTAAGGCAACATGATTGAGTGTTGTTCGTTTTGTTAAGAAACAATTCGACCCACTCAGAACAACATGGGCCTTTCAAAAGATATCGACGAATTAAAAGCTGCCGGTGTGATCTCGGAAGAGACCGCCAGGGATATTAAGGACTATTACCACCATAAGCAGGAGCTTTCAACCAATCGACTGTTCATGATCTTTGGTGTCTTGGGCGCTATTTTGGTTGGCCTGGGGATCATTTTGATCATCGCTCATAATTGGGATGATCTATCGAGGACAGTGAAAACCATTTTCGCTTTTGTGCCACTTATCATTGGTCAATTGCTTTGCGTATACGCGAAGTTCATCAAAAAAGACAGTGCTGTTTGGAAGGAAAGTGCATCGGCTTTTTTGTGTCTGACTGTGGCGGCTTGTATTTCACTGGTCAGTCAGATCTATAACATTCCGGGTAATTTGGGTGAGTTTCTGCTGGTTTGGATGCTGTTGAGCCTGCCATTGATCTACCTGATGCAAGCGTCCATTACTTCGCTATTGTGTATTGTAGGGATCACCTGGTATGCATGTGAAACAAGCTATTGGCATTATCCTCAAAATACTTCCTATCCATACTGGGCTTTGATGGGCTTTGTATTGCCTCATTATCTCGGTTTGTTGAGGTCCCGGCCTTCCAGCAATGCCACTTTCTTCCATCATTGGTTGGTGCCGCTTTCCTTCGTTCTGATCCTGGGTACATTGGCAGATAATCATGGTGTCTGGATGTCTCTGGCATACATGAGTATGTTTGGGTTATTTTATCTGATAGGCAGTACTAAGCCATTTCAAGGCCTGGTCACGGGCAGGAACGGATTCAAAGTGACGGGAGTCATTGGTATGATGGTTTTGTTACTGATGTACAGTTTCGATTCATTCTGGGATGCAATGATGAACTCCTCTCCGGTGATCAGTGAATTGATTCTTGCACCAGAATTTTGGACAGCAGTAGTGCTTACTGCTGCAGCAAGTATTCTTCTATATAAGGACGTAGTGAAACAAGCTCAACGAGACTACATGGCCTGGATATATGCGGTTTTTGCAGTCTTGTTTCTGGTTGGATTGTTTACTAAAGTGCCCCTAATACTGGTCAACTTCCTCCTTTTTGCCTTGGGCATTTACAAGATCCGGGAAGGCAACTTACGAAATCACCTGGGGGTCACCAATTTTGGATTGTTGATCATTATCGCACTCATCATTTGTCGGTTTTTTGATATGGACCTCAGTTTTGTCTTGCGTGGTTTGATCTTCATTGCAGTAGGTGCAGGCTGTTTTCTTGCCAATTATCGGTTATTAAAAAGGAGGACTAACGCATGACAAGGAAAACAATTCTCCTTATAGCCTTTGCCTTGATGATCATGGCACAATTGTATGTTCCTGGTAAGATGATCTGGGACAATGAACGGGTATGGGTCAAAGGCATCAATCATCGGTTTATCACTGCTCCTGTTGATCCGGTGGATGTGTTCCGAGGAAAATACATCGACCTCTATATCCTGGAAAATATGGTACCAGTTGCGGATAAAAAGGCGTGGGAGAATGGCCAAGAAGTTTTTGGATTATTGAATGTCGATTCGGCGGGTTTCACCTTTGTCAGTTCATTGTTAAAAGAACAACCCAAACCTGGCGTAAACTATCTAAAACTGACGATCAATTACGTGCCCGATTACGGTGAAAACGAAGTGCAGATCAGTTTTCCTTTTCAGCGTTTCTACATGGAGGAATCCAAAGCTTATCAGGCAGAGCTGTCCTACAATGCCTCTGCGCGTGATACCACTTCAGTCACCTACGCCCTTGTGAGTATTTTAGACGGAAAGTTCGTACTCAAAGACGTGCTGATCGATGGCGTGCCGATCAAGGAAGTAGCTGAGAAAGCTCAGGAACAAACCAATCCTTGATTAGAAAAATCGTCTGCTCAAATCATTAGATTTGAATATGGACCGAAAAACATACAACGAATCACTTGCTGCTCTTCAGGTCAAATTGATTGCTTTACAGGAATGGGTGAAAAAGGAAGGCCTGAAAGTAGTGGTCATTTTCGAAGGACGAGATGCTTCAGGGAAAGGGGGTGTGATCAAGCGGATCACTGAAAAACTCAATCCCAGAGTCGTAAAGGTAGTTGCATTGGGTGTCCCCACGGAACGGGAAAAAGGGCAATGGTATTTCCAGCGATATGTAACGCATCTTCCAGCAAAAGGTGAAATGGTGTTGTTAGATCGCAGTTGGTACAATCGCGCAGGGGTTGAGCGAGTAATGGGATTCTGCACTGAAGAAGAGCATCAGGAATTCCTAAGGTCTTGTCCCGAATTTGAGCGGATGCTGATCCGATCGGGGGTCATCTTACTGAAATATTGGTTCTCCGTAAGCGATGAAGTACAAGAGAAACGCTTCCAGGCACGTGTCAGTGATCCGATGAAGCGATGGAAATTTAGCCCCATGGATCTCCAATCTCGTGCGAAGTGGGTGGAATATTCAAAAGCGAAAGACGAGATGTTTGCACACACTGATACGAAACAATCCCCCTGGTATGTCGTGAATGCTGATGATAAAAAGAAAGCACGCCTGAATTGTATTCATCATCTGTTGTCGAAGGTGCCATATGAACCACTCCAATACGATGATATTGAATTGCCGCCACTTAAAGAAGACGTGTCATATGTTCGGCCACCCATGGATTATCAGGAATTTATTCCAGAGGTGTATTAAGTTGCACGTGGTGAGGAACATTTGAACGAACAAAGCAACCCATACACGACATGGAATTCGATAAGGAGACGTACAAAGTCAATGTTTATTCGTTTTGGTGCCATACTATTGTTGGTTGTTCAGGTACCACTGTTCGTTGTGACTTTGTGAATTAGTAATTAGGCATAGTTCATGACAAAAGTTCGGATGCTGTCTTGAGGACCCAGGTTCAGTTTCTTTTTTAGTCGGTTCAGGTTTTTCTTAACCGACGACATTTCCGTATTGGTCACTTTAGAAATTTCATTGTTATCCATGCCGACCTTGATATAAGCACATAATTTGAGCTGGTTCACGGACAATGCCTCGTATTCGACTTTCATTTTCGAAAAGAATTGCGGATACACATCTTCAAACTTTGTAAGAAAGCTGTCCCAGGAATTGTCCAGTGCCAAATTAGATTCTATCAGTTTTTTGATCTCTTTTGTATTCTGCTCACCTCTCTTCAATTCGAGTTTTTCCTTCAGCTTTTTCAGGATCTCATTCTTCTCGTTGGATTGCATGGCGAGAATTGCCAATTCCCGGTCCTTCGCTTGTAATTGCTCACCGAGTAATTTTCTCTCTTTGTTAGCAGCCCGCTCCAATTGCAGTTTCTGACTTTCGATGATTTGGTTTTGTTCATGGAGTTTGAGGTTCCTTCGTCCTTTGACACGATAATCTCGGATGACCCAAAAAAGCAGAAAACTTAGAAACAAGGCCGCGGACATGCCCAGTCCTCTTTCCAGTAACACACGCTTTTCCAGTATAAATTCCCGTTTCAGATTCTCTTCCCGTTCTTGATTGAGCGCCTTTTCATGGGCCATTTTGGTTTCAATCCGAGCGAGATCAAGTGCCCGTTCCTTACCCAGGATTTCTTCTTTGGCATCAGTGTAACGCTTGAGGTATTCATGCGCGTTTTGAAGATCACCGATCCGGTCATAGCTTTTATGTAGGGTTTCATAAATGAGAAGCAGATGACCTGTAGTTGCATTACCATTTGAAACGGCTAAAGCTTGTTGTGCGTTTTCGATGGCCTTCTCGTAATTGCTTTTCGTAAAGTAAACATTGCCCAATTGGGTGTAGCTTGCCTCTGATAGGCCTTTGAAATTTGATGAAAATTCTAGAGACCGATTCAAATGAAATAAGGCTGAATCATAAACTTGCATTTCTGACAATAGTATACCAATGAGACTATGTGACTTAGCCATTCCATAGGCATAATTGATGGCTTCATATTGCTTCAAAGCGGAGCGATAATAGTAACCCGCACTATCATATTTTCTTAATTTTCCCATCAACTCACCCATTGAGGAGTTAGCTCCCGCTTTGCGTCGGGGAGAGCCATTTTTCTGATGATACCTATAATTGATGGTAAAGTATTTCCTTGCCGAATCCAGGTCGCCGATTTTATTGTATTCAGATCCAATGCCCTTGATGCAATACATGACGCTGGCTGTTTGGTTCATTTTTCCGAAAGCGAGTAGCGCCTCCTGAAAGTGTTTGATCGCATTGACTGGATCATTCATGTTGCCATGTAGGATACCCAGGTTTTGGTTGTTGAAGGCAATTCCCATGGAATCCTTGGCGATTACCGCATATTCCAGGCTTTTGGAGAAGTGATGTAGTGCGGAATCTTTTTGTTTCAGGCTCTGAAAAAGGACTGCCAGGTTGTTGTAATTAAAAGCGGCCCCTTGAGGATCATTCAAATAATCGTAGATATCCAAACTTTGGTGATGGGCTTTTTTTGCCCGGTCGAAAGCGCCAATGCGCATCAGCGCAATTCCCATGTCGTTAATGCCTCTCGCTAAATTGCTGGAAGAAGATCTGGACTGATCCAAGTGGTTGAAATTTAACAAGGGTTGATAACCTTCAACAGCCAATTGGAATTGATCTGCGCTTAAGTAATAATTTCCTTTGAGTTGATGGTATCGTATGGTGATGGAATCTGGTGCGACCATGGCTGATTCACGGAGCTGTTCAAGACGATGTAGGGCCATGGTGTCCTTATCATTGATCAATTGATTGATTTCATGCAATTGCGCGGAAAGTGTAGTTGTCCCCTGTCCATTCGAAAAACGACCACAAAGTAGACACAGGATCCAAATTAATGTCCACCCCTTCATTAAACTAAAAATTGCGTTTTTGGCGAATGATTCATGATTTCAAAGGACTATCTTTTTTAGGTGCCAACCAAATGACACCTCCACCTGCCAACCAGATGACAACCGGTTTTCACCGTAATTCACCTGTTTCAGAAGATATTTTTGTTGCAAATCCCAGACAGTATTGAATTTTTCCAAGACGTCACGAATTTCAATTTGCTATGTATCCACCGTCCAAATTATTGATTTTAAATCTGTTATTTCACCTCATTGTCAACTACTCGTATGCACTACCAGGGGAAGATTGCGCCAATGCTGGAGATGTTTCTGATCAGGTGACTCCTAATGATCCCTTTGGTTATGGGATTACCTTAGATACCAGGACAAATGATCAGTTTCTTTCTTTCACTGCGCCGAGTGCTGGAACATTGCAATTTGATCAAGGCTATAATGGTGTTACATATTTGGTCATTTATGATGATCAATGTACGATCATCGATGAAAAACTATTATGGCATTCCTATGATGTTTACAACATTGAGTTGGAGGACGGAGAGACCATTGTTCTGGAATGTGATCGAAGGAATAATGTGGCGGGAAAGGAAATATTCGATGCAACAATTCATTTTCAGGAACAAGTAGAAGGAGAACATCCTGAAGATGCGATTTCTTTGGTTGAAGGTTCCAATCAAGTTACCAGATACTTAGGGAAACAATACTTCAAGTACGAAACTACTCAGACAGGCTTGTTGACAATTAAAACTTGCCAGGATAGAAGCCAGGTGGATGGTACACAATTGAAGTTATATCAAAATGGTCTGCTGGACAATTTGTTACAAGGGAATGTGTGGTGTAGTAATGATCCTGATGGAGATCTTACCCAGTCCATCATTGAATATCAAGTCACCAACCTTTCGAAATCGCTAGTATTGGAAACTACGCCTGTAACTTATTGGTATGAAGGATATGAATTGGAAGTCAGTTTCATTCCTGATGTAATCTGTGATATTGAGCTCGACCTTGCAGAACCGACGATTTTTCATGTAGATAACAGTGAGGGGGATCAATGGTTCACTTTCACGGCTACCAAAACAGGTCCATTGGAAATTACAACGGGCTATACTTCTTACCGGGAAGGAAATACACTCATGTCATTGGGACAAGATACCTATATCCGGGTATATGACAATTGTAATGGATCGCTCATAGCTCGAAGCGATGATATTTCCGGATGGTTTGGAGGTTCTCATGTCGTGTTTGAAGCCATGGTGGGATTCGAATATGTCATCCATTATGATGACCGTTTTACTTCCGGATCCTACCAGTCCGAAGTGTTTTATACAGAGGATGCGACGAGACATGCCCTGGAAGCGGATGCTCAGGCGGTCACGGAAGGCACCTATCGCGCCCAAGTCAATTATGCGGATAATCATTGGTTTTCCTACACGTTCAGTCAAACGGGAACTTTAAAGGCTAGAAACAACGGCACTTTAGGTTTGGAACTTCCTTATAAGGAGGAAACGGAGATTGAGACATACTACGATGACCTGGAAAAAATTGAGTTTGATTACGGTGGTGTGGCAGGAGAAACGGTATTGATCCGTGTTTACGATGCAGGGGATTTTAAAGAAGGTAATGCCGACATTGAACTTACACTCGAAGTAGCGGGGGCGACTTGCAGCAATGCCATTGACGTAGAAACGGGAAATACTTATGCCCTGGATCATACTCCTGACGGAGCGCCATACCAGGAGGATTTTTGGTACAGCTTTAAGACCGACGAGGCAGGAGAGTTGACCATTACCAATTGTGAGCAAACCGAAGCCATCACCAAAGTAACAGCCTTCGATGTTTGTGGAGGTACGTTATTAGGAGTAGCCGATGGCAATTGCGATGGAGGTGCCGAATTGATTATATCGCTTGATGCAGGAGATGAAGTCGTAGTTAAGTGGGATGACCACAATGCGCCCGATTGGAACATCCAGGATTTTGATTATGACTTTGAAGTACAATTTGTGCCAGAAGTGATGGAAGACGGTCTTTCTTGTGAAACAGCTTTTTCAATTGCAGGTCATGGCGTTTATGAGGTGGACAATGTCAATGGAGATCAGTGGTTCCGATTTACAGCTCCTGAAACCACAGAAATTGCAATCACAACTGGCTCTAATGCGGATGGTTGGGGTGATGTAAAACTTGCTAATGGTCAGGATACCAAATTCAAAGTTTACGATGCTTGCGGAGGAACATTAATGGTTCAGAATGATGATTCTGGTCTTCTCAGTTTTGGTCAGTCCTATGCCGCACTGGAGGTGATCGCCGGTTCGGAATACCTGATCCAATGGGAGGATCAGTTTGTCAATGCGCACCAATACCAATTCGAAATATTCCCTGTGAATGACTTTTTTGCTCATGCCACGGAAGCAGATCCGGAATCCATCGATGTTGGTGTTCATCGGGCTTATCTCAATTACAAGAGTCAGCATTGGTTCAAGTACACGTTTCCTTCAAATGGTGTGCTGGTAGCGGTTAACTTAAATGAACAAGAAGAAAGAGTGATTCCATCCTATCAGATGTTATATGGGGACAATGGTTTGAACCTGGAATTGCCTAATCAATCGGAGTTTGTCATCAGGAATTGGTCGGATGATGAGCCTACCGAAACCAATTTTATGTATGCAGGAGTGGCAGGTGAAGAAGTGCTATTGCGTGTAAAAGAAGTTGCAGGAATTTACTTCTACAGTATTGGGAACCGCGATTTTGAACTGGCCTTTTTTGATGGTGCCGATTATGATGACCTATGTCACTTTGAAGCGGAACTCACTGAAGGTATACAGGAGATCAATGCTACGGATGGCGATCAAAAGTATAAGTTCACGGCATCGGAAGCGGGTAACTATATTTTCTCTGTGGACGATAATCCCTCTACGTTGATCAGTCTTTACGATCAGTGTTTTAGCGATCCCATCTATACGAAATACAATGACTTTTATTATGAGAAAGAAATGGAAGCAGGTGAAGAGGTCTATTTGGTATTCTTAGATGAATATGGCGGTGCCGGAAATTTCAAAATACGTCGGGAGGAGCCCTGTGGTGACGTAGTTACTGCTCATGTGGAATCTTGTCATGCGTATGAGTTCAATGAAGAATTGCTGACAGTTTCCGGTTTGTATGGAGCCACGTTTACGAATCAGGCAGGATGTGATAGCTTGGTCAACTTGAGTTTGACCATCCTTGAATCCAGCGCCAGCGAAACGGTGGTAGCCGCTTGTGAAAGCTACGACTGGAATGATGTCACGTATTCAACGACTGGAATTTATGAGGTGCTTTTGGAGAATACTGCCGGTTGTGACAGCACAGCTGTATTAGACCTCACGATCCTGGAATCCAGTTTCAGCGAAACAGTGGTAGCGGCTTGTGAAAGCTACGACTGGAATGATGTCACATATATGACGACTGGAATTTACGAAGTTCTTTTGGAGAATACTGCCGGTTGTGACAGTACCGCCGTATTGGACCTGACCATCCTGGAATCCAGTTTCAGCGAAACAGTGGTAGCCGCTTGTGAAATCTATGACTGGAATGATGTCACGTATACAACGACTGGAATTTACGAAGTGCTTTTAGAGAATACTGTCGGTTGTGACAGTACCGCCGTATTGGACCTGACCATCCTGGAATCCAGGGCCAGTGAAACGGTGGTAGCGGCTTGTGAAAGCTACGACTGGAATGAGGTTACCTATACAACAACAGGAATTTACGAGGTGCTCTTGGAGAATGTTGCCGGTTGTGACAGTACAGCTGTATTGGATCTGGCCATTCTGGAATCCAGTTCCAGCAAAACGGTGGTAGCGACTTGTGAAAGCTACGACTGGAATGAAGTTACCTATACAACGACAGGTATTTACGAAGTGCTTTTGGAGAATGCTGCCGGTTGTGACAGTACCGCCGTATTAGACCTCACGATCCTTGAATCGACTTCAAGTGAAACCATCGTGGAAGCATGTGAGAGCTATGAGTGGAATGGTGTGATTTACACGTCCACAGGCATCTACGAAACATTACTGGAGAATGTAGCGGGCTGTGATAGTACCGCAATAGTCGATCTTACCATTTTTGAAACACCTTCAAGTGAAACTGTAGTGGAAGCGTGTGAAAACTACGAATGGAATGGTGCAACCTATACCTCAACTGGGGTTTACGAAGTGCGCTTGAAAAATGAGGCGGGTCATGATAGCACAGCAGTACTTGATCTCACCATATTGGAAGCTACATCTAGTGAGATGGTGATTGAATCCTGCGATAGCTATGATTGGAATGGATTGACCTATACCTCATCAGGAATCTACCAGGTACTTTTAGAAAATAATGCCGGTTGTGATAGCACATCGGTACTTAACCTGACGATCCGGGAATCCACTTCCAGTCTTACTTATGCTGAAGTATATGATGCTTATGAATGGAATGGTGAAACCTACTTCGAATCCGGACTTTATGAATACCAAGGGATCAATGCGTTTGGATGTGATAGCCTCGCACAACTTGACCTGACCATTTTGGAGCCTAAATCTCAGTCCATCACCTTTGAGGAAATAGCTGACTTGACCTATGGAACATCGGACATTCAACTCGACGCCATTGCCAGTTCCGGTCTTGAAGTGGCATACAGTTCTTCCAATCCGGAAGTTGCGTCTTTAGTCGGAGGATCACTTAAAATACTTGCCGCAGGTGAAGCAAGCATTACCGCCAGTCAGGCCGGAAACGAACAATACAGATCTGCGGAGGAGGTGACCATGGAATTGGTCGTCAATAAAGCCACGCTAACCGTTCGGCTGGACGATGGCAAAAAGGTTTATGGGACAGAGAATCCGGAATTCATCTTTACCTATGAAGGGTTCTTACATGATGATGATGAAAGTGTTTTAGAAAGTATTCCGGTTGCATCAACCATGGCCACAACAACAAGTGATGTCGGGTCTTACGTGATTTCAGCTTCAGGTGGAGTTTCTGATAAATATGCATTTGAATATGAGGAGGCCACATTATTGATTGAACAGTCTGACCAGCAAATTCAATTTGAGACATTAAACAATCGGACATATGGTGATGTTGAGTTCAGCCTGTTGGCGGAGGCGAACTCGGGTTTATCGGTGACTTTCCAAAGTTCCGATGAGCAGGTAGCGGTGATCAACGACGGCAAGGTTGAAATTGTAGGGGCAGGGGCCTCTACGATCACCGCAATCCAGCAAGGTGACCAAAATTTTAAATACACAGCACTATCGAGGGAATTAACGGTGGAAAAGGCTCCCCTGGTCATCAAAGCCAGTGATCAATTCATACACCTGAGACAACAACTACCGACATTGACCATGGAGTTCGAGGGTTTGGTCAATGAAGAATCCGTGGAACATATTGAAGTGCTGCCAACCATTTCAACGGATGCTACTGCAGCCAGTGAAGTGGGTGAATATAACATCACCTTGAATGGAGGTGAAGACCGTAATTATGCCATCGAATTGATCAATGGTGTCCTGACGATTGATGTGGCTTTGAGCACCCCAGTTGTTTTGGAAGACGTTCAGGTTTATCCGAATCCACCTGTTGATCAATTGAACATTGATTTGCCAGAACAGTACAGCAATGTTCGGTCCCGGATTACGCTAAGAGATGCATCAGGTCGCATCTATCACCAATCTTTTGAAAAGGGTAAGAGCATCTTGTTAGACACAAGTACTTTGCCCAGGGGATTATTGATCTTACAGATCCAGGTCAATAGCCAGATATACACCAGGCCAATCATGAAACGATGAATGTGATTGCAAATCATTGAAATAGCTGTAGTATTTAAGGCAGTTGAAATTAATTTTAAATCAATAAAACTTCATTTAGAATAATATCGTATTTATATTTACTTCAATTAGTATAAAATACGATGAAGAAGACGCGACTCGGTGAATTTCAGGAGTTGATCCTGATGACCGTAATTGTATTACAGGACCAGGCCTATGGTAATGAGATCCAGCGAGACCTGGAGGAACGTCTCAATGAACGCCTGAGCATGGGAGCGATACAAACGGCTTTGAAAAGAATGGAGGAAAAAGGATTTCTGACTTCTAGTTGGGGGGAAGCCAGTCAACGAAGAGGAGGGAAACGGAAACGCATTTATGCAGCCACTCCAGAGGCTTATCAAACCCTTCAGGAAATGAAGGACATCCGATCGCAATTGTGGTCTGCCATGCCCAACTTCGGTACCAACCCTTCCTGATGTCCGACTTGTCCAGTCAGCAGTTACCACCTCGTTGGCCTTTGAAGATACTGAAGGCGGTGATCAAGTCGCGCTTTATGGAAGAGATAGAGGGCGACATGGAGGAGCGATTCCATGATAATTGCGACTTTTTGGGGTATAACAAAGCCAAAAGGCTATACTATTTCGACACATTAAAACTGCTCAGGCCTAAACTACTGAAAGGACTGGGCGGGGATCATCAATTAAATCATTTCGGTATGATCACCAATCATTTAAAAGTTGCCATCCGGCAAATGAACAAACAAAAAGTATTCAGTACAGTCAAAATTGGAGGATTTGCCCTGGGCATTGCAGCCTGCCTGCTCATTTCACTGTACGTCCGTCATCAGATCAGCTATGATCAGCATTACAAGTACGGAGACCGTATTTTTCGTGTCGTGAATCAATGGTCCCAATCCGGAGAAGTAGGTTACTGGACCAATGTACACGGTCCGCTAAAAGGTATCCTTGAAGAGAACATTCCTGAGATGGAATTGATCGCGAGAACTGTAGATTGGTCCTGGGGAGATGCCGGAGACAATCACATACAGGTAGATGGCGGTATCCAAAGTCATTACGAAGAAGGTTTTTTCTATGCAGATCCTGAATTGCTGGAAATCCTTGAAATGGAGATGGTTTACGGAGATCATACAGCCCTTTTTGCTCCCAATACAATGGTCCTTTCCCAACGCAAAGCATCGATCTATTTCCCCAATGAGAACCCTGTGGGCAAGCGGATTGTGCTAAATAATAACCATGAGAGCACGTTCACCATAGCCGGTGTAATGGAGGACCTACCTGAAAACATGCACCTGAAAGGCGATTTCATCCTCACGATGTTTGAGCGAAAAGACGGTCCGGGAACCAGCGGCTGGTGCTGTACGAACTATACGATGTACACCAGGCTTTCGGAAGGTGCAAACAAAGAGCTGGTCGAGCAAAAGACCGGAGAAGTCCGCAAGAGTCTGGTCATTGATCTGTTGAAAGAAGATGGTCAGATTCATCTGGAAGAACAGGCCATGTATCAATCCTATTATTTCCAACCAGTCACCAACATCTATTTGAATCCTGAAGAAGTGGGCGATTTCCTGAGTCATGGTTCAGAGGACCTGGTATGGATCTTTGGGATCATCGCAGTGGTCATCCTGTTGTTGGCGTGCATCAACTTCATCAATCTGTCTACGGCAAGTTCCATGAGTCGGGCCCGTGAAGTAGGTCTGAGAAAAGCAGTAGGATCGTTTCGGTCCGGATTAATGGTGCAATACCTTTCAGAGTCTTGTTTGTACAGTTTGTTTGCGGTGGCGGCTGGTATGGGTTTGGCGACGCTCGCCATGCCTGTCTTCAATGAATTAACAGATCTGCAACTTAGCTTGCCATGGAATGCCTGGTGGTTTGTTCCGGGACTTTTCGTGGTTTCTTTGACCTTAGGAGTGCTTTCAGGGATTTATCCAGCGCTGATCCTGTCAGGATTCAGTACCGTCGAGGCATTAAAAGGGAAAGCCAGTACAGGAGGGAAGTCGTTCCTTCAAAGTGGCATGGTTGTCTTTCAATTTGCTGTGACGGTGTTTCTGATCATCACGGCCCTGGCGTTACACAAGCAGTTTGACTTCATGATGAACAAATCCCTCGGATACGAAAAAGAGCAGGTGATCAACCTGCTTGGCCTGGACACGATGGAGGAGGAAAAGAAGCAAACACTGAAGTCGGAACTGCTACGTTTGCCAGCCGTGAAAAATGCGTCTTTGAGTGATTTCTTGCCTGTGGAAGGGAGTTCTATTCATAATCGTGACTTCTGGATGACATCAAAAGGCGGGAACAAAGACCGCTATGAGGCGGCCATGTGGTTTGTGGACGAAGATTATATTTCGACATTGGCAATGGAAATAAAAGTCGGACGTGATTTTCGCAAAAACGAACCAGGACAGTCCATCATCATCAATGAACGAATGGCCACTATCTTGAACCTGGATGAACCCGTTGGGCAGCGACTGACTGACATGTTTGAGAACCGCTACGACATCATTGGGGTGGTCAGTGATTTCTACTTTGAACCCATTACCGGGATCATTCGCCCACTGGCCTTGTCTACAGGTGCTCCATCTGCCACGCTTTCGGTTAAAGTAGCGCCTCAAAACATGGACGCCACGTTAATGGACATTGCAGCGGTTTGGGACCAGTTCAATCCGAATCAGACCATGCGCCACCGTTTCATGGACCAGCAGTTTGCCTTGTGGTACAAAGACATTGAACGTGCCAAAAGCCTGTTCCTGGTATTCACCGTCCTTTCATTGGTCATTGCCTGTTCTGGCTTGTTTGCCTTATCCCTCTACCTGATTGGGAAGAAGACCAAGGAGATCAGTGTCCGAAAAGTATTGGGAGCCAGTCTGTCGAGATTACTGCTCATTCTGGTAGGTGACTTCTTCAAGTTGGTCTTGTTGGCGATCTTCATTGCGATCCCTGTAGCCTGGTACTTTACCGAATTCATGATCGAGTGGATGGCCAATCGAATCACCTTAGAATGGACCCTATTTGCTACCGGTGCAATCATCGCCAGTGCGATTGCCATCCTTACTGTAAGCTTCGAAGCGATTCGAGCCAGTTTGGTCAACCCCGCGAAGCAGTTACGGCAGGAGTGATGTAAAGAGATGCATACAAACCGATCGTCATTCTGAATTTTTGCCCTCATCCCTAAATTTCCCCCGTCAGTCCTTCATTACCGTCATTCCGGTTTGAGGAGCGAAGTGGATCAATACCGCCAGGCGGCCCTGCGGAATCTCAAGTGTGGTAGTACGTACTAGTAATCTTGAGAATCCGGCAGATTAATATAGTTATTACAAAACACATTGATTTGGACTGTAATCGCCGGAATGACAGAAATATGTTTACTACAACTTCATTCTGGAAGATTCCCGCACAGAGGCGAGAATTACCCTAAACATTGTCTTCTACTTCACATCACTCCTCAATCGCCACTAAACAATCAGTCATTGGCTATAGTTATTCAAAGAAATAGTTTGAATCTTGCATCCCTTCCATTCCTTTATCTCTAATTACGTTTCTATTTCCAACGCTGACTGGCAAGTCATAGCGTCGAAATTGGAGAAAGTTGAATACAAACGTGGCGAGATGATCCTGGAACAAGGGCAGGTTTGTAGAAAATTGTACTTTCTTGAAGAGGGCTTTCTGCGTTACTTTATTTACAAGTCCAACGGAGAAGATGCAACCAAATTCTTTACAAAGGCTCCCTATTGTTTTACTTCTCAGCAAAGCTTTGCCAATAACCTGATCACCAGGGACAATATTGAGATGCTGGAAGATGCAGTAGTTTGGGAGATGAAAAAGTCCGATGCTTTTGAACTATTAGAATTACCATTCTGGAACGAATTTGTCAGAAAACTGGTACAAGAGGTGCAGTATTTCACGGAAGAGATCTTACAGGACCTTCAAAACTACACCGCGGAAGAACGGTATTTTCATATGTTGGAAGTGCAAGACGTAATCATCCAAAAATCTCCCCTCAAGCATGTGGCCAGTTATTTGGGTATTGCCCCGCAATCACTAAGCAGAATTCGAAAGAATTATTACCTCCAAAACCGAAGTTAACATAGGTTCAGTATAAGCGCTTCCGTCAGTTTGACTTTTGCTTCAAAATGAATGCAACATGAAAAAGTCAATACTGATCTGTTTAATACTGTTCCTTATGAATCAAACAATACACGCACAGAAAGCTTCCAATAAACACTTCTGGCACTCGGTAACTACATCCGCTTCTGGTGAAGCCATCTGGGAGATCTGGACGGATGTCGACCAATGGAAAAGCTGGGATTCCGGCCTTCAGGATGCTTCGATAGAAGGGCCTTTCGAGTTGAATGCGAAAGGAATGATCCTTTCTTTGGAAGGAAGAAAGTCCAAATTTCAGGTAGTTGCCTTCGAGCCCGGGAGATCTTATACATTCAAAACGAACTTACCGCTGGGTGGTTTGTACGTCAAACGAATACTAGCTGTAGAAACAGGAAAAACCACTTTTACACATGAAGTCTGGTTCAAGGGATTGACCGGGGGATTATTTGCCAAATCCTTTGGTCCGAAATTCAGGGAGATGTTACCAAAGGTGATGGAAAAGATCAAGGACCTGGCAGAACAACCTTGAATCAGGTGTTTTTGAGCACCTCCAACGGCTGATATGACCGGCCTACTTTGACCTTAGTGCCGGTTTTCATGACCACATATTCATCGCGTCCGGACTTTTCCTTACCGATGATCTCCTGCTTGTTGACCAGGTATTTGCGGTGGATCCGGACAAAATCGGGTTGTAGTTCATCGGCCATTTTCTCCAGGGTGGTGCGCTTGATCAGGGACTGATCGGCCAGGTGGATTTTCAGGTAATGGTCATCAGCTTCGATCCATTCGATCAGGTCGGCTTTGATGGTGATTTCTTTCCGGCCATGGTTGGCGGAGATCACTTTTTGTTGGTCGTCCTTGCGTTCTTGGAGGAAGAAGAAATTCCCGGCAAGCAGCAACCCATGGATCAGGGCTTCTTTTCCAAAGTACCAGCTGGCGTATTTCATATCCACCCAACCCTCGAAATATCCGAAGACATGTAGGATGATATTGGAGAGGATGAAAAAGACCACTATGATGAGCAATCCCAAAATCGCAGCGAATGTCCAGTAATGATTGACTTTCCAATTCGAGAACCAATCGAGGCTTTTGTGAACCAATAGAACGACCGGAATAAATCCCAATACAGAGACCATTAAATAAGTCCCTCCGATGCCTGGGTCGTAGCTGCTGTGTCCGCCATACCGTATGTAATTCTGGATCATGAGTATGATGGCGGTCAGAAACAGGTATACCACGGAATACCGAAATAGTTTTCGTTGGTCCAGGTTTTGGTTGTCGAGTAGGGGAATAGCGGACATTATTTTACCATGGGTATTAATGCAATACTGAGCTTTATCACGGAAAGAAAAACGTCGATAACGTATATTTTGATTAATGCTATCGGAAATTGATACTGAAAATACGTCATTGAGATTCCTGATGAAATGCCCTTTCTTCAACAAGTTAAAGCGCATTTTTCTGGAATGACATTTTTCTCGCTGAAGTTTTACCCAAATACCCCTTTCACAAAGGTTTCAGTAAGGCCTTTGTCTTTGATCCAATCCATAAGGTCTTCATGTCCACCTACCTTGGCGTGATGCAGCAATGTGAACCCGTGTGGTCCAGGACTATGCAATAATTGTGGGAACGCTTCGATTTGCTGTTTGATAAAGTCTGCGTGGCCATAGAAGGCATAGCTGAAGAGATCCATGCGGGCTCCTTTGGACAGAAGAAAATCAGCAATGTCTTTCCTGCCCATGTGTGCAGCACCACCCATGGCCGTTTCAAAATCTCCTCGTCTTATTTGATTGGCACAATTCAGGATCAGGGGTTGCTTTTCGTACTGTTCCATTACCTTGTCCAGGTCATTGTGGGCTGCTGCCACGAAATTATAAATGTCGTCTTTGGTGAATAGTGGGCGCCCTTCCTGAGCAAGGAACTGACTTGTGGTAAACACGGCCCCACCGGCCAGTAATCCTTTCTTGATGAATGTAGATCGTTTCATAAGCATTCGAGTTTTTCGGTGAATCAAACGATCAATTCATACTTGAGACCCGATGAAAAAGACCGATTTCGTGAATGGGCGGCCAGTTGTCGCGAATGGGTTGTGGTTAAAGAGGTGTTTTCATGTGTCGCTTGATGTCCACATGTTACATCATTGAAAATGCTTACGCCAAACCCTGCGAAAGTTTGGATCACGGGAGTGGAGATCGATGAAGTTAATTTATCTGTTGTTATTGGTAATCGCCGGAATAAAAACCAGGGCATCATCCTGTGTTTGAAATACGTTGGCACCGTATTCTTTACGTAATGATTCTGGTGATGCATGCTCCAAAATTCGTTGTACTGCCTGATTAGAAACGACCATTTTGGTCGGTACATTCTTCCCGTATCGGGCAATTGCACTGGCGTATTTTTGTGCTACCATTGGCGCCAGTTCCTTCCCGTACCTTGATTCAAACTCCGACGAGAAGCTGAGTTGGTCAATACATACGATCAAGGGAAACTTTTGGCCGACTTGATCCAGTACCTGATCAAATCTGGATAAGAGTTTTTGTTTCCATTCATTGTAATGCACTTCACTATGGATTTTAGCATCAATATAGTTGACGATAGCGACAGCTTTGCTGTCGTCCCAGGTCACACGGACTTCCATAAGATATTGTTTGCGTCTAAATTAGAGTACCATCCGTTAACAGTCGCAATTACTAAGCAAGAATCGGGTGTTTATCGGATTGGTCTAAATCTAGATTTGTTGCATGTTTACTAATTTTCAATAGAGATGGATGCGCAACAGACACAGAATTTTGATCGAATTGCAAGGGCAATTACATATCTGAAAGAGCACTTTCGAGAGCAGCCTAATCTGGAGCAGGTAGCGGAGCATGTACATCTGAGTCCGTATCACTTTCAACGAATGTTCACGGACTGGGCAGGAGTAAGTCCGAAGAAGTTCCTGCAATACCTCAGTACCACCTATGCCAAGCAATTGTTGAAAGAAGAGCAGTTTACATTGTCTGAAACCACCCATCGAACCGGACTTTCAGGGACCAGCCGTTTGCATGACCTTTTTGTAAATATTGAGGGAATGACCCCTGCGGAATACAAGCATGGTGGAAAAAACCTCCATATCAATTATAGTTTCGCTGATAGCCCATTCGGAGAAGTGATTGTGGCTTCTACTTCCAAAGGCATTTGTCACCTGGCTTTTTCATCGGATAAAGCACAGGCGCTACAACAATTAAAAGTGGAATTTCCTAATGCCAACCTTAGGCAACATGTAGATGTCATCCAGCAAAATGCGTTATTCCTGTTTACGCACGACTGGAACAAGATCCCACAAATCAAATTACACCTCAAAGGCACGGATTTTCAATTGAAAGTTTGGGAAACGCTGATCAAAATCCCGGAAGGAGCCGTGGCCAGCTACGGAAAAGTGGCCAAAGAAATCGGAAATCCCAATGCTTCCCGTGCGGTCGGTACGGCCATTGGTGACAATCCGGTGGCTTATTTAATTCCCTGTCATCGGGTGATCCAGGCATCGGGTGCCATAGGAGGTTACCATTGGGGGACCAATCGAAAAGTGGCCATGTTAGGTTGGGAAGCCGCGCAATTGAATGCCAGTCTTGCCTCATGATTCAAGCTCAACTTCAATCTTTAAACTGGTCCGACATGCAATCACAGCTAGATCTGCAGGGCCATGCGTTAATCCCTGGGTTGGTGGATGAAAACACTTGTACGACATGGATAAGCCATTATAATCAGCAAGAAATATATCGAAAGACGGTGATCATGGAGCGTCATCGTTTCGGGCGAGGAGAGTATAAATATTTTGATTACCCGCTTCCGGATTCGGTCAGCGAAATAAGGCAGGCACTTTATCCATTTTTGGCGCCCATGGCCAATCGCTGGATGCGATTTTTGAACATGGAGCAGGTTTATCCAATGGAGCATGAGGCATTTCTAAAAACTTGCCATGAGCAAGGTCAATTGGAAGCCACACCTTTGATTTTGAAATACGAAAAAGGAGGATTCAATACCTTGCATCAGGACCTGTATGGGCCTGTTTATTTTCCATTGCAGGTCGTGCTTTTCTTGTCTGACTATGGGCAGGACTATCAGGGTGGGGAGTTCGTAATGACCGAACAAGTGCCACGTACTCAATCCAAAGCTATGGTGGTTCAACCATCCAAAGGAGATGCCTTGATTTTTTCGACCAACTTCAGGCCAGTAAGAGGCCAAAGAGGTTATTTTCGGGCAAACCTCCGTCATGGCGTGAGTGAAGTAATTGCCGGCAATCGATATACACTGGGTATCATTTTTCACGATGCCTTACAATAAGCCGATCCTACTGTTATGCTAATAGGATTTGGTCAGGCGGCTAGGAAGAAGCTTTACATATATATGTTAAGGTATGTTACATAATTATGTAATGGATTGTTACATATGTATATAATGAACTGTTACATATATATGTAAACTACTGATGTCAGTATGTGTCAGGAGTAGTTTAGATAAGGTGATCGCTAAATCAAACTAATTTAGAGCTGATACATCCATTGATTTGAAATGACTGAGCACGCAGCATTAGCATCCATGCAACTTTTTCGGATGATTCGTACAGGTAAATTGGTTTATGCCGGAAACAAGCGACTGATGATCTATGGTACCTTGCATTGTAAATCTGGAAAACGGATGAACAAAATGAACCGGATCTTCTTTATGAATGAGGAGGAAGCGATCGCGGAAGGGTATCGTCCCTGTGGCCATTGTATGAGAGAGGCGTATAAAAATTGGAAAGATGGAGTTGTTTGATCGTCCGGTAAATCAAGAAAAGAACCATTTACCACAAGACGGGGAGGTCTTTTACTATGGGAAAGTGTTTCTGGCGGAGGCTGCGGATGGTTATTATGAATCACTACTCAATGAAATAGCCTGGCAGCATGATCAGGCGGTGATCTTTGGGAAGACGATCCAGACCAAACGAAAAGTAGCCTGGTATGTAGAGCAGCCTTTTAGCTATCGGTATTCCGGTACGACCAAAACAGCCCTTCCATGGTCAGCAACTTTGAGAAAGATTAAAAGCCGAATTGAAGAAGTTTCCGGAGAAACCTACAACTCATGTTTACTCAATTTGTATCACTCAGGTGAGGAAGGCATGGCCTGGCACAGTGATGGGGAAGTGGAGTTGAAGAAAAATGGTGCCATCGGGTCGGTAAGCCTGGGGGCCGAGCGGAAATTTGCATTCAAACACAAACAGACCAAAGAGCGGATCGATCTGTGGCTGGAACATGGCAGCTTGATGGTCATGAAAGGAACTACACAGAGTCATTGGCTACATCGCCTGCCACCCACGAAAAAGGTATTAACACCAAGAGTCAATCTGACCTTCAGGCAAATGTTGCCGGTGGATTGATGTGATCTTTATCAACTTTTTAAAAGATTTTTCAGTGGTTACTAGAGCTACTCGGGTAACCATTTGTTCCCAAAAGAGATTGTTCTTTTCACACCCTTTAGGGTCGGGGTAAAATTATATTTCCAGAAAAATCGTTCCACAACATTTTGGTGAACTTTTTAGTCCTTTTTGATTTTACTTAATTGCTCTAAAATTACCTCTATGAAAAAAATCGGAATGATTGGCGGAATGAGCTGGGAATCCTCGAAGGTATATTACGAGATCGTCAATGGGGCAGTCAAAAAGCGGCTTGGGGGTCTTCATTCTGCAGTTTGCGTGATGGATTCCGTTGATTTTGCGGATATTGAAGTATTGCAGCATCGTGATGATTGGGACGCGTTAAATGATGCGATGGCACAATCAGCGGTGAATCTGGAACAGGCCAAGGCTGAATTGATCATTTTGTGTACCAATACGATGCACTTGTGCAGTGATGCGATCCAACAAGCGGTTAATATACCCTTTCTACACATTGCCACTGCGACCGGACAAAAGATCAAACAACAAGGGTTGAAGAAGGTGCTCTTATTGGGTACCCGCTTTACGATGGAAAAAGACTTTTATCGGAGTACGCTTGAGCGGGATTTTGGTGTGAATGTAGTGATCCCGGATGATGAAGGACGGGATTTGGTTCATCGGACTATCTATGAAGAACTCGTATTGGGTGACATTCAGGCCAGGTCAAAAGCGGCCTTTGTGGACATCATTAATCACGCCGTTAAAGTAGATCAGGTAGAAGGAGCTATCCTTGGTTGTACAGAGATTCCGTTGCTCATTCAGCAGGAAGATGTAAATATTCCAGTTTTTGATACGACCAGAATCCATGCGGAAAGTGCCGTCGATTTTGCCTTGAGATTTACTGATTAAACCAGTGTAGCTCCCAGCTATGTTGTTGCAATTGGCGTAGGTCGATTGCTCGGATTATCTTTAGCGGGTATGAAAGAATACCAAACAAGCAACTATCTTATTCAAGTTGATCAAATCAAAAATCTGATCATGATCCGACCGATTGGATTTTGGAATTCGGCATTAGATGTGTCCGATTACTTACCTACCATTCGATATGCGCTGGACCATGATTTGGAAACTGATTTTCTCGTGATCTGTGACCTTTCTGAGATGAAATCAGCCTCAAAAAAAGTAAGAGATGAATTCATGCTCAAGCTGGACTTGAAGTACTCAAACGTCCTGTTAAAGCCACGGTTTTGGTTAGTCCTGAAAGTGCCATTACCAGGATGCAAATTGAGTATTTGCGTAAGACATACATTGATAAACCACTAAAGGTTGTGGATTCGTTGGAAGAGGCTTATGCTTTTCTAGAGAAGTACCAATAATCGGGTAAAATCCACTCGTTATCTAAATAAAGTGAAATTCTTTCATTAAAAAATCACATCAGGCAACCATTTGGCGTTGAGTGTTCGTAATAGGGGCAGACACATTTACACACGCTTACACTTACACTCATGAAATACGCGCTGATTTACTCTTACGAACATCATAACTACGAATTGGTCGAAAATAACCGGGCCACGGGGAAGTCAAGTATAGAAAAGCTGTACGAATTCACACAACATGAATTGAGTACAGCAAAGAAAATATTGAGCAATTTATCTCAGGCCCAGGCGGCCTAGTTGTTCAAAGAAATAAACTTCGGCGGTCTGAGCGTGACTTAAGTTCACGCTGGGTCTGTCGAAAAGACAAGTTGAGTTGGTTGACTTGGGGGCTCACCTTTCATTTTTTAGGTTAGGTACAGGTTAGGTTTGGAAAGGGTGGGCTCCCTTTTCTTTTTTTAAGGATTTGATTTCCTTCGCATTTCTGATTGCCTCATCGGCATAGAATCGATCAAATCAAAAATGATCTGAGTTGCTACCACTCGATCTCTTTTCAGCTTTATTCCACCATCTTTACCGATCAAAACCACTCCGGAATAGCGATCTCGTATATCTACTTCGGTTGGCTTATTCGCATTCTTACAGATCAATTCATTTCCTTTTTTCAAGAAAACCAGTAAATCCCTTTCCTTTAGAGCTTCTTCTTGTTCAAGTAACGCCGTAAGCTGTTGGGTAGCATGTTCCATTTGCACGTCAATCACTATGATGCGTTGTTCCCATCGATAGTCAGTGAAAGGCGATTGTTGATTGATGAAGATCAGAGATATGAGTAGGAAAAATTGTGCCACCATCTGCCAGAATAACAGACGATTTAGGTTTTGGTTTAGTTTTCCTTAGTCCTTTTGTCTTTAGGATGTCCAATTTGGGCCGCTTTACGTGTCGCTTCGTCAATCTTTTGGATAGAATTGGCCATTGAACTTTTTATTTGACGTTTCTCCTCATCAGAGAACTCGTTGATTTCATGCTGGTCATCGAGATCAAGAAATCCGATCAGGTTGGTCAGAGGTGAACGGATCTCATGAGAAATCGCAAACGCATAATCCATCAATTGTTTGTTCTGTTTTTCGATCTTTTGGGTACGGTCTTGAATCTTTTGTTCCAGTGATTGATTGAACTCAGAAATTTCCTTGTTGGCTTCTCTGAGTGAATTCCGCGTTTTCCTTACTTGTTGATAGAAGTGTACGATGAATATGCTGGAAATAACCACAAGAAACAGAATGACCCCACCCCATATGATGGTCTGACGCTGACCGTCGATTCGTCGTTGATTCTCACTCAACGTGGTGCCCATGACTTCTTGAGCTTCCAATAAACGTTGTTTTTCACTTTCGACTTTTGAGAGGTCATAGTTGAATTCAATTTTCGCAATTTCGGTCGCCTTGTTTTCGTTCATCAGGCTGTCCTGATAAGTCAAATAAGTAGTTAAGAAATCATATGCTTTGGAAGAATTTCCCAGTGTTTTATAAACCTGGCTAATCAGGTACGCGCTTGCAGCGATTTCCTTCTTGACACCCAGGGTCAAAAATTCCTCATAGGATTTTTCAGCATGACTTAAAGCAAGATTTGGTTGATTTCGGGTATGATACAAATGCCCAAACCCCAGAGCAATTTTGGCATGTACAAAAGGAATTTGAAGTTGTTGAGCAATGGCCTGCGCTTCTGACAAATAATAAGCACTCGAATCCCATGCTGCCATGTCGTAATGCAAAGAAGCGATGGCATTTAAATTTTCGGCGAGTTGTTTCCGGTTCTTTAGCTGGCGGTTGATTCGTACAGATTGTTGATACAAAGCCAGGGCTTTTTGGAAGTCTCCTTGTTTGGTGTGCGTTTCTGCCATATTGTGAAATGAAACGGCCATCCCTTTTTGATCATTGTTTGCCTGATAGATCGCATAAGCTTTTTGAAAAGCCTCTTCTGAGCCTTCATAGTCCTCCAGTAATTCTTTTAGATTGGCCAGATTGAGATAGGCCATGGCCCTTCCGGTTACCCGGTCTGGTCTTCTCTTGGCTTCGATGGCTTTCAGATAATAATCCAGTGCTTCGCGGTAGTTACCCAACTTCATTTGCATTAGACCCAGGTTATTATAAATGGTTCCCAGGCCGGTCTCAGAACCTAGAGATGCTCGAATGGCTAACGATTGTTCGTAGGATTGCAATGCTTCCTCAAGCTGTCCTTGATTGCTGAACAAGACACCAAGATTGTTCAAAGCCCTCGACATGCTTACCGAGTCGCCTATCATTTGACTAATGTGCCTGAACTGTTCATAATGCCATAGGGCACTATCATATTCACCTTGTGAGAAAGCGATGAACCCGAAGCTATTATGACTATTTGCGGTTCCCTTTGTATAACTAGCCACTTTTGCAAGCTGCATTGCGCGACCGGCATAGCTTTTGGCCGTATCCGGCAAAATCCGAAAAGTTTGGAAGGCCAATGCATTGTAAGTGTCGACACGGTCCTGATCGGTAAGTTCCTGATTTAATGTCGATTTGAGGCTATCAATTTTAGCGTTTTGAGCACACAATTTCCATGGAGCTGACAAAAACAGCCCAATCATGGATATACAAATCCAAACCCTCCACGAAGGGACGATATCTATTGGTCTTACTCTCATGTGCCTACTTCACAAATTCCTGACAAGCTCGTTGAGCCAATAATTTAGGAATTCAGGTGGAGGATTGCAATATTCAGGTTTTGTAATGCGAAAAAAATTGAGTCATCCGGTACTTGCATAATTCAAGGTTCAGCGTCCTTGTAATAAAATATAAGATGGTGACCTCTTTTCTTGAAAAGAGGTCATTTAATCTATTCAATATGAATTTTACTGATACAAAACCATCCGTGTAAGCGCCGTAATTATTTGCTGACTTTTTGTATTTTAGAAGGTATTGCCTTTTCAAAAATTAGAATGATCGATTAGAGTTGGTTAAAACGTTTGCGGTAAAATGAGGAAGAATTCAGGAAGAGTAGTTTTTAGGTTTTTCGCAGTAGGAGCATGTATTTTTTTTAATTTTTTTTCTATTCATGCTCAGAATGCTCTTGTTGGTGCGGGATTTTCAACGGGATGGAATGGCGGATGCGGGTCTGATAACTCAAGTTTTACATTTTTCTCGGCTAATGCCGGTGGAACCTATGGCTCCAATCCCCTTAATGCCGGGGGGACAGGTAACCAATATTGGCGGTTCGCGATTGATTGGGGTGGAACGATTGCGCAAAGGACAATTACACCAGGTGTAGACACAGAAGTCACACCTGGAACGAAATACACCTTAAGTAGTACGTGTACTACCAGTGGGGCTTTATTTACGAACGTTACTTCTACAGCTCATAATTATGTCTTCAAAACATTAAATGCCAGTTCCAATCCTACTGGTGATTTTGTCTTTTTCAAGATAGAAGGAGATGTGCGATCTGTGTCCAGTGTTACACAGGATATAGTCAATCCGATCACCGATGACAATGTAGTGGTCACTGCCAATTTAGATGGGGCACTGTCTACCGGTCAATCAGTATATCTCCGGTACACGACCGATAGCTATGCGACCAGCACCATTGTGGAAATGACTGGTTCCGGTACAGCATACACGGCTACCATTCCAGCGGCCTCCAATACCTATGGGACTGCAGTGAGTTACTATCTCTTTACCTCCGGTAGTGGCCTGACCATTGCCCATGGTGATGCAGACCTCTACACCATCAACCTCAACAATAATGGAGGATCTAATTATTCCTATACGCCGGGCTTTTATCGTTTTACACCTGTTTCACCCACAGCCTCAGATCAGATTACTTTGCGATTTGCAGAAGAAGGGACGGATCTGGCTACTTTGCCTTCGGATGAAGAAGTATATGCACATATAGGAGCTGTCCTGCAGGGAGCTGCTTCTACGACCTGGGACGTCACCAAAGGAAATTGGGGCATTGGCGATGGGGTAGGTCAGTTCACCGAAACCTCCAATGGGTCCAATATTTGGGAATTGACATTTAATCCCTATCCGTATTTTACAGATATCGAAAGCATCGATGATGGCAATGCCAATCCCGAGGAAGCGTCCACCGTTTTGGCGTTTGATCAGTTACGTCACAGCATTTTTCGACTGGGCTTTGTTTTCCGAAGCACCAGTGGTGATCTGGTGGTCAAAGACAATGGTGCCAGTGACGGCAATGACATCTACCAGGATATTACTCCGGGCATCGGACTGTTAGCGGATTCAGATCCATTGGACACGTTAGTGGCTGTGGACCTGGCCACGGCCGCATCGACCTATACTTTTTCCGGTACGACTCAGGTAGCTTCGAATTTGGTGATCAAAGTGAATGATGTGACCACCCAAAGTCCTACGAGCGTAACTTCCTTTTCAGAGACCGTGAATGTAGGAACTTTAGGGATAGGGTTGCATAAGATTGAAGTGGCGGCCACCTCCGGAAGCTTACAAGCCAAGACCATCGTTCGGTACCTCAATATTTATGACAGTGACAATTTTGTAACCCTTTCTTCTGGCTTAGATCCAGCTTTGCCCACCGCCAGCACTTCCCTGACCATTACTTTCAACGCCAGTAATACGACATTAGAAGGTGCTTCTAAAGTGTATTTGCACTCTGCAGCAGTAACTGAAAGTCCTACTTCTCAGACCTGGGGGACGACCATCGGAAACTGGGGACAAGATGATGGAGTAGGTCAAATGACCGCCACCGGCAATCCCAACGAATGGTCCATTACCTTCACACCCAATGATTATTACTTTGGCGGGAGCCCAGACCCCAATGATAACATCTTCCGGTTGGCAATGGTATTCCGAAATGCGGATGGTTCGCTTCAGCAAAAAGACATCAATACGGGCAATGACATTTATTTGGACTTAGATCCAGGATTCTACTTATTACTCAATAGTCCCTCTGATGGATCAGGTTTGGTCCAGGAAGGTGCGACGTTCACCATTTCTGCCACCGCTTCGGCATCGGCTGATTTCAATGTGTCGATCAACAACACGCCTCCTTATTCCAATACAGCCAATTCGACCACAGACATCAGTTTCGACACCAGCATTTCATCCAGTGGTTCGTATGTGCTCACGGTGACCGCTGATGATGGTTCAACCTCAAAAACCAAAACCGCAACGATCAATGTATTTGCACCGGTGACCAGTGAAGACCATCCTACTGGGATGTTGTATGGACCCAACTATGATGACAATGATCCGAGTAAAGCCACCTTGCTGCTGCACATGCCCACGCAATCCGGGATCTCCGTCGTGCATGTCATCGGAGATTTCAATAACTGGACGGTATCGGAAACTTACAAAATGAAGAAAACCACGGCCGGGGATGTTTGGTGGCTGGAACTTACAGGCCTGACACCTGGACAGGAATATGTGTATCAGTACCTGGTCAATGGTTCTGTCAAGTCTGGTGACCCGTATGCAGACAAAGTCAGCGATCCCGATGATCAATACATCTCAGCAGCCCGGTATCCGGGGCTGATTGCTTACCCTTCTGATAAAACGGAATTCCGCGCCACCGTTTTACAGACCAATCAGACACCTTATCAATGGCAGATCAACGACTTTGAACGACCCGCGCTATACAAAACAAACATCTACGAATTGCTGATCCGGGACTTTACGGATGCAGGGACCTATCAGGGTGTGATCGATAACCTGGATTACATCCAGAACCTGGGCTTCAATGCGATCCATTTGATGCCTACCGGTGAATTTGAAGGCAATGAAAGTTGGGGATATAATCCGAACTACTATTTCGCACCAGATAAATTCTATGGTCCGAAGGACAAGTTGAAGGAATTGGTCGATGAAGCCCATAAGAGGGGCATTGCGATCATTGGTGATCTGGTATTGAACCATTCTTTTTATTCTTCCCCTTTCGCACGATTGTACTGGGATGAAGGCACTGCTGGAAGCTCCATTTGTGCACCTGATGCCCGTCCAAGATCCGACAATCCATGGATGAACGAGTGTCACAATTTTGTGGATGAGCGTGCGGCCTGGTGGGGGGCAGATTTCAATCACAACAGTACCCACACCCAGGCATTGGTAGACAGTGTTACCAATTACTGGATGACCGAATATCGTTTTGATGGGTTCCGTTTCGACTTTACCAAAGGCTTTTCAAATACGACCGTGAACTGTCCCGATTGCTGGGGAAGTAGTTATGATCAGGCACGTATCGATAACCTGAATCGAATGAAAACAGCCCTGGAAACAAATCATCCGGGCGCCTACGTCATTTTTGAACACCTGGCCAATGCCGACGAGGACCGAATCCTGGCGAATGGAGGTATCCACATGTGGGGTGGGGCCTCTGTGACCAAACGATATGAGCAGATCGTATTGGGTTATGATGATACCAATCGGGACCTGACCAATGGCGTGTACGATGCTTCTCCGACGTTTTTTTCATTCGCCAATTGGATGAGCTACATGGAGAGCCATGATGAAGAACGCCTGGCTTATGAATTACATAACTATGGTCGTGATTTCATCAAAACCGAACTGGATGTAGCCAACCGCGATTTCGAAAACATGAGCGAGGACTTTGCTCCGGCCAATATGAATACCTTCATTACCCGGTTGAAATTACCAGCGGCGATCAACTTGTTGTTGCCGGGTGCGCGCATGGTATGGCAGTTTGGGGAACTGGGATATGACTACTCGATCAATTACAATGGTCGGACTGGAAACAAGCCTGTAAGATGGGATTATTACAACAATACGAAGCGCCGTGAGCTGCATGACTTCTATGCGAAACTGCTCAACCTAAGAAAGAACCACGAAGTATTCCACCACCTGGATGCTTATGACCTGGGCGATGGCAGCTGGGTCAAATGGATGCGTTTCAAGCACAATGGTGTGACAGCTGTGGTGCTTACTAATTTCCAGGCATGGAAAAGTGGGGACAGCCAAAACGGATCACAGGTAGAGTTCATCGACTTTAATGCCAGTGCCATTTTTGAAAGCTGCGGAGGAGATTGGTACGAACACGTTTCGGAAACCTATGAAACGTTGGACCTTGGAACGGATTTCCGATTGAACGCAGGCGATATCAAGATTTACACGAATGTGGATATCGATCCCAATGCCCCTTCTGCGACGAGTGGGGTAGGAGATGTGACCTGGGGTGCTGAATGGGACAATTCGGGGATCACCTTTAGTGTAGTAAATGCACCTACGAATGAATCTGCGGTGATCTATTTAGACATTGATCCTGTGGATCCGGTAAATGGCGGGGCCAATTCTGACGGATCTCTAGCTGGCTTGCAGATTGATAATGCTACCGTCAATCCTGCTTTCCGGGCAGATTTTGTCGGGATCATAAATACCAGTGGACGAACATTCCATACGGATGATGGCGCCAATGGATGGAATTCCAGCTCCAGTGGCGCGGCCTGGACCTATGCAGAAAGCAATTGTAGTAATCGAAGAACAGTAACCATCCCCTGGTCGGACATCACCGGTTCGGGAGTACCCACCCAATTTAATTGGATGGGCTATGTGGTGTACAACAATACGAACACAGGTACTTACGGCGCCATGCCTACGGGCAATGGGTTCGAAAGTGACCTTGGGGCTTCGGGTTCAGGGCCTTATGTAGCCGGAACGGCGGTGAGGTATTTCAGTGTAGATGTGAGTGGCGGACAGACGGATGCCTTTTCCATGAATAACTATGCCCACGATGGTGGAACGCTGGCAGACTTTGGAAGCATCAGTCTGGGTAGTTTCGGGATGAACACCAGCGGGACTATTTCTTTGGCCAGTGGTGCTGCCTGGGAAATTCAGGATGAATTTTATATCGGATCAGGATCCACGATCAATTTGAATGACGCAACAGTAACTTTCAACGGGACAAATTTTGAAAATGCCGGAACATTCAATGCACAGACGTCTACCGTAATCATGGCAGGGAATAGCCCTACGACGATCACGGGAAACATCACTTTTAATAACCTGACCATCAATAATGCCGCAGGTGTAACGCTCGCTGGCAACATCACAGTGACAGGTACGCTCACTTTGACCAACGGCAAACTGACATCCAGTGCCAGTCAAATATTAATCGTTTCCGAAAACGGGACAGTTTCCGGAGCAGGCCCTGACAGCTACGTGACCGGACCTGTAAGGAAGGTTGGGAATAATGCAGCAGGATTCACATTTCCAGTTGGCAGCTCAGCGCATTATGCACCTATCGGTATTGAAAGTGTCGCCAATGGTCTGTCTACGGATTATTTCACGGCACAATATTTCGATACTCCTTATGGTGCTGGACCAGCGGACAGGGTCATTGATAATCCTCAGGCCGGGACATTTGAGGCGATCAGTTTTAATGAATACTGGAACCTCGACAGAAGTGTGGGTTCAAGTATGGAAGCACGAGTACGTTTGTTTTTCCGTGATTTCGGTCGTAGTGGGATACAAGACCTGAGTCAAGTGGTGGTGGCCCATCACAATGGATCGGAATGGGTCAGTGAAGGAGGTACGGTTACCAATCAGGTGGTGCGCGGAAGTGTGCTCTCGGGTACTTTGACTTCTTTTTCACCAATGAGTTCAGGTGGCCCGGATGATGTGGTCACACCAGTTACATTAATATCCTTCCACGGCAAGAACAGTGGTGCTTACAACGAATTGACCTGGGAAACTGCCACAGAAAAGAACCATAGCCATTTTGAAGTATACCGTTCCCTCGATGGAGAGGATTTCGAATGGATTGCCGATGTGCAGGGAGCCAATAACGATCAAGGGGCGGCTTATGCTTATCAGGACAAACATGTCGGCCCGGGTAACTACTACTACCAATTGAAGCAGGTAGATTTTGATGGTCAGTTTGAATGGTTTTCCATTGTACTGGTGACCGTGGCCACAGATCCGGATGTGCAGTGGAAGATGTACCCCAACCCAGTTAAGGAAGACCGGGTCATTCACCTGAACCTCTCCCAATCCATCGATGAAAGTCAAAACCCAACGTTCGAGTTGATCGGCTTGTCGGGTAAGACAATCTACAAAACCCAGATATCCAGCGCCAATGATGCTTATTTAGTAAGGGTTCCGAGTCATGTTCAATCAGGCATGTATTTGATGCGCGTTACATTCCTTGAAAAAGTATGGACGAAGCGGGTGTTGTTGGATTGATGTTGATGGACTGTATGTAATGAGTTTGCATTTCGCTAATGGTTTAATATAGCATTTTTGCAGTGGTCCCGGCGGCTCATGGTCATCGTTGACTACTTCATCCGAATACCACTAACATTGGTTTCATTCACTGGAATGATCTCTTCTAATCTGGTATATAAATAATTCGCAAAATGATTACCAGGATCACATAAAACAGAACCCCCGAAAATTTAAATATATAATACTGCTTCATTTGCCTTTTATATCCATACTTCCTGAACCTTTCAATGTCAGTTTCATGTAAGCTGTCAGCAGGGATTAGGAATGCCGTGATCTTGCCTTGAAGGTCAAGTGGAAGTCGGGCCCGATCTTCAAACTTTTCATGGGCTAGCTGAAATTTTGATTCATCAAAACCTCTGTTAATCAGCTCCTGGATGCAAGTCTTTCTCCAATTTTCCGATGGAGCACCAAACAACCAGCTGCTTTCACCATTAGCGACACGCATCAACTGATAGTCAGTCATTTCCTGAGCTTGTCTTCTAGCACTCATCTGTTCTAAGTTTATTCGTATTGGTTCCGCCTTTAGTTAGAATCCCTGAATCAATTGACATTAACCCCGTGCTTTCCACTTTTCAATGATAGATGCTTCTCTGGACAAAACGCCATTGGGATCGATGGCTACCTCATCTCGCCGTTCCTGACTTACGGCATCCGAATACCACCAATCATAAGTGTCTTTCACTGATACTGGTAGCGGCCGGAAGGAAAGCCCATTTTTGATGGCCTTTTCATTATTGATCATGGCTGAGCCCTGGTTGCCATCAGTTGGCATGATCCACGGCACGATGTATTCGACCCCATTGGTTTTCAGGAAATCATGATTATCTATTTTCACGAAAGACGATTCCGTTTCAAAGGCAGTGGCTGCTTCCTCGACAAAGGCATGTATATTTTGCTGTGATTTTGGTCCAACGGCGTTATAGGTGCCACTTTTCTTTTCCTCTGCTAATCGGATCATCCATTCGGCGACATCCCGTACATCCACATATTGTACCAGATCGGTTTCCTTTCCCGGAACCATGATTTCTCCGCCCTGGCTGAGTCTTATGGGCCAGTGAATGAATCGATTCGTTCGGTCGGCTGGTCCAATCATGTAGGTAGGCCTTACGATGATGGCCCTGTCTTCACCAAATTCGGAAATGGCCGCTAACTCCGAATTGGCTTTCATGATGCCATAATCATAGACGGGTTTAATGTCCTCATCAACACCCTCCGGCATGGCGAGCAGCACTTCATCACTTTCGTTGTGATCGTTTTTTAGGTAGGGAAAGAACACACCGGTAGAAGAAGTGTAGAGGTAGAGGCCACAGTTTTCTTTCAGCAAGCTCGCCGATTTTTGGGTCCATTCCACCCTGCGACCAGAATTGTCAATCACTACGTCCCATTTCCGATTTTCCAACGCCGTGAGATCATCCTCCCGATCACCAATGAGTTGCTCCACCTGATCAAAGTATTTGATATTGACGGTAGGTTTCGTCTTTCCTCTAGTGAATGTCGAAACAGCATGACCTCTGTCAATGGCATAAGCAATTTGATGTGGTCCCAAAAAGCTCGTACCACCAAGAATAAGGATGCTTAGTTGCTTCGAAGTGTCCTCAGTAACCTGATCGTTCTTAGCATGAGTAGATTCACAACTCGTTAATGTGGCAGGCAAAACCGAAGCTGCCACGCCCGTTTTCACACTCAGTTCAATAAACTCCCTTCTTGATTGCCGTTTACTCATGATTGCTTTATTCTGTTCAGAAGTTCAAGATAAGGAATTTGGGGGAGTGGCGATGAAGAACCCAGTGGTTGCTTGCATGGTCAATCAACTCATAGCTCCAAGACATTGTGGATGCTTCCCCTTTTACTATTAGTGCACTGCAGGAGTACTGGTAACAATTTGTGATGGTTTGATAGTGCTTAAATACGTCCATGCGATGAAAAGCAATTGCAACGGAATTCTGAACCATAGGTAGGTCAGGCCGGGTCCGTCAAAAGTGCCTTTTTGAAAATTCACGTGGTGCATGGCAGCATAAACATTACCCGGTAACATCAACGCTAAAAAGACGATAAGTACCCATCCGCTTAACACTTGCAATCGAGGAATCAGCAGGCCAAAGGCCAATATGATTTCGAGGATTCCTGTCAGGTAAACCACACTGATTTTGAAAGGAACAAAGGGTGGGATCATCATGGACATCCCCTGGGTATAGACAAAATGCCCAACTGCGGTGAAGCATAACATAGCGGCCATGGAAATTCTCGCAGAGAGTGTGAAGTTGTAGGTGCTGCTGAACGTTTTTGTAGCAGACAGGGAAATCACAAATACTGTTAACAATACGATGAGAGGTTTCATGGTTATTTCAGTTTGATGGACACAACATGTTCCTCTTTGCTCAAGACAAAGGATGACTCTTCAAAGGTTGCCGGCCTGAATGCTGGCAGTGTATTATTAGAAAATCCGTATTTTTCTTTCGGTAAACCGAATAGGTTCCTGTCTAAGAAATAATCATCATCCTCATCCAGAAATACAGCAATGGCATAGTTCCCAGTAGGAATGTAGTCAAATGTTACGGAGACTTCTGATTGGTTACTCACAATCAATTTTTCTCTGTAAATGGCTTTGTCATTGATACGAAAATCCTCCGGTTCATCGTACCAACCGATATAAAGGGTACCTGTTATATTTTCAATGTTGGACACCCTTACCACTGGTTTTATCTCCTGGCTGTAGGATTTCAATAAGGGAAGCAACACGGCCATTAGCACAGGAAGCATTTTGTTCGTTTTCATGGTTTCATTATTTGATTATGGGCCAAAATTAGAGGCACCCATAAGTCGAAACAATGAACCTGGGTTAAGTAATGCGCCTGCGAATTCTGCTCAATGCCTGGGGAGTAACACCGATATAAGAGGCGATATATTTCAATGGGATATGCTTGATCAAATCAGGCCTGGTTTCGAAAAGGTCCAGGTAACGTTCTTCTGCAGATTTGTTGAGAAACGACAACTCTCGTTGTTTGATTAATAAGTACAACTGTTCAGCCGCTTTTCGCCCGATTAGATTGCCAATCGTTGTTTCGGAATAAATGTTCTGCAATTCATCATAAGCCAGGCGCCACAAGGTGGTGTCAGTTATGGCTTCACATGCATACGCTGAAGGAGATTGCGTGAGAAAAGAATCGTAAACAGAGGCAAACGAACCTTCAAAGGCCAAATTGATGGTAGTGTCATATTCTATTTTTGGAATATAGAACCTCACAATACCCGCTTCAATGAAGGAAAGGTACTTTTCGGTCTCACCTTTCTTTAAAATTTGAGCTTTTTTCTTGAAGTCTTGTTGGATCAATTTAGAAGAAAAGATATCCCAGTCATGATCAGATATATTAAACGTCTGCTTATAGTACTGATAGATTTTTTCCATGTTTCAATGAAATACCATGCGAACAGAATTTGTCAGCGAGTTATTCGAAAGCGAGATCATTTGTTGGAAGTTTCATCTTTGAAAAGAGCTCTTTGGGAGAATAACTGGTGATTTTTCGACATTCTTTTATGAAATGAGATTGGTCATAGTAACCGAATTCAAGTGCATCGATGAATTTGCTATTGGGTTGGTTTTTTAATTTATGAGAGGCATGTTGGAAACGAATGACTTGCCACAACTCTTTGGGCGTCAGGTTAAACTGCTTTTTGACCATTCTCTCCAACGATTTTTCAGACATGGCCATGTTGCTTGCAAGATCAGATACTTTGAATTTGCTGGTCAGCTGATCTTCCATCAATGCTACGACTTTTTCAACTTGCGAATTGATTGGATTTCGACAAAGAGATAACTCAATGGCAGCGTCAAGATCCGAAACCGGAATGGTCATATCGCTTTCAGAGCATTTAGCAAGAATGCGCTGCTGTTCTTCCAGAGGGATTAAGTTAGCCACATCGAAACCCGCCCAGTTGGTTAACAATCCATTGAACATTGAAAGTCCAACAATGTTAAGATTCAGCTTAATATTCAAGCAAATAAGTTTGCCAGGAATGTGATAGAAAGTGGGCTGATTGGTAGCCGGTAAAATCCCAGATGACCCACCCGAAATAAATGATTGTGACGGGACATCCCAGGTCTTGAACTCCCCACTTTTGACCATGTAGCATTCAATCTTGCCATTTGGGATCGTTTTGAAGAACGCAGGCTCCTGAATCATGAATAGCTGGTACCTGTCAATGTATTTCGATACTGCTAAGTCTTTGGGGTGTTCCTCACATAGCGTCATTTTGTCTGATTCTTACAATTATTTGAAATAGGCTGCTCATACGTTTGTATAAACTTAAAATATCAAAGTGAAAAGACAAGGATTATTCTTGCTACTGTGTACTGCGATGATGGTAGCACAAGCTCAAACCAAGGTAGAACTAGATGGAGGTGTAAAAGGGAAACGATTTTCATTAAAATTGGATTGGGGTGATCTCAATTACGAGGTATTTGGCAAGGGTGATCCGCTGTTGATTCTTCATGGGAATGGGGGATCCGTGGCAAGCAGATATCAGATCATTCCTCAGTTGCTGGAGCATCATCAGGTCATTGCTGTGGACAGTAGATGTCATGGCCGTAGCAGTTGTCCAGAGGGAGACCTGGACTATTTTGACATGGCAGACGATGTGATGGCCCTCATGCAACACCTTGGACATGAGAAATACAGTATCTGGGGACATAGTGACGGGGGCATTTTGGGATTGATCATTGGCTATAAATCCACCAGCAAACTAGATAGAATGCTCATTTCCGGAGCCAATACCCGATTGTCCGGGTTGCACCCTGAATTGGTGACAATGATGAAAAATTATGAGCAGATTCCTGAGCCAAGAACCAAAACCCATGTAGCACTGATGGTAAATCAAAAGGAAATCCCGATGGATAGTATCCGTAAGATTGATGTTCCCGTAATGCTCATGGTAGGGGACAGGGATGCCGTATTGATGGAACACACAATGGAAATATACGAAGCGCTACCTATGTCAAACTTATGCGTTTTGCCCGCTTCATCACATTTCATTAGTAGCGAGAAGCCCAATCATATTGTCTATTGGATTAGAGAATTTAAAAAGCCATTTTCAGCCCCATCAACCGTTGAAATAGCGAACCAAATGGCACAATCAATGTTTGATCACTAGGAGTGATGGAGGTAGGAATTTAATTCAATTCTTGATAACGTTCAGCTATGATGAGAATGCCTTCAAGTTGCTAGAAATACTGAAGTATTTTGTTCACATTGACTCATTTCGCATATTCATTTTAGTGTTTGTTAGCAGCTTATTTAACGTCTTGTTCATACTTTCTTTCGATCTCTTGGTTTTTTTCTTTTTCTCTCTCAAGAATGTCATATAATTGAGCAATCTGAGTTCGATCCATAGAGCTGTATAAGTTCATGAATTCCTGCCTGGCACTATCACTACCCATGCTGAAACTTCCGAGTATTAATATGATTAAATCAGGATCGTTCTCTATCATTTCTGCAGAAGAAATAAGACCCTTTCTACTAAGTCTATCCTCAATTGATAATGACTCCTTTTGTGGCGGGTACAGATTATTCAGTGAATCTAGGAGTTTTTGATGGTCAGATGCTACTATTGGTGATGACTTCTCCATATCGTGTGATTCGATAAACCTTTCAATTACATATCTCGTGATATCATAATTCCCTTCACGATAACGTCTCAACCAAAATGAGTATAAATAAAAATCGGTTGGTAACGTTAGATCATCTGATTCTAAGCAAGTTACTGAGGGTCTTGGAAAACCTACCTTGTAGAATACCGATTTGGATATTCCGCCAGCTAATCCATCGTCAAATGTATTGTCAAGTGCAAATGATATTTGGTTAATCCTTTCTCTCCAATTAGGGGTAGATTCAATCTTATCTGCATAAAGATTTAAATACTTGGCCATAAGGACGAGATCGATATCATCTCTTATGAGAAATTGCTTTACATTCTTATCCCGAAATTTCAAATATATGTAGGAGATCGTGGGAAGGTCTCTTTTACGAAGGAGATCACGGAATTCAATTTTTCTATTGTAGGAGGTTTCATAAAAAACAGTTCGTATCCAGCTGAGCGTATTTCTTAGAATCCTTAGTTCTTCAAACTCTTGATCCCCGATATTGCATTCTTCTCTTTTTAGTCGGTCTGTGTAATTACTCTGAAGGTTATTCAAATAGAGGATGAACTGATTAATTCTATCATCCAGAAATTTTTTTTGTTCATATGGAAGCTTATCAGATTCATTCAGTATTTCACTCTTTTCGATGTTCCTATTAATCTCCTTCAAATAACTAATATCAATGATGCCAAGAGCAATAGTTACTACCAATGATATCACACCTAGGATGAATGAGAGATATGTAACTTTGGATGGCAATGACCATTTTTTCCATTGTTTAGAATTCGGTGTTATTTTCAAGGTATGTAGAAGTTTTTGCTGCTAACGTTTAGATATAGCATGTGCCTCTGAACTTTCAAATATCTACTAAAGTACCGGATGTGCAGAACAGATTCAAATAACCACTTAGAGGCGCGGCCGGCCAGGCATTTGCCATATCGCCTGTTACTTGCCGTTTTCGCGGTAGACCGGTTGCTCGATCTTGTCAAGTGGGTTTAACAGGAATTCCATATCCTCGATGAATAGACCATATTCAGGATGCAGCTCTTCAAATTCGTTTTTCAGGTAGTAGAGAAGTAGGTTTCTTAGGTTCTTCTGGACTCGTTGGATATCGATAAGTCCGATGAAGTCATCAAACGCCTCAATTGATTTGCTGTTTATGTTTAGATGGTTCATTCGATAAATATACTACTTATTAGTGGTATTTAATAAGTGGTAACATAAAAATAACCACTACTCTTTCTTTGTTGCATGCCCACAAAGAAAGATGAGTTTACAATTGAGGAGTTGGCTAAGTTAGCGGCCAGAATAAAGTCATTAAGAATTTCCAAAGGATACTCAAATTATGAGAATTTCGCTTTTGAACATAAAATCCCGCGGGCTCAATATGGTCGTTACGAAAAGGGTGAGGATTTACGTTACAGTAGTTTATTGAAGATAATCAAGGCTTTTGACATGACAATTTCTGAGTTTTTCAGTGAAGGATTCGATTAAGAATCTATTTCTCAGAACCTTCCTTTTGATCATAGTTCTTACTTTCCAATAGTCGGATTTCAGAAATGTTTGAGTTTAGACTTTTAAGTTCATTTCGTACTTCTGAATTGCCTTCCTCATCCGTATCATCTTGATCTTTTTGTACAAAATCCACTAAGCCCCCTTTCTGAGTAAAGTCAATCAATTTCTTAATTGATTTCTCAAGAGCTTCTACCTTATCGCCTTGGTTTGTTTTATCAAGTTTTAGTGAGTCAACAGCGGAATTAAGAATAGAGGAAACACCTTTTTCTTTCTCCAACTGGGCTTCTTTCTCTAGTTCCTGTTCTATTTTCTTATTACTTAATTTCATTTTTTTGAGTTCCTGGGCTTTCTTCAGTATGTCCAGTACTCGATCAGCCACCTTCAACCCCTCAAGTAAAATTTTACTTACAGTAGTGGCAATACCTGCGGCAACTGCTAATTCTAAAATGACAGAACCTTTTTGTGCTCCGATTATCTCAAAGTCTTCTGGACTCTTATTTTGTGCCATTGCTATACCACGTCCTATGTCATACCAGGTAGCACTGAGCTTTTTGAAATCAGCTAAGTTTTGAATGGATACTTCCTGTTGAAAGTAAATTCTCATCAATACAGAATCTTCTGGAATTTCATCATGTTCGTCCAAACTAAACGACTTACTAAGTGTTGTTTTTATTTCCTGGATTGTCCTCTGAGCCGCCGACATTGTGGTATTAAGCTCTCCAATCTTGATTGTAGCCGTTGTAATATCCAGAGAGTTTTTGAATAGTATTTCTTCAATTATCCCAATCCCGGAACTTCCTACTAAACCAACGATATTAAGTTGTTCCAAAAATTTAATCTGTTCAAGGCTTAGTGACTTGAAATTAATTACTCCAATAGCATTTAGTAGATCTTCTTTCTGAGCATCGAATGATTGAAATTGCTGATTATGATTTCTTCGAGCACTTGAATTATTGTTCAAAATACTGTGCAGAGCGGCAAATTTTTGAGAGACACCTGTTTCTATAAAGTGCTCATCAAACCAATTTGTGAGTTTTAATAATTCTGAAACTTGCATATTGACTTATGTGGTTCTCTTTTGAGTCTAACGACCAGCTATGATGAGTGGGGATTAGAAAGCACTAACCTCTCGTCTCGCACATAGCCACGCCTTGATTTAAATTTAAAACTTCGGGCCGCGTAGGTGTGGCGGAGTTTCCAAGTTCCACCAAAATATCCTGACCGATGACCCCCTATTCATTCATAGCATATGTTATAGCCTATGATTACTTGGTATTTACATGAAATGACGAATCATCTTTCATATTCAAAGTATTAATTTCAATATTATTTTCTTTCCTTTTGTTAAGATAGAAACGGAAAAGTCTTATTAACACTGGTATTGCCGTCACAAATACTAGTCCTTGAATCATTTTTCCAAGAAAAGGGATTGATCCAAGGAAAATATATGTTCCAACAATCATCGCAAGTTGCTGAATATCATATTCAATATCGTTAAGAGAGTTTGATTTAGACCTTCTAACTACTGCGTCATCAGATTCTCTTACTAGGACTTTTATTTTTTCTAATTCCTCGCAATCAAGCAAAAAAGTAAAACTGAGCTTATCTCCAACTTCTACGTTTTCAAAATCAAAATGCAGTTCGACTAACTTTTCTGTCCTTAACACAGATTCATTAACCTGAATTTGAAGAGGTGAAGAATTGATCTTCTTCTCAACTATAACTGTTCTAGCAGGTAATAGAAAAACAAGCTTAGACTTGTCAATTTTTTTATTGCCATTGTTATTGTATGAAACCTGATAAAGTGCCAAGTGAGAATATTTGTCATCACCATATGTAACATTTAATTCTTTTGAGAATTTGCTAGCGTTGCTATCGAAAGAATTGAGTGAATAAATCTGGTGATCAGTATCTATAGAGATGACTTTTCTATTTTTTCTCTTAACTCGATAATTGACAAAAAGAGTTATTATAACTCCTGCTACACTACCTGATAACCATGGAGTAATTAGTTGAATTAATTCTATTATTTCTCTTTTTTCCATACTACTCGATAGATTGGCTATAACAATTTTAATAAGAGTACCTAAGTGCTCTTATCTATATTATATTTTTTGGTGATATATGATTGATTATCAGAAACAAAAACGATCTTAAACACTTGTTGTCGGATATAAGTGCACCTTTATCATGGCAGTGAAAATAAAACATACCGGAACCATCACCAAGCCATTTCGTGCAAAAAGTAGAATGGGAGCAGAAGCCCGCTCGTTTCAATCAATAGTTGATCGAAGGTGCAGTTGTAAAATTGAAATGCCTCTGAGTTAGCATCATAGATGGCTAATAAGATACAGTCGCAATGCAATTGCGACTGAGCGGGAAGCTTATCTGCCGGTGCATTCAAAGTATAAGATAGGCACTGTACCACGAAGATTAAATACTCCCACGAGCAGAAGAGGGTAGAAAGCACATCAGTTTCCTGGCGGCAGATAAGCGGCATGTTTTTGCAGGCTCTCGGCAGAAGGCTAAGTAAGGCCATGCGCCATCATCGTATGTTAGACTTTGCTTCTCCTACTCCAGTTTTTTCTTAAAAAGCCTAAGCCGATGAAGCCGATTATCATAACTGTGAATTTGAGCCTACTAATTTTCATTTTTTTTGTTCTTGACTCTTTTTTTGTTTCGAAAATGAGTTCTGATATTTCTTTTTGAGAAACTTCATCATTGGGATGGTTTGATGTGATTCGATCATTGGAATCCAAATTGTTCTCTTCCCTGAATTGAAACGTCAAAGTTCGGTAGTAATTGACACTGTCTGGGTTGTTTAGGTGCTTGTAGAATTGACTAGTCAATGAATTATATTCATTATTCCTTTGAACTTGCAGTTCCCAGTTAATATGCAAAAGAGTTAGGATAGTAATGAAAATTGACCAAAAGCCTACCTTTTCAAGTTTCAGTCTATTCATGCGATTGATCAGTGAAGTCTAACGCCCAACTAAAATGAGTATGCGTCCCAGTTGCTAAAAGCACCAAAGTTTCTTTTTCCCAGTGTCAGTTCAAAGGGCTCAGTTCGCATATTCATTTTTAGTGTTTGTTGTGCAACGTTTTTATTTAGAATTAATAAATCTTGCCCATTGTAAGATGTAACCAGCATAAATAATTTTCGAGCCATCAGATAGGTTGGAATCAAGAATGTTAGGATTATCCTTTATTAGGCTTTTGGCTGTTACCCGAGAAGGGTTATTATTTAGGAACTGTAAAGCCTCACGAATCTTTGCAACTGATGTAGCTTGTTCTTTGATTAGGCCTTCAGAATTCTGATTATTTAACTTTTTACCAACTTCAGTTAATTCAAAATGGCCATTGTTCAATGAAACTATACCAAATAAAGCTAGGTCTCGAACAATATTCGAATCCAAGCTATCCAAATCTAAACCATATGGGATTTTCTTAATTATTGGTACTAATTGCTTCGTTGATGTTCTAGGTGATAATGATGCTGGATTGTTCTTTATTTTTTCGTGAAGAGAAGTTTTCTTACCTCCACCTTTTTTCGGAAGTTCAACCTTAGTTTTGATTCTTAAGTCGCTGAAATAAATCCAATTCAGCAGGTAATTAGCATAGATTTTCCATGTTTGATCTTTGAATGAGTAACCTTTAAAATTAGTTTTAAATAACTCTACAATGTCGTCTGATGTTATTGGGGGTTTTAGATTAGAGAGTTGATTTATAATCGTATAGTTTTTGAACTTTTCAGTAATGAAATTCTTAAAGAAAATCTCTGAAACTATAATCTTTTCGTTACCTACTGTAAAATTCTCCTGAGATTCAACTTTTCTAATTAATCCTAAATTTCTTAAATCAATCAAACTATTTTCAATCGCTTGATTGGTTATGGATTTTCCTAGTTCGGTCTGAATTTGTCCAGTTGAAAGTATGCTCTTTTTATTAAAGGTTTTGAAAATCTCAAGACAGGTATTGACACTTGATCTAATAATATAGCTTTCGCCAATTATGGGGACACGGCCAGTTACTAGATAATCACGAAATATGTCCCAATATATGTTGTAATTTAAGCCTGAACGGATGATTAAACGCTTATCTCTCAAAGAGTTAATGACTTTTTCTGAAATGATTTCGTTTACGTCAGATGCTTCGAAGAAAATACCATCAGAGGCACACTGAGCAATGTGCTTTAAACCTTGGATTTCAGAGGCAGTAAGCTGCTCCAAGTCTGCATTGAATAGTTCTTCAATGTTTAAGTTTTCATCTATTAAATCTGATTTTTCTTTACCTGCATTGATTTGATCATAAATATGAATGCATAGCTTTTTTGTAAGCCAGGGGTAGTTCTGTGAGCTCTCTACAATTCTCCGTTTTATATCGTTACTTAGTTTTCCTATACTTTTCTCTAATTGCGATATAATCCCGTTAGTCTCTTTAGAACCAAACTCTGTAATAGCAAATTCTAAAGCCTGTTCTTTGGCTTGTTGCCATAAATGATATGCTTTGTTTTCACTGGGGATAAGTATTTCTGTCTTCCAAGAGAAACCAACTATTATATTTTCCTTTGAGTCGGAGATGTCTACCAAAAATTTGTAGAATGTTTCGAATAAATCATCCTTTCTAAAGATGTCCTCGAACTGATCAAAAATGAGAATCAATATTTTTTCATTTTCCTTCAAATATCTCAGTAAACTTTTTACTGATTCTGAGCTAAGTAGATCATAAGTAGAAGTGAAAGAGATTTCCTTTTGAAATAAATCTTGTTTAATAAATCCATCTTCGAATGCCTTCTTGAGGATTTTTTCAAATGAGAGAGCCACAAAGTTCGAAGACAGTGCACTTCGTGAATCTATGGCCAAGGCATAGAACCTGTTTTTGTAGTACTTATTTCTGCTTCTTCCTTTTATGTCAGCAACTAACGAGCTTTTTCCCCATCCAGATTTTCCTGTTAAGTAGAACAATCTTCTTTGGGTCTCATTTTTAAGTACCTTATTGAAAAAATTGAAAATATCAGATCTTATTTGGTCTCGCCCTACAATGTGCTTCGTAGAGGCCGGTAAATAGTCAAACCAATTCTCACTTTCTTGTACTTCTGATACAGTTTGAATTTCTGGTTGCTTTTTACTTGGCTCAATAGAGGGTTGATTTGAGACAGGAGCTACTAAAGTTAATTCATTTAGTTCTGGAAGTTTTTCAGCTAGTTTATTCTGAATATCGATACCATCGCTTAGTTGCCCAGTCGATGCGTCAACTAAATAGTAAGAGCTAGGTACCGCCCCTAACGTCTCTTTGATGATCAAAACATAGTAGTCTCCAAAGTAAGTTACCGCTAGGATTTCCTTAGTAATATCTTTATCAACTTCTGGAACTGGTTTTATCTTATCAGCTTCTTGCAAAAGACTTATTACCTTCTCTGGTTCGAAGAATGTCAAATTCTTATATCTCTCGTCAGCCTGAAGTTCATCAACTAATCCTTTCGCTTGATGCTCTAACTCCTTCGTCCGAATAAAATATCCAAAGTCAACTTTTTTAAGTCTGACCTTAGATTCAAATGTCAAAATTTCAGATGAGCTTACTTTATCCTTGGCTTTACATTCAACATATAAAGTCTCGTTTGGCCGATCTTTATGCTTACATGTAAGGTCCAACTCCATTCCAGTGTAATTGACATTTGAACTCACTTCATATCGATGTGATTCAATTATATCTCTCACGATTCTCTCGAAACAATTGCCCTGCTTAAAGGAATTTTGCTTTTCAAGAACAATTTGAATCTCATAATTCATCAATATTCGTTTATCAATGGTGCACAACAATTTTAATAAGAGTACCTAAGTGCTCTTATCTACATTATACTTTTTGGTGTTATATGATTGATTATCAGAAACAAAAACGATCTTAAACATTTGTTGTCGGATATAAGTGCACCTTTATCATGACAGTGAAAATAAAACATACCGGAACCATCACCAAGCCATTTCGTGCAAAAAGTAGAATGGTAACTGTAGCCCGGTTGTCTCACGAATCAGGTGACGTAGGGAGTTACAGGACTTCCGTCTGGCACAACAAGTCTGCTTCGAAGCATTGCAGGACATTCCCCAGGCATTACGGGGCTTCTGCTGGACATTACGGGGTTGCTGTACGGCATGACATGCCTTCGTCGGAGGGTTACAAGTCTTTCGTTTAAGGTAGCAGGACATCATCGACACGGTGCAGAACTTCTGTGATGGACCACAATACCTCATCGGTGCGCTCCCTGACATTTGTCTTGCATGACAGACATACTCCTAAGAGATGCGGGGCTTTAGCAGGGTGTGCGATGGCTTTTGTGTTGTATTAAGAGGCTTTTAAGGTGCAAATAAGGTACTTCTTTTCAAGTTATAAATTGATTGAGCTTAGGTGTGGTAGGTATGTTCATGCGATATCAAAAAATCGTCGAAGAGATACCCTACGCGGGCCGCCGGTATTTTTCTGGCTTCCTACGGAGTTAAAGTCATCAAAAACCGGTATGACGATTTTGGAGTACAACTTTTCCCTACAACCCTCGTTGTTTATATAGTACCCCGTTAGGGACAAGCAACTAATTTTTAAACAACAAATCACAAACAACAATTATGAGGAATTTCAATATTTCCATCGATGAATTATTACAGTACGGCAGCATGGTGCAAGAGTACCTGAAAACTGATCTACCGGACTTTACGGCCATGGACCCGGACCTGAATGCCGACAAAGTGGCTGAACTGGAAACACTGCTGGATGCCGCACTCAGGGAAGGAGGTGATGGGTCTAATCGTGCAGAACTGGGTCAAAAAACAGAAACCTTATTGGCTGAACTAGGGGAGGCCAGAAAACTCTTCAATCAATTGCGGTATTGGATCCTTAAGACCTACCCGGACAGCACCGCCACCCAACGCAAGTTTGGTGTAGGCCGCTTCAGCAAAATAACCCGGTCACAGATGGGCATGATCAGCTTCTTTTTTGAGCTGGCGGAAATGATCACCGCACACCGAGCTGAGCTGGAAGGTAAGGGAACCCCTGCTGCGCTACTCGATGGGGTAGTGGCACAAGCGGAAACACTGAAAACCGCACAAATGGAGCAGGAAACTCAGAAGGGCAACCGAATCGTCAATACTGAGGCGAGGATCAAACGACTCAATACGATTTATGACATCCTAAGGTCCTTCAATGCCGCGGCGGAGTTTGTGTACTTCGATGAGGTGGCCAAGCGAGATCGTTACCGCACCCCATCCGGGAGCAAAACGGCCGAAGAAGAAACGTTGCTCGTAGACGAGGCTGCCTGATCTATTCACAAGGAAATACCAGGACTTTGAATGCCAGGAATACTGATGCCCCGATAGCTCATGTCGGGGCTTTTTATTTGGTGGCAATTCCGGGGCTTGCAGAATCAGATGTAGCCGAATTCAATTTGCGCTAAGCTTAGTTTGTTATTCGACTTATCATTTGTTAGTGCCTGGATATTTAATTGCTTCCTGGATCATTTTCTCAATCTCTAACTTTGCTATTTCATCCACACCGCTCAATTTGATGTGCCGCATGGATTTGCCCGTCCCTTCAATTAAATGCTGGTTGGTGCTGATTTTTTTGAAATCAAAGAAGCCTAATGTTACATTTTTCTTTGTTGTCTTGATGTAACAAAAATCTTTGTCTGTTGCATAAACAGGTCTGCTCCACTTGTATTGTTCCTTTGCATTCGGAACTATCGAAAAGATCAGTTTTCGGAGTTCTACAAGGATTTCCTGGAGACTATCAGCGGAGCTTTCTATGTAATTGGTCACTTCAATGTTCACGATTTCTGTTTTTTAGATTTTAGAAAAAGACTTAAAATCAATGTGAAAGCCAATCCTGTTATCAGATTACCAACAAATGAGAATTGTGCCTGGATGGAGGTGCTATAATACTTTGTTTGCTCTTTTACTTTGTCCTGTAGTTCTACACTATCTAATCCTTGATTAGAAAGTTTTTCTGTTACTACGGCTGACATCTCATTTGAATAATCAGGATATATCAATTCATAAAAGAGAATGGTAAAGATGACCGCAAAGACCGCCGTTGATAGACTTGTAATCAGTCCTTCAAGAAATGCCGATCTAAACGATAGAATGGAGGAAGTTTTTTTGACATTCCTGATGCTCTTGTAGATTCCAAATAAGAGAAATACATATAAAGAGATAAATAAGATTGTACCTCCGACCATGAACTTGTCGTTTCGAATTGACGCTGGGCCTACCAGGTCCAGACTTAATAAGAGTAACATAAATAGCGTGCCAAATAGCGCTATTAAGAATCCTACTCCAGTGGAGTAAATTGTATGATGTTTCATATCGACTGTTTGATTAAGCCCCAAAATTGGTTCAGACAAATAGCGCCTTACAAAATATCTGGGGTGGAGAAATGGTTGGATTTTTACAACCTTCTGTTATTCAGTCACTTATTTTCCGAATGAGTTCATTTCTGTTCTTAACTCCTATCTTTTTGTAGATCGCATTTATATGCGTCTTAATAGTAGACAGCTCTACGAAGAGCTCATCGGCTATTTCTTTGTTTTTCTTTTCTTCAAGCATTAGAGTGGCTACCTCCACTTCTTTAGGAGTCAATTCAAAAGTTTCTATTTTTCTTAAACTCTCTTTGCTCTTATTTTGCTCAATGAGCATGCCTAGTGAGAGTACAATGAGTATAAATGGGACTAGAAATAATGAGTTGAGGTAGTTGATTTGAACAAATCCGTAGTAGGTAGAAAAGTAGACAACATTGAAGGTCAGCACACAGATGACGATCACAGAAGTAACACTGATTAGAAATAATTTCTTGTTCTCGATTTTCAAAGTCATTTGTGTGATTCTTGATGCTAACATTCAGCTAAACTGTGTTTGATGCAGGTTAGGTTTTGTTTTGAATAGTATTATTCTTTAATAAGCGTTGCTTCTTGAATAATATCTACCATTGCCATGGGGCCGTCAATGTACTCAGGTTGTTCTTCCTTAACAATGGTTAATAAAAACCATTTCCCTTGAAGTTCTTTATTTGGCCCCCAACCCTGATTACTTTCATCTGTTTCGTTATCATCCAGTTCTTCTGCAAAATAATGCGTCTCATCTCTGCAGCCTGCGAAGTTCCAATATTTACCCGAATCATCTTCAAATCCATAATGCTCTGCATCACCCAATCTAAAATTGATGAACTTAGCTTTCAGGGTAAAAGATCCATTTCCAAGTTCAGTTTTGGATTCAGGTTCTGATATTACCTTAACTGAATCTGTTGATTCTTTGACTCTGGAAACTGACTCTTTTTCATTTTGTCTTTTTCTATTATCAGTGCAGGATATTAGAAAAGCAAAGCTCAAGAATAAGAGTAATAGATTTTTCATGATACCTTTTATATTATTCGCAACTTCTAGCTAAGAGGCCGGGCCGCGTAGGCGTGTGCACCTCCTTAACAAACTCCCACCAAAATAGTGAACCTCTGGCTAACCACAAAGCCCTGCCGGTGTTCCGACATTTCGGCGGACCGGCAGTCAAGCTTCCACCCACAATCCTTCCCGCTCTCGCGACTGGGCCAGCCCACCCACGGAACTGCTCCAATTCGTTGTTTCTCTCCAGGCCAGAGGGGCGCGGTGATGGTTCTGAAAAGAATGTTAAAACCCTAAGTAAGCGGATGCCTCTTAGCAACTGTTAGTGAGCTACTAAAGTTTCTTCTTTTTGGTAGGTCTTGGCCACAGAGGAGCAAGTCCAATCGTAGATTAGACGGTTTCAGCAGGGAAGAGGGAGCTCGAACACATACTCCTTAATAGCCTGACATCTACAGTGTGTTGTATGTAGTTTTCTTATACAGTTCATTCACTTTTTGTAAATCGATAGAACTGCTGATTTGATAAAAATAATTCAACTGCCATTTTTGAGTCCGTTCAGCTTGTTTGTTTTTCACAATATCCCATATTGGATAAACTCTAAACCCTCGTTTTCCTTCTTTATTTTTAGTTGAGATGATTCCTTTTTTTATAAGCTCGGATTTAGGGAAGACAAACTGTCCAAATTCTTTTTCGGTCTTTACGTTTATCGCATAATAGTCAATTGGGTCATTCTCGTTATAAGGTTCAGTTATTCCATTTTTATTACGTTTCCAACATGTGACAAACTGCCCAGTTTTTTTTGGTGTTATTTTGGCATTTCTACTCAAAATATACAGTCCGTTCAGTTTAAACCGGCAAGCATTGTATTCCTTGCTTTCAGTTTCGGTTTTAAAGTCGGAAATTTCAAATGAGCATTTGTCATAGATTTCTGTTTTGATGAAGTTCAGATTTTTGTCCATTTGCTCAATTTCTGTCGGTACTTCATTTTTCATTCGTGAAGCTCGTGTATTATATACAATGTCTAGCTAAGTTCAGTCGGTTCAGCCTTTCAAATTTCTTCTAAGCTATCCTATTTTACAGTCCTTTGCAAACAACTAAGTAAGCCGATAGAACTTAGTGTTTGTTGTGAGCAGTGCAATTACTTTTATTCCAATTCAAGGCATAAGCTCACTTGTGGATCATTCATATAAAGAAACTCCCATTTTCATGAGTTAATTCGAATGATCAAATGTGATATTGAATAGGAGCAAATCATTCATAGTAGGAATGTCGGAGAGGTGAACATTTCGAAACCTAAAATCATAGTTAACTCCAATAGAAATTTTCTTATTCAAGGGGACGCTCACTCCGGATGTCAACCAAAATGAATAATCTTTAGCCTCTTTGAAAGATTGAACGGATAAAAAATTATAACCTATTAAAATTTTATGCTTCCCTAACTTATGCTTCCCTGAGATTTTTAAAAAAACCAGCGGGAAATTCCTTTGACTTGAGACAACCGAACTTTCGGCAAAAACCTCGCCATTATAATTACTGAATTCATGCCCCGCACCAACTATAAAAGAATGATCCTTGTACCGCTTAAAAGGAATTATGCTAACTCCTGCCAACGCTCTATGACTGCTTGTAATTCTATACAACACATTTTTGAAGTAGTTATGGGCAAACACTGGAAGGAGTCTTGTGGTTGAATTTAGTTTGAGCATGGCATAGGTTCTGAATTCCCAGTCATCAGCGATATTAACACCGTTCACTTCATTGTAAGTATAACTCGATAGATTAGTCAAGATCAGTTTTTTGTTTTCGAGTTCATTATTTGAAGTCACCCTAAGCGTTATTTGAGAGACTACACCACTTTTTCGTTGACCTCCTATTTTAATATCAAATTTGTATTTCAATGTATCGGTACTTTGTCCTATAGCTTCCAAACTAAGCAATACGGCAACCGTGAATACCAGAAAAGTATTTATCAAAAATTTGACCATCAAACTTAGATCTATTAGTAAAAGCGAATATTAATATTAGAAGGAAATCATATCGTGAAGCATCTCATTAGTTGTTGGGTGTTGCTATTTTTTTTACCTATTTTCTGGTCTAATAAGTTATTTACATTGTTACCTGCAACATCCTCCATACGACTATCTATCATGATTCGATATGTCCCTTTTTTCCACGGCTCTTTAGGAATGAATTGTACAATTTTCTCTTCTTCTGATGTTTCCCAATGTCCGGGTATGCGTTGATTGTTTTCATCGGCTATTCCGATCATAGATTGAACTAAGGCATGATCCATTAATCTATCAAAAAGAATTCTTAAACCATCATCACTATTTGCCGCCGGTTTCTGAATTACTAGATCTTTAATTACTATATGCTCACGGTTTGCTGGTCCGACTACAAATTCTTTGGTTGTCTCAATTGACAATGCCTGTCCATGAACATCTTGCCAGGCGTCTGAGATAGTCAATTGATAATTATTCCCTTCATGTAAAACAGGGCCCAATGCTCTATTGGTGGAAACACCTCTTTTAATACGCCCAGGGTCAAATAGCAGCGTGAGGCGTTTGCCATCAGCACTCCAAAGCTCTTGTTTAAATTCCATAAAGGCATGGTTGTCTATATTTCCAGCCGCATCTACCAGTTTTATATGTTTCAACGCTTGCCCTTTTTTCATAGGCGTATTGAAGTAAACATAGAACCTGAATAAGTTTTCCGGAAGTTCATTAGCTGACGGAAAGATGCTTACCACCTTTGCCTCATCTATAGATTGCTTTTTTCCTACCTGAAAGGATTGATAACGGTAACTATTATCGGTATCACTATATTTTATTCTTGCGACATAGGCCATTCCTCTTTCAAAAGGGTAGTAAGGAGAAAAAACTAAATAATCATCTTCAACTTTATATAGCCCTTGAATAGGATTTGAATGGTATGCATCTGCTTCATTTTTCACAAAAACAGATAAATATTCGTCTCTGGATCTTTCTGCATTCAGTGGGGGAATGTCAGAAATATCAAGTTGAACCGTTCCATTTATTTCAGTTGGTGGTAGAAGCGTAGGTGTAGTTTGTGATATTACTTCCGACCGAGAAACAATCATAGAAAAGATGATCAAGTAAAGACGAACCCTCATTTAATTTATCTTTTGTTACCAGATGGAATATGCCATTTGCCAATAATGAAGCTTAACACCAACTGGGCTAATACGAGCATTGTTATTAGCCTTGTTGGCGTTCCATTGAGTTTGTTATTTACCTTTTTTACCCTTTTCCATGGAAGACCAATAACTTGGGAAATCAAATTCGGCAGCTTCAATGTTGTGCATTTTATAAGGAAGCATTGTCGAAACGGTTTCTAAATCTAAACTCCCAGTTATGGCATCTCTGTTCAGGGATATAAACTGGTTTTCATTCAATAAATCAATGTGAAGAGAAGCTCCAACAAACATTACACCTTTTCCTACGGGGCCATAAGGAAGAATAGGTCCTAAATCTAATTTAAACCCTCTTTCAAAGTCTTTATCTGTAACCACTTTGGCGTTATTCAAATCATTCAGTGGTATCACTCGAGGCGTTCTACCAATATTCGTTACGAATAACATTTCTTGCCCCATAAGATTAAAAGCAACCATGTCAAGCGGTAGCCCATTCCCCATATCACCAAGTGTTCTGGCTTTGACTTTCGCTCCATCCGTCAATTCTGTTAAAGGAATTAACACTAATGGACTACAGGTGTAAGCTGCCACGATTTGGTCTATACCATCAATGTTTTTGATTTGCATAGAGCGAATAGGAGCACGACTTTCATATTGGTCGTGTGCAATGTGGTACATTTCAATATTACTGATGTTTTCTTTCCCATCAAAAGGATAAGGCATTCGGCGTAATACAGAGCTGAATTCTTCATTGCTTACTCCTGCAACAAAAAGTTCACCTTTGTGATATTCCATGTCCATGATAGAAAACATACGCAAGGGACGTTTTGCTTTGGCAATCTCTTTGATGGTAGGGGGTGCATCCATTAAGCCACGAGGTTTAAATTGCTTGCTGATATCCGGCACTTTGCTCAAAGCTTGAGAAGTAATTTTTGCTGAGCCTAAATCTATAATGTTCAACTCGTTCTCAGCATTTATTTTAACCAGTGCAGGCAGAGCTTCCACACCATGTCCTCGGGTGACAGAGAGATAAACTTCTCCACTTTTAGGGTGCACCGCTAAATCATTGATTTGAATGTTACCAGTAGAGGAACCTAAAACTGCTGCTATCTGAGCATCAATATGGTTCATATTGATTTCAAATGTTGCTGCTTCCCGGCTTTCCGAGCTCAAATCAATGGCATGAATAGTTCCTGAAAGGTTGTCTCCAACAAATAATATTCCTTGAGGACTGAATTCCAATGCCCCGAGAGCTTCTACAGACTGTTGAGCATTAAGCGTGGAGACCGCAAAACTGAATATGATTGTAAAGATGTATGATTCTAATTTTTTCATATCTACGAAATGTTAAGTGCTAATTGCTCTTAAGGGCCCTTAAAAGTTACATTAGGTTACTAATATAGGTTACTTTTTGTTAATTTAGTCTTGTGATACGAATTGTTAGGAAAAAACTGGTTACCTGATAGTAACTACCGTTACTTTGAGGTAACCATGGTTACTTATTAGTAACTATTAAATGAAAGGGTTTACTATGAATAAATGTTACCTGACTGACGCTCTTCGATTGGTAGGTGGAAAATGGAAGCCAATCATAATTTTGAACTTGCGAAAATCTCCAAAACGATTTGGACAGCTTGATTATTTAATTCCTAAAGTCTCAAGGAAGGTTTTATCATCTCAATTATCTGAGCTGGAAAGGGATAAACTGGTAACGAGGCGTTCTTATGCTGAGATTCCACCTCGAGTGGAATATGAACTGACTGAAAAGGCAAGAGAACTCGTGCCAATATTCCGAGCGTTGGGAGAATGGGGTAGGTTTATTGGTGAATCAGACTAATTGCTTAACGGTTAGTATAAACCCCGCTTTAATGGGGTTTATATAGTGTTATACTCAAATCTTATTATTTCTTCATCAAATTATTTATGCGGTTGTTAAAATTAGTTTTTGTCTATAATTAATGGAATTAATTCGTTTCCTTTCCATTCGGGGAAATCCATCAAAATAGTTCCATATCTATCCTTTGGCAGTTCCTTCAAATACTCTGCAAGGCGCTCATTCATCCCTTTATAGTTCAGGAATCCTCCCTTGGCAACGTCTTCTGGTCTGGTATGAGCAGAGCCGCTAATAAAATTTAAGTACCAAACATTTTTAGAACCATCTATGGCTCCATTAAACAATTTTTTAATATTATTCCATTTTTCATCAAATGATTGTTTTGTATACCATACTTTGTAGGCATCCTGGACACGAATTTTATTGATAGACACATCCGATGGTGCAATGTCATTTAAAGTAAAAGTTCCACCTTGATAGTTCCACCCCTCATAAGCCGGTATTCCCATATTACTGCTCCCCATAAATCGTCGAATTAAAACAATTTTTCCTCTCACATCTTCTAATCTGGGTATCATAAAATCGGTATACCAAAAAGACTCATTTCCTTTCATATAAGATTTGAGCGTATCTTCAAAAGATCGGGTGTTATCCATAGCCATATATTCTTCCTTGATGTTCATTATTATTGTTTCGCTCTTATACTTTCTGAGGTATTCTAAGCAAACATCTATCACGCCCTCTCCAAAATTAATGTGTTGAAAAAAAGGTCCATTGTGGATCAAGAACTTGTTATCAAAATGCCTGCAACCTATATCTAAATAACGAATACCCGCGCATAGCTGATGCCTGATTTTGAGACTCTGACATTCGACGGATGGCACATATCTAACTCCTGAATTGTGAGTTCCGGGAATATTAATCTCAGAAAGCTTCTTAAAACCATCAATCTTATCCATCCAACATGGAGCTGGTCTCCAAAGAAGTGTAAGGTTTGAAGCGTTATCCCAATCTGGAGTTGTACCAGAAGCGATTACAAAATCTCCCTTTCTAAACTGCTCATGATCCTCGATTACCTGACCAATAAAAAGACAAATTTTTGTTGTGCCGGAAAACTTAATCTCAGCTTTCGCATAAACATTATCTTCTTTCCAATACAAGTGAACCTTGTAAGAATCAGAATCTGAAATGGGGTAAGCATACTTTCGTTTCCAATCACTTCCATTAACCTTTGCCCAAAAATCATCTGGCATAGGTGCCCACCATTGGTGCTTTCTTGTTTCACTATCATATATTGCTGACATAAACTTGTTTTAATTGAGTATAACTAGTGAATAACACACATATGCACGTTATTTCCATTATAAATTTCACTGAATATCAGGTACTTATCCATTTGTAAATATTTGTTGTCGGATATGCAGTCACTGATCATTCATCCAAAATGAATATAGCATATCCCTACTTTATTTAAAACCAATGCCGCGAAAAGCTAAACTATTCCGGAACCACCAACCCCAACTCTTCCCCATCTTTCTCGGGATACAAAGCGCCGTAATCCTCCATTTGCTTGGTGAGGGCTTGTATCATCACCTTTAGTTGTTGGGGATTGGAATTTGCCAGGTTAGTGGTTTCAAAAGGGTCTGCTTTGAGGTGGTATAACTCATACTGTGGTATGGTATCAATCGGGTAGTGATAGATAAGTTTCCAGTCAGCTAGAACAAAACTGGTGAAGTAGTTGCTGCGGTGCTGGCCATGGGGGAAGTGATTGAGGAATTGTTCGGTTCTGTTGGGGTTCTGCTCACCAAGGAATTGCTTTTGCAAGGCAAATCCATCCAGGATATGGTCATTGGGAGCATCTACTTGAGCCACTTGTAGTAGGGTGGGTAAGATATCCAATATGGTGCCTTGTTGTTGCTGTATGCGATAGGTTGCTATGGGTATTTTTACTTGTGCGGAATGAGTAGCGTTGAGTGAAACCCAGGAGGCGATGAACGGTACGCGCATGCCACCTTCCCAGTGGTTGCCTTTTTTGCCTTTCAGTGGGACAGAACTGCTGTATCCCTCTTCTATTGGTAGGGGCGCATCCGATCCATTATCTCCTAGAAACAAGATCAGGGTATTTTCACCCAATCCAAGGTCTTTCACATGTTGGATGATGTCTCCTAAAGATTGGTCGATCCCCTCGATCAAAGTGGCATAAGCCTGGGCCTTTTCGGATTTGCCTGAATGCTCGTAATTCGCAGCGAACCTTGGATCAGAATGAAATGGTGCATGAACCGCATAGTGGGCCATGTGTGGAAAAAGGACTTCTTTTCTTTGGCAACCTTGGTCAAAGCTGCCTTGGCCTCTAGTGTCAAGGCTTCAGTAAGGAAAATATCTTGCCCGTGATAAGCTTCCAGTCCTGGTACCGCTCGTTCTTTCTGACCTTTGATGTGTCCATAACCATCTGCACCGTAGTAGCTGCCCGGGTGGCCAATTGAGCTTCCAGCAACATTAATGTCAAAACCAAGGTTCAGGGGATCTTCTCCGTCACTATCAAAAGGTCCAAAATGTGCTTTACCAATATGAATAGTAGCATAGCCCGCCTGTTGTAAGATTCGCGGAAGTGTCACGGAATTTTTTGTTAATCCGGTCCAATTCCAACCCGTGGGTCCGAATGCTGTACGGTTGTTGCTTTCAGACCGGATCCAGTTGGTGGTGCCGTGACGAGCCGCATTTTGTCCGGTCAGGATCGAGGCTCGGGTAGGTGAGCACACCGAATGTGCGTAAAAGTTGGTGAACCGAACGCCTTGCGCAGCTAGTTGCTCCATATGTGGTGTTCGATAGAAGTCGTTTAAAGGGTATTGGACCGGATTGCCTAAGGAATCAACCAGAAATGGAACGGAAGTATCCATCAATCCCATATCGTCTACCAGGAAGACGATGATGTTTGGAGGAAGTTCCTCATCAGAAGGAGAGGTGCATGAGATGAAGCAGTTGAGTATAAAAAGAAATACTAGAGAATGCAGAAGAGGCCTGAAGTGTTTACTCATTCTTCTTATGGTTAATTTGTTTGAAGTTATTTTGATATTTCCTTAATTTCAAAATCAAGGAAGAAACAAAAAAGAACATGCCCAACAAAACCTGGACCATGGATCTCACCGAAAGGGACCTGAAGCGACTTAAGTTTCAAAAAGGGATGACCTTGTTTTTGTTGATCACTTTGTCTTTTTCCACAATTATGATCACCATCGTGGCAATTATGTTTGGATTTGACGGGGACAGCACCATCACAATGATGGTAGGCATAGGCTTCTTAATCCTTGTATGGTTGACGTTATGGGTTCGAAGGCACTATGTACGACTGAAATCAGATGTCGTGGGTGGAGTCAAGGAAGCGGTGCAGGGAAAGTTGGAAGATAAGACACGGTACCGTTCAAACTGTGAGTTTAGGATCAATGGCGTGACTTATCATGTCAAAATGGATGCTTATTTTGATCACGATATTGGCGATCAGATACTCATTGCTTTTGGACCGGCTTCTAAGGTGATGTTGGATATTCAGAAGCTCGATTTGGAGGAATGAATTAATTCCCCTGGCTATTTTCTAGTCTGTAAAACAGGGTTGCTTTGCCATCTTCTATTCTTTTTTCTACGAACGACATTCCTAATCGCTGAGCAACATGTTGTGAGGCCTTATGAGGCTCATCTGTTGCGGCGATGAGATAGGTAAACCCTAATTCGCGAAAGGCATAATCGATAATTGCTTGGGCTGCTTCGGAAGCAAAGCCCAATTTACTGTACTGTGGTAATAAAGCGTATATGAGTTGTGGTTGAGGTTCATCAAAGAAGTTCCACAAACCCGTATACCCAATGATCTCAGATTTACTTTTCAGCCGGATCTTCCAAAGACCTAGTTGATGATGGTCAAATTGCTTTCGGTTAGTGGCCAGTATTTCTTGAGCGGTAGATTGATCGATGACTACATCATCCCACAAATACTGTCGTATAAAAGGGTCGGTATTGATCTGATGAAATACCTCTATATCATCCATTTTGAAAGGGTGAAGTAACAATCGATTCGTTTCTAGGGTTAACATGACTTGCTTAATTTTTGATCCAGGCTACTGTTCTGTTTTCGAACAGTTCATCAATTTTCAATAAGGTAAGGCTGCCGGGATTCAATGCATAATTAAGATAACCCTGACTGTTCACCTCTATTTTTTGGAAGGCTGCAATGAAGAATGTTGCCGCAAATCCATGAGTGACAATGAGTGCATCGTCTCCGGAATTAATCAATTCTTCTACGAATTCATCGATGCGTGTAGCAACTTCCCTACGACTTTCGGCACCCGGACAAATGCGATGGTCCAATCTATTCCCATCCGGGCTAACGGGAACCATGCTTTGCAGATGTTGACCCTGTGGCAAACCTTCATGGGTTCCGAATGACATTTCTCTTAGTCTAGGATCTAATCGGATTTTATGAACTTCTTTCCTTATGATCTTCGCTGTTTGTACAGCTCTCTTCAGGTCGGAACTGAAAATCTCTAATGAGTTGATGTCTACTCTTTCATTAATGATCTTTTCCAATTCCTCGGCTTGTTTTCTGCCATGCTCCGTCAATTCCGAATCATACCAGCCACCTACTTTTTTCTCAACGGAATGGGTGGCTTCACAATGTGTGATCAGGTAAATGTTTTGCATGGATCCTTAAATTTCAGATGCTACAAAACTATGGAGATTGACCTGGCTTTTTTAGTCAGGACTTTTCAAAAAGCAAGTTTTTAACCCTTGGTGTGGAAATTCGGAAAGCGACAATTCCCTCGTTATTCTGAGCTACAAAACGAAACACACCGATTGGACTGCTGAATAGATTTTTCATGACTGGACGTAAAGGAACAGTTCGCCGCCCATTGATATAAAGGAACAATTGACCTGGTTCTTCAATTTGAAGTTCATAAGAGGTCTTGATTTCCGGGCTATAGAATACACCTGAGAATGTTGATAATTCCTCCGGAGTGTAGTCTGTTGGGATGTAGCTGTCCCACTGATCTACTTCTTTTCCATTTTCTACGAATCTCATTTTAGTAGATGCTCCATCTACTTCGAAAGCTACCTTTACATTCATGCCTGCAGGCGTGCCAAGCATTTTAAAGGAGGTGGAGTTTATTGGCACAAGTGCATTCACTCGTCCCCTGGACCTTTCGTATTTCAATGTGTCATTTGACATTACGATCCTCCTTGAGATGTTATTTTCCGTACTCCAGTAGTGGCCTGCATATTTTTCCAGTAATTCGCTTTTGAGGGTGGTTGTTACCATTAGCTCCGATGGAGGAGCGGGCTCTTTGTTCAAGACATTTGCTAAAAATATATCAGCAACATCATAGCAGATTCGACTGGCATTCAGATTTGAGCTATTGGCAAGTATGATTATGGTGAGTTTTTCACCCGGAAATCGAACAATATTGGATAGATATCCTGGAGCTCGTCCACCGTGATCCATTGTCGAAAGTCCTTTATGGGTACCCAAGATGAGACCGCCGGAATAAGGAATAGTGTCTCGGTTGTTGAGCATTCCGGGTTTACCCATCAATTCCCAGAAATCATCTTTGAGCACCTCTCTGTTGTAATACTCATCATCCCATTTTTTTAAATCAGCCAACGATGAAAAGACACCTCCATTTCCCGTATGTTCCAAGTTCGAATAGATGTGGCGATAAGCGCCGGATCGATTGGCGAAATACCCTGATGCCCTGTTTTTTACGACAAGCGTATTATTGTCGTAGAACAAAGTGCCTGACATGTTCAATGGCTCGAATATTTCTTGTTCAGCAAACTTTGCAAGAGACAATCCCGATACTTTTTCAATGATTTGCCCCAAAAGCCAGTAGCCGGAATTGGAATAAAGGTACTTTTCACCTGGTTGGAAATTCAACTCTTGTTGAGAATTGATCCACTTTTGGATATCCTGATCATCGTAATAATCATCCGGCCTCAACCCACTTAGATAATGGATTTGCGTGAAATCGCGAAGACCACTCGTATGGTGCAGTAAATGATCGATGGTGATTTTCTCAAAGTACGATGGGAATTCAGGAAAAAACGTTTTTACATTTTGAGTGAATTCTATTTCGCCTCTTAATTCAAGAATTGAGAGGCAGGCAGCCGTAAATTGTTTGGAATTAGAAGCGATGTTGAATATAGTATGTTCATCATTTGGAATGTCATGTTCCAGGTTGGCCATACCGTATCCTTTGGAATAAATAAGGTTTCCGTCTTTTATAATACCGATGGTTGCTCCGGGTGTATGATTGTTATTCCAATTCTTGAATAAGCGGTTCGTAGCAGCGATTTGATCTTGATAAGTTGTTGTTTTTTGCCCGCACGAAACAAGCGTAAAACCTACTAGTAGTATGCCAGCGATGTAATATTTCATGGATCAATTCATTTTCAATCCTTGCGAAGCTCAGTCAAGATTTGAAGAAATGATAGAATGAAATTAGCCTAACACCTGGAACGAATTTCTAATGGGGTATGTCCTACATACAGATTAGTCAATCTTGTTAGATGACTTTGGTCTGAAAAGCCACAATATAAGGCGATCTCTGTGATGGATCTAGAGGAATTCATCAGTAAGTCAATGGCCTTTTTCACTTTGATTTTACGCATGTAATTCGACAAAGTGATGCCTTTTTGTTTGGCAAAATATTTTGAGATCGTTACAGGGTGAATTCGCAATTCAGAAGAGAGTTCTTCTAACGCTATAAATTCATTCCATCGGTCATTGAGGATCGTTTCTAATTTAGGAATCCATTGCGCTGGATTTTCGGGATGTCCTTTCCAAAATAAGGATTGCAAGGATTGTGTGATGGCTTGTTCAGAATATTGTTCCTGGAGTACTAATTCCATATAGATTCGATATAGTTCGATCATGGAATCATCCTTTTGACTCAAGTGCGAGAATTGCACATCTCCAGAAAAGAAACGTTGTTCTAATTCGATGTTTAGGTTTCTTGAAGGATGGGCTGTGAATCGATTTCGATGAACTTCACCTTGATCATAGGTCATTACCTTGCCAGAGGTAACCTGTATGTCTTTTTTACTTCTCGACTCCAGGTTTCCTCCTCGAATTATGGATGATACATGAAACTTCTCATGCCAATGCCAGTCTTCCGAAACTTTGCTGGTGTAATTGACTACAGATATTTTGAATAACTCGGATTCAAATGATTGGGAGGTTGCGCCTAAAAACCCGGAAGTAAAAAATGAATTCATATGTGGCGAATGTGGTTAGTCTTGGGATCTGAAAGTTGCTTCGTAAAAATAGTCAGTCTTCTAATTATTAAATCATACGGAATGTCATTCATTCTGTCAGAACCGGTCAATAATCTGGCAAAATTGGAAAAACAGATGGCCTCAACTTACCTACTCGTTAATACGGTTGATAAATTATGTGATGTGTTGGGCAAACACATCGTACTCCAGGATGATTATTCGTGGCGGATGAGTCGTCCCGGAATGAAGAGCAACGCTAATGTTTAGGGTTGCTCTTTTTCTTTGGATCAGAGTTGGGGTAACTTATATCATTGAAAAGTAATTTTATCATAAGAATTGCCGCTTAGTCATGGCCTTGATTCATTTTAGGCTTTTGAATCAAAGAAGAGCAGATAAGAATAAAATTCTGTTCGAGCAGTCCAGTTCTAAATTTGAATCCATTTATCAAATTGCGAGTTTATTTTATTCCTGCTTTTTTGAGGCAAAAGGTGTTAAAAAATGAATCCGGCCTAAATTTTTTGGTTCTTTTTCAGCGATGGAAAAAGAACAAATGAACTGATGTGTAAATGACCAATATCTTACTAATAAATGTGCACTTCCAACGCCAAATACATTAAACTATAAACTGGTTACCATTGGGGCATAATCTTCATCATGGTTCCCTAAATTGATTTACAACTTCACTTTCCCAATCGAATTTCATAAACCTTCGGCCACATCTTTCCAGTGAAAAAGAAGCTTTTCCGGTCAGGATGATAAGCGATCCCGTTCATTTCCAGTGACCCGTTGAATGTGTTTTTAGCATCGGCAGTGTAGGAAGTCAGGTCCAGTTTTCCGACTACCTGTCCATTCTTCGGATCAATTTTCACGATCTCGTTGGTTGTGAAGACATTGGCATAGATGTACCCATCCACGTACTCCAATTCATTGAGGTCGTCTCGCGCATAATGGCCTTCGATGACTTTGATCTTTTTGGAAACCTGCAAATCGTCAGGACCTAAATAAGTCAATTGGTTTGTGCCGTCGCTCATGATCAGTGATTGACCATCGGTTGTCATACCCCAGCCTTCCTTACTGGGAATCGTAAATTCCTGAATGAGTTGAAAGGTTGTAGCATCGTAGACGAATCCTTTACGCGAAGTATAGGTCAGCTGATAAACCCGATCTTTTAAAAATGTAATGCCCTCTCCAAAATACGATGTGGCATCTAACTCAACTTTGATAGCTATCTCCCCAGTTGCCAGATTAAATTCTCCAAATAATGAACGTGTCCCCGGCACATTAGATGCTCCTGTGCTTTCAAAGAGCTGGCCCTGGTGGAACAGTAATCCTTCGGTGAATGCGGTTCGATCATGAGGGTATTCTGCTACATGGGCATAATTGATGATTGGCACTTCATTCGTGTTTGGGCGTTCAGCAGGTTGCTTGTTATTCTCACAAGCTGCGAATACGATTGAGCAGAGTACGAGGAAGGTTAGTTGTTTCACGTTTCTTTGCTTCACATCATTCAACAATCAACTCATTCAAGATATCCCAAAGCTGGTTTTGAATGCTAAAAGGGACCAGCGAATCATCTGTCGCATTTCCCATTCTGATCACGACCAATTGTTGACTGGGCACAATGTTGATCAATTGCCCATTGGCACCGATCGCAGCGATCATCTCTTCAGGTGCTTCTAGTGAAATATCCCCGGAGACCAGATTTGTGATCCCAGGAGGAATGAAAGCACTTTTACCATTCAACCACCATAAATAGCCGTAGGAGGGATTGAGAGGCTGAGAAGTGTTGATCATATCCTGAAAGAAGGTCTCATTATTCAAAATGGGTTCACCATTCCAACTTCCTTCAGCGAGGATCAATAAACCAAAACGGGCCATGCTTCTTGGAGGACTGAAGAAGATATGATTGAATCCGATGTATTCCCAGAAACCTTCCATTCCGATTTTATTGAGCAATTGTTCTTCAAAGAAATCGTCAAAAGACTGATTACTGGCACCTTCGATGACCTGATCCAGGATGGTGTAAGGTGCATTGTGATAGAACCACTGATCTCCCGGAGCATTTAGAAATTGCAGGCATTCAGGGTCTGTACAATTAGGATCAGATACGTTGAAATCTAATCCGGTGGTCATGGTCAGGTGATGACGTACTGAGATGGCATTTTCTTGATCGGTATTCAGGCTACTCCATCCTTGCCCTAGATAGGTATTGGATGGATCATCCAATGAAAGCAATTGTTGCGCCTCTGCCTGACCAATAAGAAAGGATGTCAGGGTTTTTCCTGCAGAAGCCCAATACCAGTAGTTGTTTTGCCCAAATCTGTTGATTCCATCCAAGGTTAGTCCATCATAAGACTCGAAGACGATTCTGCCGTTTTTCAATATGATCAGGCCTCGGGTGCCCGTATCACGGATGAACTGTTCTAATTCAGGGATGACAGCCTCATTCCACCCCAAGGCCTCCGGTGTAACCGTTTCCCATGCGCTGGAATTGTTTGGAGGGAAGTACATTTCCGTAAGGGGCGTTGCGTCATCGGAATTGCTGCACGCACACAATAAAAAGACTGAAAATAATAATAAGTATCGCATGAGATTAAGGTACAAGTTAGTATTAGTTGCGGGATCACAAAAGCGTAACGAATAGGATCATGCTAAAGTGACTCTTCGAAAGGGCAGTTGCTTTTTTTATTGGAATCCATTTTTTGAGCTTGAGTTGAAAATCACCTATTGACCTTTGAATCAGATATTCATACCTCATTTGTAATGCCATACCACATTGGAGGTATACGTTGATTTGGCTCGTAGGGCTTATCGATTGTTAAGTTCATGACCACAACTTTGAAATGTGATTGAGACTTGCTTTTAAGACCAAATGATCAGTAAGCTTAATGACAGGGCGCAATCCGAAAAGCCCGGGCATGAAGCCCAACTAGAGTAGGGTTATTAAATCACAAACACACAATTAGTATGGCAACTTTTAAAGTAAACATCCCTGCAGGTCCTATTTGGAACGATGAGGACGCAAAAGTTAAAGCACCTTTAGTAGCTGCGGCGCATCAAGGTAAATGGACAGGAGTATGGAACACTGTGATCGAAAATGAAATGAGTGTAGTGGAAGTGGAGTTGAATGTGACCAACTCCGGCTCAAATGAATTTACAACTGACGTACTTGCTGGTCCGATTTGGAGCAATGATGAAGCCCAAAAGGTCGGTTCGGTGCTAGCAGCATCTTATGGAGCGGAATTCACAGGTCAATGGAGAACAATCGTTGAGAATGTGATGAGTGTTATTCAGATCAAATACAAGTTCTGATCAATTGTATATTATTAATTTGTGGCTTTGCTGGAGAGTGAAGCCACTATTTATCTCATCGAAAACAACTACTTTTTCCGTCAATTCTCGTCTGTTTTAGTTCCAAAAAGACGCATTTGTAATATCCCGAATAGTTTTGGTCCACTATTTGCGTAAATGAGCCTAACTTAAAATGCAAATGCACAACGGAACGTTTCGATTGATTTTGATTCTTTTTTGCTTTTGGTGTTATGTAATACCTGCACAAGCACAAAGTAACGCCACGGAGGAGGATAACCCCATGTCCTCGATTCGGGATTTAAGAAGACAGATCAAGTTTTCTGCAGACGTACGAGATTTTGAAGAAATCAAAAGGCTCCGGTTACAGATAAAGGACGGGTTTGACAGTACCAAATATCTCTCGTTGATCGAAGAAGAAGCACTCATGATCGACTTCATGATTGAGGACTATGGGGATATTCTAAAAAAAATAGATGCCTGGCCAAATGATCCCTTTTCAGGATCAGCGTACTATCCCGAAGGACCTCCGGATGATGGGTTGTTTGATCATTTGCTAGATATTGCTGTATTAGACAGTACACGCTTACTGGCCCAAATTGATCAAACAGATCTTAAACCATATCAGAATGCTTTTCTCAAGCTATATCTCCGAACCTTTTTATCGCTTAGTTCCAACAGTGCGATTTCTGATAAAGGCCTGGAGCAATGGGGACAAGCTTATCTGGAGCAATTTGCCCCATCACCTTATGATAAATTTGTGAAACTCAAGATCCGCCGTAAATACGTGAAGAATGACTGGGGGGCTAGTGTAGGTCTTGGTGCAGGACTTGGGACTTTTCAGGGAGAATTTGGGAATTTGGTTCGGTTCAAAGTACCTGTACTGATTGATCTGGAAGCGAATTATAAAAACTTGATCGGTGGTCTACGCCTGACCGTAGGTGAAGGTACGGTAAGAAGGGACTTTGAGCATGATGGATTCTGGGATCGAGGTTTAAAAGTCAATCCTTTTTACGGTGGCTTGTATTTGGGGTACATGCTGGACTTGAAGCCATTCCGAATCATTCCTTATTATGATATCGGTGGTACAGTCATTACGATTGCTGAGCAGGATCTCAATGATGACAATGCCGAACAGGATTTGGGTGCTTTCACCCATGGTCCCGGACTGTCACTGGATTTTCTGCCCTTTTCCTGGACAGGATTTGACAATGAAGTCTATCACATGGGCCTTCGATTCAAAGGGGGAATTCTATTTAACAACCTGGAGAATAAGGATCCTTCGTTCGAAAGCAGCTATCCCTACGTGGGCGTTTCCCTGATCCTGGATTTCGTTGGAACAGAATTGGATTTGAAGTGATTGTTGTTCAAATCAAGTTATTCTGATAACCAAAATTGACCAGCCCGATAGAGGTGTTGGTTCCGGCTTTCTTCATCATGTTTCGTTTGTGTGATTCTACGGTCCTCTCGCTGATGAACAAGATATCTGCAATTTGTTTGCTGGAATGTTCCTGCGCAATGAGTTTAAGAATTTCCCGTTCCCTGTCGGAGAATAACTTCTGATCTTGCTGAAAATGCAGGGATTCAATTAGCATTTTGTTGATATCATCGCTGAGATAAACCTTACCTCCTTTTGCTTTTTCGATGGCTTGCAGCAATTCCTGAGCGGGATCGTCTTTGAGGACGTAGCCTAAAATGCCTTCCTTCAGAATTTCCTTCACCAGATGGCTTTCCCGATGCATGCTCAGAATAATTATCTTAAGATTTGGGTGTGATTTTTTTGTATACCTGACGAGCCCCAAACCATCCATGCCCGGTAGAGAATAATCGGAAACCATCAGGTCTACCGATGCTCGATCGAGAAACTTGATGGCTTCCTCCGCGGAATTAACAGTTCCGACGACTTCATAAGCTTCCTGGGCATTCAATACTGAGCGAAGACCATCGGTAATGATGGCATGATCGTCTACTAGTAAGATTTTTATAATATCGGTAGTCTGTTCTTTTGTCATGAAGAATTTCATTCAGTAAAGGACCTCAATCAGGATGATTTTTTCAATCCTGAAAAAGGCGCAATTATGCTTCCGTAATTTCACGGATCGCTTGATTTTGCCCAATGCTAACCATGGGAACATCGACAATGAACGTCGTTCCTTTGATGCCAGGTGTGGAATCTACCAAAAGCTCCCCATTCATAAGGTTGATTCGGGATTGAATATTTTTCCAACCATTACCCGTGGATTGGTTAATTGCCTGCTTGTCGAATCCATCGCCATCATCTTCAATAGTCAGGTTGATTTGGTCTTCATGCAGCACAAGTTGTACGGATAATTTTCGAGCGTTTGCATATTTCATGATGTTGTTGGTCCATTCCTGACAGACCCTGTACAAGTTAATTTCGGTTACATCTTTGAATCTTTGACCTTCCACCCCATGGGGGATGTATTCCGTTGCAATTTTCCTTCCACTATTAATTCGAAACAAGTATTCATTCAAAGCAGCATCCAATCCCTGTTGAATCAGGGTTCTGGGCATCAAATTGAAACAGATGTTTTTTAATTCGTTACCCATTTCTTTAAGCAGTTTTTCAGATTCATTGTAAATGCTTTCTTTTTTGGATTGTGGGGTAGGGACGTTAAGTTGGTCCACTTTCTGACGGATCAAGGAAATGTATTGACCAAATCCGTCGTGAAGGTCTTCAGAAAACCTTCTTCTTTCTTTTTCAACACTATTCACCACTGCATCAATTTGTTGTTCAAGTAGCCGTTTGCGTTGCTCCGCCATTTCTTGCTTACTCTTAAGTTTTTGACGGTTTCGTTGTAAAAGCACCATGATGATGATGAATAAACTGAAAACAATCACCGATCCTGTGATCCATCCATTTCGCTGGATCTTTAGTTCTTGTTGTGCTAGTTGCAATTCCTGCTCATTGATTTTCCGCTCTTTCTCTTCCGTCTCGAATTTAGTTTCCAATTCTGCTACTTGACGGTCGGTGCTTTCTATGGTAATAGAATCTTTGTAGCTATGGTAAAGCTCCTTGGAATTCCAGGCATCCCTTATCTGTCCCATTTGTTCATAAGCCCTGGATTGAAGGTTGTAGGTTTCCCGCAAGATCATTTTTGAGCCCACCTTACCGGCGACCGTAAGGGCAGAATCAAGATAGGTCAATACCTGCTGGTATTTTTTCAGCGCCAGGTATGGTTCAGCAATGTTGAAATAAGCCACACCCAGATTTTCCCGATCCAGAGTTTTTTTATGCAGCGAAATAGATTTTTCATAAGCGTCAATGGCTGCGTTATACTTTCCTTGATAATTGTATACAGCTCCTAGGTTGTTCAGACACAGTGATTGCCCGCGGACGTATTGTCGGTCTAAATAGATATCATAAGCGCGATTGACATAAAAGGTAGCGCTATCAATTTGTCCTTTGTACCAATGCACCCCTGCAATATTGATGTAGCTATCGGCGATGCCAATGGAGTCCAATGCTTCGGATCGTACTTTAAGGGCCTTATAGTTGTACGACTCGGCTTTTTCATACTCTCCTTGATCCTGATAAGTAATCCCCATGTTGTTGTAAAGCATTGCACAATCGTAGATGGGGTGATTTTCACAATAAGTGGCCCCTTTCAGATAGCATACAATGGCTGAATCGTAATTGGTAAGTGTTTGATAGGCAATGGCCAGGTTAGCAGTAAGGCCGAATAGGCTCAATGAATCTTCTAATTCTTCAGCCAATACTATGCCCTCCTTTAATTGCTTGACCGATTCTACGGTATTCCCGGATCGCATATTGACACTTGCTAAATGCTCCAGCGCCTTGACTTTTAAAGGGTTATCTTCAAGCTGTTCAGCGGTCGATAGCGCTGATTCAAAATAATAAAGAGCCGAATCAGACTGCCCTGCTTTATGGAAAAGGAATCCGGCAGTAATTGATTTAGTGAAACGTTTTCTAGGCAAATTCTCCGATTCGTCTCTAAATGCTTTGTGATAATAATTCCAGGCCAATGCACTATCAGAAGACGCGTACTCCATGGCAAGTTCACTCATCACTTCCCATTGATCCTTGGTCGAAGTGGTATCCAGTTGTTGTTCTAATTCACGGATGAACTTCAGATTTTGACCCAGACAAGAAAAGATAGGAATGACAAGGATCAAGGTTGTAAAACACTTAAAAAACATGTGGCGGCGGAAAGGTTTTAGGAAAGTTAATGATTAATGCTTTTAATAGAAAGCACTTAATTAAGTCAATCAGCCCACTTTTTGAGTATATTTTTTTGTGAATTACGTAATTCTACGCACGGTTATTTGCTGAAATTTTGGGATTTACAGAGGCCTGATCTGCTTCTAGCTTTGAAGAAAAATTCACGAAAATGAAAAATGTAATCACTTTATTTTTTCTGTTCAGCACACTGATATGTGTAGGACAGGTTGAGCTCAAAGATGTGTCAGGATACGGCCAAAAGAAGTTTAAAGATGCTCCCAAAAAGATGTACATAGCTTCCTTCCGTGTCATTTATCAGATGCTGTTTAGTCAGCAGGAAGTAGCTAAAGGTGGTCGGGAGTTTGGTGGAGGTTATCGGGGTGATGCCGTGGCTGGTTTAAATATGGCCTTAAAAGGGCTGGAATCGTCAGACATTCAGGGATTGACGGATGAAATCTATCAGGAATTTCTGGAGCAGCTTCGTGCAGAAGGGTACGAAATGATTTCTATTGATGATGCACAGCAGTCGGAGGAATTTGAAGGGTATGAAAGAAAAGCCGGAGGTACACTGAATGAGGCCCAATTTGCTGGTTTAGTATCGGCAGTTCCCACGGGGTTTGAATACATGATCAAACGAACCACTGGAAAAGGAAAAGAGAAGAACCGGTTCAACGGTTACCGGCTTTCTTCAGAACTGGATGGTGCCATTGTTTCTACGGTCACTGTAGTAGTTCCATTTGTAGAAGATGCAGAATCAGGTTTAAGCAAGAATTTAAGCAAAGCCGTAGGAGGGGTAGCTAAGATAGTCGTTAAGCCTAATTTGAGAATAGAGAATGAGAGCATGGGATCGGCTGGCGCATTTAGTCTGGATGCCGCACAAACCAAGGCTACCTTTTACTTCGCTGAAAAGAAGATCAAGCCTTTGGCATATACCAACATGCATTTGAAAAAAGATGTGGACATCCCCGGTATCATAGAAGAAAAGAAATATAAAGCGGCTGAAAGTGCACAAACGGATAATTGGGGGTCAAGCTATGGTGCCCTTAAAGTTTTTAATGTATCGGATGCCTTTATGGAAAAAACTTATCCCATCGAAGTTGAGGCTACGGCATACTGCGGAGCCGTAAAGTCGGCCGTAAATGATTACCTGTCTGCTTCTTTGGACAACTTGCTCTCCTACGTGAATAAATAGGTTAGCATTTATGGGCAGGTATGTCCATTGTGACAAGGTGTGTAAAGCCCCAGTTTTTGAACTGGGGCTAGCTTGTTTTTGGGTATTTCTGGTACGTTTACCGTATACGTACCTATGCCACCCCCTTTTACTCAACGGCAGACCTGGACACGCGTAACATTGACGAAACTAAAATTATCAAACATGTATTTTCGTCATTTACTGGTAAGCATCATCGTTCTTTTGATGATTCAATTAGGCTACTCTCAGCCGAAAACACTGTCGTTGAAAAAAGGACAGGCGCTCGATTTACTCCTCCTCACCACCAATCCGGATGCTAAGGAGAAGAGAAATGAATATTTTGCAGCAGCAGTTTCCGTAGCACAACAATACGGCTACACACCACAGTATTCTTCAGGGATTAAGGAACCACCGACACAAGGCAACTATTGGCCGGAAGTGCTTATCCTCGCGACCTGGAAAGTACATGAAGACCGGGTGAAATTTGTCAAAGACATAGAAGCGAAATATCCGCCTTTTCATGAAATGCGCCGAGAGATATGGCCAACCTTCCACCTAACTTATTGGAATGTCGAGCAGGATCAGGAAGTGACCTTTGATCCAGAGAAGTTTTATGTGGCCACTGCCCATTGGGAGAAAGAATCAAAACCATTCAAGTTCTTTGCACAAGCATGGGCAAAAGAAGTCTCTAATCATCAAGGCGCGGTTGTCCTGGAAATGAAATCAGGTATCTCTCCCTTTGGTTATCATTACAACCCGGATTTATTCACCATTACCGAATGGGAAAGCCGCGAAGCATTCGAACAATTCCATGCGAAGAACGTAGCTATGGATCATAAGGGAGTCTTACATGTGAACCAGTTTGTCCTTCAATAATCGTTACTTTCGCCTCTTCTGATTTTATGCAGTTGCTTCCTAATCTGGTTTATTTCGCTTTCTTTCAAAGCTTGTTTCTGCTGACCATATTCACCTTTTCCAGAAAAGTACGAAAATCCGTCAATCGGTACCTGATCGTTCTGATTTGTGTCATGTTGTTGGGACTATCAGGGCGCGTGCTCATGTATACTATTGAAGGATTCCAAAGGCTATATGGGCTCTCGGAATATGCGACGTTTCTTTTTGGAGCCACTGTTTATCTATTCACCAAATCGTCCCTATCCAGGGCTCATTCCTATTCAGCAAAGGATCTGGTTCATTACATTCCCGGAGTGATCTATGCCATCGTAGTTTCGGTCTACTTTGTATTTGCTCCCCAGGAATTAGTGTTAGCTCGTCTGGAGAGTGGCGAGCTATTCAAAGCGGTGGTACTCTTCATGGGCACAGGATTGATTGTCAATTTTTCTTATTGGTTGGCTGCCTGTAAACTGTTCCTGGCTCGAAGAAAGCGACTGAATGAAGAAGCCAGCTTTTCTATACAGACGGGTTTCTTTCAGCGATTTTTAATTGCAGTAGGCATTTGTCTGTTGTGTTGGCTTTGTATCTATATCATTGGCATCGTCGGTGAAAGCTGGTTGGAACGAACTGCGCGTCCATTCATCTGGTTGACGTTGGGGTTCTTGATATTATTCATCGCTTACTACACGATCAAGGAACCAACGCTTTTCAAAGTAGTGGAACACATGTCTACTACTAAATATGCGCAATCGAAATTAACTGCGAATGAACTTGATCAATTGGAGCAACGACTGGACCACTTGATGAAAGAAAAGAAGCCTTACCTCAATCGTGGACTGATGAAAGCCGACCTGGCGGAAATGTTGGGTGTGAATAAGCCCGAAATTGCGCGATTACTCAATGAGAAGATCGGCATGAATTTCTTTGAGTACGTAAATTATTTCCGAATCAGGGAGTTCATAGAAATCGCAAAATCCGAACGAGCAAACCACCTGACATTTTTTGGGATCGCGCAGGAAGCAGGATTCAATTCAAAAACCACCTTTAATAAATCATTCAAGAAAATCATGGGCACCTCACCCCGCGAATACTTCGCTCAGGAAGTAGGGTAGAGGTCTGATTGGAAAGTTTGGATAAATAGAATCAGTCCCTATTGGGGTTATCTCCAATAGGAATTTGCAGGTGACAACACCTGCAAAGGCAGTAGATCCTTTAAACCATTGATCAAAAAAAGGCCCCGGCAATATTTACCGGGGCCATCGTATATAGTATGCAGATTATCTGTTGTTTATGCGATTAGTTCCCATTCCAGGTCCCCGATGTATCGGTAAGTCACCTTGCCCGTATCGTTGATGGCAAAGAGATAGATCCACTGGTTGTCTACCAGGTTTCTGATAGAATCGTGCTTCGCCAGGATCTTACTCATTTCATCAATCGGTGCTTCTATGATTACATTCAGCCTTTGCGGTTCGTGCTGGTATTTTTCTCCATCATGAACGGACTGCATCGGGAGTCCTGTTCTCAGATCGCCAGCTGAACCTTCCAGAACACCAAGTCCGCCGACCACATTGTGCAGTGTCTTGTTACCGGCGCCAAACTTCTTGTTATCGACCGTTGAAGCATAGTACTGCAAATTGATCCAACTCGTGACCACCATTGGAGCGGTCATGATCACTTCCAGGATACCAAAGCCTTCGTCTTTGCGCCAGGCGTAATTGTGCATGAACGCTTTTCCGCCGAAGTTGAGTTGTGCTGTTCGTGCTCTCGGAGCTACGATGAAGGAAGAACAACCAGCAAGGCCCCATTCTGGTCTTACCTGTGACCAATCTTTACTTCGTTGAATGATTTGCTTACTAACGTCACCACTCGTGATATTCATTCGGGCCGCGCGTTCTTTTCGTGCAGACTCGCTGGCTACTTTCAATGACAAGCGCAGATCAGCAATCTCTTTGGTATGCGATGCTGGTATTTCCTCAGAAGGGAACAACAGGTTCACTTCGTCCGTCGTGGTGTCATGTAAGGCAGGGAAGAACTGGGTGTTCTCGGGAATTTCCACACCTCTTGACTTAAGAGCGGAACGAACTTCCGAATCGTTAAGCACAGCTGTAGCTACTCGCGCATTTGCTTCACCCGTATGACCTCCACAGGCGCCGCAATCCAGTCCGGTACCATGAGGATTGTTTACCGTAGAAGAACCATGGCCGACGATCATGACAATTGGAGCGAAGCCCTCCGTTAGTGACATGGCCTTCAGGGCTGAATGTGCCATGTTCACCCGATCCTCCAATGGAATCCCGGTTGCACTGTCGGACATTCCGCTCAGGTTTACTTTTTTCCCGTTGATTGCATTCGTAGACAAGCCTACGTGATCAGGGTACGGTTGTGGGCGGGTAAGACCAAAAGAATCAGTGAGTAATTTGGGCAAGAAATAGAGGCCTAATGGGCTGACAAATCCGAAGCAACTGACAGCACCGGATTTAAAGGCTTTCCAGGCTTTCCGAATCTGCGCACTGAAAGTGCGCTGTTTGATGGCCGCTTTTTCCTTATCAGGGTTGTCCAATTGCTCTTTAACCGTATGTGAAGTATTTAGTAATACAGGACATTGATTGATCCCATGATCATGCGCCAGCGGAACATATTCAATCGGAAATCCAAAGAATCCTGCAAAACCAATCGTTTCAATAGCATCATCCGCTACTTCCAGGTTTCTTCGGTACAATTCCGAGCGTACATCAATGCAAAATGCTGCCTGAACTTTGATGTCTCTCCTTAGGTTGATGGGAGCTTTCTGGTTGTTGATTTTTTGGATGATCTTCCGTTGATTGGCATGATCAAATGCTTTTTGCAACAACACCTGGCGGGCCATCGAATCACTGATCTCATCCGATTGTAAGCGAGCCTTTGCTTCCTCCTTGGCAAGAATCCAGGAGGCATTTAGGTGCGGATAAGGCAGCAGTTCCTTCAATGCCATCTCCCATACGAGAAGAATAGCTAAAAACTCTTCTACTGCATGGCTTTCACTGCCCTGGAGCGCTGCATCCCAATCAATTCTTGCGGCAAACCCTGCCCAGCCATTCATCTTCATCATTAATCCATGCAGGTAATAATCCAGCATCGAATCGGGTATCTCCAGTTGTTGAAGTGCCCGCGTAGCGGCTTTTAGATGATCAGTTGGCAGGTTCTTGATGAATTGACGAAATCCTTTCAAGCCCATGGCCTCTGTACTGAAATCAATTTCGGCTTCCTGTTTCCAGGCTGCAAACAGAGAGGTTTCCCGGCTTGCCGTATTCCACGTTGCTTGCTGATCATCAAAATATGCCCCTGCCCAAAAAGAGATACGGTCGATCATGAAGCGACGCCATTTCTTACCATTGATCTCACTGGCCACATCTACCAAGGTATGCACCTGGTAGTCAGGTGTGTTTGCTGCGCCATCGCGAACACTTTCAATGAATTCATCCGCATTTTCAAAAATGCCAAACCGGTTTTCTTTGAGTGCTTCGGCGACATCTTCTTTCCGCATTTCCCCTGAATCAAGTGCCTTGAGGTAAAATTGGATCGGCAGCGTAGCGTTTACATGACTGCTCTTATTGAGAAAGTCCATCGCGTTTGCAAAATTCATCTCTGCCATACCCAGATAGGGATTGACAGCAACGAAATTTTCCAGTGACCACAAAGGGGCCATTTTATTCACCGTAGGGCGCAAGGATTTACGAACCTGTGAAATATTTGGCTCGGTTTGAACTGATAACATGTGATTGATGAATGATTAGTTGGTGGCGGCGTTAGCCTCTGAATACTCTTCTTGAGAATAATCTTTTAAATGATCCTGATCTTCCTGAATTTTCAGGTTTACCCATTTGAATTTTTCGTTTTTCAAAGAGCCGATCATGCGATCAAAGATGACATTGACATAAAGACCGTTTCTAATGTGTACTCCCAGTCGATAACCCAGTGAGCTGCGATTCATTGTAGGTGCAATCAGTTGAAGGAAAACGACTGTTGCATAGGTACCTATAACAATGACAGCCGCTGTGCGAACAGCTATACCTGGCTCGAAATATAAGGGCAGCTGATCAGACAATAGTACACTGGCTCCGTGTTCTAGTGTGAAGAAAGAAGCAGCCACGAACGAAGCGATTCCTGCGGATGCCAAAAGGGTGTTGATGGTGCTTTTTGTATCAGTCAGCGCAACAAATACCTGACTGATCCCCATGACAATGATGGCCCCGGTGACCATCAACCCGAAATCTTCATTGGGATTTACACCCCAGAGGAAGCAAGCCAGTGTATAGATTCCTAAGGCGAAGGCAATGCCAAAAGTGATTCTGACGAAAGAACCGTTTCTTTTGGGTGCGGCAATTCTTCTTGCACGTACGAGATCGATCACACTTCCTGAAGAAAGGAAAGCGTGCGCTTTATAAAATGAATGCGCTACCACATGCAGAATGGCTGCCGTATGGACGCCAAAACCACAGATCAGCAAGGAAAATCCCATGTGAGCCACACTGGAATATCCCAAAGCCGTCTTTACCGAAGATTGAGTCATGTAAACTACTGAGGCGAATAAGGCCGTAAACCCACCGATTACAATAAGTAGGATAGAAGCTGTTGTAGATTCAATCATTAAGAAGCCCATTCTGACCATCAGAAAAGGGCCAGCATTCAACAGTCCCGCATGTAACAAAGCCGATACTGGAGTAGGCGTTTCTACTACCTCGATCAACCAGCCATGTGTGGGGAACTGCGCCGATTTGAGGATAGCTGCGATCACCAATAATACGGTTGCCGCGACTAATGGGGTTGTCAATGCACTCACGGCCTGAATACCCTCGAAGATCTCCGCCAATTCACCGGATCCTATTTCCAGGTAGATCAGCAGTCCGGCAATCAGCAAACTAAGGTCACCGACTCTTGCTACAATGAATTTTTTCCGAGCTGCGCTGATGGCTTGAGGCCGGTCTTTGTAGAACTTGAGCAGGTAATGCAAGCAGATACTGGTGATCACCCAGAAGGTGAATAACTGGAAGATATTACCTGAAAGTACCAATAGCTGGACAGAAGCAATTGTAATGGCCAACCTTCTGAAAAAGACACCTTTTCGCGGATCACCATCCATGTAATGATTGCTGAATTTGAGGATCGTGAACCCCAAAATAGCGATCATGGTGAGCATCGAGGTGCTCAGGGTATCCAATCGCAGAGAGAATCCGAGACCATCAATTCCTAATAATGGTGTATGTATTGTCCCAACGTTCAACACGATGATAAGACTGGATACGGAACTAATGATTCCGAGCAGTCCTACCATGGTTGCTGTAGACCCCAGGTTGCTGTTGCCTTTGGCGCTTTTGCTGGTCACCAGGTAGGCGAAAGCCAACAACGTGTAGGCAGCAACAAGAGGAATATAAGGATAAACAGGGTTTAGCATCTCTTATGCAGAATGTGTTTTCCGAAGTGTATTAGTCAGAGATTTTTACTTGAAGCGTTCGGGTATAAGTAATTTTCTTGCCCAGTTTTTCTGCTTCTAAAACAAAGCTGTGAAGTGTATTATTGGAGAGGCCTTCAACTTCCATGGCACTATCTGAAACCCAGCTCTTTTTCATGTTAGCTGCTTCACCTTTTCGTTGAGCAGTTTGCTCAAAAAGTGTCTCAAGTGAAGGAGCACCTGCTCGTTTTTCTTGTTTCGAAGTTTCAGACATGAGACTTTCCTGAACGTTTTCAGTTTTCATGATCAACGTTAGCTCATCAGCATGCTTCTGATTAAGCACATTCTCTTGTAAAACATCGATGTTGGTTGGGTTTTCTACTTGAAGCGTTTCCATATTTTTTTGTTTGAGTTCACGCGAAAGTAGATTGATTGATGTATTAATAGGATTCTATTATTTTATAAGAAACATAAATATATATTTATATAATGGTAGAATGTTTAGATTCTTGATGTATCTAAGTATTTGATTATCTGTTAGTTATATTTCAGAGGGGGCTGGCTCCTTTTTAGAAGGCGAGGGGTATGGCGGATGAAAAAAATGTAGTAGTTGAGAAGAGGAAGTATCCCGAATTGATTTTGATCGGAATCAAAGGACAGAAAGTTGTGAATATGCTTACCAGCCAGAAGGTTAAATTAATAACCAGAAAACCCAGCTTTTTCGATACCTATTTTGGGGTTGTTTCATCCAAAAAATTGACCCATTTCACTTGCCACTTTTCAGAATTGGTACCCGTAGTAAAGAAGAGGAACTGATGATCAGGTGTGACATAAGGATTTCCTTGTCCTGAGTGATTGATCTCCTCATTGAGTTTTTTTGGAATTGACCAGTTACCCTGACCGTCATTGTAACTGATTTGAAGGTCCAATTGATCGCCAACAGTGGCGAAAAGAAGAAAGGATTCATCAGCGGCAATATAGGGGGTGCATTTTCCGTAAGGAGCTTCAATATCAAGGACTACTTTTTGGGCAGTTCCGAAGTTTCCGTCTACCAGTTTACATTGATAAAGGTCCATTTCAGAATAGTCAAGGTTACTGGCATGGAAATACAAGGTGCCCTGGTTACTGATGGTAGGATGGGAGATTAACTTATCTCTCAAATTAGGAATGTCGATATACGCAGGCTTGCTCCATTGTCCTCCTTTATTGACCGATTTCCAAAGGTGCCAGGTATCAGGAATGTATGATTCAACCGGTCGTGTTGAACTGAAGTAAATGGTATTTCCATCGGGTGAAAAGCTCAAGCCGTGCTCACTGTAGTCACTATTGAAAAAGGCTGTTTTGGGGTCTGACCATCGTTCTTCCTGTTTTCGGATCACATAAGTATCAAAGCGCTTGTAGCTTTTGTCCGATACGGTGTAATAGTACTCGGTCAAATCAGGACTGAAAGATCCTTTATGAATGAGTTTCCCATCGGGGATCAGATCTGCTTTGAATGTCAAAGGGTTGTCTGCCGGTATTTTTTCGGTCAGGAAAGAGCGCTGATCGTTGGTAGGTGAGCAACACTGACACAAGTAGATGGTCAGCATGCAAAGGAAAAAATGTTGTTTCATGTTTTCTATGGTAGGACAAAGTTACCCCAATAGAAAAAAGATCGGCCGCACTTTTGCAACGCCTGCCTCGTCCGGCTAGGCGGGCGGCCGAAATGTTTTGGGCATTTAAAATGCCTTTGCTGCGCTATTCTTAATTACCCAACAGCACCTTCACCGCTTCTTCTAACTGTTGGTCGCGACCAATGGCCATTTGACCAGGCTCGTTAGGTACACGGATGTCTGGTTCCATTTGGTTGTTTTCCAAAAAGGGCTGACCAAGGGGTCTCCAGCCACCCATTGGAATCCCGAAATAGAGACTCGGGTCAATTTGTGTCTCCCACCAAACGAAGGTTCCTGTTCCGGGTACAGGCATTCCAAGGGTTTGACCACCGTTTTTGATTTTGTAAGCTACTGGGAACAGGTGAGCATCTGAATAGTTACTTTCACCCATTAATACGATAGAGGGCTTGATCCATCGGTTCCATGGTTGATAGCCAATGTTTTGTCCGTGTGGAATGATGTCCATGTATTTTTTACCAACAAGAAAGTCAGATAGTACATCGTGTAGGTTTCCGCCCCCATTGAATCGTGTATCAACGATCAATGCTTCAGCAGAAATGTGTTTGCCGAGTGCATCCTCAAAGACCACCCGCATGCTGGGGTCATTCATGCTGCGTACGTGTACATAGCCTAGTTTTCCATCAGACAATCGCAGGGTTTCTGCACGACGGGTGTCGACCCATCGTTTATACAGCAATTGGTTTTCTGCACCTAAAGAAGTGGGTTTTACCACCTCTTCCCAGCGTGTTCCATTAGTGGGATCCAGAATGGATAGCAACACATTATCTCCCGCTTTTCGATTCAGCAGCTGATAGAAATCCATGGCAGGGGTAATGGATGTGCCATCGATGCCTTCGATGACATGACCAGGCTTCACCTTGGATTTAGCTGTATTTAAAGGTCCACCTTTCAATACTTCAGCCACCCGAAGGCCATTGCCTTGATGGGCGTAATCATATAAAAGTCCTAAAGAAGCTGTCTGATCTCCATCAGGATCAAACGCTACGTAGCCGCTGCCTGTATGAGACGCGTTGAGTTCGCCTAGCATTTCACTCAACATTTCAGCAAAGTCATAATTGTTGTTGATGTAGGGAAGGAAAGGCGCGTAAGCTTCCTTGTAAAATTCCCAGTCCACACCTTGAAGGTCAACGACGTAGAACTTCTCTCGTACTTGTCGCCAGGCATGCTCGAAAATGTAGGCGTGTTCTTCGTCTTGTTTCAGGATCATTTCACCTTTCGTACTGATACCGGTCACTTTTCCGCTTTTGGTGTCTACTTTTTTCGGAGAACCATCTGCCAGAACAAGTAAGAAATCACCTTTTTTCGATAATTCCATACTGATCCGATTGGCACCAATCTTTGCAAATTTCTTGGTCTCTTTGGAACGTAAATCAGTGGACCAGATATCACTTCTGCCTTCGAATCGGGTAACATAGAAGAGTTTGTCCCCTTCCTTTGAAAGTAGAAAATCGGAAGCGCTGGATGTGTGGACGGTCAACTTGGCTTTGCGGTCTGCCATACCTTCCCAATCGAAGGTCAACAATGGCTCATCGGCTTTGTCCTCGTCGCTATCTTTTTTAGACTTGTTTTTCTTTTTGGATTTATCCGAATCGTCATCAGCATCATCACTCTTTTCGTCTGAATCCTTTTGGTCTTTCAATAATTCAAAATCTTCTTTCGATAATCGGAACTCATCCCAGCCTTGTTGAGTTAGGAACATCCCGAAAACGTCGCCTTGACTGATAAAGCCATTTTCAGTACGATTTCCCTGTCGGGTAGACATCCAAATGGCCATTTCCCCATCTTTCGCCCATTTAGGAACAAAATCCCGGTAACCACTTTGTGTCAGGTTCCTGAGATTTCCATTTCCGGAGGCTTCAATCAATCCGACTTCTGGCCAAAACATCCGTTCTTTCGGTCCATATTGTACCAAAAACCATTTACTGTCCGGAGACCATTGGTACCACATGTCGCCATCGGAGTAGGAGTAGTTGTGGTCTCCTGAAAGAATGGTCCGGGTAGCTTTGGTGTTAAGGTTAATCACTTTGACCGCTGTGCGATTTTCCAGGTATGCGATCTCTTTGCCATCCGGGGAATAGGACGGTTGGAATTCTTCTGCGTCTGTGGCAATGATGGTTGCTACTTCGAGCAGGGTAGAATTGAAGAAGTACGATTCATCGCTTCGTTTGATAGAAGTAGTGTAAATATTCCAGCTGTCATTGACCTCCGCAGCGTAAACCAGGGATTTCCCATCAGGACTGAAACCGACACTTCTTTCCTGGTAGGGAGTGTTGGTGATCCTTTTAGTAGTACCGTGATCAATACTGCTCACAAAGACCTCACCTCGAAAAATGTACGCGAATTCCTTGCCGTTGGGGGAAAGGCTGGATTCTGTAAATCTCCGATTCACTTTTACCGTTTTATCAAGATTTTGACGCCCATCAAATCCGAAAGAGATGTCGACTTTGGTTGCTTGACTCCCAGGTGTCATGGTGTAGATCTCGCCATGGAAACTGAAGCACAAAGTGCCATTCTGGGCTCGGGTCAGAAATCGGACCGGATGTTTATCAAAAGAGGTGATCTGCGTGTTATTACCTGCAATGTTGATGCCGCTTTTGTGAATATTGAAGGAACCACTTTGTTCTGAAAGATAATAGTAGTCATTGTTATTGCCATCGAATATAGGATTTCTGTTTTCTCCTTCCCATGAAGAAAGCTGCTGATGCTGGTTCGTCGTAGTGTTGTACACCCAAACATCTCGAGTGACTGAAGAGGTATGGTGCTTGCGCCAGTCATTTTCATATCCCTTGCGGTCATGATAAATGATCAATTCACCATTTGGGCTGTAAGTGGCATCATGTCCTGGCGAAGTAAATACCTGACTAACCCTTCCGCCTGATACTGGTACACTGTACAACTCGGCCATGACCCCTGAAGGGAATTGAACATTCGAATGTAGATCTTGTCGAACGGCTGAGAAGATCACATTTTGATCATCTGTACTGAAGTCACTGGGCTTTTCGGCAGTAGAATGATAGGTCAATCGTTGCGCTTCACCTCCGGATGAAGGCATCACAAAAACATCAAAATTGCCATAACGGTCAGAAGCAAATGCGATCTGCTGTCCATCATGACTCCAAACAGCGGAGTACTCGTAACTTTCGCTAATGGTCAGAGGAATTGCTGTACCTCCGGAAGTAGGTACTTTGAAGATGTCCCCCTTATAATTAAACAAGATGTGATTGCCATCCGGCGATATGGCCGGATACCTCATCCAGAGGGGATCGTCCTGAGCGTGTATTTGGCCAAAGTACATAAACGATAGGACCAGAATTAAAAGACGTGAGATTTTCATAAAAGCAGATTCGGATTTTTGAGTCGATTTGATACCTAAAGCGTCGAAAGTAGTGATTCTCCGAAGGTTGCGCAATCAAAAAAACATGAATGGAGAATGGGAGACTTGACCTACCCATAAAAGGCACTTTCCGGTAGACTGTCCTGTAAGAAATCCCGTTTTTGAGTCTATAACGGTCGGTGTTCTACCAATTGTCACCCACTCCGGGCAATTGTGCCGCCCATTTGGCGCCCTTCGGGTATTCCAAAGAATAGGTTGCCACTCTACTTTTGAATTCAAATAAAAACGTCAAAGGCGAAGACGTTTTAGTACCAAAAACCAGAAGGGTTTGACGTGCTAACCAATGGTTCATAGTAAGGTTGTCGAAGTGCAGGATGATGACCTTATTTGCTACAGAGCGTCGGAATTAGTGGTTTTCCGACGCTCTTGTAGTTGGCTTAGATTGATGATGCTCCCAAAAAAAGAATTTGTCTTTCACCAGCTCGGAAGATGGACCCATATTTTTTTAACATAAATTCCCGTCAGGAATTTGATCCCTGGTTCACGCCAGGGTTTTTTATTGTAGGATCGGTCAGACATTTCTCTACTATTTCGGATTATTAGATTTCAGAACTAGCTTTGATGCGTGTCACAACCAAAACGTTTCGTCGGTTTTGTCTTGTTGTGGTTGACGATCCTTTTCGGCGGATGGAGTCAGTCCAGTCCCCCTGATCTATACTTCAAGCATTATTTCGAAAAGTTCTCTATCACCAACATAAGCTCCATTGTTCAGGATACCTCCGGATTTGTATGGATAGGTACAGCTGCTGGGCTCAACCGCTTCGATGGGCTGGAGTTTTCAATTTTCGAAGCATCACAATCTGATACCACGTCGCTCACTGATAATAGGATCAATGACCTGATGATCGATCGACAAGGACGGCTTTGGATTGCTACCTATCAAGATCTGATGTGGTATGATCATGCCACCAACCATTTTCGGGTGGTCGATCGTTTTGATGATCCGGTATTGGAAATAGATGCCCTTACACTTGAGGAGGACCAACAAGGTGCCATATGGATTGGGACTTTGCATGGTTTGTACCAGACAAACAACTCTTTTCAGCACCTGATCCGCCCGGGAGACCATTATGCCCGGCTCAATGAAATGCAGATCAATGACCTGTTTTTTGATAAACAGGATCATTTATGGATTGGTACCAATCATCAATTAATCAAAACAGACCATCAGCAACAGCAGGTGATTCTAGATGAAGTAGAAGTGACAGCCATTTCGCAATTAGGACAATCTATCTGGGTTGGGACTCGATCAAAAGGCCTGTTTCAGCTGTCCATTACCGGAGAGATTATGGATCAATTTCATTTAGCTGGAGCCACAGAAGAAGGTAATAGCAATCGGATTTTTGACATACTCCCGGATTCGCAAGGTCTGTTATGGGTGGGGACGGAAATCGGAGGTCTACAATTGTATCAACCCGGACTTAACCAATTTTATGCCTATTACAAAGGACTGGATGAAGGCAGTTTAAAGAGCAATTCGGTATGGGAGGTGTTCGAAGATCGTTCGGGGCGTATTTGGTTGGGAACCAACAATCAAGGCGTATTCGTGCATGATGAGAATTATTCAAAATTTGAACAAGTCACCCCGCAGCGTGGACAGACTCAACAATTGAAATTTGGGACGGTAAGCGCTTTTTTACCAGTTTCCAAAGGCCTTTGGATAGGCACGGATGGGGGTGGTGTTTCAGTTTATGATAGCATAACCGGGAAGTTCGATTTCTTTGATAAGACCCGATCCGGAGGCAGTCTGGGAAGTGATGAAGTGCTTACGATGTATCAGGATTCGGAAGAGGATATTTGGGTAGGTAATTGGGGAGGTGGGCTGAATCGATATGAAGCTAAGCAGCAGCATTTTCAGACTTATTTACATGATGACAGTGATCCCCAATCAATCGGTAGCGATAATGTTTTTGCGATCAGAGAAGATCAGGAGGGTGGTATTTGGTGCACGACCTGGGGTAAGGGATTGAGTCGGTTGGATAAAACTTCGGGTGCCTTTTCACATATCGGATATGAGGCTTACAATCCGAATTATCTTTCTTCGGATTTGACGTATGATCTGGAGATTGATTCCGATGGGAACTTGTGGGTAGCAACTGTTTTGGGATTAGACAAAGTGATCCTGTTTGCGGATACGTTTCGGGTCACCCATTTCACACATAATCCGGAGGATCCAACAAGTCTCAGCAGCCTCAACGTCAATAGTATCCTGATCGATTCACGAGAACGAATTTGGGTTGGGACCAAATTCGGATTGAATATCCTACAATCCGAAAATGAAGGATTTGAACGATTCTTCAAGGAAGATGGATTGTCAGATAATGACATCAAAAGTGTCACAGAGGATGACCAGGGTGATTTTTGGGTAGCAACAGGCAATGGATTAACCAAAGTGTCGAATAAAAATGGACAATGGATATTTGAGGTCTTTGATGAATCGGATGGCATCCTGTCACGCGAGTTTTTCAACAATGCAAGCCTGAAAACATCGACGGGCGAACTATTTCTGGGTGGATTGAATGGATTCAATCACTTTTACCCGGAACATGTGACTATGGATCAGCATGCACCCAGGGTTCATTTTACAGATTTCAAACTCTTCAATCGAACGGTTAAACCTGGACCAGAAGCACCCATAACATCAGATATCAATCACTCGGATAAGATGATGCTGAATCATCGGCAATCGGTTTTCACCATTGAGTACCTTGCGATCCATTTTACCCATGCCGAGAAGAATCAATTTGCTTATCAATTGGAAGGATTTGAAACCGCATGGAATTATGTCGGCTCCTTGAAACAAGCGACCTATACCAACCTCGATGCGGGTATTTATACGTTCAAAGTAAAAGCCGCAAACCACGATGGTGTTTGGGGGAAAGAACGTCATTTGACCATAGAAGTGCTGCCGCCCTGGTGGGAGACCTTTTGGTTTCGGTTTCTGGTTGGCTTTGGATTGATTTCGGTATTGTTATCGGTTTTTTGGCTGAGGGTCAGTTTCTTAAAGGCGCAACGGTCCAAGTTACAATCAGAAGTTGAACGACAGACAAAAGAGCTCAAATCGACCAATGAGGAACTGCAACGCTTAGGTAAATTCAAAGAAGTGATCACCGGTATGCTGGTACATGACTTGAAGAATCCGCTTCACCTGATCCTGGGGCTGTCCGATCAAAAGAAGGACAAAGACCTGAGGGAGATCAATCTGTCCGGAAGACGCATGTTGTACATGGTGAGTAACATGCTGGATGTGCAGAAGTTTGAAGAGACCAGTATGAAGCTAGATAAGACCTCTATTGATCTGAATCGGCTGGTAGAAGAAACCCTACACCAATTCGAACTGATTCTGAAATCCAAAAGTCTTCGTTTTGTGAATCAAGTGGCCAATATGCATGCTCTTGGGGATGTGGAGTTGTTAGGTCGGGTCTTACAAAACTTATTTTCCAATGCCGCAAAATACACGCCTTACGGAGGTACCATCACCATTAGTGCCAAAGAACAGGATGAGCGTATTGTGATCGAAGTGACCGACACTGGGGAGGGAATTGCAGAAAAGGATCGGGACAGAATTTTTGAGAAATTCCATCAAGCTGATCCTAAAAAGCTTGGGGATACTTCATCGACAGGGTTAGGGCTTACTTTTTGTAAAATGGTGATCACTGCTCATGAAGGAATTATTGGTGTCCGATCCAAACTCGGCGAAGGAGCAACTTTTTATTTTGATATTGCCCGATCCTCCCAGATTGGTACGGCTAGAGATAAAATGGCTACTGAAGCGCTACAAGAAGATCTGTCTCCGGAAGAATTGACCATTATACGATCGATTACCCCGACGCTGGCCAATTTGCGCTTATATGAAGTCAGTAAGATAGAATCTTTAGTCAACAGTATCGAAGAAACAGAGCAGATCAAACAATGGAAATCGGCACTTAAAACCGCGGCCTATCATTGGGATGAGGAACGTTATCAGAAATTGACTAGCATATAGAGCGG